>NZ_JAEH01000026.1 GCF_000518805.1 Shewanella waksmanii ATCC BAA-643
GCGGCACTAGCAGCCTATGGAATGACCCCATCAATGACAGATGGATATGACTGCTACCAAAATGCACAAGCAGAGCGTGTGAATGGTATTTTGAAGCAAGAGTTTTTGCTTAATCGCTGCAGAACGATGAAAGAGCTTGGCGTTTTAATCAAGGAATCGATAGAGATTTATAATCAATTACGGCCGCACCTTAGTTTAGGAATGAAAACCCCAAATGAGGTGCATGAAAAAGCCAGTTGGGAATACCAACTGGCTTAATAAAAACCGTCAACCTATTTTAGGACTAGACATTTTTAACAGTTTAGTCTACAGCAACCATTACGTTGCTTGCTTTGATAATAGCATAAGCGCTACCACCAACTTCTAGTCCTAGTTGCTCACATGATGCTTTGGTTACTACAGAAGTGATTTCTACACCAGGTGCTAGCTCAATAACGACTTCGTTATTTACTGAACCAACTTCAATAGATTTAATTTTGCCAACTAGATTGTTACGTGCACTGATTTTCATTGTGATTCCTATTCATAGTTAATTGATCGCAGTTATTGTAGTTGCTTAGGAGTGAAACACGAGTGATTAGTCAAAAAAAGCGCCACTTTTTGAAGTGGCGCTCAAAATTAAAATATCTTTCAATTACAGCTGGTTAATTAATAACTGTAATGGCTATTTTATAGCTGTTCTACGTCGAAGTTCACTTCCGGATTAACATCTGCTTCATAATCGACGCCATCTACACCAAACCCAAACAGTTTCAAGAACTCTTGTTTGTATTCACGGTAGTCGGTCAGCTCAGCTAAGTTTTCGGTGGTAACCGAAGGCCATAGGTCACGACAGTGCTGCTGGATTTCATCTTTTAGTTCCCAATCATCAAGGCGCAGACGGTTAGCTTCATCAACTGCTGGAGCCTGACCATCGGCACGATAGAGGCGGTCAGTGAACATCCGGTTAATTTGTTCCATACAACCTTCATGGAGACCGGCTTCGCGCATCTTTTTAAATACCATCGCAATGTACAGCGGCATCACTGGGATTGCAGAACTTGCTTGGGTTACAACACTTTTAAGTACTGCAACATTGGCACTACCGCCGTTAGTGGCAAGCTGACTATTTAACGCTTGGGCAGCACGGTCCAAATCCATCTTGGCTTTACCAAGAGCACCATGCCAGTAGATAGGCCAAGTGATTTCTGTGCCAATATAGCTGTAAGCTACAGTTTTGCAGCCATCAGCGAGCACGCCAGCTTCAGCGAGTGCTTGCATCCACAATTCCCAGTCTTGACCGCCCATTACCGTTACGGTGTCTTGAATTTCCTGCTCAGTTGCTGGTTCAACGCTGGTTTCGATTATTAAGTCTTTATTGGTATCTACCGCGGTGGCGGTATAGGTGTCACCGATAGGTTTTAGAGAAGAGCGGATCAGCTCGCCGCTATCGGGTAGCTTACGCACAGGTGAGGCTAATGAGTAGACCACCATATCCACTTGACCCAAATCCTGCTTAATCATCTCAATGACTTTTTGCTTCGTTTCGTGGCTAAAAGCATCACAGTTTAAGCTTTTTGAATATAGGCCTTCTGCTTTAGCAAACTTATCGAATGCCGCTGAGTTATACCAACCTGCAGTACCCGGTTTTTTTTCTGTTCCTGGTTTTTCAAAGAAAACGCCCAAAGTGGCGGCGTTGCTGCCAAATGCTGCGGCGATTCTTGATGACAGTCCGTAACCACTTGAAGAGCCAACAACTAAGACTTTCTTAGGGCCGTTGTGAACTGGGCCATTGGCTTTAGTTATGTTTATTTGTTCAAGTACGTTGGCTTCACAACCAACTGGGTGAGTGGTTGTACAGATAAAGCCGCGTGTTTTAGGTTTGATTATCATGTTTTTCGCTTCTCTTAAAAAAGTGTCATAAGGATAAATAAACAACGCCTAAATGGCACATGTTTTTTAGTATTTGGATCTTATATTCGCAGTGGTTGGAGCAGTTTAGCGCTTGTAAGAGAACATTTCTTGCTCTTGTATTAGCCGCTGGGTGTATTCGTGTTCCGGTGCCGAGAATAGTTTTTTGGTGGTGGCCTTTTCTACCATCTTACCATTGTGTAGCACCATCACTTTATCACTGAACTGACGCACAATATTCATGTTATGCGAGACGAAGATATAAGATAGACCCATCTCTTTTTGCAATTTTAATAGTAAGTTTAATATCTGCGAGCGAACTGACAGGTCTAACGCGGTTAGGGCTTCATCGGCAATAATAATCTTAGGGTTAAGCATCAGCGCGCGTGCTACGGCAACGCGCTGTTTCATCCCTTCTGAAATCATATGCGGATAAAAATCTACGTGTTCAGGCAGTAGACCCACTTTTCTTAAGCGATCAATGACTTGTTTACGTCTTTCAGCTTCATTTAGCTCGGTATTAAACTTCAGCGGCTCATCTAATAGATCGCCGATGGTCAGTTTTGGGTTCAGCGAGGTGTTAGGATCTTGGAAAATCATTCTAATCAACTTACAGCGTTGCTTTAGGTTGCGACTTTCTAATGCTTCACCTTCAAATAGAATTTCACCACTGGTGCGCACCTCAGCGCCAACTAGCACCCTAGCTAAGGTACTTTTACCAGAGCCAGCTTCACCCACAATCGCTAAGGTCTCACCTTTATTGAGCTCAAATGAAATCGGCTCTAGTGCGCGGTTATATTGGCGTTTAAAGCGTTTATATCCGGTAAAGAATGACTTACTCAGCTGATCAACTTTTAGTAGCGGTGTCGTCATAGCAGGGCTCTTCGTGATACGGGAAATGGCAAGCAAACTCACGGTTTTTCTTACGGCAAAGTAGTGGCTGAGCCACGCAGCGTTTTTGTGCCTCTGGACAACGAGGTCCAAGACGACAGCCTATAGGCAGATGTTGCAACGCCGGAGCAGAGCCGGGTAGTGTCTCCATCATCATTTTGTGATATTCAGGATTGCTATGATCTGGAATGTTATCGAGCAAAGCGCGGGTATAGGGGTGATAGGGCGTCTCTATCACTTCGGCGGTAATTCCCGATTCCATAATTTGCCCGCAATACATCACAGATAAGCGGTCGCTCCAGCGTGACAAGGTGTCTAATTCATGACTGATCAGCAAAATAGATACGTTATGCAGTTGATTTAGCTTACTCAGTAGGCGGAAAATCTGCGCTTGAGTGCGCAGCTCCATTGAGTTGGTAGGCTCGTCAGCGATAAGTAATTTCGGTTGGTTTGCGACAGCTATTGCAATCATCACCTTCTGACAAATACCATCGGAGAGTTCCCAAGCAAAGCTTCCCATGACCTTTTTGGGGTTCTTAATCCCCACTTTATGTAGCCACTTCTTTGCATTGAGCTTCTTATCTTGGCCACGACGCCACCATGGGATATCGGGGTTGTCTGGCATAGCTTCAATAATCTGGCTACCGACTGACTTGGCCGGGTCGAGGCTGCTAATAGGATCTTGAAAAATCATCGCGATTTCTGAGCCCATTAAGCTACGACGCTGCTTAGTGCTCATATCCATCAGGTTTTCACCATTCCACATCATGCGGTCCGCGGTGATTTTCCAGTTATGACCGCCAATGCCCAATATGGCTTTAGCTAACAAGCTGCGCCCAGAGCCAGATTCGCCCATTAAGCCGTGAACTTCGCCAGGGTTTAAAGTTAAACTCACCCGCTCAAGTGCTTTAACACGGCCATGTGGCGTATCGAGTTCAATGGTGAGGTTGCGAATATCAAGTAATGGCATCGTTAAACCTCTAGTGCTTGATAGGAGATAGGGCCGAACGTAGGCCATCTCCCACCAAGTTAATCGCTAATACACTACATAAAATAGCTACACCCGGTATGGTGACGGTCCATGGCGCAGTAAGCAGATTATCCATGCCTTGTGACACCATTGCGCCCCATTCAGGGCTGGGTGCTTGCGCGCCGAGGTTGAGAAAACCCAGTGCGGCGATATCCAAAATAGCGGCTGAGATACCTAAGGTGGTTTGAATAATTACGATATCCCACACATTAGGCATAATGACATACCAAAAAACCTGCAATGGGTTGGCACCATCTAATCGAGCCGCCGTCACGTACTCTTTTTGCAGCTCTTCATGTACCGCTTGATGGATGGCGCGAATGAACTGTGGCGTTAATGCGATACCTACCGCCCAGAATACATTGCTCAAACCGGGCCCCATCACGGCGACCACTAAAATCGCCATTAAAAGTGACGGAATAGACAGTAAAGCATCTAGTAGATGGCTTAAAATACTGGATTTTAAGCCTTTCATCATGCCAGAGATGGCTCCGATGACAAACCCCACAATGAGTGAAGCGAAAACGATTCCCAGCGCCATACCAAAGGTTAAGTGCGCACCATGCAGTAAGCGGCTAAAAATGTCGCGGCCTAAATCGTCGGTGCCAAGAAAGTGATCGACCGTACCAGCAGGATCCCATGACGGAGGCAGCAGCAGGGCGTTAGGGTCTTGTGCTTCAGCGCTATAGGGCGCAATAAAAGGGCCAAACACCGCAAGCAATATAAACGCGCAAACCACCCATAAACCTGCAAATGCGAACGGATTATCGGCAAAAGCATGCCAAATACGCCGCATAGGTGAGGGGATGTCGTCCTCTTGGTAGATGTTAACTTGTGGCATACATCTCCTTGCGACTGATTGGATTGATAGCCGTGTGCATCACTTCGATGAGAATACTTAAAAAGATAATAATTAGCGCTACGCTGAGTATGCCGCCTTGAATAACTGTGTAATCACGCTGATAAATGCCAGAAACCAACCAAGCGCCTACTCCCGGCCAAGCAAAGATCACCTCTACTACCATGGCGTAACTTGAAAAAGCGCCGAGCATGAGGCCCATATTTTTTAGCACTGGGATGAGGGCATTGGGGAGCGCATGGCGGATGACGATTTTAGATGTTTGCAGGCCTCGTGCTGCCGCAGCTTTAATATAGGTTTCTTCCATAATGCTTAACATGGCTGTACGCGTGATACGCACGACAACGGTAAACGGCAAAACAGCCAAGGTAATGGCCGGCAAAATAATATGCAGCACCGCATCAGTGAACGCTGACATTCGATATTGAGAGTCTGACAAAAGGGTATCTATCAGTAAAAAGCCGGTTACGGGTTCGATTTCATAAAGCAGGTTTATTTGCCCCGAAATGGGCAACCAGCCGAGTTCGACCCCAAACCATAAAGACAAGGTTAACCCTAACCAAAAGACCGGAATAGAGTAGCCTGTTAAGGTGATTGCCATGATGCTGTGTTGGGTGATTTTATTTTTACTCAGCGATGCCAGTACGCCCAAAGGGATGCCGCACAGCAAGGCAAGAATCGCCGCGACTCCGGCAAGCTCAAACGATGCTGGTAACACTTGTACAAGCTCATCAAAGACCGGCTGGTTAGAGGTGGCTGATACCCCTAGATTGCCGCTAAGCCTTTGTTGTAGATACGCTGTGAACTGACTTAAATTGCCCTCATCAAGCCGATAGTCAGCGGTGATTTGTGCCACTTGCTCTGGTGTGGGCGAATGAATGCCGGTTAAGGCAAACTTATGCTCAACCGGGAAACGGCTAGTTGCAACAAACAACACCAGAATTAACACCAGTGAGGTGGCGAGAAATAGATTGAGACGGCGTAACAAATAACGGGTCATGGCTGCGTGCTCATGTTGGCCGGTTTTTGGCTGGAATGATTAAAAGAGATCCCACCAAAGGGCGTTAATTTTGAATTGTTGACCTTTTTCTGCTTAAACACCAGTCGTGTGGCATGGGCAAACGGCAGCACCGGGACTTGCTCTGCCAGGTAAAGTTCAGCTTGTTGATACAGCGCGGTTCGTTGCGGTTTATCGGTAATCGACTTGGCTTGCTGTAATAACGCATCAAATTGGCTATCACACCAGCGCGAGCGATTACTATTGTATTCCACTGACTTGCAGCTAAGAATTGGGGTAAAAAAGTTATCGGGGTCACTATTGTCGGCGTTCCAGCCAATCAATACTGAATCATAACTACGACTAGATAGCTTTTGATTAAACACACTCCAATCGTAGCTAACAATATTGGCTTTCACATTAATATTGGCTAAATCGGCTTGAATGAGCTCAGCGGTTTTATGGGCATTGGGGTTATATATCCGCGCAACGGGCATTGCCCAAATGTCGATGCTTAGCTCGGTGATCCCCGCTTGGGCAAGCAGATCTTTAGCTTTTTGTGGATTGTAATCAATCATACTGTCGTTGGCGTTATAAGCCCAAGAAGGTGGCGGTAACATCCCTGTGGCGGCAACGGCGGTCTTTTGGTACACAGCGCGCAAGATATTTTCTCTGTCGACAGCATGAGCCAACGCGCGTCTTACGCGCACATCATTAAACGGAATGCGCTCGGTATTGAATGCCCAGAAAGCCACATTAAACCCGGGTAGTGAATCGACCTCTAACGCTTCTTTATCCAGAATAACCGGGATTTCGCCCGCTTTAGGCAATGCTGAGACATTGCAATCACTGGTGATTAACTTGGCCAGCCGAGAAGTGCTTTTAGGCGTAATATCAAATACTAACCTTTCAGCGTCTGGCTGTGCTTGCCAATAGTGTTCGTTGCGGTGGTAACGAATAAAATCATTTTTGACGTATTGCACTAGTTTGAACGGACCGGTACCAATGGCGAGTCTATCAAGCTCATCTTGTTGATCTTGCTGGCTGAGTTGTTGGGCATATTCTGCCGACAATATTACCGCAAATCCGGTGGCCAGATTGGCAAGAAACGAGGCATCAGGGCGACTGAGATGAAATGCAACTTGATGGTCACTGACTTTTTCAATGTCATCAATTAACTGTGAAAAACCGATACTTTGGAAAAATGGATAACCTGTTTTCGATACAAAGTGGTACGGGTGGCCTTCATCAATAATGCGATTAAATGAAAACAATACATCATCGGCATTAAACTGGCGGCTTGGGGTAAAGTTATCAGAATGGTGAAAGTTGACGTTGGTACGAAGGTCGAAGGTATAGGTCAGGCCATCGTCACTGATATTCCAGCGAGTTGCTAACGCCGGTTCAACCACACCTGAAGCGGCATTATAGTTGACTAAACCATCATAAATCTGCTGCGAGGTGGCATCAACTGTGGTTCCGGAGGTGACCAGTTGTGGATTAAATGACTCAGGGTTTCCTTCTGAGCAATAAACAATTCCACTGGGAAGTTTCTGTTGATCACAGCCAAGCAGCTGCAAGGTGCTAATACACAGAGCCAGACCAAGAGGTAAACGCTTTTGCAGCACTTTCATCAATTGATGCACATTGTTTGAATTTATTAAAACATTTTAACAGTGTGTTCGTGCTAGTAGCAAACCTCTTGTTCCCTGTCGTTTAGCTTTTGTCCAATAAATTGTACTTCTTTAGAATACCGCGCAGCTGGTGATAACTTAATCCGAGCAACTCTGCTGTTTTCTTTTGGTTGAATTGCCCGGCTTCTAATGCTTGCTGTATTAGCTCAACCTCTTTGCTTTCGCAATGCTCTTTAAAATCAAGGGGGAAGCTGATTTTGGCACTTGGCTGTGGTGTGCTTTCAGGTACCGATTCGATTGGCGACTCATTGTTGCTATCACTAGGGGCCTGTCGTGATAGGGTTTTAACTCGCTTTGTTGGCCTAAACGGTGAGGCAAAGGGGTCAATGACGATGTCATCAATGGCGGCATCTAAATCGGTATTACGGTAGACACTGCGCTCGATGACATTTTTAAGTTCACGAATATTGCCCGGCCAAGCGTAATCCATTAACTGCTCAATGGCGGCCGGTGAGAACCCTTCAAAATACTCATGCTTTAATTGGCGAGCCATGCCAACGGCGAAATATTCAGCCAACGGCATGATATCTTCTTTACGATGACGAAGTGGTGGCAGGGTGATCACATCAAATGCAAGGCGGTCGAGTAAATCGGCTCTAAACTCGCCAGCTTCGGCCAATGACGGTAAATCTTCATTAGCTGCGCATACTAAGCGCACATCAGTTTGTACTGTTTTGCTGCCACCGACTCGCTCAAACTCACCATATTCAATAACACGTAGTAACTTTTCTTGAATAAGGCCTGAGGTATTAGCAAGCTCATCTAAAAACAGCGTACCGCCATCTGCTCGTTCAAACCGACCTTCGTGCTTCTTGCTCGCCCCAGTAAAGGCGCCAGCGTCATGGCCAAATAATTCACTTTCAAGTAAATTTTCGCTTAAGGAAGAGCAATTAAGCTTAATAAAGCTTTGATCCCAGCGCTTAGAAAGATAGTGTAGTCGCTCAGCGATTAGCTCTTTACCTGTGCCGCGCTCACCAATGATGAGCACCGGCTTAGAAAGCGGCGCGATTTTCGAAACATGTTCAAGGACTTCGAGTAACGCGTTCGATTGTCCGATGAGATTGTCTTGCTGAAATTGATTAGCCACTTTATTTTTTAGTCTTTCACACTAATAATTGGTGAAAATAATAATAAATGGCTCTGTTAATAAAATAAAGAAAAAGTTAAAATCTAGGTTTAACCGTTGATAATAAAGGATTTGTAAAAGTTGGCACGGAAGATGTATTAATTACTTTCGAAACCAACATTATAAATTGAGGACAACATTATGGGAATTTTCTCTCGTTTCGCAGATATCATTAACTCAAATATCAGCGCACTGCTAGATAAAGCAGAAGATCCAGAAAAAATGGTACGTCTTATCATTCAAGAAATGGAAGACACGTTAGTTGAAGTTCGTTCAACGTCGGCCAAAGTACTGGCTGAGAAAAAAGAGATTCTTCGTCGCATTGGTAAAGTGCAAGAACAAGTTCAAGATTGGCAAGATAAAGCTGAACTTGCGCTATCGAAAAGTCGCGAAGATTTAGCCAAGGCGGCATTAGTTGAAAAGCAAAAAGCTAGCGAATTGGCTGCAACACTAGAACAAGAGCTAGTCGTGGTTGAAGAGCAGATTGCGCGCCTTAAAGAGGAAGTTAACTTGCTACAAGAGAAGTTAGCTGACGCTAAAGCTCGCCAAAAGACCATTATCATGCGCAAGCAAACTGCAAGCTCTCGTTTAGATGTTAAACGTCAGTTAGATTCAAGCAAGATTGATAATGCCATGAGCAAGTTTGAACAATACGAGCGTCGTGTTGAAGGTCTTGAATCACAAGTTGAAGCTTATGACCTTGGTAACAAGAAAACACTGCAAGATGAGTTTGCCGCTTTAGAAGCTGAAGATTCTGTTAATGCTGAACTAGAAGCATTGAAAGCGAAGGTTAAGGGTAGCCAAGCTAAGCCAAAAGCGAAAACTAAATAACAACGATTCAGAGGTGAGTTATGGATATGGATTTACTGATAGCCCCGATTATTATTTTCATGATTATCGTGGCACCGATTTGGCTCATATTGCATTATCGCAGTAAGCGCCAAGTGAGCCAGGGACTCACTGATGAAGAGTATACCCAGCTCAATGAGTTAATTGCTAAAGCCGATAAAATGGCCCAACGCATCGATACATTGGAAGCGATTTTAGACAGCGAAGCACCACAATGGAGGAGCCGAGATGACGGAAGATAATCGAAGAACCTTATACCGCATTCCTCAGCAAGGTAAAATTGCCGGAGTATGTGCAGGGATTGCAGATTACTTCAATTTTGAAACTTGGCTAGTTAGAGTGGTAGCGGTATCGATATTCTTACTTGGTGGCTCAGGGATAGTACTGATTTTATACATAGCATTATGGATGATCTTGGATATTAAACCACTCAGTAATAGCACTAAGTCTGAATACAAAGAGATAGAAGTTAAGAAGAAAGTTTGGCAAGCAGGGGAGCCCGCCAGAGCAGCGCTTAGAGATGTCAGTAGTCAGTTTCGTGCAATAGAAATTCGACTTCAAAATATTGAAAGGCATGTTACATCGGATAACTTCGATCTTAAAAGAGAAATTAATAATCTATAAATCCTTTCAATGGGCGGTGTAAACCGCCCTTAATCGTTTCGGTAAGCCAATGAGCAATTTCAAGCAGTCATTCAAAAAGCTCTCACAGCAAACTCAATCCATTGTGCATCGCTCCTCGGATCGCCATCTTCGGCTAGCCGTGACCGGATTATCAGGTGCGGGCAAAACCGCTTTTATTACCGGGCTGGTCAATCAACTACTTAATAGCGGTCATACTGGCGAGGCAAATAACCTCCCGCTATGGCATGTTGCACGAGAAGGACGCTTACTCGGAGTACAGCGTTGTTTGCAGCCGGATCTCACCATTGCCAGCTTTGATTATCAACAGGCGATGGCATCGTTGACTCAAAGCCCCGCTGCGTGGCCAGCTTCGACACGCAATATAAGTGAACTGCGCTTAGCGATTAAATACCAACCAGCGCGGGGCCTGCTTGCCAAGCTTACCGACAGTGCCACCTTGTATCTTGATATTGTTGATTACCCGGGTGAATGGCTATTGGATTTACCGTTACTGAAACTCGATTATGTGCAGTGGTCATTAAAGCAGTCAGAACAAATCAGTACATTTTCAGTGAGTACTCACTATGGCGAATTTAAAGCGCTACTTGATAAGCTATCTTTGACCGCTAGTGCCGATGAGCAGGCGCTGCAACAGATAGCGGATGCTTACCAACAAGTGCTAAAAGATGTGGTTGAACAGCACGGTTTCTATCATGCACAACCAGGCAGAATGTTGCTGCCTGGCGAATATGCTGGCACACCGGTACTGGCCTTTTTTCCGTTATTGGGCCTGAGTCCCATTGCGCTAACAGAATTAGAAGCGTCGGATAAAGGCTCCACGTATCACGTGCTGAAACAACGCTATGAAGCCTACACCAAACAAGTGGTAAAGCCTTTTTATCGTGACTATTTTGCTAAGTTTGACCGACAAGTTTTACTGGTTGATTGCTTTACACCGCTAAATAATGGCAAGGCACAGTTTGATGATATGACCCAAGCGTTAGAGCAAATTATGGAGAGCTTTAAGTTTGGCCAATCAAATCTGCTGAAACGTTTGTTTTCCCCTCGCATTGATAAGCTGCTATTTGCCGCCAGTAAAGTAGACCATGTCACCCGCGACCAGCAAGGTAATGTATTGGCGCTATTAACCCAGTTGGTCAAGCAAAGTCAGCAAAAAGCCAAGTTTGATGGCTGTGAAGTTGAGACCATGGCTATCAGTGCTATCAAAGCCACCACATCAGGTATGGTGCGCCAAGATGGACAACAAATTGAGGTGGTGACAGGGACGGAGCTTGGGTCGAACAAGCCATTAACTCTGTACCCAGGTGATGTGCCAAAACAATTGCCTGATAGCCATTTTTGGCAACAACAAGGATTTGATTTTAGGCAATTTGCTCCGCCCAGTGATATTGACGAGCAAACAATGCTACAGCATGTCCGTCTAGATCATTTATTACAGTATCTAACTGGCGATAAGCTGGTGTAACAAGGCTATCTCTTATGAGTGATGAACCGATTAAGGCCGCTAAAGTATTTGAGCATCAACCTCAGCAAGAGGTAACCCTAAAAGCGGCAAGCCATTTTGACAATGATGAGCTGCTCGATGACAGCAGCATAGAAGCCATTGTCGCTGATGTAGAACAACCTATTGCCACTTTAAAACCGCAAAAGCGTAAGTGGTCACTGTTGGCAAAACTGTCGCTGCTTTCAGTGACGAGTTTGATTTTTGTTGAGCTATTTTTATCTTTGTACGGCGCTTGGCAACAAAGTGGCCTGCTATTTGGCTTTTACGCAACGGTCGTCACTATTGTTGTGAGTTGGGCCTCAACAATTGCTGTGAAAGAGTGGCGACAACTCAAACAGCTCAAGCAAGTTGAAGATAATCAGCTGATTAGTCAGCGGTTATCCCAAAGCATGCAAATGGGCGAGGCAGAACCATTTATTGATGCTTTATTACAACGTCAAGCCGTTGATAATCGTATGGCCTATGCCCAAAACGTGCGAGAAGAACACAATGATGCCGAGCGGATCATGTTGTTTGAGCGTACTGTGATAGAGCCTTGCGATTTGGTCGCCAAGAAACTTGTTCACAAGTACGCCACCGAATCAGCACTCCTTTTAGCCGCGAGTCCTGTGGCGATGTTAGATATGGCGATTATTTTGTGGCGCAATCAAACCATGATATATGACATTGCGCGCAGCTATGGCATTACGCTGGGTTATTGGAGCCGGATTAAACTCATCCGCGCTGTGATCGTTAATATTATCTACGCCGGAACCAGTGAAATTGTCACCGATATTGGCACTCAGCTATTGTCAGTTGAAATGACGGGCAAACTTTCTGCAAGACTTGCTCAAGGTATGGGTGGCGGCATCTTAACGGCTCGCTTAGGATATCAAGCCATGGCGTTATGTCGGCCCGTGGCATTTAGCGAAGCTAAGCGGCCTAAGCTTACCCAAATTCATCGTGAATTACTCAGTGAGCTGCGAGATTTCTCAGCGGTAGTGCTTAGCAAGAGCACCGAACGTAACAAAGATTTTACAAACTCCTAGTTGAAAAATGTGCAGGTTAGGTTTACTCATATCATTACACAGTCCAAGTTAGTCTTCACTCGCCACCATCACAATAAACAATAGGCGAGCAACAAGACCTTGGAGAAAACCTATGCAAGATCGCTGGAAACAAGCGACTCAGCTTGTGCACGCCGGGCATGAAAAGGACCCGTCGGGTGCCCTTGTCAGTCCGCTATACCAAAGTGCCACTTTTACCTTCACCAGCGCAGAGCAGGGCGGTCGCCGCTTTGCTGGTGATGAGCCTGGATATATCTATACTCGGCTTGGGAATCCCACCACGAGTGAACTAGAGCGTAAGGTAGCCGTGCTTGAAGGCGCTCAAGCGGCAGCGGCAACAGCTTCTGGAATGGCAGCAGTCTCAACGGCGCTACTAAGCTATCTAAGCCAAGGGGACCATTTGGTGGCTTCCAACGCTGTATATGGTTGTACTTACTCGTTTATGACCGAACATTTACCGCGCTATGGCGTCAAGGTAAGCTTGGTTGATTGCAAAGATATTGCGGCGGTGAGCGCAGCGATAACACCGCAGACCAAAGTGCTGTTCTTTGAAACGCCTGTGAATCCTCACTTGGATGTTTTTGACATCGCTGCGCTGACTGCTTTAGCCAGGGAGCATGGTGTAGCTACTGTCGTTGATAACACATTTATGACGCCGCTATTGCAGCAACCACTTAAGTTGGGCGCTGATATGGTGATACACAGTGCGACTAAATACCTCAATGGCCACGGTGATGTGATTGCCGGTATGGTATGTGGCAGCCAGGAGATGATTGACAAGGCCAAATATGAAGTTTTAAAAGACTTTGGCGGGGTACTCTCCCCCCGTGACGCTTGGCTAATTTTGCGCGGCATGAAAACCTTAGATGTACGCTTAAGTCGCCATTGCAGTAGCGCAGGCCAAATCGCTGAATATTTGGATAACCACCCATTGGTCGACAAAGTTTATTATCCAGGCTTAAAAACCCATAAAGGCCATGCATTGCTCGGCAAACAGATGAAACAAGCTGGCGGCGTTATCGCATTTGAATTGAAACAAGATTTAGCAGGTTCTATTGCGTTTGTTAATCGACTTAAATTGTGGACTATTGCTGTAAGTTTAGGCGATGCGGAGTCTCTGATTCAGCATCCAGCTTCGATGACGCATTCACCTTACAGCCCCGAGGAGCGCCAAGCGGCTGGGATCACTGATAATTTATTAAGGCTGTCGGTCGGTCTTGAAGATTGTGAGGACTTGATAGCGGATTTAGCCCAAGCATTTTAAATAAAAAAAGCGCCGTAAGGCGCTTTTTAGTTTTGATTGCGAGATTTATCTAGATAGCCGAGGCGAGCTCTATGATCTAGAAGCTCCAGAAAGTATGAGAGATAACATAAAGCACCAGCATACTGATGAAGTTAATAATCACACCGGCACGCATCATCTCAGATTGCTTAATATAACCGGAGCCATAAACAATCGCATTAGGCGGTGTGGCGACAGGTAACATAAAGGCACAAGACGCGGCAATACCAATCAGTACAGACAACATGATGGGTGATAAGCCTAGTGCTTCTGCAATAGCGGCGAATACCGGAACAAGCAGCGCAGCACTGGCAGTGTTACTGGCAAACTCAGTAAGCATAACCACAAAGAAAATCACTGCCAGGGTAAATAGTGCCATATGGGTGTTACCAAATATATCGGTAACCCAATGGGCTAAGAATACGCTGGTACCGGTCGCTTTTAGCACAGCGCTTAAGGTTAGACCACCACCGAACAGGATTAGCACGCCCCAATCAGTAGTCTTCTCAATCTTTTTCCATTCAACCAAGCCTAGGCCGGCCAATACCACAACGGCGCTTAACGCCACTACGGTATCAAACTGAGCGATCCCGCCTAATGCCGCTGAGATAGGCTTGCTGAAAATCCAGCAACAAACTGTGGTCAAAAAGACCAGCAAAGTGAGTTTGCCAGATAAAGTCATCTTTTCGTTCTGGCTTTCAATCTTACAGGTAATACTTAAATTGGGTCTAAAAAATAGATAGAGCGCTAATAGCATCGCCGGCAACATGAGTGCGACGGTAATTAAGCCAAACTCTAACCAATCACTGAAGCTTAGACCTGCTTGTGCAGCCGCAATTGCGTTTGGTGGACTACCGACTAAGGTACCGATGCCACCTATGTTGGCGGAGTAAGCGATACCCAATAACATGAATAGGTAAGTGCTCTTATGCTCTTTAAAATCAAGTTGCTGCAAAATACCCAGTGCTAGCGGTAACATCATAGCTGCTGTGGCGGTATTACTGATCCACATCGACAGTAGCGCCGTGATACCGAACAGAAACATACAAGCTAGGCTCAACTTACCTTTTGATGCGATAAGCACTTGCTGTGCTATTAGCTTGTCGATCCCTTGATGATTCAAGGCTGCCGCGAGCACAAAACCACCAAAAAATAGATAGATAATGGGGTTGGCGAAATTGCCCATTGCGGTTTTAGTTTCAAATACGCCTAGTAGCACGGCGAGTACAGGAATCATTATCGCCGTAATACTGAGATGGATTGCTTCAGTTAACCAAAGAATCGCAGCAAAAATAAGAATCGATAGCCCTGTGTTTACTCCAGGTTCGAATGGCAGGAAGTTATATAGCAATACAAATAAAGCAATATCAGCGAATAAGATGATTAGCTTTTTCTGCTGTGTTGTCACACTGCTATTGGCAGTTTCTTGTGCGGCATCCAACGACATGTAGGGCTCCTTTTTATTATTTGACGGCCAACATTATCCCAGCCTCTACGATTAGCAAAACGATTTATTTTGTAGTTTTTATTTCATATAAACAAAAGCTTAATAAGATACTTGTCACTCTTTTGGGTTGGTGCGTGACCCGTGTCACCTTCTTGCGGTGATCGTCGATCAGCTTTGGTTTCAAATTGGTAATTTAGCGCTAGTGAGAGGTCAGGTTTTGGAATTTTTACACAACACGATAGTGTGATCTTGGTCTGGTTTTTTGCGGATGTAATATGTTTGCAATCAAAAACTGGCGCTTTGTTTGAGCTTGATCTACCTTATTAATGTGGCCAAGGAGAAGGATCGCCGGCCACATGACTATGAAAGGAATATAAAGGAGATACTATGAAAAGCTTGCTTTTGTTAGCGGCGATAGCTGCCGCGTCTGTTATTTCACCTAGTGTGGTGGCTAAGGAAAGCCTTGAGTCCACACAACATGCCGCTGTAGCCCAAACCGTTAATATTAATACTGCCACGTTATCACAACTTGCAGCCCTCAAAGGGGTAGGTGAGGTGAAAGCGCAGGCCATTATTGATTATCGTCGTCAAAACGGGCAGTTCACTGATATTAATCAGCTGGCAAATGTGAAAGGGATTGGCAGTAAATTTATTGAGACTAATCGCGCCAATATTAAACTGTAGCAGACTGCTACACCTAAAAAGCCCTTTTGATAGGGCTTTTGTTTATAGATTCAGCAAACAACACCTGAATTGTTTGTTCGCTGTGATAATCACTTGATTGCTTGGCGACCTTAGTAGATAATGCTCGCCGTCTTAAGCAGTAATCTGTTTAAGAATCTATGGTGACCCTAGGGTCCCCCCGCAATGATAACTTGTGAACTCGGCCAGGCCCGGAAGGGAGCAACCGCAGCAGGCGACTCATGTGCCGGGGTGTGGCTCTAGGGGAACCTCCAAAACTCCAAGTACAAATTCGATTTAGTTCATTTTTGAAGTAGTTAAAGGGGCTTACTCGTCCTGCAATGATAACTTGTGAACTCGGCCAGGCCCGGAAGGGAGCAACCGCAGCAGGCGACTCATGTGGCTTACATAGTCAATGTGTGACTCTAGGGGAGCCTCCAAATTTCGACTCCCCATATTTCTATTATCTTATAGTCATCTTTATGACATGTAAGCGTTAAATTGATTCCTGTTCCTTTTTTATATTTGCTTTTAGGAATGCGCGCGAACGTTCCAGCGCTGTTTGGATCTCTTCTTTCATCTGCTTGAGTTCGTTATAGTCTTCAAAGAAGTAGGTATCAACCAAGTGACGAATATAGCGTACAGGTAGCTGGTTGAGTGTCACACAACATAAATCGGCAAGGTAATCTTCTGGTAACTCATCTAACAGTCCTTCATCAGACAATAACTCCATCAGTAGCACTTCATAATAGTTTCGGATCTCTAATTGCATAATCACTCCATGAGGTCTAGTTATTGGGCTGGTTAACTCTCAGTTTGCAGCCATATTTGATTGGCGGCAATAAAAAGTTGACTGTGCCTTACAGATAATTCTAGCGGGTCTTTGCTATATCCGCCTCCAATCACACAGGCAATGGGTATTTGCTGTTTTTTCGCTATGTTGAGTACTGCTATATCTCTGGCAAGAATACCCGCTGTTGAAACAGACAAGCGACCTAAGTCATCCTGTTGGTGAATATCGACTCCGGCATCGTAAATCACCATATCTGGCCTATGTAGTTGCACCAGATAACGAAAAACCGCATCGATAGTCTGCACGTAGGCATCATCCCCTAAGCCATCTTCAAGTCCGATATCATGATCTGATACTTGCTTACGGGCTGGGAAATTACTTTGACAATGCACCGAGCAGGTAATGATTTGCTCATTGTCTTGGGCCATGGCAGCAGTACCATCACCTTGGTGCACATCACAGTCGAAAATCAGCACTTTATAATCATACTGCTGGTTGATCTCTTTGGCGGCAACAATGAGGTCATTAAAAATACAGTAGCCGCTACCAAAGTCATAATGCGCATGGTGATAACCGCCGCTGAGTTGAATCGCGATCCCGTGTTGCAATGCCTGTTGGGTAGCCAAGATAGTGCCGGCTACCGAATAGCAGCTGCGATCGACAATGGCTTTAGTCTGTGGGAAGCCGATCCGCTTAGTGAGACTGTTGGCGAGTTGCAGGGTTAATACCTGTTCAACATAGTCTGGCGCATGGTACTGAGATAGGACCTGTGGGTCGAGTGCTTTTGGTGCTAAAAATTGATGGGGCTCGGCAATGCCTTGGGACAACAAATATTGCTGTAAATATTGGTACTTGGTTTGCGGAAATCGGTGCTGTTTGGGTAACGCCAGCTGAGAGTAGCTGGCGTGGTATACCAAAGGGATCATACTACAGCTGTTTAATTGCCCAGCTCATGAACTCTTTACGGGTTGCTTCATCTGCTTGTAACCACCAATATTGCAGCATCTGCTCTGCATGAGTGGCATCACCACTTGCTTTAGGACTGGTGGCAGCTGGCGTTGTAGCAACCGCCGCTGTTGTTGCAGTGGCAGCAACCGTTGCGCTTTGTGGCTTAGGCTTACTAACCGGTGCGGTTGGTTGACCCGCCACTGCAGCGCCTGTGGCTGCAGCCGCAACGGTATCGATATCTTGGTTATTATTGCTGCTAGAGAATAAGCTGTCGAAGAAGCTCTCTTCTGTGTAGTCAGTTTGGGTTATTTTATAATTCACATTCCCTTTATCTTCACGGGTAATCACCACTTGTGGTGCCTTGGCGAATGACTTCGGACGTTTCACAACCCCTTCAGCTGGGGATAATGTGTAGTTGTAGTCGCCATCGACATCAATGGTAACGATGAAAGGTGAAGATTTGATAAAGCTTTCGCTATCACTAAAGTCATCTTGCACCATATCATGGTAACGAATGGCAATTTTATGCGAGCCTTCGCTAAGGTCGAGATCTGACTGATGACTGAATAGGCTAGTGTCTATTTTTTTACCATCAACGGCCAAATATTCAAAAGACATTGGAATAGATAAATTGGCTGCCATAGCCGATGATGCACCAAGCAATGCGAGGATAGCGGTGATTGGTAATAGAGATTTCATTGTTGCTCCTTAACGATTGTAACTCTTATATGGACGTTCGAATGCTTGAATGCGATCTTCGATATAGCTAATCGCTTGACGACATTTTCCTAAGCGGCGATGAACTAAAAGTATTTCATTTTGCAACGCAATTTTGTCAGCACTATGACAGCTTTCTAATTGACTTTGCAAACTTTCAATTTTCTGTTCGAACTTTGATACCCAGTTATGATGTTTTTTCAATTCATCATACATTTGATGGCTATTATGCATGACTCCAGCAGCAATCCAATTGAAGCCGCTTTCAGAGTGTGACTGCTGTCGCCTTTTTTTTGCCCTAGCAATTCGCGATGCCTTAGTTTGTTGCGCTGCTTTTACGTCAATATCGGTGGTATTCATCGCGCGCTTAACGGCGGTAAAGCGATCTTGTATCTGCTCGCAGGCTAATAAGATGGTATTGTTTGATATCTTACCTTTGAGCATTTTCTCAAGGTGTGCAATATTCTTGCTAATCTGCATAATGCACGGGCCCAATTGGGCGCCTGACTGATAAAATAACTGGTCGTTAAATCGTTCAGTATCTTGCATTAGTTTACTTTGGCTAGCGGGCAGGTGACTGTCATGTTGCAGCACTTCTTGTTCAAGTTGCTGGAGTTGAACCCTTAAACGTCTGACTAAGTCGGCATTGTTCATACCCACGCGCTCCATGCCAAATTGGCGGCCATTAACACCACCACGGTAATAAATAGTGGTTTGATAAAGGGTATGCCAAATTTAATGGCGGTACGTGCGCCAACAAATGAACCTATCATCATACAAATACCCATACTTAAGCCAATCATGATGTTCACTTGACCAAGAATAATAAATACGACTAAAGACGTGAGATTGCTAACGAGTGTCATCGCTCTGGCTAATCCGCAGCTATGTAGTATCGGTAACTGATGTATTGAAGTGCTGCTAATGGTCCAAAAGGCGCCAACGCCCGGTCCGGCAAAGCCATCGTAGAAACCCAGGGGGAAAGCCTGCAGCCACTGCTTATTTTTTTGGGGGGCTTTAGTCGGTGGAGAACAGTTTTTGCATCCCATGGCATTGGGGTTGAGTAAGGTGTAAAGCGCAATGGCAATAATGAGTATTGGCAATAATTTCTCAAGCCACTGAGTATTAATTAAATAGACTGCAAAAGTGCCGACAATGGCGCCAAAAAACGTGGCGATGGTAGCGTGATACCAAAATTTGGGATTAAATAAATGCTGACGATAATAGGTCAATGCCGCCATTGACGAGCCAAAACTGGCGGCCAACTTGTTAGTACCCAACGCTAAATGCGGCGGGATGCCAAGAGACAAAAGGGCTGGAATAGATAGCAGTCCACCGCCGCCAGCGACAGCATCAATAAATCCAGCGAAAAAACCCACAGCAACCAAGATAGCCCAGCTGCTAGGTTCTAATAAAAGCTCCAAATATTTTCCTACTCTATTACGCGGCGAAAGGGTGGTAAGCCATCTAACAATGACTTGCCATACCGTTTGGTCACTAGCCGGCGGTCCAAAATGGTGATGCGCCCGTAATCTTGCTCTTTACGTAGCAATCTACCACAACTCTGAATTAGTTTACGCGATGCATCAGGAATTGTAAGTTGTAAAAATGGATTTCCACCTTTTATCTTTATGTATTCGGCATGAGCTTGTTCAACTGGTGAAGTTGGCACTGCAAAAGGTAGCTTGGTTATAATTAAATTGGTCAAATAGTCACCGGGTAAGTCAAGTCCTTCAGAAAAGCTACCCGTTCCAAAGACTATGCTGACCTTATCAGCGTCTATTTTTTGTTTATGTTGCTGCAGGATCTCCTGTCGAGATAACTCACCTTGGATTAATATTTGGCTATCGACTTTAGGTCTGACAATGTCTGCTACTTTTTCCATTTGCCAATACGAGGCAAAGAGCACCAAAGTGGCTTGCTCGCCTTCTATGTGCATTAAGATCTGCTCGGCTAACTCATCGGTATAGCGATCGTCTGTCGGCTCAGTGCGCATTTTTGGGATAAACAAGGTGGCGTTTTGTTCAAAGTCAAAGGGAGAATCCATGGCTAAGTAGCGGCTACCATCATTAATAGATAGACCTACTTGGTGGGTAAAGTGATTAAAGTTATTGAGTGCCCGTAAGGTGGCACTGCAAAGCACTACGCCAGCGGCTTTTTCCCACAACAGGTTTTCCAGCATAAAGCCAACTTCAATGGGTGATGCACTAAACAGGTAGTCCGATTGTTTGCCGGTTAGCTGTTCGACCCAGCGAGCCATGGGGGCACCTTTGCTGTTGTCTTCTTTGGCCATCATCTTCCACAGCTTGGTTAAGTTCTCTAGCCGTTGGAGCATAAAGCCGGTTTCACTTAATAGTTGCTCCGATTGATGCTTGGGGAGTTCACCGTCTTTAATCGCTTCATTGAGTAGCACTAACATTTTGTTAAATTGCTTCAGTGCCTGATTTGAGCTGGTGGCAAGGTTTTCTGCCGAGCGCAGTAACACTTCTGGCAATTTTCCGTGTTCGAAACGTATGCGGTTTTCTGGATTGTCGAAACGGCTTTGTTGGCTATCGCAGTACTGCGCGACCTGATTAAGCTGAGTGGTTAAATCACCAACATGGTCTTGCATGGCTTGTGATGGCGCAATGATATGGGTACTTTTAAGCTGGTTTTGCAACTTGGCACTGGTCTTATTAATTTTCTCCAGCCAGTCAATTGCACCGTGCAAAGTCGACTGTGCACTTGAGAAATCCCGTGCGACAATTGGTAAATGATGTGCTTCGTCAATTATGTAGTAGAGATCTTCGGGCTCAGGCAGAATCACTCCGCCACCTAACTCTAAGTCGGCAAATAACAAGCTATGGTTAGCAATCAGTACATCCCAATTATCAATATCCTCTCGGGCTTTATGAAATGGGCATTGACGATGACTTGCTAACTGGCGGTGGCAGCTGTGTTTGTCACAGGCGATTTGTTGCCAAAGGTGATCGGCGATGGGTGTGGTCAATGTATCCCGCTCCCCATTCCAGCGGCCTTCGTGAAAGTCTTTTTTCAGTTGCTGTAACTCTTCCACTTGACTCGTGTCAGGTTTCGTTTGCCACATGGCCATCTGGGTGCCGTCATCGCCACCAATGAGCATATCTAATTTGGCTAGACACACATATCGTTGTCTGCCTTTCACTAACCCAAAACTGAAGTCTAACCCCGAATGCTGCAGAAAAAATGGTAAATCTTTATTTAGCAGTTGTTCTTGCAATGCAACGGTAGCAGTGGCGATGCAGATTTTTTTCTTACTGGCTAAGCCAAGCGGAATAGAACCCAATATGTAAGCAAGAGATTTACCGATACCAGTGCCAGCTTCGACGACTATGATGCGTCGGTGTTTGTCGTACTCACCCGCGAGAGTTTTAGATATTTCTGCGACGATATAGTTTTGCTCTCGGCGTGAACGGAAATTCGGCAAGGCGCTGGCGATGTCTTTATATATGGTACGAATTTGAGTTTTAACGTTAGCCGTTAGCATTTAAGAATACAAAGCAGATAAATAGAGCTGTACATAATAACAGTGATTACTTAGCCTAAGAAGTGAAATCTCGGATTTGGCGATTTATTTACCCAATCGTTCGTAATTGTTAGCCACACCACCTAGTAGGAATCGACTCATTTGAGTGACACATTAATTGCAACCGCCGCTGAAGTTGTTCAAGTTCAAGGTCGTATTCTTTCTCGACATATTGTGCAGCAGCCCAACGGCAGTAGTGATTTGCATTTTTATATCAATACTAAGGATGGACCACTGCGCGCCGAGTTAGCGAATGTGGATTTAGTGTGTTTTTGTCGTCAAGAGCAGGCTCATCAGGTCAGTCAATTACCCGGTTGCCATCACGTAAGCATCAAACCCGTGGCACTTAAGAGTTTTGCCTCGCAGCCTGTTTGTGCCATTTATAGTAAGAATGCGGCGATGCATCGAGCGGTGATCCGCGGTGCAACGGATATAGGAATAGAGTTATTTGAAAGTGATATTCGCGCAGAGCATCGTTTTTTAATTGAACGCTTTATTGCTTTAGATATAGAAATTGTCGGCGCAAGGTTAGCGCCAATGTCGGCTTTACCGAGATTGCAGATTGAGCGAGCAAGGAAAACAGATATTACGCTTGCGATGAGCATCGTATCACTAGATTTTGAATGTGCGATGTCGGGTGAATTGTACAGTGTGGCACTTTTTGGTCAAGCAAGTAACGGTGATGAACTCAAACATATCATTATGGTGGATCCACAGCGTTCGATGGCGTTGGAAAAACCAGCTGATAACGGCCAGTATCAGCAACTACATGAACATGTTGAATTAGTGGATGGCGAGCGCCAGTTAATTCTGGCTTTGCTGCGTTGGTTCCAAGCCCATGATCCTGATGTGATTATTGGCTGGGCTGTGGTCACTTTTGACCTAGCGCTACTTTATCGCCGAGCTCTTAAGTTAGATATCCCACTCACTTTGGGTCGCGGTGGTACAAGGCTAAGCTGGAAAGTGGCTGATAAGTTTAGACCGGAAACGTTGGTGTTACCCGGGCGAGTCGTACTTGATGGTATCGATTGGTTGAAAGCCGCTTTTTATCAGTTTGACAGTTTCTCGCTTGAGAATGTGTCGCAGCAACTGTTAGGCGAGGGCAAAGCCATTCACAATGTCAGCAATCGTGCTGGCGAAATCAGCCATATGTTTGCCCACGATAAATGGTCGCTGGCTTACTACAATTTAACGGATTGTCGCTTGGTATGGGATATATTTAAAACCACCGACTTACTTGAGTTTGCATTAGAGCGCGCCCGAATGACAGGGCTAGAGCTTGGGCGGGTTGGGGCTTCCGTTGCAGCCTTTAACAACCTATACCTTCCCCATTTACATCGCTCCGGCTATGTGGCTCCCAGTGCACCTGCAAGTGATGGCATTGAAAGTCCGGGCGGTTATGTGATGGACTCTATCCCTGGTTTGTATCGCAATATTATTGTGCTGGACTTTAAAAGTCTCTATCCATCCATTATTCGAACTTTTTTGATTGACCCCAAAGGGTTGGTTGAAGGCCTAGGTTGCGACAACGATACCGCTGTTGAGGGGTTCTTAGGCGCGAAATTTAGTCGCAAATCCCCGATTTTGCCTGGGTTAATCACCGAGCTTACCTATAAGCGAGAACAAGCAAAACGTGACCACAATAGCCCTCTGTCCCAGGCCATAAAGATCATAATGAACTCGCTTTATGGTGTGCTGGGGTCAAGAGGTTGTGTGTTTCATGACGCAAAGTTAGCGAGCTCAATTACCCTTCGCGGCCATCAAATAATGCAGCAGACTAAAGCTTGGATTGAATCACTAGGCTATAAGGTTATATATGGCGATACAGATTCAACCTTTGTGTGGATTGAAGATGAAACCGATAAACGTAAGATTGCGCAATTAGCTAACGAGCTGGTCGAAGAAATCAATCGACGTTGGAGTTTAGTCCTTAACGATGATTTTCAATTGCCCAGTTTCTTGGAACTAGAGTTTGAGCAGCACTACGAGCAATTTCTAATGCCAACTTTGCGGGGCAGCGAGCTAGGCTCTAAGAAGCGTTATGTAGGTGCCTATCACGATGATAACGATGAGTTGCAGTTGACCTTTAAGGGGATGGAGCAGGTTAGGAGTGACTGGAGTCCGTTAGCTAAAGAGGTACAACTTGCACTTTATCAGCGCTTGTTTACTCAACAAGATCCCGTTGACTACCTGAAATCGGTTGCTAAAGCACTGGTCAATGGCGAGCTAGATAGCAAATTGGTTTTTAGCAAGCGCTTAAGGCGCAATGCAGAAGACTATACTGCAAAGGCAGTGCCCCATGTAAAAGCGGCTACTATCGCCAGCGAAGTCAGTGGTGATGATAGTTATTTGCGAAAAGGGGCAAAAATTACTTACGTGATGACGTTGAACGGTGCTGAACCAGTCGATTATCGGCGCACTGCATTGGACTATGAATATTACTTACAGAAACAAATACGCCCTATTGCTGATCCTGTGCTCTCAATTTTGAAACTAAATTTCAGTGAATTGACCTCCAATCAAATGTCGTTAATTTAGCTGGCTAAAGTTTGCACCCGTCTTGATCAAATGTTAAAAAACGGTACAAGTGTTGGTGTATAAGGTATTTGGCAGTTAATTTGATGATAAAGCATGCACTTTTTGTGACATTCGTCTTTGAGGACTTGCTAATCTTTTGCTAACCTCAGTTTCAGTTAGGAGTGAAACGAAACAACGGAATGCACATAAGTATAATTACGCAAACTGAAAACAAACAAGGTTAGGCATCACATGAAAAAGAGTTTAATAGCGACAGCACTTTCCGCTGTCATTTTTGTTCCAACGGCTTCTGCAATTGAAATCTATAAAGATGACAAAAATGCTGTAGAAATCGGCGGATTTGTTGATGCGCGTATTATCAACACCCAAGGCGACACTGAAGTAGTAAATGGTGCTTCTCGAATTAACTTTGGCTTTACTCGCGAAATGAGTGATGGCTGGAAGGCATTTACTAAACTTGAGTGGGGTGTAAACCCATTTGGTAATTCAGAAATCGTATATAGCAGTGAGAGTAACTTTGAATCTCAAAGCAGCGATTTCTTGAACAATCGTTTAGGTTGTGTTGGTCTTTCACACGACGTATACGGTAGCTTAACCATTGGTAAGCAATGGGGTGCTTGGTACGATGTCGTTTATAACACCAACATGGGTTATGTATGGGATGGTAATGCATCTGGTACTTACACTTATAACAAAGCAGATGGTGCTATCAACGGTACAGGCCGTGGTGACAAAACTGTACAATACCGTAATGCGTTCGGTGACTTCAGTTTTGCTCTGCAAGCGCAGCTAAAGCAAAATGCTTTTACTATCATCGAAGATGACGCAAATGGCCAAAATCCATTCCCGCAAAAAGATTACAATGTTACTAACGCACTAGCTGCATCAACAACTGGTGAAGCTGTTACAGAAGTTGAGTACAACTACACTTACGGTGGTTCTGCAACTTATGTTGTGACTGACAAGCTTACACTTACTGCTGGTTTTAACTTCGGTGAGTTTGACGCTGTGACTTCTAAAGGTGAGCGTTTCACAGAAACCGATTATATCTATGGTGCCGGTATCACTTGGGGTACTTGGGATGGTGAAGGTCTATACGCCGCAGCTAACGTGAACAAAAACGAATTCCACGACACAGATAACTTAGGTCGCATGATCCCTGAGTCAATCGGTATCGAAACCATCGCTTCTTATAAGTTTGAAAACGGCCTTAAGCCATTTGTTTCTTATAACATGCTAGAAGCCGGTGATGAGTACCAAGCACAGTACGGCGGTGATGTGTTCAAGCGTCAGTTTGTTGTAGCGGGTTTGCACTTCAACTGGGACAACAACACT
Organism: Shewanella waksmanii ATCC BAA-643; assembly: GCF_000518805.1. Classification (GTDB taxonomy): domain Bacteria; phylum Pseudomonadota; class Gammaproteobacteria; order Enterobacterales; family Shewanellaceae; genus Shewanella; species Shewanella waksmanii. The sequence goes on from NZ_JAEH01000026.1 coordinate 25,817, forward strand.
GTACTTTATCTTGAAGGCCGTAAAGACTTCAGTGACTTTAGCGGCTCAGAAGAAGCGGCTATGTCTATTACCGAAGATGACGGTGTAGCAATCGGTATCCGTTACTACATGTAAATTAGTTACTAAACTACTTTGCCCTCAGTACCTAGTACTGAGGGCTTTTTATTATCGATAATGTTTTTGTTCATTTTTCCATTCCCCCATAAGTGAACCAAATCTGTAGATATTAGTTTACACTTTTGTTGCACTTAACGAATTTGTTACCTTCGCATAAGCTTTGTACTGTATCGGGATATCAACTCTCTCTGACTTCTTTCCAATTTAGACGAATAAATCTTGTCGCCACGCCTGTTGGCTAACCATTAATCACTGTTTTTATTGGTTAAATTAGGTTTGCCTATACCGTAAGATGGTTGGGTTTCTTTTTGTTTTTAACCTACACAACTCAATTTTTGAGCGTTTATATAGCCCTCCACAATATGTTAACCCCTTATGTTAAAACGATTTGTGTACAAAAAATGCACTTACGATCGTAACCATTGTGAATTTTTTGGCTTAAATGTTGATAATTTGTATCCATTGTGGTTCTATTTGCTTGCGGAATTCATAGGTGTGACATTTTGTAGTGTTCACTTAATGTAATTTCTATAAAAAAAATAGAGTCCAGGGAGAAGCAACATGTATAAGAATAGTTTTTTGGCTAATTCAGTGCGCTTTGCACTAGTTAGCGGTGTAGCTGCCGCTGCGAGCTTAGCTGCTCCAGTAGCTGTTGCAGAGGAAAATGATGGCGCGAAAAACGTTGAACGAATCGAAGTAACTGGTTCACGTATCCGTCGTGTAGATATCGAAGGCGCTTCTCCAGTAGAAGTCATTAGTGCTCAAGATTTTAAAGATCTTGATCGTTATAGTGTTGCTGACGCACTTCGTGCTTCAACCTTTAACAGCTTTGGTTCTCTAGTACCTTCTTCAGGTAGTAGCGCTCAGTCTTAAGCGAGTGTTAACCTTCTTGGTGTGGGTTCTTCTCGTACTCTAGTATTGATGGACGGTGTGCGCTTAGCTGCATCGCCAACTCTGTCTGGTAGTGCGATCAACATTAACCAAATTCCAATGTCAATTGTTGAGCGTATTGAAATCCTGAAAGATGGTGGTTCAGCGGTTTATGGTTCTGATGCTATTGCTGGTGTTGTAAACATTATTACTAAGAAAGACTACGAAGGACTAAATGTCACTGGTCGTGTTGCTCGACCTGACGATGAAGGCGGTGATGGTCATGACTTCTCAGTTACTACAGGTATCAGCAGTGAAAAAGGTAACATTACTTTCTCATTTGAAAAGCAAGTCCAAGAGCCTGTATTTGACCGTGACCGTCCATACACTGCACCATATATCGCAGACGAAGATGGTAACGGTATTTTAGACTATAACTCGTCTATTGGTGTGAGTACTTATGGTGCGAGTATCAAGAACCCAAATACCGGTCTTTGGGAAGCTTCTCCTAAGTGTCAGGAGCTAGCAAGTACAGTCGATGGTTTTGTTGGTATTATGGAAGGTAGCGCGGGCAACCAGTATTGTGGTTTTGCATACGCAGGAGTTTCTGCCAACCAAGCGTCGACTGACCGTCAATCTGTATTCGTAAACAGTAACTATGAAATCACTGACGATCTGAAATTCAAAGCGCGTGCAATGATCACAAGCAACGAATCTTTTGGCCGTTATGCCCCACCAGCGGCTGGTTGGAATGATATCCCAGCAAACTCAGATCACAACCCATATGACGAAACAACGGATGGGCGTTTCCGTTGGTATCAAATTGGTAACCGTGATGGCAACGTAAGTGATTTAACTCAAGACTACATGGTTGGTCTAGAAGGTAATATTGGTGAGTCAGTGACTTGGGAAGCCTACTATCACCATAGTAACACTGACAATAAAGCCGTTGGTGAATATTACTTGAGCTACGCAGGCCTATATACTAACTTATACTTTGATATCCCGTTAGACCAAGGGATTGAAAACATGAAGTCAACAACGCTTCGTCAAGACAAGTATAAACTTGATCAAATTTTTGCTGGTGTTAGTTTTGATTTAGGTGAACTACCTGGTGGTGATATCGGTCACTACATCGGTGGTGAAACTTCGGCTATTGCTTATTCATCAACTGTAGATGCCCAATCAGAGGCGGGTCTAATTGGTGGCTCAGCTGGTAACAGTTCAGGACGTGACCGTGATATTTGGGCTGTGTTCTATGAAGGTATTTTCCCAATTTGGGAAGGGCTAGAGCTAGGTATTGCTGCGCGTTATGATGATTACTCTGATTTTGGTAGCAAACTATCTCCTAAAGCATCGTTAACATGGCGTCCATTGGATGACCTAATGTTACGTGCTTCATATGGTGAAGGTTTCCGTGCTCCAGCATTAGAAACTTTATCTCAAGCTGATAGCTTTGCAGCAGATTATGCAACTGATTACGTTTACTGTCGTTCAGTAGGTACTTCAGATGCAGACTGCCCTGAGCAGCAATATGATACTACACGTCAAGCAAACCCTAACCTAGATGCTGAAACATCTAAAACTATTAACTTCGGTGTAGTTTGGAATGGTGTAGAAAACCTAAGCATCACTGCTGATTTCTATAACCTGCAGATAGAAAATGCAATTCGTTTCGTACCTATTCAAGATATCGTAATGATGGAGTTACTTGGCTCAGCTAATCCTGATCCATCAAAAATTACTGTTGACCGTGTAACTGATGGTCCAAGTCAGCCAATCTTCAAGACTTCAACTGTAAACGGTCCAGGTCTAGAAGTAACTGGTACAAACTTCAACATCACTTACTTAATTGAGACTGGAATCGGTGATTTCCGATTGAACTCAAGCACTAACTACTTCTTCGAGTATGCTCAAGATTCATATGTTGGTGGCCCAGTTCAGGATCAAGCTGGTTTCGAACTTCAACCTGAGTACAAAACACAGTTTACGACTACTTGGTCTTTCGATCAGCACCAGATTGCTTGGAACATGGATTATGTACCTGAGACAGGTGGATATGAAACTCCAGCTTCTGATGCAAACGGCAACCTTAACGGTACGCTTGTAACGAATGGTAAGAATGATAGCTTCTTAATTCACAACTTAACTTATTCTTTTGATGGCGGTGCATGGGGTAAATATACTCTAGGTGCTCGTAACTTAACTGATGAAGATCCGGTTTTGAATACTAATGGTGAATACGCTAACGGTTATGATTCACTGTATAGTACTGGTCACATTGGCCGTACTTACACATTAGCTGGTGAGTGGAACTTCTAAAGTTAGTCTTAAATAGTCATAGAGCCCCGTATTTATACGGGGCTTTTTTTTGCCCTATTAGGTTTAAATCGATGTATACCGCTATTGGGGAAGCGTATTAACCAGCAGCTTCATAATCAATATAACTAAAAGAGATGACATATGTCCGTAATGGTTGCCATAACTCATTCAGTTCTACGTGAATAAATCATAAGATAACAATATATTTCCGATAACGACGTTGTTAATTTTTTGTTAAATAGCATGGGTTTGCTATTAAGCTTAAGTGCTTGTTTAAATGACTAATTATGTTGGTGCTGGGCGTTTGCTTATCAAAATTTTAACTAAATACACCTGTCATTTTGTCGAAAAAACTAGCTCTTAGTTAGTTTTAGTGATGAAAGGGGGTTTTTTGCCACTTTTACTGCTTCTCAAATGTTGACACAGGTCAACATTTTGTGAAATGATGCCTGCGGGTCTACATCTTAGAGGGTGTAGGAAAGGGAAGATAATAATTAACAATCACAAGAGAAATACACACTTATGACCGTGGCATTCTTGCAACAATAAGCAGAAACCACTGGTTAATTATAAGTTAAACCTTTTATTTTCACTTCAAATTGGTTGGGAACTATGTCCAAGGTAAGCAATAGAACTAAAATCGCTACAGCGCTCGTTGGAGCTCTGGCCTTAGCAGGCAGTAACTTAGTGGTTGCCGATCCACTTTCTGATGTTCAGAAGGCGGATACAAAAATTCATCAAGATGCAGCAGCATCTCAAAAGAAAGTCGATAATTATTTTGACCAAGCGCAAGACATGGCGTTTGAGTATGCTCAAGTAGCGGATACACGTGAGTCAGTTAAATCTTATAACGATTACGTAGCTGGATTAGTTGCAGACCAAGAAGCAACAATGAAACTAATCCAAGACGACATTGATGGTGTTGATAAACTGCGTCAGGGTGTTGTGCCGCTAATGTTCAAAATGGTTGATGCATTAGAGCAATTCATTGCGCTTGATCTGCCGTTTAACCTAGAGGTTCGTCAAGAACGTGTTCAACGTCTTCGCGATATTCTAAACACTGCAGAGGTAACGCTCGCAGAAAAGTATCGTCTAATTCTTGATGCATACAATATTGAGCGTGAATACGGTACTAAGCTAAATGCACAAACTGGTCAGCTTCAATTAGAAGGCAAAGAAATCTTAGTTGATTTCTTAAACTTTGGCCGTGTTGCACTTTACGCTCAAAGCCAGGACCAAAAGCAAGCTTGGATGTACAACGCAGATACAAAAGCATGGGACAAGTTAGAAGCCACTTATCTTCGTAACTTGAACAAAGCTATCAAACAAGCAAGGGGTCAAGGCGCTCCTGATATGTTTGCACTACCAATCCCTGCTGCGGAGGCTGCGCAATAATGAAAAAGTTTATCTCTACAGCAATCGTTGCTGCCACACTTTCTCTAACATCTGGCATGGTTAGCGCTGCTGATGCACCTAAAACTATTGACCAACTGTTAAAGCAAGTTCAAACGGATCGTGCAAACGCTGCTAAAACTAACAAAAATCGTGAAGCTGAATTCCGCGCTGAACGTGGTGATAAAGCCGCATTACTTAAGCGTGAAAAAGCAGCGTTAGCTGCTGAAGAACAGCGTGGTAAAGATCTTGCTCAGGCATTTACTGATAACGAGCGTAAAATTGCGCAGTTAGAAGAAGACCGTAAGATTGCTCAAGGTGACTTGGGCGAAATGTTCGGTGTTGTTAAAGGTGAAGCCGGTGATTTTGCTGGTAAACTAGTTGGCTCAAACGTAACTGCACAGTTTCCTGGCCGTGATCAATTCATCGCTGAGCTTGGCGCACGTAAAGAACTGCCAAAAATTGACGAGTTAGAAAAGTTCTGGGAAGCTCAGCTTTTCGAAATGGCTGAGTCAGGTAAAGTGGTATCTTTTGATGCTTCTGTAACTGGTCTTGATGGAGGTGTTAAAAACACAACTGTTACGCGTGTAGGTGCTTATAACCTACTTGCTGATGGTGAGTATGTTGTTTATAACGCTGATCTTGGTCTTATTCAGCAGCTATCTCAACAACCTGGTAGCGAGCAAGTGGCAAGTGTAAAGTCATTTGACCAAGCGACTTCAGGTTATGAAAAATTATTCGTTGACCCTGCACGCGGTGTACTGCTAAGTGTATTCACACAAAAAGCTACCATTGAAGAGCGTATCGAAGCGGGTGGACCAATCGGTTACATCATTATCGGTCTACTTATTCTTGGTGCGCTGATTTCTATCGAGCGTCTAATTACTCTGTACCTAGTTGGTGCTAAAGTGAATGCGCAACGTAAGAATATCGATAACCCAGGTAATAACCCACTTGGTCGTATCCTTAAGACTTACCAAGAAAACAAAGACGTTGATGTTGAAACGCTTGAGCTTAAGCTTGATGAAGCTATCCTTAAGGAAACTCCAGCACTTGAGACTCGCATCTCTATCATTAAAGTACTTGCAGCTATCGCCCCAATGATGGGTCTACTAGGTACTGTAACGGGTATGATTGCAACCTTCCAAACGATTCAGTTGTTCGGTACAGGTGACCCACGCTTGATGGCTGGTGGTATTTCTATGGCACTTATGACTACTGTACAGGGTCTAGTTGCTGCACTACCACTAATGTTGATGCACGCAATTGTTATTGCGCGTAGCAAGTCTGTAGTACAAGTTCTAGAAGAGCAAAGTGCAGGTATTGTTGCAGCGCACGCTGAGAAGAGGAACGCCTAATGATGCTATACCTGATGGACATCTGGGATTCCGTCAGGGGCTTCATGGCCACCGGGGGCGACGTCCTCTGGTTGGTAGCGGCAGTGCTATTTATCATGTGGGTGTTAATGCTTGAGCGCTATTGGTACTTAAATCTAATTGCACCAAAAGAGCACAACAACATTATCAAAGCATGGAAAGACAGAGAGGATTCAACCTCTTGGTATGCACACCGTATCCGTGAAGCTTGGGTATCCCAAGCGAAACAAGATATGAATGCTCGTATGCTGATTATCAAAACTCTAGTAGCTACCTGTCCTATGATTGGTCTACTAGGTACCGTAACCGGTATGATACAGGTATTCGATGTGATGGCAGTTCATGGTACGAGTAATGCTCGTATGATGGCAGCTGGTATTTCAATGGCGACCATGCCTACTATGGCAGGAATGGTTGCGGCACTATCGGGCGTATTTTTTAGCACTCGATTAGATGCAAAAATGAAAATCAGTTTAGAAAAGCTAAAAGATAGCTTGCCACACCACTAGAGAGAGTATTTAAAATGGCACGTAAAAAGCATTCAAGTGTAGAAGAAGAAGCACAAGTAGATATGACGCCGATGCTCGACATCGTGTTTATCATGCTTATCTTCTTTATCGTAACAACGTCGTTCATTAAGCCTTCTGGTCTTGATTATAAAAAACCAGAAGCATCAACAGCGACACAAAAGAAATCTGCTAACATCTTTATTGGTGTGAGTAAGACAGGCGTAATTAAGATGGAAAACCGTCAGGTTGACATCGAGCGTGTTACAGCAAACGTTGAACGTATGCTAGCTGAAGCACCAGAAGCGGCTGTATTAATCGAAGCAGACCAAGAAGCTGAACATGGCCTTGTTGTTAAGGTGATGGACAACGTTAAGAAAGCGGGTATCGATAAGATCTCGATCTCTGCGGGGAAAGACTAATATGCTGAGAGCAATAGTATCACTCATCATTGGTGCTGCTGTTACTTTCGCCCTGTTTGTCTTTATGGCCTTCTTGGTCGGTGGCGGCGCTAAACGCGCCGACACCAAAACTGATTCTCCTATTATTGAGATCAGTATGGATAAGCAGGATACGAAAGTTCAGGATAAGCCTAGGGTAAAACCTAAGCCACCAACTCCACCTGAGCAACCACCTCTGCCGGATACACCTCCGCCAGATAGTTCATCTGACATTGATACTAATATGTCATTTAACATGGGTGGTGTAGCTGCTGGTACAGCTAACACAGGCTTCAAGCTTGGCAATATGATGACGCGTGACGGTGACGCAACGCCTATCGTTCGTATTGAACCACAGTATCCTATTGCCGCCGCACGTGATGGCAAAGAAGGCTGGGTACAGCTAAGCTTTACTATTAACGAACTTGGTGGTGTTGAAGATGTGAAAATCATCAAAGCTGAACCAAAGCGTTTGTTTAATAAAGAAGCACGCCGAGCGCTTAAGAAGTGGAAATACAAGCCAAAGATTGTAGATGGCAAAGCCATTAAGCAACCAGGCATGACAGTTCAACTAGACTTTAGCTTAGACAAGGGAGGCAAATAACAATGCGTAAAGTTAATACTATCGCTGCGGCTATATTGCTTTCTGTTGGCGGAAGCGTAGTGACACTTCCTACAGCAATGGCTGCGGAAAAGTGTCCTATCGAAAAACGTCAGTCTAAGGCTGTTGGCCAAAGCGCTGCAAAGAAAGTACAACGCTCTTTTGAAGCATACCAAGAAGGTAATGTGGATGAAGCGATAGCGATATTGCTTGAGGCTAATGCTAAGAATGACTTCGACAAAGCGTATATTGCGCGTATGTTGGGTAATTTCTACGCTGAAAAAGGCCAAATGAGTACGGCTATCAAGTACCTTAAGACCGCAGTCGATGCAGATATATTGGGTGGTGTAGACCACGGCGCTACTGTACGTCTTTATGCTGATCTCTTAATTCAAGAGAAAAAGTTTAAAGAGTCGATTCCAGTTTATTTTGATTGGATGGCATTTACTTGTAAGGAAGATGCACAAGTCTACCGCCGTATTGGTATTGCCTACTCAGAGCTTAAGCAATGGGATAAGGTTCTTGAAGTCGCGGATAAGGGTATAGCTATCACTGATAAGCCGGATAAAGGCTTATATCAGATGAAGCTAACCGCTTATTTCAACCAGAAAGACTATAAAAATGCTATCAATGTATTAGAGACTATGGTGCCACTGTTCCAAGACGATAAACGTCTTTGGGTTCAGTTAGCACAGTTTTATCTGATGACTGAAGATTACACTAATTCATTAGCAACTTATGACTTAGCGTATCGAAATGGCTTTTTAGAAACTGCAGGTAATATTACTCGTTATACTCAGTTGTTAGCTCAGAATGGTTCACCATACCGAGCTGCAAAAGTTTATGAAAAACACCTAAACTCTGGATTAATCGAGAAGAAAGAAAAGTCACTTTCTATTCTTGCTGGTTTTTTCCACAATGCTAAAGAGCTAAGTAAAGGTGCCGAGTATTATGGTAAAGCAGCAGAGCTAGAGAACAGTGGTACTCTTTATTTGCGTCAGGCGCGTTTGCTGACATTACAGGAAAAGCATAAACAAGCTATTCCTGTCTTGAAGAAAGCGCTTGCTGCGGGTGGTGTGAGTGATGGCGAGGTTCAATTTGAACTTGCGTTAGCTTATTTAGGCACTAAACAATACAAGGCTGCTTATCAGCGTTGTAAGTTGGCTGCTAAAGATAAGAAAACCGCTAGAACAGCAAAAAGCTACCTGGCTTATATCGAAGAAAAAGCGCGTATTTATAACGTTGCCCTATAATTGATATGAGTAATAAAAGCCCCTTTAAAGGGGCTTTTTTTTGGGTCTAATTAATTTAACTTTCTCAGTGCCATATGCTGATCTTTCTCTAACTCTAGTTCGTGGGTCAGTGCTTCAACATCCTTAAATAGTGATTCAATGCGGATGTTTTGTTCTGGCTGACACACATAAGCTGCCAGTTCATAGTCGACATGGCTTGTGTGTTTACGTCGATATTCCTGATTAAATTCTGCTATTTTTTCCTCAATTCTAGATATCACGACTTCTGTACCTGGTTGATCAATATTGAAAAGCCCTAAAGCAAAGTTATTGTGATTGAGTCGGGCAACCAAATCAGTATTACGTAGAATCGCTTCCTGAACTTGTTTCATGAAAAATTCTAGTAAATGAGGTTGCTTTACTGTTTCATGAATGTGTGGGCACAGATACAATAGAGCCAAACTTTGATGCTCCCGTATATGACGGTGCCACTCACGGTTAAACACTTCCATAAAGTAGGTTTGGTTGTAGACGCCAGTTTCTGGATCTCGAAAACCTGAGTTACGAAATGAGTAGATCATTGACTAGCTCCTTTATTGGTCCTGATGTTAAGTATAGAAAATTAAACGCGATCGCACAGAATAAGAGGGATAAAATAACAATGAAGAAAGGTATACTGACGCTTGCTATCGCATCAGCGCTGACACTATCAGCCTGTTCGCAAGAGAAAAACTCCCAAGTAACCGCTAATTCAGATGTAAAACAAACTACTGAAACTGCAGCTAAGCAGTCAGCAGAGCAAGCGTACCTGGCGCTGGTAGATCAATATTTTAAAGATGTGCTGCAACTTAACCCTATTTATGCCACGTATGTAGGAGTTAATGATTATAACGACCAGTTTGGTGATTCATTGACTGAAGGGTATCTGAAGGCCCGTCATGAGCTTAATACTCGATATCTTAAGCAAGTCAAAGCGATTGACAGAAACAGCCTGCCAGCAAACTTGCAGCTAAGTTACGACATGTTTAACTATGATCGTAATGTGGCGCTAGCCTCAGAAACCTTTCCTGAGCATTTTATTCCGATGAACCAGTTTTATAGCACTGTTATCAGTATGGTGCAGCTGGGCAGTGCAGAGAGCGCTCAGCCTTTTAAAACGGTAGAAGATTACCATAACTGGTTATCGCGCTTAGATGGCTTTATCAATTGGACTAAGCTTGCTCAACAGCGCATGGATGAAGGGATTGCAAGCAAGGTGGTATTGCCTCGCGTTCTGGTTGAACGCATCGTGCCGCAGTTGCAAGCTCAAATAGTAGAGGGTGCTGAAAACAGCCTGTTTTATGCGCCAATTAATAAGCTGCCAGAAGGCTTTAGCGACGCAGAGCGCACCGAGCTCACTAATGCTTATAAAGCAAAGATTGAACTCAAACTCATCCCAGCACTTGAAAGCCTTAAAAACTATTTTGCTAACACCTATCTGCCTGCAGCGCGAGCCAGTGATGGGTGGTGGGGATTGCCTAATGGTAAAGTTTGGTATCAGCATCTTGCTAATCAGCACACTACGACGACCATGCCGGTTGACGAGATTCATCAAGTTGGGCTCTCTGAAGTGGCGCGCATTTTATCTGAGATGGATGGTGTTAGAGAGAAAGTGGGTTTCCAAGGTGACTTGAGCGCATTTTTCGATTCACTGGGATCTGAGCCGCAATATTTCTTTACCGAACGACAAGATCTTGTCGATGGCTACATGGCATTAAAAGACAGTATTAATGCCGAGCTACCTAAGTACTTCAATGTGATGCCTAAAGCTGACTATGTAGTGAAACCGGTGGAGAGTTTCCGCGAGCAATCTGCCGCCGGAGCGTCATATCAGTCGCCGGCGGTTGATGGTTCACGACCTGGGGTGTTCTATATCAATACCTACAATTTAAAAGCGCAGCCCAAATGGGGCATGACAACCCTATCGCTGCATGAGGCAGCACCTGGTCATCACTTCCAAATCGCTATCAAGCAAGAGCTAACCGGTGTGCCTGAGTTCCAGCGTTTTGGCGGCTATACCGCTTTTGAAGAGGGCTGGGCGCTATATGCAGAGTACTTAGGGATTGAAATGGGCTTATTCAGCGACCCTTATCAGTATTTTGGTAAGCTGTCTGATGAAATGCTGCGTGCTATGCGTCTGGTTGTCGATACCGGTTTGCATGCCAAAGGCTGGAGCCGTGAGCAGGCAATCCAATATATGAAAGATAATTCGCCAATGGCAGAATCTGATATTGTTGCGGAAGTGGAGCGCTACATGGCGATTCCGGGGCAAGCCCTGTCTTATAAAGTCGGCCAGTTGAAAATATTGTCACTACGTGAAAAAGCTGAGACAGCGCTGGGTGATAAGTTTGACTTGAAAGGCTTCCATGACCAAATCATCACTACCGGTTCGCTGCCAATGGCTGTTATGGAGCGCAAAATCGACAACTGGATAGCGACGGTAAAAGCTAGCTAATATTTGAAAATTCACTAGGTAATCCCAGCTGTTGTGGCATACTGGCTGGGATTATTTTTACCCAAAGAGAGGACATAACATGGTTCAAGCAACAGCGCGTCACTTACTAGTAAGCTCAGAAGAGCAATGTGAAACCTTAAAGCAACAAATTTTGGATGGTGCTGAGTTTGCTGATTTGGCTAAAGCTCATTCATCTTGCCCATCAGGTGCTCAAGGTGGCGATCTGGGATCGTTTGGTCCAGGCATGATGGTACGTGAGTTTGACGAGGTGGTATTCAGCGCGCCATTGAATGAAGTTCAAGGACCTGTGAAAACCCAATTTGGTTATCACTTGCTTGAAGTAACCAGTCGCGGTTAATCGAGCCTATCGATGATTGAGCTCTATACCGATAGACTTAAAATTCGCTCGCTTGATGCACAAGACTGGGATGATTTCCTGCTTGTGCATCAAGACCCTGTGGTGAATAAGTTTGTCAGGCGCCCCGATAGCTTACCCGAGTTGCAAGATAAGTTTTGCCAACGTCTTGCCCCATGGGAGTTTGACTCTGGTAACTGGCTAATGCTTGTTATTGAAGAGGTCCACAGTGGCAATTTTGTCGGGTTTACTGGCTTTTATGCCAATAAACCTGAGCTTGGACATGTCGAAGTTGGTTATATGCTTTCGCCACGCATGCAAGGTAAAGGCTATGCCAGTGAAAGTTTAGAAGCTGTGGTGGATTGGGCTTGTTTGCAGTTCGCAGTGCATAAATTTGTTGGCGTTTGTGCCAAAGATAACCTTGCCTCATCCAAGGTGTTGGAGAAGTGCGGATTTCAACTTGAGGGCGTACTTCGAGACAATATTCGCCTAGATGATGCTTGGGTCGACGATTGCTATTATGGTTTGTTGGCATCAGAGCGTGCACAATAACCAGCAAATGATATAATCGCGTCGATAAGCATTAATTAAGGGTTTAAGTGTGACTGCACAAATAGAAACATTGGCATTATTGCCGGGTGATGAATATATCGAACTGTACAAAATCTTAAAAGTTCAGTCGATGACCAGTGGTGGCGGCGAAGCAAAGTTTGTTATCAGTGAAGGTCAAGTCACAGTAAACGGTGAAGTTGAAACGCGTAAACGCAAGAAAGTAGTGGCCGGTGAAGTCGTTACTTATAACGGTGAGTCAGTACAAATCGTTGCTTCACAAAGCTAGCAACACAGTCAGGAGTAGATAATGCAATTTCCAGATGACGACAATGGCAAAATGCTAGCGGCAATGCAAGAAGCGGGCATAGACTTAACTCAGGCCCTAGATGTTGATTATTTTTTAGTATTTGAAGATCAACGTGACGCAGAATCTGCTGTTGAAGAGCTAAGTCAATCAGATTTAAAAGGTGAAATTGAATTGCACCTAAATGATGAGCTCGGTAAATGGGAGCTGATTGTGTGTTTAAATATGGTGCCCGAATACGACGCGATTGTTGCTCAAGAAGTGGCGCTTAATGAGTTTGCAGCCGAGTTTGGCGGCGCAACCGACGGCTGGGGCGTAATGCAGCACCAAGAAGGTGATGATGAGTTTGCTGATGACGATCATCAGTGCTCAGACAGCTGTAACCACTAGCCTTACTACTAAGCCACTCTTGCAGTGGCTTTTTTATGCCTAAAAAATAATGACACACCTGTCTGCATTCAAACACTTCGACAGGTCAAATGCCACTAAAGGAGATAAGAATGGCAAAGTTAATTAGTTTTGGTACTCCTGTAAATGATGCCGAACGCTGGGCGTTTTCTTTGCTTGCAGATGAACTGCCAGAAAACTACATCTTGCTCACTAATGTGGAAATTCCGACTAAATCTGGTCAAGCGATGGAAGTCGATGCACTTGTGATTGGTGAGTGGGGCGTCTACGTCGTCGATGTAAAAGGCTATATCGGTCGACTTGATGCCGGACTGCACGCGTGGTCACTTGACGGCCGTCAAGTCGACAATAGCCTAGCGAAAGCCAACTATGTTGCGCGCGTTTTAGCGGGTAACGTCAAGCATAAAATCCCCGTAGGTGTATATGCACCTTGGTGCCAAGGCATGGTGTTTGTTACTGGGCGTAAGGGCGAAGAGATTGAGCTGGAAAAGCAGCAAGGCTCGTTGAGTATCTACACGCCTAAACAGATCGTAGCGGCGTTGACTAAAGAGTGGGGGTTAACCGCTCCGCATAAACATCAAGTCACCGACAAGCAAAAAGAGATGGTGCTGGAAACCATCGGTCAGGTGGCATTAGTTGAGCAGCGCAATAACAAGATTCAAGATTTCATTAAACTAAAGTGTTTGTTTATTCAAAGCGGGTTAGAGGTTTGGCAATCTGAGTATAATCCAGGTGATTGGACTGCCCCTTGGTTGTTGAAAATCTTGGTGCCAACGCAATTTGAAAGCGCTGAGGAGTCAACACGTTATGAACTCAGATTGAGGGATGAATTTAAGCGAATGCAAGGCCTGGCTGGCTGCAGTGGTGTGCCGCAATGTGCACCGCTTATCCAAGATGGCGAACAGTTGGTGCTGCCTATTCGTATGCCACGAGGCGTACCGCTCAATGTACTTGAGCACGAAGCACTAACAACTTATCAATTGCTCGAAATTTTGCGCCGCTCAGTGACTGGCCTGCAACAAATACATCGCCGCGGTTATACCGTTGGTGGCTGGACTAGCAATTGTATTTTCATCTCTGATATTGGTGATGTTGAGTTTATTGATATCAAAGATAATTTGAACAATAGCCAAGATATTCAAGCCTATGCCAAAGGCTTTTTGACTTTAGCAGAGCAAACCAAGCAGCCACGTATTTATCAATGGTTTAGATTAGCTGCTGCGGGCGGAACCATCGACTTGGATGCGCTACGCTGCGATCTCTCGGCGCTTATTGATAACGGTGTTTGTGACACTTTACCTGAAAAGGTTGAAATCGCGACTGGGGCGATAATCGATCATCACTACCGACTTGACCAGTTTATCGCCGCGACTGAAAGCAGTCAGTTTTGGCGTGCTAAACACCTGCAAGGTCAATACAACACCGGTGTATCGATTTATCATAAGGTTGAGGCTAAATGGCCGCAACTGAGTAATCTGTATCGCAGTTTGTCGAAGTTGTACCATCCCCATGTTGAAAAGGTGTTGGCTTTTGGGCAGTTGCCACAAAGCGAAACCTTGTTTATTGCCAGAGCGTGGGAATACGGCGTGTCACTTGATGATGTCTCAGAAGTTCAGCTTGGTCAGCCTATCATGTGGTTTACCCAGTTACTGTCCGGGTTGCAGTTTATGCATCAAATGGACATTCACCATGGGGCTATTTGTCCTAAAAATATCATCTGCAACCGAGAGAAAGCCATTTTGGTGAATTTTGGTATTGGGCTCGATATTGCGACAAGTCATTATGCTAGTCGTTATGCCGATCCAGACCTTTGGGCCGCAGAAGGTGATGCTGAGAAAGATCTTTACGGATTGGTAGCAAGCTTTATTGCGACATTGACGCCGCTAAACTTACAAGGCGAGGGGGATCAGCAGGGCATCATCAATGCACTGCATGCTTTTGATAAGTCATGGTTTGGTGAAAAGACATTTGATACGTGTTTAAAGGTGCTTAATTTTGAGTTTGATGCTCAACCTGGAGTTAACTACCTTGAAGCATTTGATGTTGTTGAAGAGCTAATCTAGCTGAAAGTGCCACAGCGCCCGACTTTGTCACTTTGTTTGCAAAGCTGGGCGCTAATGTCGATAGGGGGCGAATATCTCTAGTAACCAATCGATGAAGGCTTGCGCCTTAGCAGGAAGGCGCTGCGCTTGCGGCGACAGTACATAATAGCTGTAAGGACTGGTAAAGTGATTATCAAATGGGATCACTAAGCTGCCATCGCTGAGTTGCTGTTCGATAAAAAAGCGCGGGATTAGAGCGATGCCCATACCGCTGACTGCCGCCTGGCTAAGCATATAAAAATGCTCCATACCAAACTTCTTATCATTATTAAGCGTAACCCCCACCTGTTTTGACCAAAGCGGCCACAATTCTGGTCGTGTTGTGTGCTTAAGTAGCGTTAATGAATTGATATCATTGAGGCTGTGCAATGTGGTTGCGAGTTGCGGACTACAGACTAGACAGAGATCTTCATCCATAAGCTTGACGTACTGACAGCCTTGGGGCGCGCTAGTGACACTGCGAATAGCGATATCGTAGCGATGCTGATTGAAATCGACATTAAAATCACCGATAGACAAGTCCACGTACAAATGCGGGTAGCGTTGTTTAAATTCTTCCATCCGGGGGATAAGCCAGTTAATGGTAAGACTAGGTAACACATTTATTGACAGCGATTGATTGTCAGTACCAGCGGTGCGAATGTCAGTCGTGGCACGGCTTATTGTCGCCAAAGCAGCTTGAATCTGTAATAAGTAGCGTTGCCCAGCTGTGGTAAGGCTCACCTGTCGGTGTTGGCGAGTAAAAAGCGCACAGCCTAAATCACTTTCTAACTGTTTTATCTGCTTACTAATTGCACCATGGGTGAGAAATAACTCCTTGGCAGCCAAACTAAAGCTCTGGTGCCGAGCAGCTGCTTCAAATACCCGTAGAGTGGTCATTGGCGGTAAGGTGTAAGACACAGTTTTTCCTGTATGGTGACATAATTAGTGTGAGAATATCTCACACAAGTGGATAATAACTCCTTTGAAATTGGCAAGCAAACCGCGTCTAATAGCAAGCTGTTATATTGTCATCGTTTACGGATCACTAAATGGCCATCGAGCTCTCATACCAATTAATCGCACTACTGTTTTTTGTGGCCATTTTAGCCGGCTTTATTGATGCCATTGCTGGCGGAGGAGGATTGTTAACGATTCCGGCATTGATGTGGGCAGGCTTACCACCGACCGCAGCATTAGCGACCAACAAATTGCAGGCTTGTGGCGGCAGTTTTTTCGCCAGTTTATATTTCGTGCGCAAAGGGATGGTTAAATTATCGCAGATGAAATTGGCCATTGCGTGCGCCTTTATCGGTTCGGCGTTGGGGACCGTGGCAGTGCAAATGGTAGACACCTCGGTGTTAGAGTTATTACTGCCATTTCTCATTTTGGCTATCGGCGGCTATTTTCTATTTTCAAAGAAAATTAGTGAGCAAGATCGACATCAAGTATTAACGCCGAGTATGTTCGGTTTCACTGCAGCCCTTGGTGTTGGTTTCTATGATGGTTTCTTTGGCCCAGGTACCGGCAGTTTCTTTGCTTTAGCTTTTGTTTCGTTAGCCGGATATGGCTTGGCTAAGGCCACAGCACATGCAAAAATACTCAATTTTTCTACCAATATTGCGTCGCTCATCTTCTTTGCTATCGGCGGGAAAGTGTTTTGGTTGCTCGGATTTATCATGCTAATAGGTCAGGCTATTGGGGCCACATTGGGATCTAGACTGGTGATCACTAAGGGTACTAAAATCATTAAGCCATTGGTGGTAACCATGTCCATCGCGATGAGTATTAAGCTGCTATCTAGTCAGTATGATCTGTTTGGGTGGATTTAAAGCCAGTGCCTTGTTCTGATGAGCAAGGCATTGCTGCAGATAGACTCGTTAAAAGTTGTAGTCGAGCTTTAGCCACGCGGTTCGCCCCGGCTCGTTAACTTGGAACAGGGGTTCACTGCCGGGAATATCGTTGCCAGCACCAGAGCGACTGATGTGTTCGGCATAGGTAATGTCAAATAGGTTCTCAACCCCAAAACTGATAAGAATATCATCGTGCTTCCAAGCACCATTGATGGCCAAGGTACCAAAGCCGCTACTTTCCGCTAAATCTTGCCCAGAGATGTTGCCCTGTCCAATTGCCACCCTATCTTGTGCGGCGACCATGCGCCACAATAACCCCGCAGTCCAGTTTCCGCGCTCATAGTTAAGTGCGATTCGTCCTTCTAGGGGAGATATTTGTCCTAATGGGGTGTTGTCTGTGTCATTGTCACCATGACTGTAGTTGACCGAACTTATGGTCGACCAATGTTCATTAAACTCATAGGTTAAGCTCAATTCCGCTCCCCAAATCGTGGCGTCAACGTTGTAGGCGGAGGTTTTGTCTGTGTTGGCGTCGATTAAAATGTAATCTTTAACTTTGCCATAGTAGAACGAAGATGATATCTCGACTTCAGCCTGATAAATCCAGCCAACGTCTAATTGGGTGGTTTTTTCCGGTGCTAAGTTAAAGGATTTCTGTGCCGGGTCATCGATATCTGCTTTCATTAACTCCCAGTAATCAGGAATGCGGGTGGCGTGGCCGCCACCGATATAGTACTGGCTATTGCCAACTAAGTATTCATACCGAATAAAACCACTGACTAAATCATCTTCTCGCAGCCCTTGTTGGGCGACAAATAGTTCCGTTTGCCATTGATCAAGCCGCGCCCCGGCGAGTACTTTTCCTTGACCAATTTGGTAACTAGACTCGACAAATACGCCTATGTTTTTGTGACGCATATTATCGTTAAATGGCTTGTTTAGAAGGTCGTCAAGGCCACTATCTATTGCCGGGTTGATGCTGCGGCCTTCATGTAAGCTGTCCATGTAATCGACACCTAGCGTGGTTTGCCAGTTGTCTGTTGAGGCCAGTTCCAGCCATAAGTGGCCACCGAAAGTAGTGCGGCGAACATTGGTGCCAGCGTTATTGCCCTGGTCAAACTGGTCCATAATGTGATCGTTTTCGTTGCTGTATAGTTGTAGCTCTACATGCTCGAACCAGTGACTATCCAAATCAATTTGCGTCAATAGACTTAGGTTTTCATTGCTGATTTCTCGGGCTTTATTGGCGCGGTCGGCGTATTCGGCCTCACCACTAGAGCGCCCGTACGCCAGCTCGATCACGGTATCGTCATCGGGCGTCCAACCTAGGGCAAAGTTGTAGTTGTTGCGATCATAACTTGACTGTATGGTATTGCCGTCACCATCTTGGTAGTGATCACTTTTTGATTGATTGATGTCCATATCGATATAGTGCATGTCGGTACCCGCTTTTAGTTCAACCAGATAATCTTGGCGACCAAAGCTGCCACCGGTAACACTGGCTCGTCCTTCCATATCTTTTTCGCTAAAGCTATGACGATCTTTTTCAAACAGCACGGTGCCAGCGGAACCGACCGGGCCATATTTTACCGTTTGGGGTCCTTTAATTACGGTGATGTTGTCATAGGATTCTGGGTAAATATAAGCCGTAGGTGGATCCATTCTACCGCCACAGGTGCCGGCCACATGTTGACCATCGTCAACGATACTGACCCGTGAACCGCCCATTCCACGCAGGGTGGGATCGCCACCAGCGCCGCCTTTTCTACCTACGCTAAAACCTGGTATCGTTTTCAAAAAACCTGCACCGTCATAGGCCGGCAAAGGTAGTCTCGGCTTTTTAGGATCGCTACTGACTTTGGTTGGTTCACGCATCACCTCACCCGTCACAACTATATAGTCATCACACACTTTGTCATCGCAATGTGCCGGCGCGTCGGCATAAGCGCCAGTCAGTGGCAGGGCAGCGGCGGTCGCTATCACCAAGTAGTTCACTTTACAGCTCATGTGAATGGCCTTTTTTATTATCGGTTGTTGATGCCTTTGTCGCAGATTGACCCGCAGCGAACAATCTAAATGGTGCAAGCTGCGACACTGTGTCACACCCAGAAGTGATCTGATTCACACAATTGATTTTATTACGCTTTACTTAAAAATTATCGGTGAGTGAAACGTTAGGTTTGAGACAGTAAACACTTCGTGTTACCGTTGGCCAATCTATTCGATAAATCAGCGCTTATGGCAGCGCGACAACCCCTAGGTCAGCGTTCACGGTCAATGGAGCATGAGGTGGAGTTAGCAGGACTATTAGTTGCGGGAATTAGTGCGTTAGGGACTTTAGTTCAAGCTTACTATGCCGCTAAAAGCAATGACAAACAGGTACCGCAGAAGGCGATTCGCAGTGCCAATAAACGCGCCAAAGCACCACTGAAAATTGGTACAAAAACCGTTGATGCAGTGATAGACGATCAATTATTACTGCAGCTATGCAAAGATATCGAATCTCATCATGCACAGCTTGTGGCTGCCTTTCGTCAACCGGGCTTAAGCGATGCGGAAAAATCTCAACAAGTGGAACAGGCGAGACAACAAATTTGTCAGGTCTTGCTAGAAATAAAAAGGTTTAACCAGCAAGTTCTACCGACCAAGCGGTTACAAAATTTGTGGTTGTCTAATGGCTGCAAAGAATCAACACCGTAAGCTAGGTCAGCAAGTTTAATCAAACGATGAGAATTCATGAAATTTATCCATACCTCTGATTGGCATATTGGTCGTCAGTTACACAATCAAAGTCTGCTTGAAGATCAACGCTATATTCTGGCGCAGATAGTCGATTTGGCTCGCAGCCATCAAGTTGACGCTGTGATCATCGCCGGTGATATCTATGACCGCTCAGTGCCACCAGCCAGTGCCGTCGCCCTGCTCGATGAAGTGGTCAATCAATTGGTCAATGAGTTAGCGATAAAGGTGATCATGATAGCGGGTAACCATGACGGCCATGAACGCTTGGGTTTCGCTGCTCGGCAGTTGCAAGAGGCTGGCCTCTATATTCAAGGGCCGCTAAGCGCGCAAATAGACCCTATTGTGCTGCATAGTGAAAGCGGCGATGCGGTGTTTTACCCGCTACCGTATGCCGAGCCTGCCACAGTGCGTCATCTTTATGATTGTGACGTGAATAGTCATGAACAAGCCATGGCCAAACTGCTCGAGGGCGTCAGCAGCCATGATAGCCAGGGGCTACCCAAAGTGGTGATAGCACATTGTTTTTTAGATGGGGGCAGCGAGTCAGAATCTGAACGTCCTCTGAGCATAGGCGGGGCAGATAAAATCTCACCTAGCCTATTTACAAACTTTGACTATACCGCGTTAGGTCATCTGCATGGGCCGCAATACAAAGGTCTGGCCAATGTTCGATATTCGGGCTCTATCTTGAAATACTCTTTTAGTGAACAAAAGCAAAATAAGTCAGTCACTTTGGTTGAGTTGACGCCTGCTAATGCGCCGCATATTGAGTTGTTGCCGCTGCAGGCTAAGCGAGATGTGCGCATTATTGAAGGGGCATTAGAGGAGCTGTTGGCTAAGGGGCTTAACGATCCATTGCGTGACGACTATATTATGGTACGCCTGAGTGACAAGCAGGCAATACTCGATGCGATGGGCAAGCTGCGTAGTGTTTATCCCAATGTGCTGCATCTAGAGCGAACCGGTTTAATGGCGAGCAGTGATAGCCTGGCAGTGCGGGCCGATCATATTAAAAAAGGTGAGCTAGATATGTTCAGTGATTTCTTTGAACAGGTTTCTGGCGTTGCCTTAACGCGCTCACAACAAGCGTTAATGGTAGAAACCATAGATGCGTTGCATAAGTCAGAGGACAACCAATGAGACCACAAGTATTAACTATGGTGGCGTTTGGTCCCTTTGCGACTAAGCAAGTCATCGACTTTACGTCATTGGGAGAAAACCCGCTATTTCTGATCAACGGCCCTACCGGGGCAGGCAAAACAACCATCCTTGATGCAATTTGTTTTGCTCTATATGGCAAAACAACTGGCGATGAGCGTGAAGGCAGCCAAATGCGCTGTGATCTAGCGGCTGAAGATCTGCTTACTGAGGTGAGTTTTCAATTTCAGTTGGGGACCGATGGATATTTAATTCGGCGGGTACCAGAGCAGCAGCGCCTGAAAAAGAGTGGCGATGGTCATACAGTGCAAAAGAGCGAAGCACAGCTATATCGTATTGAAGCTGATGGTGAACACACGCCCTTGGTCGCGACCAAAGTGTCGGAGGCGACAGCGGAAATTGAATTGCTGACCGGGTTAGATGTAGATCAATTTCGCCAAGTAATGGTGCTGCCACAGGGCAAGTTTCGTGAATTATTAATGGCTGATTCTAAAGCGCGTGAGAAGATTTTTAGCCAACTGTTTCAAACTCATATCTATCGTAAAATAGAAGATAAACTTAAGTTTCAGGCCGCCAATATCAGAAACGCGGTGCGTGAACACCGTAATAAACGTGATGGTATGCTGCTCAATATTGAAGTCAGCTCCGATGACGCGCTACGTGACGAAATTAGTGGCCTAGAGCCGCGCCTGACTCAGGCAAAAGTTGACAATGAACAAGCTAAATCGTCACTGATTTCTGCCAGTAAACAACTTGATGCCGCCAAAGTACTGCTTAATGATTTTAATGAACTGGGCAAACTTGAGCAGGCCCAAGCACAGTTTCAGAGTAATGAGCCACTATTGTTGCAGCGTCAACAGCAACTAGATAATGGCCATAAAGCACAACAACTCAAACCGCTACTTGATGGCAGCGCCGCACGTGATGTCGAGCTTAAGCAAGCTCAAACATTAATGGCAACTGCGCAGCAGGCTAAACAGCAAAGTGAGCAAGCCCTAATTGAGGCTAAAAAGCACTTTGATGCGCTGCCCGAACAAGAACAGCAATTGCAGCAACTGCAGCAACAACTGCAGCAGCTAAGCCAGTTAGTGCCGCAGCTCAGCGGGTTAGATGAACTGTATCAAGCGGCCAAGCAAGCGAGCAGCGCTTTACAGCAAGCTAAACTCAGTGGCAGCAAATCGCGCGAGCAATTTGATGAGTTACAACAGCAAATTGAGCAGCTTAAGTTACAAATTCCGCCACTAGAGGACCTTGCTGCTGAGCAAGTGAGTGCCGGTCAGGCTGTCAGTCACCTTAGTGAGATGATTGAGCGTTATCAAGGGTGGTTGCAAGCAAAGTCATTGGTACAACAAACAGAGCAGCAGTTAGCACAGGCAAAACAGCACGGGCAATTGCTGCGTGATAAGTTTAGCCAAGCCCAGCTTACTCATCGCCAATTGCAGTTAGTGTGGCATCAAGGCCAGGCTGCCAGTTTAGCCATGCAACTCAATGAGGGTCAGCCTTGTCCGGTTTGCGGAAGTGAGCAACATCCGAATTTGGCAACCAGTGATGAGCGTTTGCCCAGTGAGGAGGAGCTCACCCAGGCACAACAAGCAGAAGAGGACGCAAACTCTTCGCTCACTCGGGCGCGATCGGAATACGCGGCGCTGCAAACGCGATTACAAGAGCAACAGAAATTAGCTGATGAATTGCAAAATAAGTTGGCGCAGTACAGTGAACAGTCTGTTGATGAACTGCAGCAGCAATTACTACTCAAGCAGCAACTACTCGCCAAAGCCAATCAAGGGGCTGAGCAGCTTAGTCAACTGCGATCACAAATTAATGAACGAGAAGCCAGTGCACAGCAACAACGCAATGCATTGGAGTTAGAACGCGAGCGATTTCAGGAATTACAGCAGCAAGTTTCTAGTTTGCAGGGCAAAGTTGAGCAAGCAGAAAATCATATTCCGGCTGACTACCGCAGTCTTGATGCTCTGCAATCAGCCATAAAACAATTAACGACTGACGTTGAGCAGCGCCAGCAAACGATTAATGCGACTCGACACTCCTATAGCCATGCCCGTGAGCTTGATGCATCACATAGCGCATCTGTCACTGCGGCCCAGCAAAGCCAGTCACAGTGTATCGAGTTACAACAGCAGGCACTCAATGAGCTTAATACCGCGCTGGCTGAACAAGGCTTTGATAGTCAACAAGCATTGCAACAGGCCTTATTACCGGCTGATGTGTTGCAACAAATAGCCACAGAAATCGCGAATGAGCGACAGCAGCGAATTGAGAACCAGGCCCGTTTGTCACAGCTAAACGAAAAATTGGCGCAGCAAGTTACGCCCAATTTGACTGAGGTGGAACAGCAGGTCCAGCAGGCTCAACTTGCGCAGCAAACTGCTGAAACCGCATGGCAGGCCCTGCAAGGGCGGATGACGCAGCTTGTGCAGACCCAAAAGCAGCTAGAGCAAGCCGATGCTGCGGCTAAACAGCTAGAGGATGAATACGCCGTAGTGGGTACCTTAGCCGATGTTGCCAATGGTCAAACGGGGAATAAAATCAGTTTGCAACGCTTCGTGCTGAGCGTTTTGCTAGGCGATGTGTTGTTAGCCGCGAGTGAGCGACTACAGTTGATGAGCAAAGGCCGCTACCGACTATTGCGCAAAGAGGACAGAGCGAAGGGCAACAAAGCCTCAGGCTTGGAGTTAGAAGTAGAAGATGCCTATACCGCAAAAGTTCGCCCAGTAGCGACTCTTAGCGGTGGTGAGAGCTTTATGGCGGCGCTGTCTATGGCGCTTGGACTTTCGGATGTGGTGCAGACATACGCAGGCGGTATTAAACTTGATACGCTGTTTATTGATGAGGGTTTTGGCAGTCTAGACCAAGACTCTTTGGAACTGGCCATCCGCACCTTGATAGATTTACAGTCAGCGGGTCGTATGGTGGGCGTTATTTCCCATGTTTCAGAAATGAAAGAGCAGATAAGTAGCCGCATAGAGATCACCAAATCTGCCAATGGCAGCATAACTCGTGTTTGTCGCGCATAAGCATTGTCACTAGGTTTGATTGTCAACTGAAAAGTTGGGCGTAGAGCGCGCCGTAGACCGACTAATATTTGAATTCTAGCCCGCAGTTTTTGCGGGCTTTTTATTGGTTGGCGAAGACTAAAATGAGGTCGCTTATTGTCAATAGCCACTATCTTTACGAATATTTATGCAGGTTTTGTTGCATGGATCATTTTGTATCTGCAGCAATCTTTGATATAAAAGGACGTTTAGTTCCGTCTAGCACGGAATTCTGGCTTTATTGATAATAACGATGATGAGAGTTGAGGCGCAGGTTGTTAGCAAGTAAATTTTCTTTTTTTAAAATGTCGCCAAATCGTTTACAGGCATTGCCCAGCCCCCATAAAAAAATCCTCATGGGTGCCGTATTAATGATAGGCGCGGCTATATTGTGGCCGAATCAACAAGAGTATCTACCAACCCGCATACCGGTTGAGCTTGATATTGAGAATATCATTGCCCAAATCGCCCCTAGCGAACAGACCGAAACCTTGGTCAAACAGGCAGACTTCGTTAAAACCATTGCCAAAGGCGATACGCTCAGTGGTTTGTTTGAACAGGCTGGTGTTGATCAGCAGACCATGTACCGTGTTTTAGAAGCTGATTTGAATGTCTTGGCACTTGATACCTTGATGCCCGGCAATAAAATGCAGTTTTGGCTTGATGACCAAGGCAAGCTGCAGCAATTAGAGTTATATTTTAACGCCGCACGTCAGGTCGTGTTTAGCCGTTATGATGACGGTGAGTTTAAAGTTGATGAAATCAATATTGAGGGGATATGGCGCAATCGCAGTGTGATTGGCGATATCCAAGGTTCGTTCTATTTATCAGCCCAACGTATGGGTCTGAACGCCGGCGAGATCCAGCGAATTGAATCACTACTGAAAGAGAAATTGAATTTTGCCCGCGATTTACGTGCGGGTGACAAATTTTCTGTTTTGATTAATGATCAGTTTATCGACGGTGCCGCAACCGGTAACAGTGATATTTTGGGTGTCCACATTCAACGGGGACGCAGCAGTATCAATGCCTACCAAAATAGTGATGGTAACTTTTACGATGACCAAGGTCGCAGCCTAGCACGGGCATTTCAGCGTATTCCGTTGCAGAAAAACTATCGCATCAGTTCACGCTTTAATCGCCATCGCCATCACCCAGTGACGGGCCGCGTGTCACCCCACAACGGCACTGACTTTGCTACACCCATAGGCACTAAGATTGTCGCACCTGGTGACGGCATTGTGTCTTTGGTGACCGAACATCGCTTTGCTGGTAAGTATGTGGTGATTGATCATGATAAAAAGTATCGTACCCGCTATCTGCATTTATCTAAACCATTGGTGCACAAAGGTCAGCGAGTGAGTCGCGGCCAAGTGATCGCGTTGTCGGGTAATACTGGGCGCATTACCGGGCCACATCTACACTATGAGTTTCATGTAAATGGTCGCCCAGTTGATCCGATGAAAGCCAATATCCCCATGGCAAGCCAGTTGACTAAAGCGGAAATGACCGACTTCAAACAACTGGTAAAAGTACGCCAAATGATGATGGGGCAAGATGTATAAATGACATAAATACCAGCGCAAGCTGGTATTTTTTTTGTCTCATCCTTAGGGTTTTCCGCCACAGAATGCAGCAAAAATACAAAGCGTAGCAAATCACTGTGTTATGTAATGCTTTGAATTTAAAGGAGTCAAAAGTTCAATAACCCGTATTCCTGAATTTGAACGTTCAAATTTGGGAAATAAACCTAAGCTTGAACCCACTTTTTATTTAATCTTGCTAATGTGGTGCCTAGTACAAATAACAAGCTGGCAGCCAATAGCGATTTCCATCCTATTTGATGCCGGTAGCGCCTTACTCAAAGTGACAAAAGGGATTGAGATTTGATGAAACGTAATCGGTTATTTTTATCTATGTTGTTGGTGACGGCGGTTGGTTGCCAGAGCGCCAAGCAAGACGAAGCCGCTGGGGGCAGTGATACGCCACAAACAGCCGCTAGTGTTCATGCAGCGCATAAACAGCAACGGCTTGCTGAGGTTGAACAAAACGTAGAGCGCTTGCTCGCACAACTGACACTTGATGAAAAAATCTCTTTAACCCATGCCAATGCCAAGTTCTCCATTGCCGCTATTGAGCGCCTCGGGATCCACGAAATGTGGATGTCTGATGGCCCCCACGGCGTAAGACACGAGATTGAACGATATAGCTGGAACTCTGCTAACTGGCAAGATGATCAATCAACCTATCTACCGCCATTGACGGCTGTCGCGGCCAGTTGGAACCCTGAGATGGCAGCACTGCACGGCAATGTGCTGGGCAGTGAAGCCAGGCAGCGTAACAAAGACGTGATTCTCGGTCCTGGTGTGAACTTGGCAAGGTTGCCACTGTATGGACGTAATTTTGAATATCTAGGTGAAGACCCGTTTTTGGCTGCAAAGCTTGTGGTACCGGCAGTTAAAGCCATTCAGTCAAATGATGTAGCGGCATCAGTTAAGCATTATGCGCTTAATACACAGGAGCTTAATCGTATAGGTGTTGATGCAAAACCTGATGAAAGGACGCTGCGAGAGGTTTACCTTCCGGCATTTGAAGCAGCAGTTAAAGAGGGTAATACCCATACTATTATGGGTGCATACAATCGTTATTACGGTACCAATGCCAATCAAAGTAAGCACTTGGTGATGGACATTCTTAAAGGAGAGTGGGGTTACAAAGGTGTGTTATTGACCGATTGGAATGTCGATATCAATACTTTTGATGCTGCGATGAACGGCCTTGATATTGAAATGGGTACGGCGGTTGATAGCTTTGACGACTATTTTCTAGCGCAGCCACTTAAAGAGATGATAGAGGCGGGCAAAGTCCCCATGTCAGTGCTTGATGATAAAGTGCGCCGTGTTCTGCGAGTACAACTGTCTATCGGCATGATGGACAAGTATCGCCTGTCTGGTCAGCGTAATATCCAAGCGCACCACGAAGCGGCGCGCACAATCATTAGCGAAGGTATTGTGCTGCTGAAAAATGAGCAACAGCTACTACCACTTGAGCAAGCCAAAATTAACAATGTGTTGGTGTTGGGGCCCAATGCGGATGTCCTGCACAGCCAAGGTGGTGGCTCATCTGAGGTGAAGCCTTTGTACGAGATATCGCCGTTGCAAGGTTTGAAAAACAAGCTCGGCGCCGATGTTTATATCACCGTGATGCGGGCACAAAACAGTGCTGGTGTGGCACCAATTGCAACCGACTACATGGCAACGCGTCACTGGACGGGCACGCCACAGTGGGAATTAATTCGCTATCAAGATGACGGTTTCGCTCATATTGAACGTCAAGATGATTGGATTGCTAATTCGACCTACAAAGCGAGTAGTAATAGCCCCGAGTTTATCCGCATGAGCACGGATATTAAACCGCTGGCATCGGGACAGCACACTTTAAAACTAGCCCTAGAAGGCCAGGCGAGTTTGCGTATTAATGGCAAACAAGTGATGAGTCAGCAAGCTGATAAAGCACAAGTATTTGAGCAAGTCATCGAGTTAGACAGTAATCAAACCTACAAATTTGAACTGCAATATGCCGGTAGCGGTCAGGTAACATTGGGTTGGGATGCGCCGGGCGCATTGTTTACGCCAGAAGCGGAATATCTGGCGGCGGCAAAAGCGGCGGACGTGGTGATTTATTACGGTGGTTTATCCCATGCTGACGATCGTGAAGCGATTGATCGTATCGATATGAAGCTACCCAATGGCCAGGATGCGGTGATCAGCAAGCTATTACAAGCTAACCCTAACACTGTGGTGTTCCTCAATGGTGGTTCTGCAGTCGAGATGCCGTGGGCCGATGACGCCAAAGCCATTGTATGGGGCTGGTATGGCGGTATGGAAGCCGGTAATGCCTATGCTGATGTGTTATTTGGTGATGTTAACCCCAGTGGTAAAATGCCAATTACCTTGCCAAAGTTATTGCAAGACACAGCGCCAATTATGCTAGATGACTACAATGCGGTTGATTCATTATACAAAGAGGGCGTGTTTATTGGTTATCGCTGGTTCGAGCAGCAAAAGATTGCGCCGCTGTTTCCATTCGGCCACGGTCTCTCGTATACCCAATTTGAGTACAGTGACATCAAGTTGTCTTCAGCCAGTATGCAAAGTGGCGACACATTAACTGTGACCGCTAAAGTCACAAACACTGGGGCGAGAGCCGGCAGCGAAGTGGTGCAGTTGTACCTACATGACATGCAAGCCAGTGTGCCGCGACCAGAGAAAGAGCTAAAAGGCTTTAGTAAGATTTATCTTGAGCCGGGGCAGTCAGGGACAGTGACAATGACATTGAATCAGCGCGACTTGTCGTTTTGGGATGTGACTCGTTCTGATTGGCTGGCAGAGCCGGGCAAGTATAATGTCATGCTTGGTGCGTCAGTGGCCGATATACGCTTAAACAAGCAGTTTGATTATCGCGATTAAGCTTGCAAATAAAAAAACAAAAAAGGGTAGCCTAAGCTGCCCTTTTTTATGCCTTAACAGCAGAGATTTTAGAGTAATTGCTGTTTTCTGTACTGGCTTGGTGTCTGCCCCAAACGTTTCTTAAATAGTGTATTGAAGGTGGCTTTACTATTGAAGCCAGACTTATCCATGATATCGATGATAGTGGTGTGCTTCAGGCTTGCATCACTGAGTAAACGCTGACTTTCATTAATTCGATACTGATTGATGAATTCAAAAAAGTTCTGCTCAAAATGACGATTGATAATTTGTGACAGTAGCCGCGGCGAAAGCTGCAACTGTGAGGCGAGATTATCTAAAGTGAGTAGCGGGTTTAAGTAAGGTTTCTCCTGCTGCATATAGTCTTTTATTTGAGTAATGTAGGCCGTATCAGGCTGTTTATCTTACTTATTCATCACATCGCTAAGGCGATGTTGCTGCCGAATACCACTCAGGCCTGTTTGAAAACGTAGGCTGAAAAATATCAACACACTGATCAATACCAAAACCGTATAATTGGAAATAAGCCCAAGCAATTCATAATCAATATGATGGTTAAACTCAAATGAAGAGAACAGTGCCAACGAGACTAGAATTGCATCTGCTCTAATGAATAAGAAGCCGACCACTAATATGGTTAACCATTTAAGATCGACGCTTTCTAAATTGGCAAAATTATCTTTTAATTTAGATTGATAGCGTCTCAATTCGACTAAACATAAAATCGCGCAGAATAAGCGGAAGCATTCCCGACCAAGGCCTATAAAGCGCTGTGACAAGGCCTCATTACCTGCATAGTTTTGTTGTAGCTGCAGCACTTTTTCGCTATCTGAGAGCAAATACCAAGTGTCTAGGTGATAAACAAAATATAGCGCCAGCGGCATCAAAAACCATAAATCTTGGCGTTTGAAGCGAAAATCTCGATAAATCAGCGACCGCACATAAAACAATAACAACACCGACTCGAGCCAGTAGGCGTAACCGAAAATATAAAATAGGTTAGCTGATATACCTAAGGTAAAGCTTCGAAATGCTTCGCCGTAATTAATCAGTGTATCGAGTGGGATGGCGGCATAGCTAAATAAAAATAGCGCCAATAACAGATGGCTTAGCTTGTTACCTGCTTTAAAAGTGAGCAGGCACAGCCCAAATAATATGCACTGATACAAAGTGATCAATAGCACGAGATCATGGGTGTTAAATAGCACTGTTTTCATAGGCGAAGAAGGGTTTTTTATTGTTATTTGCCGAGCGTATCAGCATATACTAGCGTGAAAACAGGCACTTGTCAGTGAAGCTTGGCTGCCTTGCTTATTTGGCTAAGGTGATACTAGCGAGACTAATAGGGGTTAGCATCTAAATCCTCAAGCGTCAGCAGTAACCGCAAATCAAACTCAAGCTGGTGATAATCTGCTTCCATATGGCAACAAAGTTGATAAAAAGCTTTGTTGTGATCTTTTTCTTTCAGGTGAGCTAACTCATGTACCACCACCATACGCAGTAAAGGCTCTGGCACCCGTTTTAACTTTGAAGATATACGGATCTCATTTTTAGATTTGGTTTTGCCACCATGATTTTTGGCGATATAACTATGCAGGCCCAAGGCTTGCTTTTTCAAGGTGATTTTGTCATCCCACAGTACCTTATTTAATGGTGACGAGCGCTTTAAATAACGTTGCTTATACGCCATGGTGTAGTCATATAAGGCTTTGTCGCTGCTGAGCTGGTGGACTTCTGGATAACGCTTTTGCAAACTAGAGGCTAACCTATCTTCATTGATAAGTTGTTGTACTTGTTCAATAAGCTGGCTGGGATAACCTTGCAGGTAAGTCAGTGTAGGTGATTGCATTGAAGACCCAATGAAAAAAAGGCGAGCTACGCTCGCCCTTGTTAATTAATCTTCTTTAGTAAAGATCAGTTTATTTTGATAGGCATAAGCCACTTCAAAGGCATTTTTTTGGAAACGTTTAAGGTTCAAGCCTTCAAAATCAACATGTGGTGGATTACGCTTTAACTGCTCTTTCGTTGCCACCGGCGACGCTAATGTCACCGGAATACTGCACAGTTGAATGGCGGTTTCCATCTTAAAGCTGGTGGCACTACCGGCCAGTTTGCCTTTTTGCTCACGCTCAATGACCACAATCTCATCGACTTTATAGTCTTGCATTAGTTTATTGAACGCGAAATGAAACTCACGAATTGACTCTGTTTTCGCTGAGTTTGAAATCGTTAATGACCGTGTTCTGCACTCCGGTACATTAAAGGTTTCACCTTCATAACTTAAAAGACTGATGATGGCTTCGCCACCTTTTAACTCTACGCCACAAACTCTCATGTTGACCCTAATTTAATTGTTACTTGTCGGGTTCAGTGTAACCCGAGATGAACCGAGGCGCAGGTTTCAAACATACGCCATAAAATAATCTTATTGCCAGCGACTAAAACACAGTCGTTGGCCAGTATTCGCTATTCAGGGGTTTCCTGTAATTTTGATTTAGGCTTGCGCAGCATTGGCGCATCACCCACATCAACACCAGTAATAAAGCGCTTATCACGGTTATCTTTGCTCTTGGCTTTAGCGGGTTTATTTGCTGCTGACTTATTGCCGCCTTTGTTTGCCGTTTTTGCTGACTTTTTAGCTTTGTTTGGCTTGTCCTTTAAGCCACTAAACTTGGCGGTTAAACCTTCAATTTCGCTAATGTCGAAGCGCTTTTTAAGAAATATTTGTACCTTCTTAAAGTTATCCCAATCTTTAGGACCTACTAGCGATATTGCATCACCTTTGGCGCCAGCTCGACCAGTACGCCCAATGCGGTGAATATACTCTTCAGCAAATTTTGGCATATCGAAGTTGATGACCAGTGACACGTTTAATAAATCTAAACCACGAGAAGCCACATCGGTAGTCACCAAGATTTGTTGTTGGCCACGGCTAAATTGATCCATGATCTGATTGCGGGCAGCTTGCTTCAAGTTGCCACTGAGTGAGCTGGTGTTAAAGCCCTGCTCTGTCAGCTTAGCCGCCAAACGGTCGGTATCATCACGTGTGGCAGTAAAAATAATCACTTGTTTGTGTTCTTGCTGCTTTAACACATGATTGAGCAGCGCTTCTTTATGATCTAAATGGTCTGCCAGGTAAATCTTCTGGGTAATATCTTGGTTTTCAACATGGGACTGGCCCACAGCAACATGTTCAGGGTCTTTAAGCAACTCTGCAGCAATGTCGTTAATTTCACCATGATCTAGGGTGGCAGAAAACATTAAGGTTTGACGACGACGGTGATCGGCTGCGGCATTAATTGCCTTAAGTTGCTCGGCAAAACCGAGATCGAGCATACGGTCTGCTTCATCTAAAATCAGCAGTTCTAACCCATTAAGGTATAAGTGTTGCTGAGATAAGTGGTCGGCCAATCTGCCCGGGGTCGCGACAACAAAATGTGGGTCTCTCGCTAATCCTTTGGCTTGATCATTAAAGTTCTCACCGCCGAGAATCTTCATCGCTTTATACTGCGTATTGGCGACCAATAAACGCAACTGAGCATAGACTTGGTTGGCCAACTCTCGAGTCGGCAACAGGATGAGTACACGGGGATCGCGTTTGCTAAGGGCTTTAGTGCTGATCACGCGCTGCATTGCCGGCAGTAAAAACGCCAAGGTTTTACCTGAACCAGTTTTTGACGATGCCATTAGATCGCGTCCAGATAAACCAACTGGAATCGCTTTTGACTGGATCTCGGTGGGCTGATTGATCCCCATATGCTCAAGGCTAGTCAATAGGCGTTTATCAAGTGAAAATTCGGTAAATTGCAAAGGTGTACTCCAAAGTAAAGTCTGCCAACCACGGCTTTAATCGTGCGCTTTTGCGCTAATTTGATTGGTCCCAATTTGCTCAGCCAGCTAGTCAATAAGCGGGCGACAACGCATCAAGATAGTGATGTCTGTGTGGCGTTTTTATTGGGCAAGTCAGTTATTATACAGCGAGACTGGCAATTGGGCTATCAACGCAAAGCATTCATTGGGATTATATTTGTGCATTTGCTTAGGTTTTAGCAAAATAATGACCATAAGCAAGGCGACTATTTTGGGTCACTGTGAGTCAATGGATCTCATTGCTCGCCAGAAATTGAGCTTGGCGTAGAGATAAAACGGGTTTTATGCCTGCATTAGGAGAGAGTGAATGGCAACGATTGGTATTGCCCTTGGTAGCGGCGCAGCGAAAGGTTGGGCGCATATTGGGGTGCTCAATGGTTTACGAAAATTGGGTATTGCGCCGGATAAAATTGCGGGTTGCTCAATAGGCGCGCTGGTCGGTGCGGCCTATGCAGAAGACCATTTAGCCGATTTGGAGCAATGGGTGCGCAGTTTTTCAAGTTGGGACGTGCTTGGCCTGCTCGATGTCAGTTGGCGTAAAGGTGGACTGATTGGTGGTGAAAAAGTATTTGATGTCATGCAGAACAAAATTGGTGACTTAAGTATCGAGCAGATGAAACGACCTTTTGCGGCCGTGGCCACCGACCTTTACTCTGGGCAAGAGATTTGGTTTCGCGAGGGCGATTTACGCCATGCCGTGCGGGCGTCATGCTCCATGCCGGGCATTTTACCGCCGGTTAAAGTGGGTGAGCGCTGGTTGGTTGACGGTGCGGTGGTCAACCCTGTTCCGGTGTCTGTGAGTCGAGCGATGGAAGTGGATATTGTCATTGCGGTCGATCTCAATGCGCAGCGTCGAACTCGCATGCAGGCGGTGCCGGTGTCCATGACCAGCAACAAGCCGACCAAGGCGGAATTGGTGCAAGCCGATGAGCATCAAGAGGGTGGGTTTATGGACTTGTTTGCCCGAGGCCGTGATTATGTCACTGGATTGACCGATAAGTTCACCTTGTCTAAACATAATGCGCCAGGGATGTTAGCGGTCATGTCGCAATCGATGGATATTCTTGAGCAGCGACATAAACGCGTCAGATTAATGGGCGACCCACCAGATGTAATCATTACCCCAGATGTCAGTGATATTGGCACGATGGAGTTTCATCGCGCCGAAGAGGCAATCTTGGCCGGTGAACGCGCGGTTGAGCAGGTGGCACATTTGCTAGAAATGACCATAGTGGATAAAAACGCCAGTTAACGTGCAAAAAATCAGCGGTTGGCTTGTCATATCCCCAATTAGGCACGGTTCATGCTTGATTGGGGCTATACCATTTTAAAAGACAGCTTTTTGACGATGAATACAATTGGATCACTGGCAAATCAATTAACCACTCAGCCCGCTTTGGCTGAACAATATGGCTTAGCAACGCAAAAGCAACAAGCCGTTGATACCAAAGATAAGCTATCGCAAGCTAAGCCTGAACATGAGCAAGTCAGCGCCAATGATGCCAAGGTGTCTTTATCACCTCGGGCACAACGGGCACAGAAGATAGAATCGATGGCACAAGATTTCTTCGCCAATGGCAGCTTCGATGCACAGAAGCTTCCCAAACTGATCCAGCGTCTGCATCAAGATGGTATTTTGTCAGATGGTCAATTGAATCGTTTGTCACAAGCTGGTTTTGATATTCCTACGCCTGAAGCCAATCAAGCAGATTTAAAGCAGTTTATAGAGACGCAACGTAGCCAGTTAGGCGACGATGAGGGCGACCAGATAATGGGTCGATTACTTGACGATGCCCAAAGTGTGCTCAATCAGATGGACCAAGCTGGTAGTAAACAAACCAGCCAAACAGCAGCACGGGTGTCCGCTCAATTATCAGTTTTCATCAATGCCGATGTTGATATGAGCGAGCAAGACCGTCAGCAATGGCAAACCATGCGGGGAGTAATGCAGCTAGCCAGTTCAATGGGTGAGAGTCAGCAAGATGTTGGCCAGCTAAAAAGTTACTTGGCTCTCGCGAGATAACCCGCTGTTTATGCCATAGTGATTGAGCGACTTCATCGCCATTGCACTCAACGCCAGTGGCGAGAAAAGCCTAATTTCTCTCAGTTATCATCCCTGTTAATCAGCTTATCTGTTTGCTGCAATCGTGATATTGGTGACGATAATACAGGGTAGCCAACTGCTTCGCTTAAAATGTAGTTTTTTATCCACAGTTTTTACCAATGTTGTCCTGCATCTAGCTTGCTTGACCGGTATCGTCAAGCCACTATTTACTGTTAAGTGGCCTCGTTTGCAGTAATTTTTCGTAGTTAAAAACCATCCCCTAAACTATGATCTGGATCAATGTACTTATTCTCGGTTTGTAGCTTAATGCGCAATATGTTGTGCCAAGTATAGTTTTAGACACTATATATGGTGTTTAAAAAGCTTCCAATTGAGGAGAACAATCGTAATGCCAGTAGTTATTAAGCGGGATGGGTACCGCACGCCATTTGACGAAACAAGGATTAGAGATGCTGTGATAGCTGCAGCGAACTCAGCAGGTATTGAAGATGATTGTTACGCACAGACCGTAGCGCAAACGGTTGCAGACTCACTACAAAACATCGAAGAAATTGATATTCATGATCTGCAGGATGCGGTAGAAAACCAATTAATGGAAGGGCCGTATAAGTCTCTTGCACGGGTGTATATTGAGTATCGTCACGATCGTGATAAACACCGTGAAAGCAACAGCCGTTTAAATCGTGAGATCCGCGGCCTTGTTGAGCAAAGCAATGCGGCGTTACTTAACGAGAATGCCAATAAAGATTCTAAAGTGATTCCAACCCAGCGTGATCTGCTCGCGGGTATAGTGGCTAAACACTATGCCACTCGCCATATTCTGCCTAAAGCGGTGGTATCAGCTCATGAAGCCGGTGAGATCCATTACCATGATCTCGACTATGCGCCATTTTTCCCAATGTTTAACTGTATGCTAATTGACCTTAGCGGCATGTTGACCCAAGGGTTCAAAATGGGTAACGCGGAGATTGAAACACCTAAATCTATCTCTACGGCAACGGCTGTTACGGCGCAAATTATTGCCCAAGTGGCTAGCCACATATACGGTGGCACCACCATCAATCGCATCGATGAAGTGTTGGCGCCGTATGTAGCTAAAAGCTATGACAAGCACTACCAAATTGCATTGACTTGGGGCATTACTGACGCGAAAGCGTTTGCCACACAGCAAACTGAGAAAGAGTGTCACGATGCGTTTCAGTCATTGGAGTATGAGGTCAACACCTTACACACCGCCAATGGTCAAACGCCGTTTGTCACTTTTGGTTTCGGCCTAGGTACCTCTTGGGAGTCACGCCTTATTCAATCATCTATGATGAAGGTACGCATTACCGGTTTAGGTAAAAACCGCAAAACTGCCGTGTTCCCAAAACTGGTATTTGCGATTCGCGATGGCATTAATCATAAGCAAGGCGACTGCAACTACGATGTTAAACAGCTTGCGCTAAAATGTGCGTCACTGCGCATGTACCCAGACATTCTCAACTATGAACAAGTTGAAAAAGTCACCGGTTCATTTAAAACGCCAATGGGTTGCCGTAGCTTCCTAGGTACTTATGAGCAAGATGGTGAATTGGTACATGAAGGGCGTAACAATTTAGGTGTGGTGAGTTTGAACTTGCCGCGAGTCGCGCTAGAAGCGCAAGGTGATGAGCAGAAGTTCTTTGCCCTGTTGGATGAAAGACTTGCGACTGCAAAGCAAGCGCTCGACACCCGTATAGCGCGTTTAGAAGGCGTGAAAGCGCGTGTTGCACCGATTCTATACATGGAAGGGGCGTGCGGTGTGCGCTTGCGTGCAGATGATGACATTTCTGATATTTTCAAGAATGGCCGCGCATCCATCTCTCTTGGCTACATTGGCCTGCATGAGACCATTAATGCACTTTATGGTAATCAAACTCACGTATATGACTGCGAGACTTTGCGCGCTAAAGCCATTGCCATTATTGAGCACATGAAAGCAGCGACACTGCGCTGGCGTGAACAAAGTGGTTATGCTTTCAGTTTGTATAGCACGCCAAGTGAAAACCTATGCAGCCGTTTCTGTAAGTTAGACACTAAAGTATTTGGTTTAGTCGACGGAGTAACCGACAAAGGGTACTACACCAATAGCTTCCATTTAGATGTGGAAAAGAAGGTGAATCCGTACGACAAGTTGGATTTTGAACAGCCGTATCCAGCGTTAACCAATGGCGGATTTATCTGCTACGGCGAATATCCAAATATGCAGAACAATATCGAAGCGCTAGAAGATGTATGGGATTACAGCTACAGCCGTGTGCCATATTATGGAACCAATACGCCAATTGATGAATGTTACGATTGCGGTTATACCGGCGAATTTGGCTGTACCAGCAAAGGATTTACTTGTCCTAAGTGTGGTAACCATGAACCAAGCCGTGTATCGGTGACTCGTCGAGTGTGTGGTTATCTTGGTAGCCCAGATGCAAGACCGTTTAACTATGGTAAGCAAGAAGAAGTTAAGCGTCGTATTAAGCATCTATAAGCTTATCAAATCCAGCGTATATCGAAAAAAGGCGCATTGGCGCCTTTTTTGGTTTAGTCAGAGCAAATGAAAATGAATTACCATCAGTATTTTCCTGTCGATGTTGTCAATGGGCCGGGTACCAGAGCGACGTTATTTGTATCCGGTTGCGAACATCAATGTCGTGGTTGCTACAACCAATCAACCTGGAACCCTAACAATGGCCATGAGTTTGACAATCAGATGATTGACCGCATCATTGCTGACTTAAGCGATAGCCGAATTAAGCGTCGCGGTTTGTCGATTAGTGGTGGCGATCCATTATATCCCGCCAATTTGTCTGCCATATTAGATCTGGTTCAGCGTGTGAAACAGGCGGTGCCAGAGAAAGATATCTGGATGTGGACCGGCTATACAAGAAGTCAGTTGAGCCCAGAACAACTCGCGATACTAGCCTACGTCGATGTTCTGGTAGACGGTAAGTTTGAACAAGACTTAGCCGATCCCAGTTTACCCTATTGTGGTAGCAGTAATCAGGTGATCCACCATCTTTAACATTAGTGGTATACTAAGCTAATTACGCGCTCGGCTAAGCTCATCAACATGAGGTGAATGTCGAGACAGGATAGACGTCATTGTTAAGGCAAGTCATGAATTTAAAGCAAGAACTGCAGCAGTTAAACGATAAGCTCGATAAATTTCGCCGTAAACTTGATGCCGCTGAAAAGCGAGGCGATCAAGGGGTTATTTTACAATTTAAGCAGGAAATTGCGACGCTTACTAAGCGTATTGCCAATGTAAAAGGTCAGCAAACTAGACAGCTAAACAAAAAGGGCGCCGATGTGCGTTCATTGCCGTTTAATCGCGCGCTTACTAAAGCAGAGCAAGCCGATATGGGCAAGCTCAAGGCAAGTGTCAAAGGTTTGGTTGTTGTCCACCCAATGACGGCTTTGGGCCGAGAAATGGGCATCACTAAAGTCACCGGCTTTGCGCCAAAATCGTTCTGATAGATAACAAGGCGTTAAGTAGCGTGAGCGGTGTCATAGTAGTTTGGCATCGCGAGGCGTATGCTTTAGCCCAAACTGTAGGTGGTAATGCAGTCAAATAGACTGTGAAGCTATTTCCCTCCAGTGTAAAAACCAATAGAATACGTCGCCTAAATACGAAATCTACACGGTTTCGTTGGGTGTCGCATAACTTCGCCATTGTTGGGCGAGCTGTAAAGGTTATTTCATGTCGATTAAGTATGTTGCTACTTCAAAACTACCCACGCCTTGGGGCGTGTTTGCCATGCATGGTTTTGAAGATACTGAAACGGGTAAAGAACATGTGGCACTCACGTTTGGTGAGATGGAACAAGACAAGCCAATGCTTGGACGGATCCATTCTGAGTGTTTGACGGGTGATGCCTTATTTAGTTTACGTTGCGATTGTGGTTTCCAACTCCAAACAGCAATGCAAAATATTGCTGAGAATGGCAGTGGCTTCATTCTTTATTTGCGCCAAGAAGGGCGTGGTATTGGTTTACTGAATAAAATTCGCGCTTATGAACTGCAAGATTGCGGTGCCAATACGGTTGAAGCCAATGAGAAGCTAGGTTTTGCCGCTGACATGCGTAAATACGATATGATCTTACCTATGATGGAGAAGATTGGTGTATCGCAAGTGAAGTTGATGACCAACAACCCACGCAAAGTGAAAGCGATGCAGTCGATGGGTTTGCAAGTTGCAGAGCGAGTGCCATTGCAAGTTGGTAAGAACCGTTATAATGAAGATTACTTAAAAACTAAATCTACTCAGCTAGGGCATATGATGTCAGAGCATCATTTTAATGAAGATGATGCAAGTTAAAGACGCCCTTTAGACACCTCTTTTAAATCCACTGTAAATTGCGGCTAGATTTTCAATATGTTAGCCGCTATATTCAATAGCATATGACGTTGGCCATCATCGACTATGCTATTGAAATTTATCATCGCTTTTCTGCTCATTCTTGCGCCCACAGTATACGCCGAAGAAGATTTTACCCATTATGCCTTTGCCAACTATCTTGGCAGTGGTATTTATCGTACCTCCAGTCAAAATGCCACGGTGGTCAATGTTCCCTTAAGCTGGAAATTATCCGGTGATGAGTTAGAGTCTTGGACCTTAAAAACCCCTGTATCGTTTGGTTTTTTCAATTTTAAATGGAGCGATCTCCCGCAAGAGGGCTTGCCCGATAGCGTGGGAACCATGACCTTTACGCCGGGCATTGAATACCGCAAGCGCACTTCACAAGATCATGAGTTTCAAAGCTACTTTGATTTGGGCTATGGCAATAACTTTAGCTCTGGCACCGATGTGGCCATTATGTCAGCAGGTATTTCAAGTTTGCTTGATATCGACTACAAACAGAATAGTCCGGTTTGGGTTAATCGACTGTTTTTTGCTGGCTACCGTAGTTTCGATGGTAAGCAAACAGAAACTTACTCCGCCATTCAGTCAGGGATTGATATCGGCACCAATATTCATTGGCGCTGGGATTGGCTCGGGGTGGATGTTGAACCTAGAATTTTTGCGGTGGGTTACTGGTATTTCGACAAACTGCGTTTTGTGATGCCCTTTGGCGATGATGTGGTGGTGTCTCATAGTTTAGAAGTGGGCGCGACCTTAGCGTTTTCTAAACCCATACTTTGGGAGTGGATGGGGATTGATCGGTTAGGGCTCAGTGTGCGTGCAGGCGATGGCGTACAAGCCTGGCGACTCATTTTTGAGTTTCCTATCTAAGTTGCCAACAAAAAGCCTGAGATAGCAGTATACTCAGGCGTTAGGGGTGAAATGCTGTTGTAAGCTTACCGTGTTTCACTTGCTGATCGTTTTCGCTTTATACCGCTGTCGCCTACGGTTAGTTGTCACCCCAAATGTGACTATTCACTTGGGCTTTACTTGATTCATTTTGATCATCTGAGCGAGGCGTGCTTTGGCGTTGTTTTACCATTGCACTGTTGCGCTCGGCAGTGGCTTCATTGCTGGGTTTACGTTTAGGCAGTGGCTGCTTCGTCATTTTAAGGTACAAATACTCGACTTTTTCTCTGGCCCAAGGGGTCTTGCGCAGAAACTTAAGGCTCGACTTAATACTTGGGTCGTGATTGAAACAGCGGATGTCTATCCGTTGTCCTAGCTCTTCCCAGCCATAATGATCAACTAAGTCGTTTAATAAATTTTCTAGCTTAACGCCATGCAGTGGATTGTTTACTTGGGTCATGAGCACACGTATTCAGATAAAGATGGCAGTAATTATATCACCTATGGGTGAGGCCTGTCGTGAAAATCTATTTGTGGGCTAAAGGGTGGCAGCGCTGTGGTTCATTAAAGCGGGATAGCATACTTGAGTGTTGCCGATACAAAATACACGCCACGAAGGAGCGGCGGCGTGTGTAGAGTAAGAAATTGGCTAGGGCTAGGGTTAAGGCTATGGTTTGTTTTGCTGCAGTTGCACCAAGCCACCGCCGTTATAGGTATGAGCGTAGCCTGCTTCAGTGAGCGCTTGCTGTGCGATGCCGCTACGTCGACCACTGCGACAATACACCACTACCGCTTGGTTTTTATCGATATTACGGCTGCTAAACTCTGTCGTTATCTGTTCAAACGGAATATTAATGGCGTTATCGAGATGGTCGGCGGCAAACTCTTCGGCCGTGCGCACATCTACAATGAGTGCGCCATCTTCTATCATCTGCCAAGCATGCGCCGGATCTTTGTCTTGAGCTAAGGCGTTATTGGCGAGTAAAAGCAGCCCTAGGGCTAACACCATTAAGCTGATAAGACGACTAAAATGAGTGTTGGATATATGAGTCACTGTGATTTCCTTAAATTATTCAACCTAGTGGTTTTGGGCGCAATGCCGACTTTATCGTGGCTGAAAACAGATAGATTATCTTGAAGCGGATTGCTTAGCCAGTGTTTTGATTATACGTGATAGGGGGGATGAATCGATCATTGCGCCATCACGTGCCATTATGCGCAACAGCGCATTGCGAGCTTGGTAATAATACGGTGAGCAGCGTTTGGTCATTGAACGGCTAAGTCTCTCTTAGCACGGCAGCTTAGCAATCAATAGCCAATAGGCTGCCGCTCGGTCGTTATTCTTTAGTCATTTAGATAGTAGGTGAGGGTTGAGACTACCCTGACTTGTTTGATGTAGGGGGTATTGCTGTCTCGGTCACGAATGCTAAATTGCCCTTGAGACGCATTTTTTATCTTGCCCAGTTTAGATTCAGAATCGATGGCAAATTTGGTGGCAATCTCTCTGGCATTTTGGGTTGCTTGTTGCACCATCTCTGGTTTGACTTCATTAAGGCCAGTAAACAGAAATTGGGTGCGATTATCATAATCTTGGTTTGAGATAGCAATCCCTTCTTTGGCAAGGTCAAGCATCTGCTTTTGGGTGGCGAGTAGCTTATCTACCTGTTTGGTATAAAGAGAGATGGTCACTTTAGCAGCGTAGCGAAACTTAACATTGGGATCGACATAGCCTTGGGCTTGGCGGTCTTCAATAGAGGGTAACGATTGCGAAATCTCTGCTTCGCTAAAGCCTTGTTTTTTCAAAAAGGCGACCACTTTATCCGTTTTGGTTTGTACGCTTTGATATAAGTTATCTAAGCTGTTGTCGACTTCAATAAAACGGATTGGCCAAATGGCAATATCGGCATTGACCT
This sequence comes from Shewanella waksmanii ATCC BAA-643, assembly GCF_000518805.1. GTDB lineage: Bacteria > Pseudomonadota > Gammaproteobacteria > Enterobacterales > Shewanellaceae > Shewanella > Shewanella waksmanii. The sequence continues at coordinate 67,277 of NZ_JAEH01000026.1, forward strand.
CTTTTTCTGCCAAACCTTTTACTGTTACTGTACGCTCCATTTCCCGCATTTTAAGGAGGCTGGACCCGATGCCCTGTGACAATAGCACTAGGCCGATGATGAACAGCAGACCAAATAGGGTGGCCGCAAGGGGAAGGTTTCTTTGCATGGTATCCTCTATCATTGACAGTCGAGCAAACGATCAATTCAGCATAATCTGCAAAGTTAGACAAAGCTAGGGCAAAAGTGATTTGTTAAAATAAATTAAGCTATTGCGGTGATTAGGTTTGATCCAGCGGCTGGGTTTGCCACAGTTCAACCTTATTGCCTTCAGGGTCAATGAACCAGCCAAAACGGCCAAACTCAGACTCTTCTGTTTCGGCAATAATTTCTGCGCCACCGGCGGCGACCTGATCTAACGCGCCATCAAGATCGTCAACAACTAGGTTAAACATAAATCGATTCTGGCTAGGCTGAATATAATCCGTGTCTTCAGGCATAGGCGTCCACACACTATATCCTGCACTGTTTTCAGGTGTCATTCGGTCTAAATAAAATGCCGCACCACCCCAAGGCTCGATGGGGATGTTCAAATATTTTTTGTACCATTCGGCTAATGTGGCAGGATCTTTACTCTTGAAAAAAATGCCGCCTAGGCCAATTACTTTTGCCATATCTGTTGTCAATTTTTATAGGTTTATCTATAACTTTAGAAAACAAATGCCATAAGTACAAAAAAGCCGCCAAACTTTGGCGGCTTTTTTATCGGCAGTGGTGATCAAACTGCCACTGCTGATTATTTCAAGTGTCAGTTATGTTAGAACTTGTAGTTGTACTGCATAGAGTAGTAGGTCGCATCTGAGCGTGTTGTAGCGTGAATATCACCCACAAGCGCACTGTTTTCAATCAGACCTACATCTTCACCGCGAACAAAGGCGATACCAAAATCTAAGCTAGTGTGCTTAGACAGGTTATAGGTTGCGCCTGCGGTGTACCAGTTACGGTCTGAGTCTGGAATTGAGATAGAGCTAACTTCACCCACAACACCAGTGTCATGCATATAACCAGCACGCAGTGTCCAGCTATCATTTAGAGTGTAGGTACCACCGACACTGAACAACCATGAATCATCCCAAGCATAAGTTTTTAGACTCGCTTCTGGTGCTACTGGGTTGCCGCCAATTGTACCATCGTGAACAGTGATCTCATGGAAGTCACCCCAAGTAGTTAGCTGCGCAGTGTAATGCAAAGCAAAACGTTCGGTTAGCTGATGGAAACCCGCTACTTGGAAGATATTCGGCATAGGGATGTTGATTTCATCAAACTTAATTGCGCCAGCAACTGGGTCAGTCATACTGATATCACCAGTGGCTTTAAAGTCTGGGCTATAGCGATAGCTGGCACCAATACGGTGATTGTCGTTAAACTCGTAGACAGCGCCTACGATACCACCGAATGCTACGCCATCAGCGTCAACATCAACTAAATCCACATGCTGAGGGCCACCTAAACTTGGGGTCGCACCGCCACGGGTCAGTGTGCCTTCACCGTAAATGATATCTACACCAGCACCGACACTGAAGTGGTCGTTAAAGCGGTAAGAGGCGCTGACATTGAAGTTGATGGTGGTGACTTCAGTTTTACCTAACAAATCAATAGGTGCTGGCAATAAGCCGCCGATGATATTGTTTGGCAGCTCAGTTGTGTCGGTACCAGTACCAAAATTACTGAACATGGCGACGCCGTAGGCGAACTTATCGTTCACTGGGCTAACGTAGTAGAAATTTGGGATGATCTTTGCTTCAGCGGCGTCATCGACACTGCCATAGTTTGCACCAGTGCTATGAGTTACATCGCTAACTTGTACTTCGACATCGGCGTAAGTTAGACCCATTGACAGTTGTTTTTCATCAAACATGGCCATCGCTGCTGGGTTACGTGATAACACAGAAGCGTTATCGGCAATCACAGCATCACCGGCGAAAGCACGACCAATACCGGTAGCAGACTGGCTATTTAGCTGGAAGCCAGCGGCGATTGTTTGAGTGCTGGCCAGGGTAATGGCTGCAGCTAAAAGCGTCTTGTTGAAGGTTTTCATCATTATTATCTCTGTATTTTTAGGCCAAAGCGTGTTGTTTTAAATTAGTCTATTTTGACTCATCTGAGCCTTAGCCACTTGTTTGACCAGTGCATATTAGGGATGCAGTAGTGGCGCAACAACTCCGACCAGAAGACGAAATCGGTTGCGTAAATGTTAATTTTATCGAGGGGGATTGCGCTAATAAACCGCAGTAGTTTTAAAGTGAGTCTATAGCGCTTATCTATAGGCTAATTAAGGTTTTTACGTTATTTGATTAAAGGTTATAGGTTTGTAAATACTGGCAGTAAAAATAAATTAAAAAAATAGCGTACACGTGTACGCCATTTTGTTTTTTAACCGTCCAGACGGCTGAAATAAGCCAATTATAATTTTGAAGTAAATACTCTAAATTGTTGTTTTATCTCATCACTTGGTGCGGAAAGCTTGCTGACAATGACACCTGATAATGTGGCAAATAAGAAGCCTGGAACAATTTCGTAGAGGTCAAAAATACCACCTTCAAGTTGTTTCCAGATAACAACTGTTAACGCACCGACAATAATAGTCGTCACCGCGCCATTACGGCTATAGTCCTGCCAAAACAGGGCGAGCAATACCACTGGACCAAATGCAGCCCCAAAACCCGCCCAGGCATAACTGACTAAGCCAAGTACGCTGCTTTCTGGATTAAGTGCAATGATGCCGGCAATAATAGCAATTGCGACCACACCGATACGGCCAACTAACATCAGTTCTTGACTGCTTGCCGCGGGTCTTAACCATTTCTTGTAGAAATCTTCGGTGATAACACTGGAACACACTAATAGCTGTGAATCGATGGTGCTCATTATCGCTGATAAAATAGCTGCGATCAGTAGACCCCCAATCCAAGGGTTAAACGCAGCATGGGCAAGGTGGATAAATACGGTTTCTGGGTTAGTCAGAGGCTCTGAGGCAAAGTACAGGCTACCTGCAATACCCGTTGCCAAAGCGCCAATCAGGGCGACAACCATCCAGCTCATGGCTATGCGGCGAGATACGGTAATATCGTTTGCCGATTTGATCGCCATAAAGCGTGACAAAATATGCGGTTGACCAAAATAGCCCAGTCCCCATGCAAGTAGTGATATCAGTCCGATAGCGGTGGTGTTACTACTAAAGAACTGCAGCATGGCAGGATCAATGTTATCCAGTCCATGTTGGGTTTCTGGTTGGCTAAATATGGCTACTGGCACAATAAGGAGTGCGATTAGCATCAGGCAACCTTGAAAAAAGTCAGTCCAGCTAACAGCAAAAAAGCCCCCAACAAAGGTATAGGCCACAATAATTGTTGAACCAATGATAAGTGCTAAGGTGTAATCTAGACCAAAGACTTTTTCAAATAAGATCGCGCCACCGACCATGCCAGATGAGGCGTAGAAGGTAAAAAATATTAAAATAGTGACTGCAGAAACTAGCTTTAACAAGCCTTTGTTATCTTTGAAGCGTTTTTCAAAAAAGTCAGGCAGCGTGAGGGCGTTGTCAGTAAATTCGGTATAAACCCTGAGGCGTCTGGCGACGAACAGCCAATTAAGGTAGGCCCCCATCACCAAGCCTATGCCAATCCAGGCTTCTCCAAGTCCACCTAAATAGACTGCGCCGGGCAAACCGAGCAGCAGCCAGCCCGACATGTCTGATGCGCCCACACTTAATGCGGTGACCGCAGGCCCCATGCCTCGTCCACCTAGAATATAGTCATCTACAGAGTCTGTTGCTTTATAGGCCCATAAGCCGATTGCCATCATTAATACGAGGTAACCAACAAAGGTTATCAGGATAGGAAGTTCAATTGTCATGCAAGTGCCACATATTGTTATTCTTTAAATTGTGGCTCACATGCTAGCATGTTTGATAAATACCTCAATATTGAATCAATTTGTGACGCAGATCTTTGCCGTGACACGTGAAAAGTGTCACGGCAATGTTAGTCGCTTATATGAAGCTTTGTTTTATTTCGGATTTGATGTTAGATAAATCTTGCTGATTCTCGCCCACAAGCAACATATAAGTGTTGTCGGTTTCAAATCCAAGTCCTTGATAGCGCTGATCGGCAAACTGTTGTTGCATCTGCATGCGCTCTTCTGCCGGGACAATAAATACCGTGACTTTGCCTTGTTCACCTTGCATGACTAAATGCAGGCTTTTTACACCTTGAAAATCACAATAGGTGCTATAAAGCACTCGACCCGGTTGCTGCGTAAAGTGACCGCTACCAGATTGACTCATTGAGGCCAATTGAACATTGAGTTGCTCATAACCTATTTGCTCGTTACTGGTCATTGCCGCATCTTCATGATACACGTGGGCGAGGGCATGTTGGTTAAGATCAACCGGTGCAATGCGCAACAAGGTAAAGCTGATACCGGCAATAAACGCGACTGAGGCAACTAACGCTAGGGTAAAACCGGTTTTGCGTCTTTGCTGTTGATGCTGGTGCAACTGCTGATTAAGTAATAACTTGGCCTCAAGGCCTTCGGGCACTGGTACCTTAAAGGCTTGCTCTAGTTGATTGTCTAATTGCTTTAGGTCATTGACGAACGCCTTACGATCTTCAGATCCCTGCATTGCGGCAATAAAGTCTGCCTCATCACTATTAGGGTTTTCATAGGCCTGGCGGCGAAATTTCAGCTCATCCATTGGATTGACCTCTTACTTGGGGTTCATCGAGTAAATCTTTTAATTGATTCCGTGCTCTAAATAAACGGGTCATTACGGTGTTACGATTTAACGATAGAATGTCGGCAATCTCTTCACCGCTAAACCCACCAATTACCTGAAGAATTAGCGGTTCCCGATACTCTACTTCTAGCTTAGCAATTTGACGGCGGATCAGATGTTGCTCAGCATTTTCTTCAGTAGATACCGAGAAACTGTCTTCTAAGGTTTCTTGCTCTACGTCAGAGTAGTCAAACTTCTTGCGTTCAAAGCGCCTTGCGTTCTCACGGCGCAATATGGTGATTAACCATGCTTTCGCTGCTTTGTTATCCTTTAAAGACTCTAAAGAGCGCCATGCTCTTAAGAAAGTCTCTTGAGTGATATCTTCGGCAATGTGTTTGTCGCCACATAACCAGTATGCGTAGCGATAAATATCACCATGAAGTGCCCTGACAAGGCTATCGTATCGTCGTTGTTTACTTAGCATGTCTGAATTGACCGAGGATTCAGAATTTTTATTTCGCCCAAAGTTAAACATTTTTATTATTGTGACCCCGCGTGTGAGCGTTTGCAGCGATAAACCAAAACTAACTTGGTAGTAATACTTTGATAACTTATTGTTTATTATAGTATTCAAAGTGTCATCGTGATTATATTCAACAATATTTATCTAACTGGCTGAAGAACATAAGTTTATTGTGACTATTTGCCGTATTAGCTTAACGTGTGGTGCAGTAATCGCAAGGGGTTAACCAAAGTTAACCCCTTGCGATTGAATGTTATTGTGCGGTTATTGTGGATTTAGTGGCGACAAAGGGCTGTTTTTAACAACCGAGGTTTGGCTGTCAAGCGATGCAACGGCATTCAATAATGCAGTAAAGTCTGCTTGAGAATGCGCTGAGCTGTAGGCGGCAGCTTGTAGATCACTAATTGCTGCGCCAAGTGCCGGTGATAATGCCGCTATCTGCGCGAGGTTGAGTTGTTGGCCCCGTGCAGCCGATAGATTGCGCTGCAAGATTAACAATACGTTGCCGACATCACCTTTTTCACAAGCTTGCTGCAAACTCACCTCGTTACTGGTATGAGGGTGACTTTTGTCTGCGACAGGCGCTACAACCCTAGGTTGATTACGTTGGCGTACCCAAGCAATTAAGGTGACCAGCCACAATATTGCAAAAATTAAGGTGCTCCAAAACCATAGGCTTAATCCTGATTTTTCTGCAGGTGTCGCGGCAACATAAGGGCTTGGCTCCACACTGCCTTCAGGCGCAACAACCTTAATTGTTCTTGCGGGCAGGCTTGCGAGTTCCTGTTTGCGAGTGTGGGCATTCCACCACGGGACTTCAATCGCGGGTAGGGTGTACTCACCAGGCTGAGTAGGAACAATAGCAATCGACTGACTGATCTGCGCAACAACTTGTTTATCGCGTACAACGGTTTGTCGCTGTGCTTTCTCGGGGTAACTTTTTAACCCTTTAGGTAGGTTAAACGCTAATTCGGGTAGGCTGGTTTCATCTGCATTTGATGCCAATAGATTAAAGCTGCGGGTAAGCGGTGTGCCCACTTCGTAGCTTTCTTGTTGCTGCCAGTCTTCATTTAAGGCAACGAGATCACTGACTAGCCAATGGCCGTGGTACTGCGGGGGAATCGGCATAACCGTTAATGTCGCTGGGCTAGATTTTGCTTGCATCGGCCGGCTTTCATTAAATGAGAACATGCCACCACGGCGCTGTGATTGCACCAGCACGTCCCCCTGAAAATCTGCGCCGCTAATATCAAGGTCACCGGCTTTGTCGGCGATAATCGCGTAGGTTCGTTCAATAACGCGGTAGCGGCGACCGTTAACTAACTCGGTGGTATCGACATCTTCGCCAAGTTGCTTTATTGATGCTCCTTCGATATTTGGTGCACTTAAGACGCCTCGTTGCAGCTCTACCGCTAAGAACAACTTAACTTTATAGGTAACGAGTTGGCCAACATAGGCTTGCTCTGTCGACAAACTCGTCCGAATAAACAGATTTTTAGCTTGTTGCGGTTGGCTGCCCTGCGGTGCGACTTGCAAATTAATGGGTTGGGAAGCGATGCCGTCAATGGTTAACGCTGGGATTTGCAATTGGCCGGTGGTTTTTGGGGCAATCAAAATTTGCCAACGGGTCTCTTTACGAGAGTCGAAGTTGACGATCTGAGTACTGCGACTCACACTCGTTCGACCAACAATGAAATCTCTTAGCAGTGCGGAGGTATCTAGCTTAGCAGTTTTTACATCATCATCTGCTTTGACCGTCAGGACTAAATATTCACCTTCAATAGCAGGATTTCGATCGACCGAGGCTTCAATACTGCTCAATGCCCATGCGGGCGAGATGGCAAATAGTGCGATTAACGCGACCAATATTCTTTGTCTAATTACCACTGTTCATTGTCCTTAGAAGTTTGACCTTGTTGACGGCGTTTTTGATATTCCAATTGCATTTTGTTGCGCAGCAACACTTGTGGGTCATCGGCTAAAGAGCGTAAGACTCGTTCCATTTCTGGCGGTAAGGGCTCATCACTTGCACTGGTTGCCATGACTTGCTCAGCGCCCTGTTCGCCGGTGCTGTTAGGGTCAGCTGGCTGAGCTTGGGCTGATTGCTGCTCCGTTGGTTGAGCAGAATCAAGCGCTCCAGCATCACTATTTTGGCTATCAGCCTGCATTTCGGCATCGTTGCTCTGTGGCTCGTCTTGTTGCTGACCGTCTTGCTGCTGGCCGTCTTGCTGCTGACCGTCTTGTTGCTGACCGTCTTGTTGCTGGCCGTCTTGTTGCTGGCCGTCTTGTTGCTGACCGTCTTGTTGCTGGCCGTCTTGTTGCTGACCGTCTTGCTGCTGGCCGTCTTGTTGCTGACCGTCTTGCTGCTGGCTGTCTTGTTGCTGACCGTCTTGCTGCTGCCCATCTTGCTGTTGGTCACTTTGTTGCTGGCCATCTTGTTGTTGATCGCCTTGTTGTTCATCC
>NZ_KI912499.1:0-9560 GCF_000518805.1 Shewanella waksmanii ATCC BAA-643
CCGTCTTGTTGCTGGCCGTCTTGTTGCTGACCGTCTTGTTGCTGGCCGTCTTGTTGCTGACCGTCTTGCTGCTGGCCGTCTTGTTGCTGACCGTCTTGCTGCTGGCTGTCTTGTTGCTGACCGTCTTGCTGCTGCCCATCTTGCTGTTGGTCACTTTGTTGCTGGCCATCTTGTTGTTGATCGCCTTGTTGTTCATCCTGTTGTTGACTGTCCTGATTTTGCTGATCATTTTGTTGCTGTTGTTCATCCTGTTGTTGACTGTCCTGATTTTGCTGATCATTTTGTTGCTGTTGTTCAGCAATATCTTTGACAATGTCTAAGTTTTGCTGCGCTTGAGGAAAATCGTTCTGTTTATCTAATGCGGCTTCATAACGTTTAATGGCCTCTTGAAAGTCACCTAACTGCGCCAAACTGTTTGCCTGGTTATACAGCCCTTGCGCGCTGTTATCTTGTTCGAACAAAGGCAAAGCCTGTTGATAGTCGCCCGCTTTATACAGGGCACTGGCTTGCCATTGCGGCTCAGTAAATAACTCGCTGGCTTGCTGATACTGCTGTTGATCGTACTGTGTCATTGCTTGCTGGTTTTGGGTTTGCCATAGACTGTCCCACGTGGAAGCTTGCGTGGGGTGACTGGTCGTCATCAGCAGTGATAATAAACCAATGGGCAATAAATAAGCCTGTATTCCGTGTTTGAATGTTAGCAACATAGGCAGTAATAACAGCAGGGCTAAATAAGGGCCAAGGTCTTGTAGCACCTCGCCGTCAAGTTCAGTTTTTTTACTGGCATGATGTTGGTCAATACGGCTAATCAATGTGTCCAGATCGCTGTTGTCTGATCGGTATTGATAAAGCTCGCCACCGGTATCATTGGCAATGGCTGCAAGTTTGGCGTAATCAGTTTTTGCTACGACAACCTCATCGCGTTGATCTCTTAAAAGCTGGCCATTGGGTAGTTTTACTGGCGCGCCTTGTTTGCTGCCAAAAGCCAAAATATGTAGCTGATATTGGCTATCAGTTAATACCGATTTCGCTTGATTAACCTGATTGGCTTTTACGCCATCGGTTAGCAAAATAATATCACCACGTAGATGACCACCTTGGCTTAACAATGATTTGGCTTGCGATAAAGCCGCGGGAAGGTTCGAGCCGCGTACTGGCATAATCTCTGGGCTGAGTGTTGGCAGTAGATTCAGTAGGGTGGACTTATCACGGGTCAATGGACTGATGGTAAATGCATCACCGGCAAACGCCACTAACGCCGTTTCGCCTTCAGCAAAGCCGCTAATCAAATCTGTTGCTTTAAATTTTGCCTGGGTTAAGCGATTGGGAGCTTGATCGGTGGCATACATCGACAAAGACATATCCATAACCAAAATGCGCGCCTGATCAGTCTGAAATACAGGCAGTGCCTGTTTGCTTATCGCCGGTCCTGCGAGTGCTATGACAGCAATCAACCAAGCTAGGGCTAAATAAACCAGATTACGACTTTGTTGTTGTTCACCTTCAGACACTAATAACTTAGCAAGATGGGGAGCAATATAACGGCTCCAATTAGAACTGACTTTCTCAGATCGCCAAAGTGCCAGTAAAATGAGGGCGAGAGGTAATAGTGCCCATAACCATTCGGGACGTAAAAACTGCATTATAACGCCCCCTTTTTCCGGCGAGTGATTTGTTGCATGACGGGTAAATTGATCACCACGCTGATCATGCTAAATAACAAAGCTAAAGCGAGAGGATAGTAAAATAAGTCAGCTTGGGGACGATAGCTAAATTGCTCTCGACTGATAGGTTCAAGTTGATCTATTGCTTGGTAAATCTGCTCTAACTCTTCGCTATTACGTGCCCGAAAATAACGACCACCGGTCATTTCTGCCAACTTTGTTAATTCTGCTTCATCTAAATCCATTGATGGATTGACGCGCTCGGTACCAAAAATGCTGCGCCTTTCCATAACCTCTGCACCGACACCAACTGAATAAATTGTGACGCCACGTTTAGCGGCAATTTCTGCAGCTTGCTGCGGAGTTACGCTACCTGAGTTATTGGAACCGTCAGTGAGAAGAATTAAGATACGGTTGCTCTCATCGACTTGTTCAAAGCGCTTCACTCCCAAAGCGATAGCTTCGCCAATGGCGGTTTGCTTGCCGACTAAGCCAATCTCGGCTTCCCTTAGAAATTGGGCGACTGAACGTCTGTCTTGAGTTAACGGCGCCTGCAAATAAGCATGATCGGCAAACAGTATTAACCCTAAACGGTCACCTTGACGGCGCTCGATAAAATCACTCAATACGTGCTTGATCAAAACCAGTCTGTCGACTGGCTTGCCATCGATAACCATATCTTGAATTTGCATACTGCCAGATAAATCCACCGCCATCATTAAATCGCGGCCTTTGCTCGGCAGTTCGATTGGCTCACCTACCCATAGCGGGCGAGTGACAGCGCTAACGAGGCAAATCCAAATAAGCCATAGCAATAGTGAGGGGCGTGAAGACTGCTGTTTTACCTGTTCGATTGCCGTTTGGTTAACACCCGGAAGTTGCAGGTGACCGGTTACCTTTTGCTGTTGCTGAGCACGTCGAAAAATAAGCGGCAGTGGTAACAATATAAATAGCCATGGCCAGGCAATACTAAACATGGTTTGCCTCCATAGTTAGCGGTAGCGCTTGAGACAGCCAACGCTGGGTCTCTGAGAGCAGTTGTTGCTTTTGCTCACGAGTATAAGCTTCTGCTTGGTAACGGCGCTGCAATAAAGTGACGAGTTGCTGGCTAGCTTGGTGCTGTAATAGCCATTCTTGCCATGCTTGACCTTCAAGTTTGGCAATGGTATCTCGGCCGAGGTAACTCATAGCAGCTCGTTTTATTAAACTGTTGATTTCAATAGCGAGGTTTGGGGTATCGATACTGATAAGTGCTAGCGCTTCTATGGCACTGCGTTTTGCGGCTAGTTTACTTTGACGACGCTTCCAGGCTCGTATGATGAGTAAAACAATGACGATTATCGCCATTAAAGCTAACCAATAGCCTGGTGCAATGGGCCATTGATGGATCTGTTCGGGCAACTGAATATCTTGCAAATTGGCCAATGCGGGGTGAGTCGGTGCTGACATCTATCTTAGGGCTCCGATCTGTTGATTAAGATTTCTACCGGCATCGACAAATCGTGTTTCGACACTTAATTTGTCCATCATGTTGACGAAGTTTGTTTGCTGTTGCTGCTGAGTCATTAGCCATGCATCGTAGCTTTGTCGATTTAGTGTTAGCTCTTTGTCGCCATCGCGCACGGGCAAGGAAAAACGCTTTGGTAAGTTCAGCTCTCCTTGGCGTAAGGGGTCCGTCACTAAAAAAGCCCCAATATCGCAATGACGTTTCAAGTCCAGTAGTGGGCCAATACATTGTTGGTCGATATGTTTGCCGTCGGAAATAATCCAGATCAGCGAACCGGGCTTGGCTAAGCGTTGCAACCTTTGGCAGGCACGGTACATATGTTGAGGTTCACTTGGCAAATCATTGATGTGCGACAGTTGCTGTTGGTGCATTTTCTCAATTGCAGAAACTAGCTGCAAAATACCATTTTGTCTGCTGCGAGGTTTCAGTTCAATGTGCTGGTGTTCGCTGGCAATCAGTGCGCCTAAGCGGTCACCATGGGCAATCGCATTCCAACCTAAGGTGGCGGCTAAATGGGCAGCTTGCACAGATTGCAGCAACAAACTGGAACCAAAGTAGAGGCTATGGCTCATATCAAGCAGCACGATAACCGGGCGTTCACGTTCTTCGACAAACAGTTTGGTATGGGTCTTGCCGGTTCGGGCGGTTACGCGCCAATCAATGGTGCGTACATCATCGCCACTTTGATAATGACGTACTTCGGCGAACTCCATCCCGCGGCCCTTGATGTTACTTGCACGGTGTCCGGCGAGCGCCGCTTTAGCTTTACTACGACGCTCTGGAATCGCTTTGGCCAAATTTTGGCATGCAAGTAACTCTTGTTGCGACAGGTGGATACCATCGGCAAACAGAGGTAAGTCCTGACTAACCATAAACTAAGGTACCGCCACCATGCTTAAGATGTGACTAATGACCTGCTCACTGTTGACCCCTTCGGCTTGGGCTTGATAGCTCAGTAGTAAGCGGTGGCGTAACACATTAGGTGCAACTGCCTGAATATCTTCAGGTGAGACGAAGTCACGCTCTTTTATCCAAGCACGGGCTCTTGCGCAGCGTTCAAGTGCTAAGGTCGCGCGTGGACTGACACCGTATTCGAGCCATTTAGCCAGGTCATCACTGTATTTAGCCGGTGTGCGCGTTGCCATTACGATATCAACAATATATTTCTCTAAAGGCTCTGCGAGGTAGATCTCAAGTGCTTGTTCCCGTGCGGCAAACACTTCTTGCTGCATGATAGGAGTGACTTCGGGCAGCGCTTGTTTTAATGCTTCATTGCGTGACATACGCATGATGGCAAACTCTGTTTCTGCACTGGGGTAGTCGAGATTTAAATGCATGAGAAAACGATCTAACTGCGCTTCTGGTAGCGGGTAGGTGCCTTCATTTTCCAATGGATTCTGGGTGGCCATGACTAAAAATAGTTCGGGTAATTTGTAGCTATTTTTCCCCACAGTCACTTGACCTTCGGCCATGGCTTCTAGCAGGGCCGACTGTACTTTAGCCGGCGCGCGGTTGATTTCATCTGCCAAAATGAGATTGTGAAAAATAGGCCCGGCTTCAAATTCGAAACTGGCTGTTTGAGCACGATAGATATCGGTACCGGTTAAATCTGCGGGTAATAAATCAGGGGTAAACTGAATGCGGTGAAAGTCCCCTTCAACACCATCGCGCAAGGCTTTTACCGCGCGGGTTTTAGCTAGGCCTGGTGGGCCTTCGACTAATAAATGGCCATTTGCAATTAATGCAATGAGTAGGTTTTCTGTCAGGACTGGCTGACCAAGAATAACTTGGTCTAGGTATTCTCTTAATGCGTGAAATCGACTTAAAGGCATGTTGCTACTCGTAATTTTTTGTATGAGCGTTAGGACATCTAGTCATTGAAATAATTCCATATAAGCCTACTTAGTTGGCTTAATTTAAGACAAATAGATGACGTTTTAGCGCAAAAGGCTCTCTTTTAACCACTAATATTATTCACTGACTATGACGTATTTGGACCATCACTTTCAAAATATATTCAATTAAACATTGTTAATAAAGCACTTTTTCAATATTTAACGATTAAAAACCAAACAGGTGTTTAAAACTTTAACATAAGAAGTTAGAATCAGATCACACTTTGATGGTCAGACCTGTTTGTTAAGCAGGTGAGATAAGACAGGTTTTTAGGGACACAATAATAATCGCATCAGCTTGAATACCAGGTGGATGTTAATAAGAGGGTTAGTAATGAGTAATTTACAGCGGGTTACCAACGCCAATGGCGACCGCGTCGCGATTGTGACAGGTCTAAGAACACCATTTGCTAAACAAGCAACGGCTTTCCATGGCGTATCAGCACTCGACATGGGTAAAATGGTGGTTAATGAGATGCTTTCTCGCTCTGAAATTGACCCTAAAGAGATTCAACAGTTAGTTTATGGTCAAGTGGTGCAGATGCCTGCGGCTCCTAACATCGCACGGGAAATCGTATTGGGTACCGGAATGGATATTGCTACCGATGCCTACAGCGTCACGCGAGCATGTGCCACCAGTTTCCAATCTGCAGTGAATGTTGCCGAATCGATTATGACCGGTAATATCGAAGTCGGTATTGCTGGCGGCGCTGACTCCTCTTCTGTTCTACCGATTGGTGTCTCCAAGAAACTAGCCCATGCTTTGGTCGATCTAAATAAGGCTCGTAAGTTCTCGCAAAAACTTGCCATCATCAAGCGCCTAGGCTTAAAAGATCTGCTGCCTGTTCCGCCAGCCGTAGCCGAGTATTCTACCGGTCTATCAATGGGGCAAACGGCTGAGCAAATGGCAAAAACCTATGGCATTAGCCGTGCAGATCAAGATGCACTTGCACATCGCTCTCACACTTTAGCCACAGAAACATGGAACGCGGGCAAACTAACTGATGAGGTTATGACTGCCCACGTCCCGCCTTACAACAGCTTCATTGATCGCGATAACAATATTCGTGAAAACTCCTCAATTGAGTCATATGCCAAATTACGCCCGGCATTTGATAGAAAGCATGGCTCAGTAACCGCGGCAAATAGTACGCCTTTAACCGATGGTGCATCAGCGGTATTGCTGATGAGTGAGAGCCGCGCTAAGGCCATGGGTTACACGCCTATCGGTTATATAAAGAGTTATGCGTTTAGTGCCATAGATGTCTGGCAAGACATGTTAATGGGACCATCCTACGCCACGCCAATGGCGCTAGCGCGTGCAGGAATGGAGCTGGAAGATCTTACCCTCATTGAAATGCATGAGGCCTTTGCGGCGCAAACATTAGCCAATATGAAGATGTTTGCTTCTAAGCAGTTCGCTCAACAGCACTTAGGTCGAGATAGAGCGATAGGTGAAATTGATATGAGCAAGTTTAATGTGCTTGGTGGCTCGCTTGCCTATGGTCACCCATTTGCAGCAACAGGAACGCGGATCATCACGCAACTGTGTCGCGAACTACAGCGTCGAGGTGGTGGAACAGGCTTGGCAACAGCGTGTGCCGCAGGTGGTTTAGGCGCAGCAATGATAGTTGAAGTGGAGTAATGTGATGGAAAACAGTTTCAAGTTAACTCGCAACGATAATGGTATTGCCATTTTGACTATGGATGTGCCTGGTGAAACCATGAATACCCTGCGAGCAGAGTTTGGCGAGCAGATCAGTACCATGCTTGAGGAAATCAAGGCCGACAGTCAGATAGCGGGGTTAGTGGTCGCCTCGGGTAAACCTGACTCTTTTGTTGCTGGTGCAGACATCAGCATGTTGGATGCTTGTCAAACCGAAGAAGATGCTAAGCAGTTATCTCAGCAAGGCCATCAAGTATTCTTAGCTTTAGAAGGGCTAAATATTCCGGTGGTTGCTGCGATTCATGGGCCGTGCCTTGGCGGTGGACTAGAATTAGCGCTGGCTTGTCATCAGCGTGTATGTACTGATAGTAAAAAAACCATGATGGGCGTACCTGAGGTTCAGCTAGGCTTGTTGCCCGGCGGCGGTGGAACTCAGCGTTTACCGCGCCTAGTGGGAATCACTAAAGCCCTTGATTTGATGTTAACGGGCAAACAAGTTAGGCCTAAACAAGCTAAGAAAATGGGCTTGGTGGACGATGTTGTGCCTGAGTCGATTCTATTACAAACCGCCATTGATATGGCGTTAAAAGGTAAAAAAGCACCCAAAAAGCCAAAACTATCGACGGTTAATAAAGTACTAGAAGGGACCGCTGTTGGGCGTAATATCATCTTTGATCAGGCGCTCAAACAGGTTAATAAAAAGACTCAAGGTAATTATCCTGCGCCTGAGAAAATTATTGACTGTGTGCGCCAAGGTAGTACTAAAGGTTTGTTGAAAGGCTTAGAAGTGGAAGCGAGTCATTTTGCTAAGCTGGTTATGACACCTGAGTCAGAAGCTTTGCGCAGTATCTTTTTTGCTACAACAGAGATGAAAAAAGAAACCGGTGCGGGCGATACTAAACCCGGTGAGCTTAAGAAGGTGATGGTGCTTGGTGGTGGATTAATGGGCGGTGGTATTGCCTCAGTAACCTCAACTAAAGCTAAATTGCCAGTTAGGGTAAAGGATATCAATGAGACAGGGTTAAGTAATGCGCTAGCCTATGCCTATAAGTTACTCAATAAGAGTGTTAAACGTCGCCATATCACCCCTGCAGTTCGTGATAATCAAATGGCGTTGATGACCACTACAACGGAGTACAAAGGCGTTAAAGATGCCGATATTGTGGTTGAAGCCGTATTTGAAGATATCAACTTAAAACATCAAATGGTTAAAGATGTTGAAGCACACTGTGGCGAGCATACCATTTTTGCATCGAACACTTCGTCATTGCCTATCGGTCAAATCGCTCAAGCGGCAAGTCGGCCTGAAAATGTGATAGGGCTGCATTATTTCTCACCAGTAGAAAAAATGCCGTTAGTTGAAGTAATTGCCCATGAAGGCACATCGGCGCAAACCATTGCTACCACTGTTGCATTTGCGAGAAAGCAGGGTAAGACTCCTATTGTTGTTCAAGACGGCGCAGGTTTTTATGTGAATCGTATTTTAGCGCTGTATATGAATGAAGCTGCTAACTTACTATTAGAAGGTAATGGCGTTGAACATCTCGATAAAGCATTAGTGAAGTTTGGTTTCCCTGTAGGGCCAATGACACTGCTTGATGAGGTAGGTATTGATGTTGGAGCTAAGATTGCCCCCATTTTAGAGTCGGAATTAGGTGAGCGTTTCAAGGCGCCGGCGGCATTTGATAAGTTGCTAGCGGATGACCGTAAAGGCCGTAAGAATAAGAAAGGTTTTTATCTTTATAATGGAAAACCTAAAGATAAGCGCGTAGATGAGAGCGTTTATGGTGTATTAGGTGTGAGCCCAGGCGCGGGCAAACTGGCTGAACAGCTTGCAGAGCAGTGTGTTGTTCAAATGCTCAACGAAGCAGTACGCTGTTTGGAAGAGGGCATTATTAGCTCAGCTCGTGATGGGGATATTGGTGCGATTTTCGGTATTGGTTTCCCACCGTTTCTTGGGGGGCCGTTTAAGTATATTGATGCCTTAGGTGCGCAAAACTTAGTTGATAAACTGACCCAGTACCAGTCTCAGTATGGTGATCGCTTTACACCATGTGAACGTCTAAAGAAAATGGCTGAAGAGCAAAGTAAATTTTACTCATAGTTATACTCCAGGTCATTGTTATTGAAATTAAAAACGGCATATTTATGCCGTTTTTTTTCGATTAAAAGGCAACTTTTGTTAATTTTTTAGCCAAAATATGATGGCTTAGTGTACAATTTAAGGTTCGCGTTGGACGGTTTCTGTTGGTACAGCTATCTGCGTTCACACCCTAATTTATGAGGTTGTTTGCGTGGGATGTATTGGCACGTGTAGTAGCAGTAAGAGGTATACACCCAATGGTTTTGTTCGTTGTAGCGGGCTTGTTGTTATCATCACTTGTGATGGGGAATTTAGCATTTAGAGCAGGATTAGGCGTCAAACGCTGGGCTTTTATCGGATTACTGTGTGGACCATTTGGTTATCCGTTATTAAGCACCCATAAGCGTTTTGCTTGGAAAAAAGCGCAAGGGCGCGGTAACGTCAATATTGGCTTATAGCGTCATTCAAAATAAAAAGGAGCCGTTGGCTCCTTTTTTATTTACTACGATTATTTGAGGTAACCAAGGGGTTACTTCCACCAGACTTTCGCAGGAATCACTTCCAAATGATCAAGGCCAACAGGCAACTCAACACGTTTACGTTCTGACTTGTGCGCAATACCTAGGGCTTTCTTTAGTGAATTCAACATAGTCACTTCTCCTTACGCGTTTGCAGTATTGATGAATTTAATGTTTGGTGAACCTGCTAACTGAACAGGCTTGAACTTAATGTTTGGTGAACCCGC
>NZ_KI912499.1:9845-73998 GCF_000518805.1 Shewanella waksmanii ATCC BAA-643
GCAAGCTCAACTGGCTTGAACTTAATGTTTGGCGAACCTGCAAGCTCTACAGGCTTGAACTTAATATTAGGAGAGCCAACAATATTGATACTATCAATAGAAGGGCTGATAGTGTCCAATGCGTTAACAGCAGTAGGAGTGGTTAGGCTAAGGGCGATGGCAGTAACTAGTCCGTTAATCATGTTGTTCTCTCTCTCAGGGTGGTTTCATTTTTATGTCAACAAAATGTTGACGTTTGAGAGAGTGGCTGCAGGTGTTATGCCAAGTTTTACTTTTCGCCTTGGTTTTGTGGGATTTCTGTTACATTTTTGGTCCTGAGTTTGCCTGTTTTATATGTTTTTGAGGCTCAATATGCTCCTGAATTAGCAGCTTAGAGAAACGCTCCTCTGTAACCGCTTTGCTGTATATAAATCCCTGTATTTCTTCACATTTTAGTGCTTTTAGTATACTGAGTTGCGATGCTTCTTCAACCCCTTCACCCACAACAGAGAGCCCCATGTTGTGCGCGATGGTAATAATTGAGTCAACCATTTTCAGATCTCTGTCGGACTTATCTATATCGTCAACAAATGCTTTGTCGATCTTAAG
Source organism: Shewanella waksmanii ATCC BAA-643 (assembly GCF_000518805.1). Lineage (GTDB taxonomy): Bacteria > Pseudomonadota > Gammaproteobacteria > Enterobacterales > Shewanellaceae > Shewanella > Shewanella waksmanii. The sequence goes on from NZ_KI912499.1 coordinate 10,434, forward strand.
AGTATGGATAGGGAAGCGCTTTAAGTATGACAGTGACGAATATCCGGTGCCAAAGTCGTCTAACGCAAGGCTGACGCCCATTTGCGACAATTGATCCATCACCTTGATAGCTTTTTCCGGCTGTTTTATGACGGTCCCTTCGGTAATTTCTAGCTCAAGGTTGCTTGCAGGCAGCTGAGTTAGACGTAAAATTGACTCTATGCGTTGATGGAGGTCGGGTAGAGCGAATTGTTGTGATGATAAATTGACAGCAACCCTGCCATTGAAGATTCCTTGACGGCGCCAATTTTGTGCCGCAAAGCACGCTTTCTTTAGTACGACTTCACCGATATCAATGATCAAGCCAGTTTCTTCTGCCAGAGGAATAAAATCTCCTGGTGGTATTAAACCATGCTGAGGGTGATTTAAACGTACCAGAGCTTCCATGCCTGCTAGCTTGCCAGACTTTAGGTCAATCTTAGGTTGGTAGTAGACTTCAAACAGATCTTCTTTCAGTCCTTCACGAATTAAATTTTCAACTTCAAGCTGGCGAATTGCATTACGGTTGAGTGATTCAGAGTAGAATTGGTATCGGTTACCACCGCCAGATTTGGCATGATACATAGCGATGTCGGCCTTACGCAGCAGTGCTTGCTCATTTTGATCATCTTCAGGATATAGCACAATACCAATACTGACACCGACGACAACTCGGTCATTAGATAGGTCAAATGGATTATTAAAAGCATCGATAACGCTATTGGCGATCACTGCTGCAGAGCCGATATCGGGGTTGTTATCAACAAGAATAGCAAACTCATCGCCACCTAAACGATAAATGCTTGTATGGTAAGGTACTGCAGCTTCAATTCTCAGGGCGACCATTTTCAGCAATTCATCACCAACTTGGTGGCCCAGTGAGTCATTAATCTTTTTGAAGTTGTCTAAATCCAATACCATCAATGTGTGGTGAGTATCTTTGCGTACTAGGTTACCTAACGTCACCATTAAGCTCGAGCGGTTGGGCAGGCTAGTGAGTAAATCATTGTTGGTCAGTTTTCGCAGCTCTTCTTCTTGCTGTTTGCGACGTGATATATCGGAGAATACGCCCACAAAGTGAGATAGCGCCCCTTGCTCATCATAGATGGCATCAATGGTTAGCTCCATTAAGAAACTGCTGCCATCGCCTTTAGAGGATTCGACATCATTACTCCAGCTGCCTTGCTGCTGTAATATTGCATGGATCTGTTCTGAATAACTGTCAGGGTATAAATCAAAGTTAAGTTTAATGCCAATAAAGTCACTGCGACTTTTTTCACATAGATCACAGCAAGCTTCGTTCACTTCGACAAAATTAAATTCACTATCGAGAATAAACATGCCTTCGGAAATATTCTCAATTGCACGCTCAAACAAGCGTAATTGTTCTTCAGCTTGCTTAAAGTTGTTGATGTTCTTGATGGTACCCGTCATCCGAACCGGTTTATCTTGCTCGTCTCGCTCAACAATTTTTGCGCGGTCTAAAATCCATACCCATTCGTCCGCTTTGCCTTTTACTCGATAAGCGGCCTCGAAATGATCGCATTCGCCGGTGAAATGTTTATTCAGCGCGCTACTTACACGCTCTTGATCCATTGGGTGGATATTGCTTTCTTCACTGCCATCACCAGAGCGCTGTCCATCACGAGGAAATTCCAAAGAGCCCCAGATATTGGAGCGATAGATCTGGCCAGTTTCAATATCCCAGTCCCACATTTCATCACCACTGCCCCAGAGTGACAGCTTCAAACGTTCTTCCGATTTGGCTATTTGACGTTGAACTTCACGCCGTCTAAGCAGAGCTTTAGTGAATACACCGGCAAATAACATCACAATCAAGAAATAGACAATCTTGGATTCTGTAGATAACCACCAAGGTGGGGTGATGTTGATGATTAGTGATTTTACTTTTCCAGGTTCACTTAAGAGCGCGCTTTGTGCGTAGATGTTAAATGTATAAACCCCTGATGAAAGGTTAGTGTAGGTCGCAGACTTAGTGCCTTTAGCAGCGATCCAATCATCGGATAAGCCTAAAAGTTGATAATAGTATTCTATTTCTTCAGTTGATGAATTAGGGGTATCAAACTTTATCGTAAAAGGGTAGTCGGAATACTTTAGCGTCACTTCTTCCGCATAGCTAAGAGGCGCTTTTAGGTGCTCGCTGCCAACTGCGACAGCGGTATTAAATATGAGTAGATCGGTTAGTGTGGTTTCAATAACTGGTATATTATTAATATATCGATCTAGTTCAGCGATTGATATCAAACTGGCGCCTTCTATGCCGCCAAAAATCACAGTATCTTGATTGAAACCTATTCCACTCGGCGTATTGTATTCGTGCTGACTTCCATATTTCGTAGAAAAAACATACGACTTATCATTAACCAAGTATACAATTTCGTTGATAGATGAGGCGATAAGTCGACCATCTTCAACAACGATTGAATAGATACTCTTATTATTATCAAATCGTGTTGTACTCAGTTGGCGAGTACGGTCGTAAATGCGAATCGATGTAGATGTGCCGTAAACGACCTGATTTTCATCGATCATGCCAACACTATAAACGAGTCCTTTATCAACTAACTCAACATTGTTGTCGGCGGCTTTATATAAGCCAGCCTGACCGCCGATAAAGTACTCGGTTGCAGACGTTTCTAAGATGCTCAATATTGGCGTTTTTACTGGCAAACTCAATAAAGTACTTACACCACGCTCAGGCTGAAACTGGAGTACTTCGCCCGTTGAGGTTGCTAATATTAGCGCTGAATGAAAATGACTGGTTTTCAGGTAGGTGATTGTCCCACTATATACTTGCTGCAACTCCTCTGACTCTATATCGAACCTGAATAATCCTTGATGATTACCAACGAAGATAGAGCTATCAAAAAATACCGAATTTTTGTAACCGGTAAGTCCTGTTTCATGCGTTGCGATTAGATTCAAATGCTCATCATATTCATTGATGGCACTGCTATCAGAAGATAGTAACAAGTTACCATCAGCTTTCTTGCTCAAATTCCATATGTTGCCAGTAGTGCCGACAATCGTATTAATTAGGTTAGCCGAATTACTTATGCTGATTAAACCGTCGTTAACTAAGCCAATATAAATAGCATTCTTATTGACATAAAGGGCAGAAACTACGGAGTTATTCTCTTCTTTGAGACTCCCAAATAGTGTTTCTATTCCATTTTCAATCAAAAATACTTGGTGGTTGGTAATACCAAACAGGTGGTTATCTCTAACGAAGATCTTTGAATATTGTTTGCTGGTTGCTAACTTAGTACTCTCACCATTAGCAAGAGTTGTGATGTCACTACTTGATAATACGTAGAGGGTATCTTGGTCTTGAGTGATATCAATAATATTATTGGCGACTAACTCTGGTGGTTGTTCGAATTCGCTTAAAGAGAGCTTATATAGTTGTCTGTTGTAGTTTCTGACATAAATATCATTGTGGTATTGAACAATATTTTTAGCTTCATAGAGTGGCTTTTTTGTATTGGCTATAGTGCCATTTTCATTGACTAAATACAGACCCGTATTCGTGCCAATGACTAACCCAGCAGACGTATTGAGAATAGCCCAAATAGCAGATTGGCTAAATTGTTGGGCAATCTTTAGCGATTCGAATTTGTCGTTTTGTTTATCATAAAACATGATTCCCTGGTCGGTGCCAACGAGTAACTCACCTGAACTTGAGGTTGATAAACTTCTAATAAAAGATGACTTTAATCCGCTTTGCTCATCAGCTAAAAAAGCTTTGAATTGCTGACCATCAAAGCGGTTAAGGCCATTTAATGTTCCAACCCAAACATAACCTTGCTGGTCTTCTGCAATTGAAGTTACAGTGCTCTGAGATAGACCTTGGGGGACGCTAAAATTGTCGCTATTAAGTTCAACAGAGTGAGTTATAGAGTCATGGGCACGAGCAACAGTCAAAGACAGGCACGTGATAAACAAGGTCAATACAAGCTTTAACAGAGCATTAGGCATAATTATTTGTTTGATTATTAGCCAGAAAAGCGTAGGCAACAGTTGATTAACCTCACTTTTTCAGAAAGTAAGTGATTTGTCAAAGTTGTGGCTACTTTTTCTAGATGAAAATCATTTGCATCTCCTTTGACTTCAATGAAGAAAATTTGGTGCAGTAATTGTTTGTAGATTATTTAACTAGCTGTTACTGCTATTTTAGATTAAAAATCTGGTGTTGCGTATTTGTTGGTATTATATCGGTAAATTAGCTAATCAATCTCGACATGGCCAATAGTTAGCCAGCTAATAGCTGAATTTATTCGCTTGTTGTTTAAAAGATCGCAAATCAGTGATCATATTATCAGACGTTAATCTATCCAAGTGGCGATGTTGTTCGCCAGTGGTAAACAGGACTAATCGGTCACCGTGCTTGGTGCGCATTTTACTCATCATAAATTTGATGAGATCTGAGCGGGTGATATGCTGAATATTTTCTACCACCAATTCGCGCTGATTGAACTGATAATCCTTATTGCCAATGCTAGACCAATAACGTTGACCACGGGTTTTAAGATTAGCGTCATGTTCCATCACTTGGTTAATTAATCCGAGTTTAGTTTGTTCCCACTGTTCACTGGTGATTTGCATCACCGCATAATTGAAATCAGCAATAAACTCATCGATAGCTTCTAGCAACTGCAGCGGCCCAGCAGTAGGAGATTGAATATAGAAAATCATCCCTGGGTAACGGTTAAGCGGGAGATACCCTGTTCCGACCATATAGCCAAGCTGCCGTTGAGTACGTAACTCGTGGAAAAAAGTAGATGACATGGTGTGGTTGAGTAAACTAAACAGGGCCATCTTTTCTGGTGCGGCTTGTTCTGCCTGATAATATACGATAATGCTGCTGTCTTGATGGGTGACAGGTAGCTCACGCATCAGTGTACCGTGACCTTTGAGGTTAACGAGTTCACGCTCAGATTCGCCACTTGGTGAAGTCACCAAGGACAAAATATGGTCTAAGCGATTGCCCAACTGCCGCACTTCGTCTGTCAGCCAGTCGCCATAGACTAAACCTTCAAGGTGTATTCTTTCATAGAAGCTTCGAACATGCTCGTGTAGATCTTCCAGTTCAATTTCTTCAAGTAGTTCAGCCATACGGCTAGGCTCGTAACTGCGCTTCTGTAAGGTCACCGTTAAACTGGTAAACAGTTGAGATATCGGTTTGGCCTGACTGTGGTTATACCATGTTCTCAAGATCTGTCGCTTAATGGTGTTAAATCGCGCTTGGGTAAAGTTACGTTCCCGGGCTTTATTAATAAGCAGAGACAGCAAGGCTTCTTGTTTGCCGGTGAAGCCAGTTAAATGTAGCGTGATCCCCCCTTGATGAGGGTAGATGTTATAACTGAGCCCAGCAACTTCAGCTGGATAGGTAAATTCGGTCAAATAATCCAGTAACATCTCTACATAAAGCCGAGTGAGTGCGGCATGTCTAGGCGTTTTAGAGGCTTGTTCTGAGTCCATCGATAAATACATATGCCCCTTTGGCACATTAAATTCATCATCTTTACGATGCCAAAGGCGATAGCCTTTCTCTTGGCAAACAACTTCGGGAACCGGGGCACTGCTCTTGTCCGGTCTAGCGACCGAATCGGCAATGATAAACGGGTTTTTATCGGGTAGCTCCAGCGCTTCCCGTGGAGTCACCTCAAGCCACTTTGCCATCCTGTCAGATTCAATAGGTTTTGTTTGGTATGGCGAGTGATACCAAGCAGCTTGTTTTTCGGTATCTAGATCTGGGGCAATCAGTTGCAGCCGCATATTTTGCGGGGTGAGTAGCTTTAACAACTGGTGAGTTTCCGGTAAGTCTAAACCATCCATCCGATAGTCGCCGTAGATCAAATCGTCGACGTCATAGTGGTGCATATTAATGCTTAAATGGCTGGCGAGATCTAATGGCTTTATTTGCTCTTGGTATTTAAATGCCAAATTGAGCAGGTTAGCGCGTTCTTGATAACGCCAATCTTCAATACCTTGTGATTTAATTAACTCAATGTACTCAAAAGCACAGCTAATGACATCATCGAGATGCGAAAGCCCTCGCTCGGTTAACTGGATACTAATGTTGTAGTCTTTAAAATTATACCCATTCACGCCCCCTCCGGCCGAGAGGTTGATAGCCCAGCCTTTTTCTTTCAAGTAACTTAACAGGCTGCCTTTACCTTCGTAGCCAAGTAGGTGGCTGATGAAAGTCAGAGGCTTACGTCGATAAAATGGATCGATTGCAGGTAAGGCGAACGTTATCGCCACCCGGCGTTGCTCTTTAAGTGGCACAATATTGGTTTGCTGTTGCAGTAGCTGCTGACTATAAAGTGGCACATCAGGATATTGTTTGACTAAGTTGGCATTGTTTATCGCACTAAAATATTGTTCGGCAAACGCTTGCAGCTGGGCGATTGGTTGCGGCGCTACCAAGCAAAGCGTCATGAGATTAGCGCTATAGTGGTTTTGATAAAAGGCCAACAATTCTTGTCGCAATTGACCTTCATCGCCATCAAGTGTGCTGAGATTGCCAACCGAAAACTTGCTAAAGGGATGGGCAGGGTTAACGGACTCTTTTTGGACTTGATAGGTGCGCCTTACATCATCTTTGAGCTTTAAGCTAAATTCTGATTCTATTGCGTGACGCTCTCTATCGACCAGTTCTTGATTAAATAGTGGCGCGATAAAAAACTGGCTAAATCGGTCTAAAGATTGCTCGAAAACCTCGGCATCAATAGAGAAAAAGAAATTGGTCTGTTCGGTACCCGTCCAAGCATTATTATTGCCGCCATGCTGGTTAATAAAAGCATGGTATTCACCAGAATCTGGATACTTTTTTGTGCCAAGAAACAACATGTGTTCGAGAAAGTGTGCCATACCTGGACGTTCTACAGGATCATCAAAGTGGCCGACATTGACGGCCATTGATGCCGCAGCCTGCGAGGCCAAACTGTCTTCCACTAACATGACTCTTAGATTATTGGCTAAGGTAATAAATGCATATTGGCGGTGATCGTTGGGGCTTTTAATGATCGAAGTCTGTGTTTGCAACAGGTATATCCATCCTTTTTAGCGATTGATCAAATGAATCAACCTAAAGTATCAGCTTAGCAAGTTATGTCGCGATAATACATATTGGTATTGAAACTCGACTTTAGCAAATTTCATATGTTATTTCTGATAGATATCAACAGTCGTTAACGCTAATTCAGTGGCAATTTTCGTATGGTAAGTGCTGTTATATACCGCCAGGGTGTTGAATATCTGTTAGTTCTACTGTGCCGGGTTAACGTTAAATTTACATTAACATGGCCGCTTGTCTGATTTTTGACTATTCGACTAATTATTGAGTCAACTATGGTTTGTTGACTGCTAATTTAAAGCTACAATTGGCAAAAGCAATGATAATAATAGCGAGATGTTGTATGCAGCTATTCCTAATGCGCCATGGTGAAGCAGGTTACGATGCCCACTCAGACAGAGAGCGAACACTCACTGAGTTAGGTCGACATCAAACCGAGCAAATGAGCAATTATTTGGCCCGTAGTGTAGCCGAGTTTGACTTAGTGTTTGTCAGTCCATATTTGCGCGCCCAGCAAACTTGGCAAGAGGTTGCAAAGCATTTTCCTGAGCCGCGCAAGTGGTTGGTGCTTGATGAATTAACCCCATCAGCCGATCCGTGTACAGCGGCAGATTTAGTCTGTGCTTACGCAGAACAATACCGCGCTGATAAAGTATTGGTTATCGCGCATATGCCGCTGTTAGGTTACATGGTTAGTGAGTTAGTACGTGGCATTGAGCCGCCGCTGTTTGCAACCTCAGGGGTAACTCTCATCGATAAGCATGGCGAACAGCAGTCTATTAGCTGGCAGCACTCTCCCTACACGATTGCGTAGGCAACAAAGTTTCCCATAGCAGAGCTAGATGTTTAGCTCTGCCACATCCACCAAAACCAATAATGCGGCACTGCCACCCCATTCTTTAGGCGCTTGATGAAAGGCTTGCACATGGGGGTGTTGCGCTAACCACAATGGAATACTCTGCTTTAATACTCCGCTGCCATGGCCATGCATAATACAACAGCAATGGATGTGTTGCTTACTGCATGCTTGTATGAGGGCGGCTATCTCTAGCTTGGCCTCAGTTTGTCGCATACCGTGTAAATCCAGCAACAACTCCGGTTGGTAATCACCGCGGCGCAAGCGCTTAAGTTCATGCTTATCGGTGTCTTCTCGTTGCCAGCGCATGGCACCTTCATCGGGCAGATGAGGCTGGTAAGTGTCGGAAAAATAGCTATCAGCATAGAGCTGCTGCTGTTTTTCCACTACCTGACGTTTCTGCTTTTCTGGCGCGGCAAAGTGGCGTTTATCTTGAGTTATTGGCTTTACGCCTGCGGTAAGCGCCTTAAATAGCGCCAAACCATCATCTTTTTCATTTTTCATGCGGGCTATTTTATTGAATCCGATGCCATATGAATAGAGTTCAGTTACAATGATGCCGAACAAATACGTTGGAGTACCCTTGTGGACAAGATTTTTGTAGATGAAGCCGTTACCGAGTTACGCACCGTAGGTGATATGTTGCGTTGGGCCGTTAGTCGATTTAATGACGCTAATATTTATTATGGTCACGGTACAGACAATGCCTGGGATGAGGCGATCGCGCTAGTTTTTCACGCATTACATTTACCAGAAGAGCTTGGTCAACAAGTGGTACATGCTAACTTAACCAGTAGCGAAAAACATAAAATAGTCGAATTGATTATTCGCCGAGTTAGAGAGCGGCTACCAGTGCCTTATTTGACTAATCGCGCTATGTTTGCCGGCCTCGAATTTTATGTCGATGAGCGTGTATTAGTACCGCGTTCACCGATTGCAGAAATGATTGCCGAACGCTTTAGCCCGTGGTTATACAATAAGCCAGTTAATCGCATTCTAGATTTGTGCACCGGTAGTGCCTGTATTGCGATTGCGTGTGCTTATGAGTTTGATGAAGCTGAGGTTGATGCGTTAGATATTAGTACCGATGCCTTAGAAGTGGCGCAGGTTAACATTGAGTCATTGGGCGTAATGGAACGTGTTTTTCCAATTGAGTCAGATCTGTTTTCAGCGATACCACGTGGTCCGCAATACGATCTTATTGTCTCTAACCCGCCTTATGTTGATGCTGAAGATATCGATGATATGCCAAGTGAGTATCACCATGAGCCTGAATTAGGTTTAGCATCGGGGCGAGATGGCTTAGATCTCACTAAACGTATTTTAGCAAACGCGGCGGATTATTTGACTGAAGAAGGTCTGCTGGTGGTTGAGGTGGGTAATTCTATGGTGCATCTGATTGAGCAGTTCCCTGATGTACCTTTTACTTGGGTTAGCTTTGAACATGGCGGTGACGGTGTGTTTGTGTTAACCCGTGATCAGCTAGTTGAAAATGAATCACTTTTCGCCATCTATAAAGATAGTGGACAATAGGTAGTCATGGGTCAGCTCATATGCTGACCTTAAGCTAGTTTATTTCGGAATATGTCATCGGTTAATTTTTGAGTTAACCTCATAAGCTTATTGAATAAAAGACGGGGTGTATAAAGCGGATGTCGGGAAACAGTATTGGTCAAAATTTCGTAGTCACCACATTTGGTGAGAGCCATGGCAAAGCGCTGGGCTGTATTATTGATGGCTGCCCTCCAGGGTTGGAGTTAACCGAAGCCGATATGCAACACGACCTAGACAGACGACGCCCAGGCACATCTCGATATACGACGGCACGTCGTGAGCCGGACGAAGTTAAAGTGTTATCAGGCGTCTTTGAAGGTAAAACCACCGGTACTTCTATCGGACTGGTGATTGAAAATACCGATCAGCGCAGTAAAGATTACTCCAATATTAAAGACCAGTTTAGACCAGGACACGCTGATTACACTTATCAGCAAAAGTATGGCCTAAGAGATTACCGCGGTGGCGGACGTTCATCAGCAAGAGAAACGGCAATGCGTGTCGCGGCTGGCGCAGTGGCGAAAAAGTACTTAAAGCAAGTGCACGGCATTGAAATTACCGGTTATCTTTCTCAGTTAGGGCCAATATGTGCTGAGTCATTTGATGCAGCGCAGATAGAGAAAAATGCATTTTTCTTTCCCGACGCGAGTAAGCTTGAACAGCTCGATGAATATATGCGGGACTTGAAGAAAAGTGGCGATTCTATTGGTGCTAAAGTGTCAGTGATTGCTCACAACGTACCCGTTGGTTTAGGTGAGCCGGTGTTTGATCGACTTGATGCCGATATTGCCCATGCATTGATGGGAATCAATGCTGTAAAAGGGGTTGAAATTGGTGATGGATTTGAGGTGGTCAATCAAAAAGGCTCAGAGCATCGCGACCTAATGTCAGCGCAAGGTTTTGCCTCTAATCATGCTGGTGGTATTTTGGGCGGCATTTCATCTGGCCAACCGATAGTTGCCCATATAGCCATGAAGCCAACTTCTAGCATTAGCGTGCCGGGTGAAAGTATGACTATCACAGGCGAGCAGGCAGAAGTGGTGACAAAAGGCCGTCACGATCCTTGTGTTGGGATTAGAGCCGTACCCATCGCCGAAGCTATGTTAGCGATCGTGCTAATGGACCACCTGTTAAGGCATCGCGCTCAAAATCAAGATGTCAGCAGTGTGACGCCTAATATCGGTATGCGCTAATTGGTGTGCAAGTTAGATAAAGAGGGCACATTTATGTGCCTTCTTTCGTTTTAGTCATCGTTTTTTAGAGTTGATGTAAATGTCGCAATCCAGTGCCATGACGCCACAATTACGGTGGATTAGTGCGTGTTACTTTTTCTTTTTTGCCATTTTAGGTGTTTTAGTACCGTATCTTGGTGTGTTCTTCGAGCACCGAGGCTTTGATGCTCAAGAGATAGGTTTTTTACTCGCCATTTTAATGGCCACTCGGATTGTCGCGCCTAATATCTGGGCCCAAGTGGCCGATCGCACTGGCATGCGCGGTCAACTGGTAAAACTTGGCGCCGCATGTTCAGCAGTGACCTTTCTCAGCTTTTTTTACCATGGTGATTTTGTCTATTTAGCTATCAGCCTAAGCATCTACACCTTCTTTTGGAATGCGATATTAGCTCAGCTTGAAGTGATTACGTTGGAGACCTTAGGCAGTAACACTGGTGGCTATGGCAAGATCCGCAGTTTTGGGAGTTTAGGTTACTTAGTGTTTGTTGTTGGCGTTGGGTTTGCTATCAGCGAGTGGGGCACTGAGGTGCTGCCATGTGTGGGTTTGAGTTTATTCCTTGGGTTGTTAGCTTGCGCATTAGCGCTGCCCAATACCCGCGCGAGTATCGACAAAACCAGTGTTGTTAAACCGCTTAAAATAGATAAAGCTATTTTCTGGTTCCTGCTTTCTGCAGTGTTGCTGCAGATGAGTGCTGGACCCTTTTACGGATTTTTTGTGCTTTATTTAAAGCAAGTGGGCTACACCGAATCTGCTGCGGGCATATACGTGGCATTGGGAGTGCTTGCTGAAATTGTGATGTTTATGTACGCCCCCCGGCTTATGGGCCGGTTTGGTGTGAGAAGGCTACTACTGGTCAGTATCGCCATGACAGCCGCTCGTTGGTTGCTAATGGCTTTTTGCGCCCATAGTATGTGGTGGTTGGCGATAGCGCAGCTACTGCATGCTTTTACTTTTGGCTTAGTGCACGCCGCATCAATTCAGTTTGTTCATCAACATTTTGACATTCGCCACCGTAGCAAAGGCCAAGCATTGTATGCCAGCTTAAGCTTTGGTGTGGGCGGCGCGCTGGGTACTTGGCTATGTGGCATGATATGGGGAGATGGCAGCTTGGCTTGGCTGAGCTGGCTAGTCGATGGTATTTGCGCAGTATTGTCGATGTTAGCGGTACTGATGATCCCCAAAGCATCGCAGCAACCGTCAGCATAAGCGGTTTTTGCGCGCTTACAAGTCATAACGAATAGGAAATAAAGGATAGCTAATGGCAGGAATGTTTCGCTTAGGTATGGTGATTAACCCGTTAGCCGGTCTTGGCGGCAGTGTCGCATTGAAAGGCAGCGACAATGTGGCCAAAGAGGCGCTCGCTCGCGGCGCAGAGCCCAAGTCGGCATTGCGTATGGCACAGGCGTTGACAGTCATATTACCTTATAAAGAACGGATAAAGATCCTTACCGCATCAGGCGATATGGGCGAGGCACTGTGTCAACAGATGGGCTTTAATTATGAAGTGGTTTATCAAAGCGCTGTTGAACAGGGCTTAGTGGCGGCTGGTCAACATACTTTGGCGACCGATACCCAGAATGCTGTAAAACGGCTCGAGCAGCAAGATTTAGATCTACTGATGTTTAGCGGTGGTGATGGCACTGCACGCGATGTTCATCAGGCATTAGATACTGAATTGCCGGTACTGGGTGTACCAGCTGGAGTAAAAATTCACTCTGGTGTCTACGGTATCACTCCACAAGCTTCAGGCATGGTGTTGAAGATGCTGTTAGATGGTGAGCTTGTGAGCATTATGTCTGCTGATGTGATGGATATTGACGAAAGCGCTTTTCGCAACGGAACGGTCAAAGCAAGGCGCTTTGGCGAAATGTGTGTACCTGCCGAACCACGCTATATTCAAGCGGTGAAAATGGGCGGTAAAGAAGTTGATGAACTGGTGCTCGCTGATATGGCAGCAGAAGTGATTGACCTAATGGAAGATGAGTTATTTATTATGGGGTCAGGCAGCACGGTTGCTGCGGTGATGGAAAGTTTAGGATTAGACAATACTCTGCTAGGTGTTGATGTGATCCAAGAGCAAGCATTGGTGGCATCGGACTTGAGTGCAGCGCAACTGCTTGAGATCGTTGCCGGTCAACCTGCCAAATTGGTGATCACCCTTATCGGCGGTCAAGGCCATATTCTTGGTCGCGGTAACCAGCAGTTGAGCCCAGCATTGATCCGTCAGGTAGGCAAAGACAATATCATTATAATGGCAACGAAAACTAAGCTAAAAGCACTTGAAGGACGGCCATTAATCGTGGATAGTGGCGACCCAGAATTAGATAAAGCACTATCAGGTTATTATAAAGTGATCACTGGTTATCATGATTATGTGATGTATCAGGTAGCTAATCCTGATTTTGTTTAAAATCCTGTTAGCCAGGCTAGTGGCTAGCGGTGAGTTAAGATTAATGGTTGGTTATGACCAATCAGTGTAAATGAGATAATGCGGAGCCCTCGATGATTGAGAAGTACGAGCAAACCTTACAAGATTGGATTGAAGCAATTGTCGCAGATGGTGATGATGATGCACTTTTTGCCAGTGGTTATTTACAAGGGCACTTTGCGGTGGTCTTGTCACAACTAGAGGCAGAAACCGCGCAAGATATTACTGCCCTTGAAGCTAAGATGACCGAGTGTTTAGCGTTGGCGCGCCAAGAACTCAACGAAAGTGATTTTGCTTTAGTGAATGATGCCTGGTCACAGCTAAGCGCTAAATTGGCGGCCTAGTGTTACAAGGTATAAGTTGAGCTGTTTATGAGTAAATCTAGTTATGCCGCGATTGGTCTGGTTAACCCTAAAAGCCCGACTAATGTTGGTGGTATCATGCGAGCGGTGGGGTGCTATAGTGCAGATGCGGTTTTCTATACCGGCAAGCGCTATGAGCTGGCGGCCAGTAATGGTAGTGCCCAATACAACACCGATACCAAATTGGCGAGCCAAAGTATTTCGAAAACTAAGGTCGAGTCTTTGGTCGATGCGGTGCCAAACGAGGTTAAAATAGTCTGTGTTGACTTGGTTGAAGGTGCGGTGCCATTGCCTGACTTTCAGCACCCAGAAAAAGCCCTTTATATCTTTGGACCTGAAGATGGCACAATCAGTCAGCAAATTGTTAATCGCGCCGATGCGGTAGTCTATGTGCCAACCATAGGCTGCATGAACTTGGCCGCATCAGTGAATGTTCTGCTGTATGACAGACTGGCAAAATCTACATCGATTGCTAGCGACGAGCTTATTCGTCGCAGTCGAGATACCAATAATCGAGTTCGAGTTAAACCATCCGCTGATAAACACAGTATTAAGAAGCCACGTTAATGTGGCTTTTTTTCTGCCCTTTTTTCCCTCAATGGCTGTGATGCGATTGCTTGCCCAGTCATGCTTTGCGTCATCTAATTTTTGCCATAGTTTAAACATGCTTTATTTTTAATAAGTTATTGCTATATTTAACCAAGCGCTAAATCGAAAGTTTTACTATTTTGGTGTTAGTCATTGTTTATAGGGGAGTCGATCATGGAAAAACTACTGCGGGTATTGTTTGTTGGCTGTATTGTCACGGTTACTGGCTGCGCCACTCAAGCACCAAGTATACAGCAGGGCCCAGATGCCGAAATTTCCCCTGAGGGGTTGGTTAGAGTGGATCATTCAAAGTTAGGCTTATCGTTTGTTAAGCCTAATGTTGATTGGTCACAATATAACAAGTTGTATTTTGAAAAGGTGCCTGTCACCAACGACCACCCAGCAGACTATCGACCGCCAAGAATTGATAGACGAACCGATGGCTTGAATGCCACTTATGATCTGCCACCGGAGATTTTAGATAAGATGTCGGCGCAGTTTGCCATTACTGTAAAAGATGTGTTTAACAGTGAACAACCTTTTGAGCTCGTTGATACTAAGGGGCCGGGTGTGTTGGTCGTAGAAGCCGCAGTGACAGACATTCGCTTAAGCGCGCCGATAGAGTCCAGCCGCAGAAGTTTTTCGTCAATGGGCACAACTTATAGTGAAAGTTCGGGTTCTATGATGTTATTGGCGATGATTAAGGATGGTGAAAGCGGTGAGTTGTTAGCTAAAGCGGCTGATAGAGGCCAAGGGTTTAATCAATGGAGTCAAAACAACCAAGTCTTTAATTGGGGCGATGTAAAAACAGTTTATCGTGGTTGGATGAACGACTTTAAGAATGCGCTAATGAACGCTGCTGCGAAGTAGCCTGCTGAAATTCCCTCACTTTTACAACAAAACAGGCCTAAACATAGGCCTGTTTGCTAGAAAGCTTATCAAGCGCCGCTTTCCAATGTCTTATCCAGTGCTTTGCCTTTTAATAATTTGCGCATCCACATCCGATTCGGGTTGAGCATTTTTAAAGTGGCAATATCCGCGGGTAGTTGCTCACCACATAGCTGCGCCGCAAGTAGCTCGGCCGCCAGTGGCCCTGATGTTAATCCGCGCGAACCCAATCCACCTAAAACAAATAGGTTTTCATGTACAGGTGCCTGTGTGGTACGCCAGTAATTGATACTGGCTTTGGTATGTTGATGCTTGGCATAGGCTTGCAGCATCACTGTATAGTTTGGAGCACAGCCCATCATAGGGGCGTGGTCTCGAGTGACCATTCGCACGCCAACACGGGCGCTATTGGCTGACACATCAACGTCATTAACCCAGTTAGAGTCGGGGTAGCTTTGTTGCAGTTTCTCAAGATTTTGTTGCTGCTCAGCGGCACTAAAATCTAAATCCTGTGGGTCTTTGATATAACTTGCACCGGTGCAATGAGCATTATTGTGAGCGGGAGTGAGGTAACCATGTGAGCACAGCACGGTTTGCAGTTTACTTAGCTCACCTGTAGAAGGAACGTGACTCACCTGGCCTCTAAACCCGCTTATTGCAAGCTGTTTAGTTTGCTCAAAGTCAGTCAAATGACGACCATTGGCGAGTACGAGTGCCGCAAAAGGCCCATGGGTTACGATGTGTCCATCGGCATGTTTTTGCTGCAATATCCAACCTTGGCTTTGCTGACTTATCGAGACAATATGGCAATTAAAGTGGCTGTTAATTTCAGTTAACTGTTGGGCATAATCAAATGCTGCTTGCGCATATTGACGAGGGGAGACCCACCCAGCTTGCGGGTAGTATATTCCGGGTTGATTGATGGCAACTTGGGCGATGTCATTGGCTTGCTGGGCATCGACAGCTTTAGCTATATTTTCTGGCCAAGATTGGCCTTGGATAATTTTATTTAATCGTTGCCGACTGCGTTCATCATGACCTGTTTGCAATACTCCGCAAAACTGATGGTCGATGTTGAAGCCTTGTTCAGTGAGCCAGCTTATTTGGCGTACAGAGAACAATAATCCTTGCTGGAAAAATTGGCTTAAGGTGCCGTTGTCAGGCGTCAACAGTGGGTAAATTGCGCCCTGTTTATTTCCTGAAGCTTGTTGGCCTAATGCATCTTCCATGCAAAATAGGTGCAATTTTCGCTGTCTTTGTGCGAGCGACAAACATAAAGTCCCCGCGGCAATACCGCCACCAATGATAGCAATGTCGCCGTGAGCACGGTGAAGTGGCAGTGATTGCAAATCATTGGCTTGTTGTCGGCGCAGCGCTTGGCGCTCTTGGTTAATAATGTCGGCACTCACATTATCAAGCTTTGGGGCAGGAATTTGGTTAAGTTTTGTGGGCGAATCATTGCCAAATTCACTTGGGTTCTGCGCTGTTGTTGAGTTTGGATTAAAACGGCTTACCGTGAAGCCACTTTGTTGCAGGGCTTTGATTAAATCAAATGGTGGTGTAATACCCGCTGTAGTGGTGAGCCCAGATAAAGAGATCTGACAGTGATCAGCGCTTAAGCTTGCTAGTGTCCAGACTAAGGCGTCAGTATCGATAATTGTCGGGTCGCTAAGATGCCAATGATCTATATTATGCTTGGCGAACTTAACCATGCTATTGAGTTGTGATGGCGTGTCACCTAGGTAAATATCTACTGTCAGTTTTGCAGCAATGAAGCGGTGACACCCGCTTACGCCTCTGATCCCGTTAACGGCATCGTGCGTATAAGTCGGCAGCAATGGCAATAAGTTATCAAGCGAGTCATCAATTGGTAAAAACACTTTGATATATAAGGGTGAGTTTGCCGCAGTTTGTTGCAGACGTGACAGCAAAACAGCAGTAACATGCACAGTCAAGCGGCCAATGACGGCAACTGATAATGATGATTGTAGAGCGGACAGATTGGCAAAATGTGTAAATAATGAGTGATTTTCATTGTTATTTTCTACATTTAGCCCGTTTTCTTCACGTTCTTTAGTCAACGAATTTACTCTCAGTTCAATATTGGGCATTATTTTAGCCGCGTTTATGGAAAGCTGACCACTTAAAAGATCTAAAAGCGATACTATTGGCGCAGCAAAATTGGTACTAGATGTACGGAATGGATAGTTAATAATGAAAAGAGTCGTGATCACCGGACTTGGTGTAGTGTCAAGTATTGGTAACAACAAGCAAGAAGTCACTGAGTCACTTAAAGCTGGCCGAAGTGGCATTACACATTCAGATCAATTTGAAGAGATGAAGCTTCGTAGCCATGTCTGGGGCGATATCAAGTTAGATCCTAAAGAACATATTGATCGCAAAGCACTGCGTTTTATGGGCGATGCAGCAGCATACGCATACATTGCTATGCAGCAAGCGATTGAAGATGCCAATTTAACCGAAGAGCAGTATTCAGATCCGCGCGTCGGCATTATTGTTGGTACCGGTGGCGCATCGAGCGCTAACCAAGTACAAGCTGCTGATACGCTGCGTGCTAAAGGTGTTAAACGTGTCGGCCCATACATTGTGCCGCGTATTATGGCCAGCACGGCCAGTGCCTGCTTAGCAACACCGTTTAAAATTAAAGGCATGAACTATTCAATTAGTTCTGCGTGCGCGACCAGCGCCCACTGTATTGGTCACGCTGTTGAGCTTATCCAAATGGGTAAGCAAGATATGGTATTTGCTGGTGGCTCAGAAGAGTTAGATTGGACCTTGACCATGGGTTTTGATGCTATGGGTGCCTTATCGACTAAGTATAACGACACGCCTGAAAAGGCATCACGGACTTATGATGCTGACCGTGACGGTTTTGTTATCTCTGGTGGTGGCGGTATCTTGGTGGTTGAAGAGCTTGAGCATGCACTCGCGCGTGGCGCCAAAATATATGCTGAGGTTGTTGGTTATGGTGCATCTTCTGATGGCTATGACATGGTTGCGCCATCAGGCGAAGGTGCTGTGCGTTGTATGCAGATGGCATTGGCAGATGTAGACACTAAAGTTGACTATATCAACACTCATGGCACGTCAACGCCAGTGGGTGACATGCGTGAGTTAGAAGCGTTAAAAGAGACATTTGGTGATGCGTTGCCAGCTATCGCTTCTACTAAATCGTTAACAGGTCATGCCTTAGGCGCGGCCGGTGCTCACGAAGCGATTTATAGCCTGATTATGCTAGAAAATAACTTCATTGCCCCGAGCATTAACATCGATACCGTTGATGAGAAAGCCCAAGGGATGCCTTTGGTTACCCAGTACACTGAAACTGAGCTCAATACTGTTATGAGCAACAGCTTTGGTTTTGGCGGTACTAACGCAACTTTAGTGATGCGCAAATATAAATAGTCGTTAAGTGTTAAATACCGCCGTATTGATAACATTGCGGCGATTTAATGCGATAGACAATAAAAAGGGGAAGCCATTTGGCTTCCCCTTTTTATTGGTTGGCTATACCAGTTATTTTACTGGGCATTGAGCTGCTGGCCGTTGATATCTTTTGAATCATCGCCCATCAAATAAAGGTAGGTGGGCATAATTTCAGCAGGCGTTTTTAGGGTTTGTGGATTCTCTGCTGGGTAAGCATTGGCGCGCATCCCTGTTCGTGTTGCACCAGGGTTGATGCTGTTAGTACGCAGGTTTGAGCCTTGGAACTCATGGGCAATTGACTGCATCATGCCTTCGGTAGCAAACTTTGACATCGCGTATTCCCCCCAAAACGCACGGCCTTGACGACCAACACCGCTTGAGGTGAATACTAAAGAAGCCAGCGGCGCTTTTTTCAATACCGGTAGTAAGGCTTTAGTGAGCATGATTTCGGCTATCACGTTGACCTTCATTACCTCTTCTACTGAACTCATCGAGATATGCTCAAATGGACCCAACACACCCAACAAACTGGCGTTGTGTAGCAGCCCATCTAAATGACCAAATTGTTGCTCGATAGTTTCGGCCATATCGATGTAGTTTTGCTCCGTCGCCCCTTTTAAGTCCAATGGGATAATTGCAGGCTGTGGACCACCGGCTTGTTCTATTTCGTCGTATACGGCTTCAAGTTTTTTAACCGTTTTACCTAATAATATCACGGTAGCGCCGTGGGCAGCATAGGCCAAAGCGGCAGCTCGACCGATCCCATCTCCGGCTCCTGTTACCAAGATTGTTTTGTTATTGAGTAGATTTTCTGTTGCTTGATATTCCAACATGACGCTGTCGTTCCTTTTGGCGGAAAAGCCCGCTACTACTGTGATTTATCGGGTGTCTTACACTTGTTTTAAACAAATGATTGATTTTTGCTCATTAAATTCGCTTTGTTTGTGACAAAATTGTAGCTAAGTCAATAATTTTACGTTAACTTGAACTAAAAATAAGGCCACAAATGTCCTTAGGTCACACCTATTATCGACTATTGTGACCAATTTTTGGGGAAAACAAAATTATTACAACAAGATTTGGGGAAAAAAGATGAAAAGACTCTTTTTGGGTGTTGCTATTGCATCTGCGTTGGGCCTGACAGGCTGTAGTGAAGACAGTGTTAATGAACTGGCGGAAAAAACCGAACCGCTCATTCCTCAGTCGCAAATGGTGTTTGATCCTGCAGCAGGCGATGTTCCATTACCAAACGATTTACTCTTTAGTGGCACTACAGATGGCACCATTAACATTCCCGGTGAAATGGCGGATGGTAGTAGTGACTACACAGATCCAAGCATGGCCCTTGGTGCATTAGATGGTTGGTCAACCACCTCTCCAATTTCAATTACAGTCGCACCTGCAATGGACCATGACGGCAGCATGCTTAGCTTAGCCGCTGAGTCTGTCGCTCAGCCTGGTGCGGTGCGAGTATTTGAAGCCACTGTCGGCGGCTCACTGTCAAGTGACCCTGAGTGTCAAACACAAGCTGATGTGTCCGCCTGTAAAGTGGGCGATGAGTTGCAATATGGTGTTGATTATATTTCAACAGCTTCGGGCAATACCATTGCAATTGTACCGCTTAAACCGCTTAAGTTTGGTCAGTCTTATATCTACGCGACAACCAATTTAATTCAAGACTCTGAAGGTCGAGCAATCGCTCCATCATCAACTTATGGCTTGCTAAAGCTAGATATCGATACGAACCCGCTTGAAACCCCAGATCAGTTGCTGCTGCAAACGCTAGTTAATAGCTATGAAAAGGGCATGGCTGAGGCGCACGGTGTAGACAGTGAAACCATTAGTTATTCTGGATTATTTACCACTCAATCTGTAGCTGATGTCTATGAAACGACTAAGCTGCTGATGGCGCAACCAGGCTCACCTTATGGGCCTAACTTCTCCGTGCCGCCAACGCCAGCAGGTTATACCGTGGCGCAAGCAGCAGGGTTAACGCCAGCAGATGGCTTAGCTTATGTGTTATCAGATTTAGCCGATGTTTATGTGGCTGAACTCGAGCTGCCGCATTACGGCGATTGTTCGCGTAACGCCTGTTTAGATGCCAACTTACAACCAACAATCAATGGTCGTTGGTTAGCACAGGGTGACAGCCCTGTTTCAGTGCTACTCGCGTTGCAAGTGGGCACATTGAGCCAGGAGTCATATGGCATGCAAGCTGTTGCACAGGGCATTGAAGATCCTGCTGCTGCGCTCGGTAACCCGGCATTATTGGCTGGTAAAACCTTCCTGCTTGATGATGGCACTCCGGCCGACAAGAGTAAGCATTTAACTAAGTTTAATCCAATTCCAAAGATTAAGAGTTACGAGAAAGTACCGGTTCTGATCGCCATGCCAAATGCTGCTAAGTTGCAAGCGTTTAATGAGGAGCAAGGATTGCCGTTCACGCCACCAACAAATGGTTGGCCTACTAACATCGCCCTACATGGTTTAGGCGGTGGTAAGGAGATGGCGTTAGCTTTCGCAGGTACCTATGCGGCAATGGGGATAGCAACAATTGCGATTGACCAGCCACTGCATGGTGCGCGCTCATTTGACGCCAACGGTGATGGGGTTTACGAAGTGTCAGCTTCCGATCCTGCATATGGTTATGTGGTCGGTACACCAGAAGCTTTTGTTAACGGCAACCCATTAGCCTTTGTTAACGTAGCGAGTACCTTATCGGTACGTGATAACTTCCGTCAGAGTGTGGTTGACCATTTAGGTCTGCGCCTAGCGTTGACGGGCTTGTCATTGCAACTAGCACAAATGGAGCTGCCACAAGTATTTGATATTGGTAAAATCAGCTCTCAAGGCCTGAGTTTAGGTGGCATTGTTAATACTAACTTCGCCACTTATGCCAGCACCGGATTGACCGACCCAAGCTCAGGTACAGCATTGCCAAATGTTTATGCGGTCAATGCAGCATCACTCGTCGCACCAGCAGGTGGCTTTGCCGGTACCTTTATTGGCTCAGCAACCTTTGGTCCAATCTTGTTTGACACTATTGTGGCAACCGAAGATTTCCAAGCGCTTGTGGATGAAGCGAATACCGAAGGTTATGAGCCTGGTACACCTGAGTACGCAGCGCTTGTACAGCAAGTTTATGCGGGCTTCTTACCTACGTTTGCCTTTGCAGTACAAACTGCAGTCGACAGTGCTGACCCAATTAACCATGCAGCAATGCTTAAAGCGACTGGTCTACCATTGCACTTAGTAGAAATGGTTGGTGATGGCGGCGATCATTTACCTGACCAAGTGTTGCCAAATAGTGTTGAAGGCTTCCCGGTATCAGGTACAGAGCCACTGATTGCTAACCTTGGACTTGCGTGTATTGATCGCACAACTGCAAGCTCTGGTGCGGTGCGCTTCTCTAAAGGTCACCATAGCTCATTGCTTGGTCCTAACGAAGTAGAAGGCTCATTGGCTGCAACCGTTGAGATGCAACAGCAAGTAGCGGCATTTGCGCTTACAGCTGGTAAAGGCTCTGCGACTATCTTAGTTGAAGACCAAGACGTACTGCGTCTTTGTCCTGAGACTAACTAATCACTCGATATAAAGTGATTTAATTGAAAAACCCAGCAAATGCTGGGTTTTTTTATTGTCTACGCCTGATAGAATGTCACGCAATTTTATTTGTTTAGTCTAGTGCCAGCTTGAGCTTGTGAATTTAATGGCCTTTGCTGACTGACCCCCGCGGGAGAATATTTTGGAATTTTTGTACGAGTACGGCTTGTTCTTTGCTAAAGCGCTGACGGTTGTGGTTGCGATTGCTGCTGTGGTGATTATTGTTGCTGCTTCGGCATCAAAACAAGGTGGAGATAAAGGTGAGTTGAAACTGACTAATATGTCGGAAAAACTAACCGAGCTTAAACACCATTTAAAAGAAGAGTTGTTAGATAAAAAGCAATTTAAAGCTTATGAAAAAGAGCTAAAAGCCGCAGAAAAAGCTAAAGAGAAGGCGGAGAAAAAGGGCGAGGGGGATGATCCTAAGCCGCGTGTTTATGTGATTGACTTTAAGGGGAGTATCGATGCCAATGAAGTGGCGTCGTTGCGTGAAGAAGTCAGCGCGGTAATTGCGGTTGCTGAGCCGAAAGATGAGGTGATCGTCAATGTCGAAAGTGGTGGCGGTATGGTTCATGGTTATGGCCTTGCAGCAAGCCAGCTAGACCGTTTACGTCAAGCTAGTATCCCATTATCTATCTGCGTTGATAAAGTCGCTGCAAGTGGCGGCTATATGATGGCCTGCGTTGCAAACAAGGTCTATGCTGCACCGTTTGCGATTGTTGGTTCAATTGGTGTGATAGCGCAAATCCCTAATTTTAATCGCTTGCTTAAAAAGCATGATATTGACTATGAACAGCATACTGCCGGGAACTTTAAGCGCACGCTAACCGTATTTGGTGAAAACACCGATGAAGGACGCGAGAAATTTCAAAAAGAGCTGGAAGAAACTCACGTATTGTTTAAAGACTTCATTGGCAACTATCGACCCGATGTCGATCTTGAAAAAGTCGCAACTGGTGAGCATTGGTACGGTCAACAAGCGATTGATTTAGGCTTGATTGATGAAGTATCAACCAGTGATGATGTGATCATGAAACTCGCAGAAGATAAAACAGTAATTAAAATTCGTTATCAGTTGAAAAAGAAGCTAGCAGATAAAATCGCACATGGTGCAAGCCTATCTTTTAACGCGATTTTTAATCGTATTGCAGAGAAAAATCAACCGTTAAATTGAGCATTCTAGCTCACTTTTAATCAGGCTTCGTCAGCATGGCATTGGGATATTGATGCCATGCTGACGGGTTTTAGTTATCGTTTTTACACTCATCTTTAACCATTGCGTTGAACGATAGCGTTTTAGTTTTGCGGCTCGTCAAACTCAATGCCTGTTCCTCAATACCCGTTCCTGTCGTTTCATTTGTGCTGAGTTTGCTTTAGCTTTTGTCTCTATTCCTATCCCTACTCCTATCTATATCTCCATATTTGCCGTCGTACGTATCTTTTATTGATCTCTTGGTTTGCTAGCTTCGACTATACCAGCTTATTGATAGGTGCAGCATTGCTTGAGTATGGAATTGGTGCCGCTGTTGCGTGATAGAGCTTCATTCTAGCTTTGTAAACTTAGTGCTAGAGAGTGTAAGTAAGTGTGTACTCTCAAATTTGTTCTGCCATCGTAGTTAAAGTTTGAGGTGGCTTATCTAGAACGTGGCTCAAGTTATTGTTTTGTATTTATTTTATTTTGGTTCCTTGCCTTTATTAAATAGACAAAAAGCAGTCATTACTGACTATTGTGTGATTTTTGTACCAAGGCGAAGTGGGGTGGCGTTGCTGCTATGTAAAGCCTTGCAAAGACCGACGTTCACAGTTTAATTTATTGGCGTAAGTCATTAACATTGTGACTATAAAAATAATGAAATCTTGGGATTTAATTCGATGAGCAAACACCTCACTAAATTGGGGATCGTGTTGTCGATAAGCCTGCTGGCCGGTTGCAGCAGCACAACATACATTGATGAAACACAGGTCAATCCACCGCTGCCACAAACTTGGTATACCAGCGTGCAAGCGCTTAAAGAAAACCAACCTTGGGTAACAGCCATTGCCACAGAGCAACTATTAGAACTGGCAAATATTGCACTTATTCGCAACCAAGCATTGATTCAGTTGGCGTTAGATGTCGAGATTAAACAGCAGCAGCTTATCAGCACAGATGCCGATTTTTGGCCGGAGCTTACCGGATCATTAAATTCCGGGCGCAATGGTGATAGTGACAGCCAAACTAACACCAACAGCTTGAGCTTTGACTTGAGCTACGAGCTTGATATTTGGGGAAAACTATCTGATGCAGCTAAGGCGAGTAAGCTTGATCTGCTAACTGCACAAGCCAATTATCAGCAAGCTCGAGATACGTTAGTCGCTGATGTTGTTAGCGCTTACTACAAAGTGGTGACCTCACAAGAGCTGGTTAAATTGTATGAGCGCCGCACTGATAACGCTAAAGTCAGTTTTGAAATTATCGAGTCCGGCTATTTTCAAGGGCTCAATACCGCTCTAGATGTCTACTTGACGCAAAATGAATATTATAACGAGCAATCTAACCTGCATGGCCAACGTAGCCAATTAAATACCGATATCCGCCAATTGGAGAGGCTTTTAGGTGGTTATCCAGCAGCGGCGTTGATGGTTGATGCGCAGCTGCCATTATTACCTCAAGGCATCAAAATCGGCGTACCAAGTGAACTCGTTAAGCGTAAACCTTCGTTGCAAAGTGCTTGGTATCAACTGTTGTCACAAGATGCGACAGTTGCTTATACCCAAAAGCAACGCTATCCATCGTTGCGCTTGGGGGGCAGTGTTGGCAGCAGTAGTAGTGAATTTTCTGAGCTGTTCGATGGTGATTTTAGTAGTTGGTCAGTGGTGGCCGGATTAACATCGCCAATCTTTAATGCTGGTCGGTTAAAAGCGCAAACAGAACAACAAAAATTACTGTTAAAACAGCAAGAGCAACAATACCTCATCACTTTGTTTAGCGCATTCGAACAGGTAGAAAACGCCCTAGATTTAGATGCCAGTTTACAACAACAGTATCAAGCCACGCTCAAGTCACAAGATAACGCCCTGCAGGCGGAAACACTGTCCTTTGAGCAATACCAAGCAGGTTTAGAGAGTTACACCACAGTACTTGATGCACAGACTCGTTCGTTTGTGGCGCAAACATCGGTGATTAATCTCAAAAATCAAATCATAGCTAATCGTATTCAATTGCACCTAGCGTTAGGTGGCGACCTTGATGCAGGTGTAACTCAAAATGAAAACTAAAATGAACAAAAAATATCTCATTCCCGTAGCCATTGTGGCGGTGGTTGTTACCGTTATTGTACTCATTACTAGTAACCCGCCCACGTCTAAACGAGGTGGAAAAAAGCCGATTAGCAATGTGATGGTCGAGACTCGCCAATTGCAATCAGCTGATTACCATGTCGAAGTGAGTAGTTTTGGTGTGGTTAAACCACGAACCCAAAGCTCATTGGTGACACAAGCATCCGGGCAGATCCTATCGATAAGTCCTAATTTTCGTGAAGGTGGCTTTTTTAATAAAGGCGAAGTGCTGGTCCAGCTTGATGACCGTGATTATCTTGCTGAGGTGAAAATAGCCCAAGCCGGCATTTTACAGGCAAAACAGAGCCTGCAAGAAGAGCAAGCGCGTGTTGAACAAGCATTGATTGATTGGAAACGTTTAGGCAATGGCCGTGAACCAACAGAGCTGGTTTTACGTCAACCGCAACTGGCCGCCGCCCAAGCGGCTATGTTGTCAAACCAAGCCCAATTAGACAAAGCACTATTGGCGTTAGAGCGCACCAAAGTGGTTGCGCCATTTGATGGCCGTATTCTTGAAAAGAACGTAGATGTAGGGCGCGTGGTATCGACCAATGCACAGTTAGCGACCATTTATGCGACTGATTATGTTGAAATCCGCTTACCGATCAACAACCGAGATTTAGCGCTGGTCGATTTACCCGAGCAAGGAAAAAGGGCGGTGGCTGCGGTGCAATTTCAGTCCGATTTAATTGGCGTACAGAGCTGGCAAGGTCA
This sequence comes from Shewanella waksmanii ATCC BAA-643, assembly GCF_000518805.1. Classification (GTDB taxonomy): domain Bacteria; phylum Pseudomonadota; class Gammaproteobacteria; order Enterobacterales; family Shewanellaceae; genus Shewanella; species Shewanella waksmanii. The sequence goes on from NZ_KI912499.1 coordinate 36,545, forward strand.
GCTTGACCGCACTGAAGGTGCCATCGATAACAGTTCTCAGCAGTTATATGTTGTCGCGCAAATCGATGATCCTTTTAGTTACCAGAGTCAAAAGCAGATGCCACTCAAAATTGGCCAGTACTTGACGGCTAAAATTGCCGGTAAAGTGTTGCCTAACGCTATTGTGATCCCGACCAAAGCTATCTATCAAGGTAGTTACGTGTACGTGGTACAAGAGGGCAAATTACTGCGTACCGAAGTGAGTATTTTATGGCAAAACAGCCAAGATGCAGTGATAGCAAGTGGGTTAACAGCGGGTGATGATTTGGTTCTGACCCCGCTTGGGCAAGTTAGCTCTGGCACGCCAGTTTCCATTGCAGGTGCACAGCAATCGCTGAAAAACCGTGGCGCTGCTCGTCCCGATGGCGACACGGCAGATGCAGGCAAGCCACGCCGCGGCGAAAAAGCACCTAAGGCGAAGGAGATGCAGCAATGATAGCCTGGTTTACAAGAAATCATGTTGCCGCCAATTTGTTGATGTTGTTTCTATTGGTGATTGGACTGGGGTCGCTGTCGACGCGTATTCCGTTAGAGGTCTTTCCAAGCGTTGATTCTGAAGTGGTCTCTGTCAGTATCTCCTTGCGCGGTGCAACCCCTGAGGATGTAGAGCAAGGGGTAACGATTCGGGTAGAGGAAGCGGTACAAGATCTCGAAGGGATTAAAAAAATCACTTCAAACTCTTCTGAGTCGGCGTCTAATGTCAATATTGAGATTGAAAGCAGCTACGATCCACGAGAGTTACTCACCGATATAAAAAGCCGCGTCGATGCGATTAATACTTTTCCAGTGGATGCTGAAAAACCGGTTATTGCACTGGCGCAGCGTAAACGTGAAGTGATTGCGGTGACAGTCACGGGTAAGTACAGCGAAAAAGAAACCTTAGAGTTTGCCGAAGTGGTGCGTGATGAACTGCTCAGGCTCGATGGTGTGACCCAGCTCGATTTGAGTGGTGTTCGCAATTACGAAGTGACCTTGGAAGTGCCGCAAGATAAATTGCAGCAATACCAGCTCACGTTGACTGAAATTGCCAGAGCGATTAACGGCTCAAGTACCGATATCTCGGCGGGTAACCTCAAAACCCAGGGCGGCGACATATTGCTGCGCTCAAAAGGGCAAGCCTACTACAAGGATGAGTTTGCCAACATTGCCATTAAAACAGCTGCCGATGGCACCATTATTCGCTTGAGTGACGTCGCCAATGTCGTCGATGGCTTTGAAGAAACGCCCGTGCGTACCCGCTTTAACGGTGAACAGGCGGCGTTTATTGATGTGTACCGAATCGGTCAGCAAAGTGCTATTGATGTGGCCGATAAAGTGAAAGCCTATATCAACTCTCGTCAGGACAGCTTACCTGCTGGCTATAGCTTAAGTTACTGGGATGATGATTCTGAGATTGTAAAAAACCGCATATCGACGCTTGCCGGCAGTGCCATGCAAGGTGGTATTTTGGTGTTGCTGTTACTGACGCTATTTTTGCGACCTTCTATCGCCTTTTGGGTGTTTATTGGTATCCCAGTGTCATTCATGGGCGCATTTATCTTTATGCCATTTTTCAATGTGTCACTGAACGTCATGAGTTTATTTGGCTTTATTCTAGTGCTCGGGATTGTGGTTGATGATGCCATTGTCACCGGTGAGAATATCTATAGTCACCTGAAAACCTCTTCTAGTGGTGAAATGGCAGCGATAAATGGTGCCAAAGAGGTGGCAGCGCCTGTTACCTTTGGCATATTAACCACTGTGACCGCATTTTTACCTATGCTGTTTATCGAAGGTAACCGTGGCGCTATCTTTGCTCAAATTGCCATTGTGGTGATTCCTGTACTGCTGTTTTCACTGATTGAATCTAAGTTTGTGCTACCGGCGCACCTTAAGCACATTAAGCTGCGTCACGAGAATCAAAAGCAAAATAGGTTTGAGAAGTTTCAGCAAAACTTTGCCGATGGCTTTGAGCGGGCGATTATTAAGTTCTATCAGCCATTTTTACGTATTGCGCTGAAAAATAAAACCGCGACGTTAAGTTTGTTTAGCGGCGTATTGTTGATAATTTTTGCCCTGCTGATGACGGGCTGGACTAAGTTTACCTTCTTTCCACGCATCCCTAGTGAAACCGTGCGCTTAAACTTGATGATGCCCGCGGGCACGCCGTTTGAAGTAACCAACCAGCACATTATTAATATTGCGGCTAAAGCGAAGATCTTACAGGACAAGTATATTGATGAGGCGAGTAATGAAAGCATCATTCTGAACATTTTGGCTACAACAGGTGGCCGCGGCGGTACTTCAAATGCTGGTGGTGTGCGTTTTGAGATCACACCGCCGGAAAAACGTGAGTCTGAAATCACATCTGGACAGCTATTGGCCGAATGGCGCCGTATGGTCGGGGATATTCCTGGCGCCGAATCGGTGACCTATCGAGCCGAGATTGGCCGCAGTTCTGATCCTATTGATGTGCAATTAAGCGCTAACTCGCTAGATACATTACGTGAGATAGCCGACCAAGTTAAAGGCCATTTAGCCACTTATCCAACGGTATTTGATATCTCCGATAGCCTATCTAATGGTAAAGAGGAGTTGTTGATTGAACTGACCGAACAGGGCAAAGCGTTAGGGCTGACTCGCGAAGAGGTAACCAATCAAATACGCAGTTTCTATTTTGGATCGCAAGTGCAACGCATTCAACGTGGTCGAGATGACATTCGGGTCATGGTGCGTTTGCCGCTCAATGAACGTCAGTCGTTGGCGGATCTGGAAAAGATATTAATTAGCACAAGTCAGGGGGCACAGGTGCCATTGGGGCACGTGGCTAAAATGACCTCGGGCAAAAGCCCCTCAACCATTAAGCGTATCGACCGGTATCGGGTACTCAATGTGACCGCGGATATCGATAAAGACAATACTAACATGACTGTGTTGCAGGCCGATTTGAAAACCTATCTTGACGGTCTAGTTGCCCAGTATCCCGGTGTTCGTCACTCGCTAGAAGGCGAGGCGAGAGAGCAAAGTGAGAGCTTTGGCTCGCTACAGTGGGGCTTAGTATTTGTTTGTTTCATGATTTATAGCTTGCTGGCTATTCCATTTAAGTCATATGTGCAGCCCTTCATTGTGATGAGCGTGATCCCATTTGGACTGATTGGGGCGGTGATTGGGCACTGGATCATGGGCTCGCCACTGACGATCTTTAGTATTCTGGGGATGTTGGCTTTGGTAGGGGTGGTGGTCAACGACTCGCTAGTGTTAGTCGACTTTATCAATAAAAAGCGTGCTGACGGTATGGCGTTAGTCGAAGCGGTATTGACCGCGGGTGCGAAGCGTTTTCGCCCGGTAATGTTAACCAGCCTGACGACTTTTATTGGTCTGATGCCACTGTTACTTGAGCAATCAACGCAAGCGCAATTCTTAATCCCAATGGCGATATCTCTCGGCTTCGGTATTATTTTTGCCACCTTTATTACACTCATTTTGGTACCTGTGAATTACATGGTGGTAGAGCGTATTAAAGGCGTTAAGGTCGCCGAGTCTGAGTTTGATAAAGACTATGGTGATAGCTTTGCGGTTGCGCCAACGGCAACAAAGATGGCTGAGCAAAGCTAGCACGTAGATTGAGCCTGTGACAGGTCGCTCGCGATGGGCCATTAGCGTTTGATTCTTGGTTGCGGATGGGTATTTATCTATCCCACTGCAACCAAGGGGGGATGCCTACCATATCAATACCTATTTTAGGTTTGGCCGTTGTTTCACTCATTGTGTTAACTGCTTAATGATTGCCGTTGAGTCTGCGCCAAGTTGTGTATTTATGGCAAAGTCAGTTGTACAACATGCAAATAATTCAAGTTGCTTGTTTTGGGTAATTGTTTGCTTTAACTTGGTTTTATCTAACCCTTAACCCCTCGTTTGCGATTACTCGCACAAGTTAAGCAGTGTTTGACAGACTGGGCTAAGCAGACAGCCTGAGCTAAGCAGAAAGGCTCTCTGGTGCTAGCAGCGGTATAGGCATGACGCAATCTGTAAATAATGGATGAATATAGGTGACTACATGGACAGTGATAACAACCAAGTTCAGCGAACAGGGGCTGACTATATCAAACAACTTGAACAGCGGGCGTTGTGGCATCAAGCATCCAATAAATTGTCATTGTTTATAAAACTCATAGTGGCGAGTTACTTTGGCTACCTGGGTATTAGCTTAATAGCCGATGTCCCCAATTATGGCAGTGCAAGCTCAGTTTCAATCATATTGCTGTTGATGATGTTTGTTGTGGTCGAGCGGCGCTTAGACGCAATCGAGAAAATAGCAAAAGATCGCCATCCTTCAATGCCGGATAGCGATCGCTAGTCCAGTTTATCGGTCTTGTAATACCAGTCAGTATAAACATTTAGTCACTCAGCGAGAGTTTAGCGCTTCTGAGGCAAGACAACGAGTGAAGAGCATAGTCATTCTACGGTTAAGCTCGTTAACACAGCATCAGAATCGTTAAAACTCGCCATTCTGGCGCGTTTTGGGCTGCCTACTTCTGCGTTGAATAATTTCACAAGGGAACAACCATTGTTTCAATCATTCGCCTTGAATTAGTTTGCCCAAAGCGCGCTGAGTAGATCAAATTCTTATACTGATTGGTATAATGTTGGTATTTTAAGTAGCAGCTTTACCGACAAACAGCCAAAAGTCGCTACCTATATTGGCAGTCGACGACAGCCACCATAAGCGCTGTCGTCGTGTGAGAAAAACGGCCCGATTAGACTATTTTAACATCAGTGCGGGGCGAATGACTTGGGCGCGATAACCGGTTGCATACATATCATGGCTATCGATGGCGATTCTTACTGCCGGCTCGGTTTGACCATAGCGATGTTCAACCAAAATAGACTTCACTTTGCCGGTAGTGTCATCCATTTTCAAATTGCCGTACCCGCCGCCAATGCCAAACAACCCCGCTGATGCAAAGTAGCTTAATAGACTGTCTTTGTCGGCTTGGTATTTTACAATTGAGGTGACAGGAGAGTAACCAGCGTAGCCCAGCTCCTCTTTACCGTAATGCCACACCTGTTCGATAGTCATCTTCTGTTCATCAATTTTGTACTCAACCGCTCGAGAATACTTCTCCATAGCAAACATGGGTTGACTCAAATGGCGGCCATCACCGTTATCAAATACGGTATACGTGCCTTTTTCGGACACTTTATAGGCTGTGTGTGGGGTATAGCTGAAATCGAAATCACTGCCACTGCAAAGGCCTTTGGCTGTGCACTCAATGGGGTGACCTTTTGCATCGACAGGCTGGAGTAGCTTGTCTGCAAATTGCTCAGACCAGCCTTCGACAGGGCTGACAATCCACTTGACCTGTTTGTCTCGGCCAATTTTGATGACCGCAGATTGATGGCGGGAACTGATGATGATGCTGTCATCACTTGGGTCATAATCAACTGAGTTGGCATGTAACCAGTTGCGGCCCGTTTCTACACCGTGGATATCTCCAAAAGGTGCATTTTGCAGATCTTCTAGGGTAGTTTGATGACCCGCTTGGTCAATATCAATGTTTAAACAAACTGCACCCGCGTCGAGCGATAACAATGCCGCATCGCGCATTGGGTCTAATATGGTGTTCAAATCCCAGTAATCGACAAGCTTGCCATTGTTGTCTACTTCGATGATGTGATCGCGAACAGTATTGACGATTTTACCATCCGGACGGTGATAGTCTTTTGCTGCAGCACGAATGAAGACATTGCCGTTGGCACCTTCAATGCCTTCGTGAGAGGCATCGATAAAATCTCCTGGTAGATTATGCTCAGAGATCATCCGTCCCATGAGTGACATCTTTTTCCACGTTTGCCCTTGTACCCACACCATGTTGCCGTCTTGGGTGACATTCATTCCCATGGCGTAGCCCGCGGTGTCGTAGCTTTTTGAGTTGTGGGTGGTGTAGGGGTTCATATACCAGCGGATATCACCCGCCGTATCTATGATGAAAAAGCCTGGTTTACCATCCCAAGAAAATGCACCCGGCGCTTGAGGATTATTGTGCATTAATGGGCTGGTTTTGCCATCTGGATTGGTCCAGTTAATAAAATAAAGCCTGTCTTTAAAGTCGTCGTCGACATGTTCAACCTTAACCAAAGGCGCTTTCGCCCATTGGCTTTCAGAAAAACCCATGTCGATATCAGGGGTGAGCATTTGGTATTGGTGACTACGCTGCTGCTCATTTTCGGTCCAATGTACGGTAAATTTGTTCATCAATGCCGGATAGAGACCAAAAATGGGCACACCGCCTTCGCTCATCACTCGCATATCAGCAACGCGATAGTGGATATCGACACCAGTGTCATCTTTTGCATGCACCGTCACGCTAACATCGGATATCTTATGGCCGTTTAAGGTGACCAAAGCGGTAAGAGGGGCATGCTCGTACGGATTATGGACAAGATAGCCTAAAGGCGCGTTTTCTACCGGAAATGGCTTCATGCCGTTGGGGTCGGCTTGAAGGTTAAATGTAGGTAAGCAAAACGCGACCAATAGGGCGCTAAGGGCGATGGATTTGAGCATGTCTACTCTCAGTAACCAAAATTAAGTGGCTCAATTATAAAAGACAATCGGTGTTAAGAATGCTGAGTACATAGCACTAAGTGGGCTTTTTTTGAAAAGTGTTTTGCAGCTCACGTAAACACGCTGTGAAGCTGAACCTAGGCTGTTTTTGCCTTGCGATGTTTAAGCCTAGATTAAGCAATGAGGTGAATTTAGTCGGTTTTAGGTAAATTAACTCCACTACACAAGAGTTAAATTAAGTTGTGTGGCAGAAGCATGGCGATAACGACTCACAATTCGGTCCAATGTATAAAAGTCTGCCGTAATACCTCCTTGCAGGCGCAGTGAGCTATAAATTTCTACCAGAGTAGTTTTTCATTGTATCGAGGCTAAGTGTTGCAGTAAGAGTGAACACCGACAGTGGTTTTGTGTTTACGAGTTTTCACTTCCAAATTTTGCTTAAATCCGTTACAACTAAATGATTCGTTTCTAAAACATTAAGGTTTGCATGGCATTTCAAGTTGGCTATCAATCAACGCTCAGGGTTGGCGATCAGCCCTGTTCAGCCAGCGGTGTGCAGCGGATCATTGCTCATCTTGAACAACAAGAAGGCAGTCAAGCGGTCGCTAAGCTAAACCAACATCTTGGTGTGGCTTTTTCGGCCGCAGCACAGCGCCATTTTGTGCCAATGTGGCAAATTGAAACGGCTTTGAATTATTTGCAGCAGCATTATCCGAGTTTAGTGGCGTTACCGTCAAAATTAAGCCCTGATTGGGTTGATGATTTAGCCAGTCTACTTGCTCATTTTGATAACCTTGAACAAGTGATCAGCGCATTGGTTCAACAACAACTGCCCGTGGCGCAGTTTGCCGATACTGTAGTGATTAGCCATGATGATTTTGTCCGTATTCTGTGGATTAATAGCGGCCGTTCGTCGGTAGATAGCCTACAGGTTCAATTCCAACACAGTATAAACATGATGTGCTCAGTCGCTGAGCGTTTACTTGGTGAACCATTTCTACCATTAGAAATTGCGCTAATTCAACCACCTGATCAACATTGGTTGGGCAGCATTCGCTGCGACAATATCCGTACTGGGGCGCCATTTTATAGCTGGACGTTATCGCGTCAGCAGTTGCGGCAGCCGCTCAACGGAATGATTGATGCTCCGCCGCTGACACTGCAGCAAATTGAAGAATCATTTGCCGAGCAAGTGATCAACGCGCTGCGGAGTAGTTTACCGGCACTGCCTAGCATGGAACAGATGGCAAGCCATTTAGAGCTTAGTGATCGGACTTTAAGGCGTAAGCTAGCGAATGGTAAAAGTCGATATCAAAATCTGGTCTATCAGGTTCGCTGCCAATATGCACTGCAACAGTTGGTGACTCAGAGACTCGATGTGGCCACTTTAGCCGAGCAGATGGGATTTAATGATGTCAGCCATTTTAGGCAGAGTTTTAAGCATTGGACTGGCTTTGCGCCGGGCGACTTTATGCGCGCACTGGACAAAGAATGTTGCTTGCCCAGTGCCGGTTAACCGCAGCGAAAGTGTTCCACTTGGCGCTTATTAAGCTTGCTTCTTATTAAGCCTGGCAATCTCCAATACTGGGTGACATGATATCAATCCATTGGCGAATAACCGTTATCGCTTCAGTGTGTACCATGGCACGACCAATCGGCGGCATTCTATCTTTTGCACCGTTTAGCTCTTGACGATATACCATGATGGAGTGTTCTGCATCACCTGGAATAATATCATAAGACAGGCCTTTTTCGCCGCCATCCCAACCTGGAGGCTGCTTGCAAACACCGTAGGGGTAACTTGTATGATCAACATGAAAACCGAGGCGTAATCCCGATATGCTGGCAAAACCTTCAGAGCGATGACAGTGAGCGCAATTGATATCAATATAGCCTTTGGCTCTGGCGGTTAGATCGCCGCTGTCGTCGGTAATATTAGGCGCATGGGGGATGGACTCATTGTTGGCTAAGCCGGCTAACATGCCCAAACTTTGCCAATGGCGCAGTTGAGTTTGGCCATTACTGGTCTCAATCTGATGGTTAAGTAGCTGAGCTTTCAAGCCAATGGGAGCAATGCGGCTGACATCATTGTCATTAAGTTGGTGGCAAAGTTTGCACTCAGCACGGCTTGGTACGTGGTAGTCAAAGCTCACTTGCTCACCTTGGTGATTGAAGGTATGCGCAATATCAGCGCCGACCACATTCAAAGTGGCAACACCCTGATCCCACACGTAAGCCAATGTCGTCCAGCCACTTTCTCGGTGGATCAATAATCGAGTCTCAATGACAGTTTGATGCTCGCGCCCGGAAAGCTGGGTGTCCGAGGGTAGGCTAAATGTTTTAGTGAGCACACTCCCCACGGGCAGAGAAAAGGTATCTTCTGCACGATAGGTTATCTGGCTGGCCTCAGGTAGAAACACAAACCGGTACTTTTGCGCATAGTTGGTAAACAACTCACTTGAGAGTTGATAGGCCATCCCTGTGCCAATTGGCCCTTGGGTGGGATCGCTGCTGTCTGCAAACAGATTATATTGCGACAATTCATTGCAGTCCTCATTCATCAGAGCATCCCAATTAACGCCTGTTGGCGAGGCATCACAGACACTACTGGGGTCGGTGGGATTATCTGCTGGTGGACTAGTGGTATCTGGCGGTGTTGCCGGCGCTGTATCAACTTGATTGTTATTCGAGCTGCTGTCGCCACCTCCGCCGCAGGCCGCTACAAAAAGCAACAGTATAAGAGGGGGGAGAATTCGCATGGTGATTTGCCTAAATTCGCTGAAGCTAATAAAAAGGCCGACACTGGGTGTCGGCCTTGGTTTGCTATTACTCTGAACAAGAGGCGGCGGGTAAGCGCTTAATCCACTCGTTTATTAGGGCGACACCTTCACCATGGGAGAGGCTGCGCCCAATTTCAGGCATACGATCACCAGGATCGTTGGTGGCCATTCTGAAGTGTAGAATCGACTCTTCAGGTGAACCAGGGACGACATCAAATCCAAGCGAGCCACCACCGTAAGCGACTGGCGACTTACATGTACCGTGGGAGAAACCACCATCTTCATCGTAAGCACGGAAGTACTCAAGTTTCAGGCCTGTATTAGACGCGTTGCCTTCTGGACGGTGACAATGGGCACAGTTGATATCTAAATAACCTTTAGCTGTATCCATCAGCTCAGCATCAGACATGGCAGCAACATTAGCTTCATCGCCATCAGCAAAACTTGGCACAGTATCTATGGTGCTGATATCAGGCGTGCCTTGTAAAATGCCAGCTGCTTGCCATTTTAGTAGCTGGTTCATATCGCCATCATGATAGCTATAGGTCTTGTTTAGCTGACGAGCTTTAGGACCAATAGGCACAAACACTGCTGGGCTATCGGCATCAGCTTTAAACTGATGACATTGCTTACACTGGTTCATACTTGGCACAACATAGTCGAACGCTAGACTCTCGCCTTGGTGAACAACTGTCTTGCCCTGAATCGCCCCGGCTTTTGCCAGAACAGCATCGGTTTTTTGGGCATTATGCACATAAGGCAGCGCAGACCAACCGGTTTCGCGGCGGATAAGTAGACGAGTTTCTATCAAGTCTTCGTTAGCAATGCCTCGCTGAGCGGTATTGCTAGGTAGCGCAAACGCTTTAGTGATGACGGTACCTACAGGGAAGTCCATTGATTCGCTGTCATGGTATTGGGCAACTTGACCTTCTGGTACAAATACAAAACGGTATTTAGATGCATAGTCAGTAAACAGTTGCGTATTAAGATCATACGGCATACCGCCGGAATTAGTGCCAGAGGTTGGGTCGCTGGCATCGGCAAACAAGTTGTAGTCCGATAGGTTAGGGCAGTTAGCACCTAATAATGCGTCCCAGTTCACGCCGTTAGCGGTTGATTCACAAAGGCTAAGATCGCCATCTCCGACGAGTCCGCCTTCACCTTCACCAATGGATCCGCCTCCGCCCACAAGGTTACCGCCATCGCAGCCTTCAACGTCATCATCAACGCCACAACCAAAGATTTGGTCGCCGAAGGTCACGGTGTGTACAGGTAGGCTCACCTGAGCACAGTTCAGCAGCTGATCTTGCGTTTTCTCAAACATCACATCGGCAATATTGATGTCCGTATTGTTATTGGCATAAAGGCGACCAAATGACACATCACCATTATCTTGTGCACACACATTGTCACTACCATCTTCAGCAAATGGCAGCTCTTGTAGGCCCAAATAGGCGGCAGTGCCGTTGTTAGATAGCATTTCACCTAAACCGTCATACAGTACGCCTGGGAATTCACCATGGGTAAACAGGTAGGCTTTGATGATGTCATCAATAAGGTAACCGTTAGGTTTCTGCCCGTAGCCTTCAATGACATTGTCGTGCAAGTAGATGTTACGCGGTGTGGGGCGCCAACCATCTTCAATGGATTGATCAGGCTGGCCATAGTTGGCGACAAAGGCATTCATGTCTGGCTCAGCAATAAAGAAACTGGTGATTGCCACGCCAGCGGTATCGTGATTAGTAATTTCATTATTGAAAATCTCAACATCATCGGTTGAGAGAATAATCATACCTGTACCAGGCGGTACAATATGCACCCCTGCAGGGTTAGATGATGCGTTGGCAAAGTTTTTAGTATTATTATCATATACTTTGTTGTTAAAAATACGCACGCTTGAGCCATATCTGTGGTTGTTGATTGGTAAGTCAAATACCAAAATACCACCTGTGTTGCCTACCGCTTCGTTGTCGTAAACATCGGCATACTTTGAGTTTTCAATTTCAATACCAGCGACGTTCTCTTTAGCGATGTTGCGGCGGACCACAATATATTCTGATTGGCCGACATAAATACCGGTATCTGCACTACCGCGTACGTAGGTGTCCTCAATGAGAATGTTTTCACACTCTACCGGGTAGAGACCATAGGCGCCGTTATCTTCATCTAGCTCGCCTTCCCACACCGTGGCTAGACGACGCAGAATGATACCGTTGGTATTTTTAAGCTTAATACCGTTGTTCTTGGCTTCATTGACCGACAAGTCTTGAATAATGACGTTAATAGCATTTTGAACAAAGATACCGTCTCCGGTAATTGATTCAGAGAAATCCAGTACGGTTTCATCCATACCGTAACCCATGATGGTAATATTTTTGGCATAGGCACCGTCGCCGTCAACATCACCATCAAATAGTAAGGTTGATTCTATTTTAAAGTTACCTTTGGGCAGCACAATTACATCGTTACTTTGTGCATTAATGAGTGCTTCTTGAATCCGCAGAGTGAGATTCTCTCCATCTTCAATCAGTATCGCTCCTTCGGGGAAATTATCGGCTGGGTCGGTTGGAGGCGTGACCACTGGGGTCTCTTCTTCCACTACTACCACTTCATCGTCGTCGGATGAACATGCACCTAAGCTCACGGCTACCGCGGTGGCAACCAGTGTCGGTATCAACCAACTGGGTTTCTTGCTGAACATAGCGTCTCCTGCTTATTTTTATTATTCACCCCTTAGATTGCACGGACGTACCAGATATTCAATGTGAAATCCGGCCAACATTAATGTAACAAGTTGATATCATATGGTTGTTAGTAAAAATTCAAACGTATGTTTTGTTATTTTTGTATACAAAACAAGGTGTAGCAGGCACTCTTAAACGCCGAATGTTAGCGCTGTCAAACCTTAAAAAAAACTTAAAAATATCAGTCTATTTGCTGAGATAGAAAAACTTGACTAAACATTGAACAAAAAAGCCAAACGATGTCGTTTGGCTTTCGGTAAGATTAATTGTTTGAAATGAGTTATAAATCGATACCAAAACCGACGATAAACTGGAAATCATCTTTTTCAGGAGTGATACCTTCGGCGTCATCTTGTGGGTTGCTGATGCGGTCCCAAACAAATGATAGGTCCAAATCAAACATGTCTGTCAGTTCAATGGCAAACGCGGCGACAGCATGATGTGAGTAGCCGCCGGAATCTTCACTGCCGTAGTTGACTCTATAGAGCGCATCGAAATCAATGTCGTCGGTAATTTCCCACTCATAAACACTTTCGATCACGACGGCTGCACTGCCTTCAGATTCGACCGCCCCATCTGAGACCTTATCATATTTAGTATAGGTATAAGCCGGACCGCCACTGACGCTCCAGGTGACTTTTGAGGTGTCAATAATGTCATAACCGAGACCAAAACCGAGCGTGGCTTTATAGTCAATATTTTTGAATTTATCTAAGTAGATTTCTGCAAAAACTGGACGTAGGTAAAACTGTTTAGAGATGTACCAGTCAAAGTTGGTATTGATACGGTGATTGTCTATGGTGTTGTTGTCGTCAACGTTGGAATAGTTACCCAGATAATCAATTAAATAACGTGACTCTGTCGTCCGGCGCTTAGCGTTTGCAATCGCGCTGTAGTCGACCTGCTCGGTATTACCTGAGCGGAAGTTAGCGCTCAATGAAATTTTGCTCGACCAGTAGTTGGACTCTTGTTGGCCACCAGCGATGATAGTCATAATATCGTTGCGGTCAAATTCGACGCCATCAAGGTAGCTCTTGCCATCTTTGACTAATAATTTGCCAGTTTTGGTACTTAAGTCAGTAAACCCAATACTTACCAAACCTTGGCTTTGTAGCAGTTTTACATCTTCCCAATCGATATAGAGGGTATCTAAATTATCGCTTTCAAACTCCAACTTGTCGTCATACAAGTTTTTGATCTCACCTTTTAATAACTCCAATGAGGTGAGTTGCAACCAGTCATACTGACTGTCAGCCGGTAGCACGACTTGGGTGGGATCAAAGGGGGTCGGTTCTGTCGCGATAACGGCCATTGAAAAGCCGCTGGTGGCTGCGAGCAATACTGCACTCGCAGTGTGGTGGACCCAGCGGAATTGTTGCAATTGCATAAGCCTGCTCCCTGAAAATATTTATTCTAGGCAAAATAATATCTTTAGTGTAAAGCATTATTTTAGCAGGGTTAAGTCAACTTTCCGTTTAATTTTTATCCGCTAAGTCTTGTTAATCGAAGCGCAGAACTTTATAGCGCTTTACTGATCCAAGGATAAACAAATTCCGTAATGATAGGTTGAGCATCTGCGTTAGGGTGAATGCCATCGCGTTGCATTAAATTGGGATCAATTGCGATGGGCTCCATGAAAAAAGGTATTAAGGTAACTTGAAACTCGTCGGCCAATTCACTGTAGACAGCAGAAAATTGTTTGGCGTAACGGGGACCATAGTTTGGCGGCACCATTACTTCACTTAACAAGACTTTGGCGCCTTGCTTTTGAGATAGTTGAATGATTTTTGTAAGATTTTCTTTCAACTGTTTCGGCGGGAAGCCACGTAGGCCATCGTTACCGCCAAGCTCGACTAACACCAACTTGGGTGACGTAGATTCAAGCAGGGCGGGCAGTCGACGCAATCCGCCAGCAGAAGTCTCGCCGCTAACAGAGCCGTTAATAAAGGTATGTTGTGGCATTTTTTGCTGTAATAAGTTCACCCAACCTTGTTCAGGTGATACACCATAACTGGCACCAAGGCTATCACCGAGAATCAAAATCGGGGTAGCATAGGCAGTTGATAATGATACGCATGACAGTAAGACAACGCTTAAGCCAACGCGAAGTTTGGCAGATACGAGGGATAATATGGCACAGCAGAAGGCAATCACAGTAAATAATCTCATCAAAAAAGTTACGACCCAAGAGGGAGAGCTTACTATCCTCAATGGCATCTCAATGGATGTCAAGTCGGGTGAGAGCGTTGCGATTCTTGGTCCATCAGGATCAGGCAAGTCGACTTTACTGGGATTATTAGCAGCACTTGATTCCCCATCATCAGGAGAGATTTATCTTGATGGCAGCGCATTGCATGGCCTAGATGAAGAAGGCAAAGCAGCATTAAGAAAGCAAAAAGTCAGCTTTATTTTCCAGTCCTTCATGTTAGTTGACACTTTGAGTGCGTTGGAAAACGTCATGTTACCCGCAGAGCTGGCTGGGATTGCTAATGCCAAACAGAAAGCCGAGGCCATGTTAGACAGAGTGGGTCTTTCCCATCGTTTGACTCATCTACCTAATCAACTTTCTGGCGGCGAGCAGCAGCGTGTGGCGATTGCACGGGCATTTATTTGTGAGCCTAAAGTCCTGTTTGCTGATGAGCCAACGGGTAATCTGGACGGCGCTAACAGTCAGCGCGTTGCTGACATGTTGTTTGAGCTGAACCGTGAAAGTGATACGACCTTAGTGTTGGTGACTCATGATTTACAGTTAGCCAAGCGTTGTCAACGCCAATTGATGATGAATTCTGGCGTGCTAACGGAAGCATTAGCAACGGAAAACTCTGATCCCGTTGATGCCAAGGAGGCGAGCTAATGGAAGCACGCTTAGCTTGGCGACTTTTTAAACGTGAGCTATCCCAAGGGCAGTTACTACTGATTATTCTTGCTATTACTTTGGCGGTAATGTCAGTAACAGGACTCGCTCGGGTGAGTGATAGGTTACAGATAGCGATTAATGGTCAGGCGTCAAAGTTCATTGCCGCAGACAGAATTATTAATTCGCCGGTTGAGATAGACCCGCAAATTCTGGTACAGGCTAAAGAGCTTGGGCTGCAACAAGTCAGCAGTATGCAGTTTAACTCGATGGCTTATGCCAATGATGAGTTTCAACTGATCACCGTTAGGGCAGTAGCGCAAGGCTATCCGCTTAAGGGAACCATTGAGTTGGATACCGGTCCTGCGCGAGGACTACCAGAGCTTGGCAGTATTTGGTACGAGACCCGCTTGGGCGGCATTTTGAGTTATCCAGAATCGCTCGAGCTAGGTAACAGTGAATTTACCTTAACCCGCGAAATTGCGCGCTTGCCCGATGCAGGGTTTAATCCGTTTGCATCGTCGCCTGTCGTTTTGATGCGTATTGAAGATGTGGCCAAAACCGGCATTATCCAACCGGGTAGCCGGGTGACCTATTTGTACCAATTTGCTGGTGATAGTGCGGTACTCAAGCAGTTTGAAAATCAGGTTAAACCTTTGCTCAACAACAGTCAGCGCTGGGTTGATGTACAATCGGGTGACTCGCCGATTGCCGAAGCTGTCAAACGGGCTGAGCGTTTCTTATTATTGGCAAGCTTATTGGGTATTGCTTTGGCCTGTGCAGCGATAGGTATTGCTGCGCAGCGCTACTGTCAACGTCACTTTGATGTCGTGGCGATGTTGAAAACCTTCGGTGCGTCTCGCAAGCAGATCCGTATTCTATTTGGTTTACATCTGCTATTGGTGACCTTGCTAGGGGTGGTGTTTGGCATTATTGCTGGCCTGGCGCTGGATGCGGTTATCACCAGTTACCTGCCTGAAAGTATTGCTGCCTATGGGGCACCGTTAGCTAGGCCTGTGCTGCTTGGGGTGGCAACCGGCTTAATTAGTGCGTTTATGTTTTCCGCTTATCCACTGCTGCGCTTGCTGGCGATTCCACCGCTAAGGGTACTGCAACGCCAACTTGAAGGTTTGCAATTTGGCATGTGGCTGCACCTGTTGTTGAGCCTCGCCGCCATGGCGCTGTTGGGTTATCTGTACTCCAATAGTATTGCGTTAACTATGACAGTTGTCGCAGGTGTGCTGCTGCTTGGGGTATTGCTAAGCCTATTTGGTTTTGCCTTGATTCGCGCCGGACACAGTGTCGGCATGAAAACCACTAACCCATTTCAGCTAGCCTTAGCTGGGCTGCGACGCCGAGCACGCCAAAACGCTATCCAGTTGGTGGGTTTTAGTGCAGCGCTGGTGTTGTTGTTGACGATTATTGCCCTAAGACAAGACTTACTCAATGAGTGGCAAAAACAGTTGCCTGAACAGTCGCCAAACTACTTCTTAGTGAATATTGCTCCCGATGAAGCGGCGCCACTAAATGACTACTTTGCTAAGCATGATGTTAAAGCGACAGACATTTACCCGGTGATCCGCGGTCGTCTGACTCAGATTAATGGTGAGACGCTGATTTCTTCTGAGCAATCTAGAAACGGTGATCCCGGTCGAGTCGGTATTTCGCGTGAGCTCAATTTAACTTGGCGTAATAGCTTACCTGAGAATAACGAGATCGTCGCTGGGGAGTTTAACCTTGATGATTACGATGTGTCAGTGGAGTCAGAGGTGGCTGAGCGTTTAGAGCTGCAACTTGGCGATACCTTAACGTACATGATAGATAATCAAGAGCTAACCGTTACCGTTAAGAGTTTTAGAGCGGTTCATTGGGAAACCTTACAGCCCAACTTCTTCATGATTTTTAGTGAGAAAGCCTTGGCGCCTTTTGCTTATACCTCTATGGCCAGTTTTCATTTGCCTGAATCTAAACGCCATTTGATTATTGAACTGATTCAAGACTTTCCAACGGTATCGATTATTGATGTGGGAGCGATGGTTGCGCAATTGCGGCAAATCATCGATCAGGTGTCTCTGTCATTGACCTTGGTGTTGGTGTTGGTGCTCGCAGCCAGTAGCTTAGTGCTGGTGGCGCAAACAGAAGCGGGGATGGCAACACGTCAGCGTGAACTTGCGGTATTGCGAACTTTCGGCGCGTCAGGCAGTTTGCTGCGTTGGTCCACTGGCCTTGAGTTTGCGTTACTGGGGGCGATAGCCGGCTTTATGGCGGTGGTGGTGGCTGAGTTTACTTTGTATCTACTCAAAACCCAGGTGTTTGAGCTCAATGTGTATATGCATTGGCCTTGGTGGGCGTTAGCCCCCATCGCAGGTGCGATTATTGTTGCCGCCCTAGGGACTTGGCGTTGCCGTGCACTGCTGCAACAATCTTGCTCGCAATTACTCAAAGCAAGAGCTTAACCAAAGTCATATCATTGTTTAGGGTTTATCTTTAGATAATGAGATAGAACGGCATTTTTACAAACGGCACTGATACAGTGCCGTTTTTTATGGCGAATAGGGTCAGAGATTTACCGCGGGTTTATTTTAAAATATGCTTTAATGCCGGGCCTAATTGCGGATATTGAAACTCAAAACCCGCAGCTTGGGTTCGAGTGGGTTTGACAAACTGTCCTTGGGTAAGCAGCTCCGCCATTTCACCTAAGGCAATCGTAAGCAACTTTTCAGGAGCTGGAAACAAAGTCGGCCTTGATAGTGTTTTGCCCAGCTGTTGGGTAAATGTGGCATTATCGACTGGGTTTGGCGCAGTACCGTTATAGATACCTTGGCATTGCTCGTTATCCAGTAGATATAGAATCAGTGCGATTAAGTCATCAATGTGGATCCAGCTCATACCTTGAGAACCACTGGCTATTTTGCCACCAAGCCCAAGTTTGAAAGCGGGTAACATTTTTGCCAATGCGCCGCCATTTTTACCCAATACTAAACCGATACGAATAATGGCCACACGGGTACTGTCTTGGGCACTCAGCGCTAGCTCTTCCCATCTGGCGCAAACACTGTGAGCAAACTGCTCGTCCGCTCCGGTTTCGGCGAAACTACACAGGCTGGTTTGCTCATCAACTGCCTCGTCGCCGTTGCCATAGATGCCAATGGCGGATGCACTAATGAAATGTTTGGGGGGGTGACTACTTTGATTGAACAGTTCACTGAGTCTGGCGGTTAAATCCCAGCGACTAGCACAAATTTTTTGCTTGTTGGCGAAGCTCCACCGTTGAGCGATGGGTTCGCCCGCGAGATTGATCACAGCATCAAAGCGGTCAAGGTCGGTTAATGCCCCTAAGTTGTTTAGGTATTGGTGTTGATGACCCAATGTTTTCTGGGCATTGACCATTGAGCGCGTCACTATAGTTAGCTGGTGTGCAGATAATTGCTTGATAAGTTGTTGGCCGATAAAGCCGGTACCGCCAGTGATCAAGATATGCATAATCTGCTCCCGCCTAACTATGATGTATTAAAATTTACTGCTCTATTAGGTATATACACAAAAAGCGGATAAGTCGATCAGTTTTATTACAACAAAAATGTGACCAAGAGGGCTAGGGGAACAAGTGCAGCTTATAGAAAGCTGTACACTATTGTTAAGCTTGTGATTTGTTGTAGCACAGCTGCAGCGATACTGAATCGGCAAAGCGCAATGCGTGAGGCTTATCGATTTCAACGCTGGCAAAATCGACCCAGTCATGCTCGCTCGTTATCTGCAATACTTGGTCAGTAAGATGTTCAAGTAAAGAAAAGCGATTGTTTTCCACTAAAGCAATGATTTTTTTTGTAATCGTGCGATAATTCAGAGCATCATCCATGTTGTCACTATCACGGGCTTTACTGGCACAGTAGTGAATTTGTGCGTTAATAGTGACATCTTGTTTATTGTTTATTTCATCATCTTTAATACCGATATAGGTACGTAGGCGCAGGTTTTTTATTCGAATAATGGCGATTTGAGGATTCATAAGCTCATGTTTTTAGTCGTTAACATATTTGTAGCCTATCAACTATAAGGTAATTCTAGAAGGACTTTTATTAATATGGGTCGGTTTGAGAATCAAGGCGTGGCTTACAAGGGTTTCGCGATAATGGCGTTTCTCGTCGTTATTCTTGCAGGAATTAAGGCCGCAAGTCCGATTGTAGTGCCATTTGTGCTATCAGCATTTATAGCGGTGATTTGTAACCCGGTTATCGATTGGTTAGCCCGTTATCGGGTACCGCGTGGTTTGGCCATAATGGTATTAATGGTGTTCATTGTATTGATGGGTCTGTGGCTTGCATCCATTGTCGGAAGCTCCATCAACGAATTTAGTCAACAATTGCCACATTATCGTGATCAGTTGGTGCAGCAGTTCTCTTGGGTTATCGATAAGCTGCAAGCTTTCAACATCACCGTCTCTCGAGATCAGTTACTGGCCTATTTTGATCCGGGTATTGCTTTGTCCATGACCACCAACATGCTCTCTAGCGTTGGTGGCGTGATGGCTAACCTGTTTCTAATTATTTTGACCGTCGTTTTCATGTTGTTTGAAGCACAAACTTTACCGAAAAAACTACACTTTGCTCTCGATGACCCCGACATGCGTCTCAAGCAAATTGACAAGTTTTTGCACTCAGTTAATCAGTATATGGTGATCAAAACGCTGGTGAGCATGGGGACGGGTCTGATTGTCGGTATTGGTCTTGCGATTATTGGTGTCGACTATGCTTTGCTATGGGGCGTAGTGGCCTTCCTATTTAACTATATTCCTAATATCGGTTCTGTTATTGCCGCCATCCCTTCAGTGTTATTGGCCTTTATCCAAATTGGCCCAGGGGCTGCTGGGATGACAGCGTTGCTGTATCTTGGGACTAACATGGTGATGGGTAACGTTATAGAGCCGCGTTATATGGGCCGAGGCCTAGGCTTGTCGACCTTAGTGGTGTTTTTATCATTAATCTTTTGGGGCTGGCTATTGGGCTCGGTGGGCATGCTGTTGTCTGTGCCGCTGACCATGATTGTTAAAATCGCCCTAGAGTCGAGCCAGAGTGGCGGATGGTTAGCGATATTATTAGCTGACGATGTAAGCTCGCCAAGCGGACAACAAGCGGCAAGTGATGACATTGAGGCAGAGACGCCGCGCGATTAATCAACAATATTTATTGGACTATTTTTACTATCATGCAGTTATTTTTAGAAGCCGTATCAAAGGTTGAATTTGGTCAACAGGTTGAACGGCTATTTCATGGCCGAGGATGTTGTTATCCAGGTAGTGAGCACATTAACTTAGACTTTTTCCCTCCTGTGGTGTTGTTAACCAGTTTTAAGGAGCTTGATGAACAAGCGCTAGAGCAAGCTCATAGTGCCATTAAGCAGCGCTGGCAGGCTGTCGAAAGTCAGGCACCATTGAACTTGGTGTATCAGTTTCGTAAGGGCGGCCAGACCCACACAGAAATTATGGAAGGGCAGGTAAGCGACCCGCATGTGGTGGTAGAGGATGAAGCTAAGTATCAAGTTCATTTAATGCGCGGCCAGAACCATGGTTTGTTTTTGGATATGCGTAATGGTCGCCAGTGGGTAAAACAGCATAGTGCGGGTAAAAAAGTGCTCAATTTATTTGCTTATACCTGCGGATTTTCTGTGGTAGCGATGCAAGGTGATGCAGACAGTGTGGTTAATATCGATATGAGCAAAGGCGCGCTTAGTATCGGTAAGCAAAATCATTTACTTAATGGCTTTGCTGATCAAGTGAGATACCTTGGCCATGATATTTTCAAGTCATGGGGTAAATTAACTAAGCTAGGCCCCTATGATCTGATTATTGCTGATCCCCCAAGTAATCAACGGGGCAGCTTTGTTGCCACTAAAGATTATGCGCGATTACTAAAGCGTTTACCGACACTGTTAGCTGAAGAGGGGGAAGTGCTACTGTGCTTGAACGCGCCAGAATTGGGTATTGAATTCTTGAAAGCGCAGGTTGCAGAGAACAGCCCCACCTTGACCTTTGTTGAGCAAATAGCTAATCCGGCTATTTTTAAGGATGTTGACCCCGATAAAGCGTTAAAAGTACTGCGCTACCGTTAACTCAACAAATCTTGCGGGCAACAGAACCGTTGTTCGTTCTGTGACGGTATTAGACATTGTTTGCATAAGTACAACATAGCCCAGCTACGCTGGGCTATTTTTTGTGTTGATAGTGCTACCACTGCCCAATAGCGCTAACGGTGACAATTTTACTGCGCCCAATTCAATAGCCCAAACGGTCACTCAATGAAGAGTGGCCGTGTGATTCGATAACCTTGGCGATGGATAATTGATCGGGGCGCCGGATTGCAGCCGTGGCCGTTAATAGTTGACCTTGTACATCAAAAGGAATATTCATTTTGTCCATAAATAGTTGTACTTGTAAGTCGTCTCCTTCAGCTAACAGATCGACTAACACACCTGCCTCATATTCAATTAGTTCGTTCATTGTTACACCTCACTAATGCAGAAAACTCAGCCGCTTCAATTGGCTTTCCCCTGTGGCGCACCCGATGATTGCTGCGGTTGATAAGTTGTGGGTCACAAGCTAGGCAGTTTACTGTCGCTATTGATGCATCACAGACACTGCCGATTACTTGAACTGTGTATTAAGTGTTGTTGTGATTTTGCTGCAAAGGTAGATTTTTATGTTGTAAGTAGTGATGCTTTTATCATCAAAATGGATAAAAAACTGAAAGTCTTTCATGTTGAGTTACTTTTTTGCGGGTTGTTTAACCAATAAACACCTTTAAAACCTTTTGAATGAAACTTTTTTGAAAGTTTTCTGTAAGTTTTGGTTTTGAAGTAGTATACTGCGGGTAAGAATTTTGCTGGTTTGGCATAGATTCTAATAATGGCAAAAATGCAGACCTAAATAACAAGCATGCCTCGTACCCTACTATTTAAATTTGGAGTTGTTATGGAATTTCGTGAATACGAAAACGCATATTATCAGGTACAAGATGACGTGATTGAATCTTTGCCGGTAGAAAAGGACGAAGAAGCGTTTTTGGATTAAAGGAAGCTAAACAGCACATCTGAGGCGGAGCGCTGAATGCGCTAACAAGACCTCAATAAAAAATAGCAATCAATTGATTGCTATTTTTTTGCCTGTTTTTTGAGATCATTAGTAGAGCTCAATCAGTTGAGGTTGCCTTTCTCTGGCAATACTTCAACGATGACCCAACTTTTCTTGTGCTTATGCAAGCGCAATGTGCGGTCATCAATCCAGGGACTACCGCCACGCAACCCGGTCATTTTGACAATAACCGTGACATCGTCGGTAAACTTGCGAAAGAAATCAATATTGATCTCCTCAATCTCCATGGTGACATCGGTCATAGATAAATTGAGCACGTGGCGTTGCACAGCTGAGGCAATGTAGTAATGTCCGAGTATTTTTTGCATCGGCTCACTGACATACTGTTTTGCTTTTTCTACATCTCTATCAATATAGATAGCTTGAAAGAACCCTAGGGAGACTTGTTCTGGTGTTAACGGCTTTTGGCCCATTTCTGAGTCTGGGCTACATGCACTAACTAAGAGTAAAACCAGCAAGAGTAGCTTTTTCATTTTGTTAAGTGAGACTTCCTGTACACATGGTAAAAGCAGCTTAACTGAGATTGTGGCTTATTGGTAGCTCGTTCGTTCAATCACGGGTTAGGCGCGGAATTTGGGTATAAATGCAGCACTTGAATCGCTAAGGCTTGACGTATTGGCTTTGATCCGTCATATCTTAATGAATAACTGATGACGGTTATCCACAGAATCTGGGGATAACTATGTTGAAGACTAGATGCATAACTTATAAGTGGCTGATGTTGCTTTATAAATTTTGCTGGTTAAAAATTGACGCATTGTGAGTTTTTAAGCTTTAAAGTGTCAGTCAGTTGCCGATCGTTGATCGATCGCCCATAAAAAAGCCTGTCGTTGATGACAGGCTTTTTTTGTGGCTATTGGGGCTACTTACCTTGAGATGCTTGGATAGCAGTCAGGGCGATGGTGTAAACAATATCATCGACCAATGCGCCGCGTGATAAGTCATTGACCGGTTTGCGCATACCTTGCAGCATTGGACCGATAGAGATCAGATCAGCGCTACGCTGTACAGCCTTATAGGTGGTATTACCGGTATTCAAGTCTGGGAATACAAATACCGTTGCTTGACCAGCTACGGGGCTATTAGGCGCTTTAGATTGGGCTACGTTTGGCATAACAGCCGCATCATATTGCAGTGGACCATCAATCACGAGATCTGGACGCTTCTCTTTGGCAATACGGGTCGCTTCACGTACTTTATCAACATCAGATCCTGTACCAGAGCTACCAGTAGAGTAACTGATCATTGCCACTCGAGGTTCGATGCCAAAAGCCGCAGCCGACTCAGCCGATTGAATGGCAATATCGGCTAACTGTTCCGCGTTGGGATCGGGGTTAATAGCGCAATCACCATAAACCAATACTTGATCAGGCATCAACATAAAGAAGATAGAAGATACCAGACTTGAACCCGGTGCGGTTTTGATTAACTGCAGTGGCGGGCGAATAGTATTAGCTGTGGTATTGACCGCACCGGAAACGATACCGTCGACCTCTTCTTGCGCTAGCATCATAGTGCCGAGCACCATGTTATCTTCGAGTTGTTCGCGGGCAACAACCTCCGTTAAACCTTTGTGGCGGCGCAAATCAACCATAGGCGCGACATAACGCTCGCGTGCGGCTTCCGGCTCGACGATTTCAACCCCTTCACCTAGCGAAACGCCTTGTTGGTCGGCGATACGTAATATCTCATCGCGATTACCTAGTAACACACATTTGGCAATACCACGCTCAGCACAAATCGCTGCGGCTTCAATCGTGCGTGGTTCATCGCCTTCAGGCAGTACCACGGTCTTTCTCGCAGCTCTAGCTAATTCAGTGAGCTTATAACGGAAGGCAGGTGGTGACAGGCGATGTTCGCGCGGCGAGTCTTTAGTGATGCTTTCAACCCAATTTTGGTCGATATGGCTGGCAACGTATTCTTGCACCTCTTCAATGCGAACCGCATCATCGACCGGTACTTCATGGTCAAATCGTTGGATATTAAGTGAGGTTTGCCAGGTATTGGTGTCGATCAAAAATACCGGTAGGCCGGTATCGAAAGCTTGTGCACATAACGCCATGATCTCAGGTTCTGGCTCATAGCTACCCGTGAGTAGCAGTGCGCCAACTTTTACGCCGTTCATGGCAGCAAGACAAGCGGCGACAATCACGTCTGAGCGATCGCCAGAGGTGACCAACAATGAGTCAGTATTAATATGGGTAACCATATTGGGAATACTGCGGGCACAGAAGGTGACTTTGCGCAGGCGACGTGTGTTCATCTCGCCGGCATTGATAATGCGTGCACGTAAATGCTTGGCTAAATCGGAGGCACGCGGTGCAACCAAGTCTAAATTGTATGGCACACTACCTAAAATGCGTAGCGGGCTTTTGCCAGGTAGCTGGAACATGTGCGCCGCATCAGAGCGTTGAATGTCCTGATGGTCAAAGACTTCTGACAAATCCGGTCTTGCACGGCCTTCATTATCGACCGGGGCGCCAATCTTATTAACGATAGCACCGATTAATCGTTTATTTTTGTTCCCGCCCCAGCTGTTGTGAGCAATCTCTAAACGATGCATTAATGCCGTTGCGGTTTCGTTACCTGGAGTGGCCACAAAAATGATGTCAGCGTCAAGAGCCTTGGCCACTTGGTAGTTGATATCGTCTGAGAAAGGGTGGTTGCGAGTCTGCACCAGCCCTTCTACGATCAATGTCTCTGATGGGCTAGCTTGTTCAGTTGCGCGGGCAATAATCTGCTCCATCAGCACATCTGTTTGGTCGGCGCGGATCAGGTTTTCAGCATGGGCCATATCAAAAGGCTCTAGCGGATTGACCGTTGGCGATTTACTTAAAATAGTGGTGGAACGCTCCGGACCGGTATCGGTAGGTCTGAGCTGAGCAATCGGTTTAAAAAAACGAACTTTAACACCATGGCGCTCAAGTGCACGCACCATACCTAAACTGATTGAAGTTAACCCCACACCGGTACCAATGGGGATTAGCATGATATTACGAGACATAAAAACCTCTTAGTGACAATCGACACTCAGCATGGCTGAATGTGGTCAAAGGAAGAGCACTCGGTCTCTTCCATATTAATCGGATTAAACCAAATTACTTTAACACTGCGACAGCATCTTCAGCGATAACCCACTCTTCATTGGTTGGGATAACCATAGCGATAGGGCCATTGTCTGTGGTGATTTGCCCCTGCTGACCAAAACGTGCCGCAAGGTTGCGTGTTTTATCAACTTCAAAGTTAAAGATAGCCAACGCGTTGAGCACTTTTTCACGGATCACATCTGAGTTTTCACCTATACCACCGGTAAAGACTAATGCATCTAAACGACCTAACGGCACTGTGTATGATGC
Organism: Shewanella waksmanii ATCC BAA-643; assembly: GCF_000518805.1. GTDB lineage: Bacteria > Pseudomonadota > Gammaproteobacteria > Enterobacterales > Shewanellaceae > Shewanella > Shewanella waksmanii. The sequence continues at coordinate 62,009 of NZ_KI912499.1, forward strand.
AATGTACTTGGCGAGTCGGTAGCAGAAAATTTCGAGCGCTAGCGTGGCGCCTTTGTGGCCTTTCTCATAGCCTTCTTCAATGCCGCGGCAATCATTGGTGAGCTCAGATATACCCAGTAAGCCACTTTGCTTGTTCATTAAGTCGTTGACCTCTTTGAGGGTGTAGCCTAAGCGGTCAACTAAATGGTAGATAATCGATGGGTCTAAGTCGCCGCAACGTGTTCCCATGACTAAACCTTCTAAGGGGGTTAACCCCATAGAAGTATCAACACTTTTACCACCTTTAATCGCGGTCACAGAGGCGCCATTGCCCAAGTGAGCACAAATTACATTACTCTGCTCAAGTGGTTTATTTAAGGCTTTAGCGGCTTCACGGCTCACAAACAGATGGCTGGTACCGTGCATGCCATAGCGGCGGATACCATGCTCGCGATAAAACTTGTAGGGCAAGGCGTATACATAGGCTTCTTGTGGCATGGTTTGGTGGAATGCTGTGTCGAATACCGCCACCTGTGGCAGGTTAGGAAATGAGGCTTGCGCGGCGCGGATACCAATCAAGTGCGCGGGGTTGTGCAGCGGTGCCAGTGCGGCGCAGTCTTCTATGCCTTGTATTACAGATTCGTCAATAATCACAGAATGGGTGAACTTCTCACCACCATGCACCACACGATGGCCAATGGCTTGGATTTGCTCAGCAATCTCTGGGTGGCTACCCAGTATGTTATTTACTATGTACTCAACAGCTTCACGGTGAGCCGTATATGCGCCTAAACTAGCATCAGCTTTTTTGCCATCGACTTTCCACTTGATGCGTGAATCTTCAAGCCCAAAGCATTCAGCGAGGCCGGAGATTTGGTCTTCGCCGGTTGCCGCATCAATAATGGCAAACTTAAGTGAAGAGCTACCACAGTTTAGAACCAGTACCAGTTTGTTTGACATGTTTAAAACCTTATACAAAGTATGAATTTGTGTTGACCTAACCGGTAGCTGTTGCTGCGCTAGCGAAAGCAAACCTGAAGTTAGGTCGTTAATGCTGCTATACCACATCCCTTTAGCCTTGGGGCTTTACGGCGGATTGTGCTATGGTAAAGGCAGTCTTTTAAAAGTTAGGTGCCGTTTTGACCATTAATGTGTTTAAGACCTTAGGCATGGGTCGTCGTTATATGAAGACTTGGCCTATGGTGCGACAGCTGAGTTTTTATTTTCCTGAATATCGTGTGGTGCGCGCGACGCAATTGTCATTGCGTTTTATGCCGGTATTGGCATTGTTAGCTGCTGCGAGCCAAATCTATATTCATGGTTGGGCATTTTTGCCTCAAGCTATCACTATTGCGTTATTTTTTATCAGTCTACCCATTCAAGGTCTGTTGTGGTTGGGCTGGCGTGCTCAGCACCCACTACCATTAACTCTATTTGATTGGTGCAACCAACTTACATCTAAACTCAATACTATGGGGGTATCGAGTAAACCCCTCGGCGCTAAAGCGTGCTACTTCGACATGGCAATTGTGTTAAAAATTGCCTTTGAGCGTCTCGATAAAAGCTACTGGGAAGAGCTCTAAAAGCACCACGTCAGTCAAGCTTAGTAAATGGCATTAATTCCTGCATCAATGAACACTTGTTTTATCGCCGCCATGGTCTCGCTTGATGGGGGGGAAATATCACTAAGCTGATATTGCTCTCCCATGGCTTCCCATTTATGCTTGCCTAATTCGTGGTAGGGTAATAGTTCTACTTTTTCAGCATTTGTCATTGGCTTGACCAGATCAGCAAGTGCTTGGGCTGATTCAATATCATCGGTAAAACCACCGACAACCACATAGCGTATCCACGTTTTTTGTTGGCGTTGGTGTAGATAGTGGGCAAATTGAAGGGTACGTTGATTACTGACATGGGTCAGTGCAATATGCTTATCGTCATCAACCTGTTTGATATCCAATAATACCAAATCAGTGTTATCTAATAATTGATCAATAATGGGCGTATATTTACGCACAAAACCGTTGGTATCTAAGCAAGTATGGATACCTTCTTGACGACAGGCTTTGAATAATTCGTTGACAAACTCAGCTTGTAGAATCGCCTCGCCGCCACTGGCCGTGACTCCGCCGCCGCTGGACTCTAGAAACGGTCTGTAGCTGCGAATTTGGCCCATGAGCTCTTCAACTTCGACCTCGCGGCCACCATGAAGATCCCAAGTATCACGGTTATGACAGTATTGGCAACGCATCAAACAGCCTTGCATAAAGGTGATAAACCTAATGCCTGGGCCATCAACCGTACCGAAAGACTCAAGCGAATGAATCCGACCTGTTACTGCCATTTTTGCTCCAAGGGGTAATAAAAAGTAGGCTGATCTAATTTAGATGACAACCTACTTTATTGCTACTAAAAGTCTAGCGTTAGCTTATTTTTACAGCCCTTGTGTAAAGGTACGTGTGATGACATCTTTTTGCTGCTCAGCAGTCAAAGAGTTGAAACGTACCGCATAGCCAGAAACACGAATAGTTAATTGTGGATACTTGTCCGGATTAACGATTGCGTCCTCTAACATTTCACGGTTCATCACGTTGACGTTTAGGTGTTGGCCACCTTCACGGCTATCACTGTGCGCAAAATAACCATCCATTAACGCTGCTAAGTTAGCACGGCGACCATCTTCATCTTTACCTAATGCATTAGGCACAATCGAGAAGGTATAAGAGATACCGTCTTGAGCATGTGCAAAAGGCAGTTTAGCCACTGACGTGAGCGAGGCAACAGCGCCTTTTTCATCACGGCCGTGCATTGGGTTTGCACCTGGTGCAAAAGGAGCCCCAGCTGGACGACCATCTGGTGTAGTACCGGTTTTCTTACCGTAAACCACATTTGAGGTAATAGTAAGAATTGACTGCGTTGGGATAGCGTCACGGTACATTTTCATGTGGCGAATTTTACCCATGAAGCATTCAACCAATTCACTGGCGATATCATCAACACGTGGGTCATTGTTACCAAACTTCGGATAATCACCTTCGATGTCGAAATCGACGGCAATGCCATTCTCATCACGGACCGGCTTCACTTTGGCAAATTTAATTGCTGATAGCGAGTCAGCCGCAATAGACAAGCCTGCAATACCACAAGCCATTGTACGACGCACATCGCGGTCGTGTAATGCCATTAATGCCGCTTCATATGAATACTTGTCATGCATGAAGTGGATAGCATTAAGTGCAGAAACATATTGGGTAGCCAACCAATCCATCATAGTGTCTAAACGACCCATGACATCATCGTAGTTAAGGACTTCATCACTGATAGGTGCTGACTTAGGACCAATCTGTGTCTTTAACTTTTCATCCACGCCGCCATTGATGGCGTAAAGCATGGTTTTAGCTAAGTTGGCTCGAGCGCCGAAGAACTGCATGTGCTTGCCGACAACCATTGGGCTAACACAGCAGGCAATCGCGTAATCGTCAGAGTCGAAATCTGGACGCATTAAGTCATCGTTTTCATACTGGATTGAACTGGTATCAATCGAGACTTTTGCACAGTATTTTTTAAAGCTCAGTGGCAGTTTTTCAGACCAAAGAACAGTAATGTTTGGCTCTGGGCTTGGGCCCATGTTGTAGAGCGTGTGCAAGAAGCGGAAGCTTGACTTAGTCACTAAGGTACGGCCATCCACACCCATACCGGCAATGGATTCAGTCGCCCAGATTGGATCGCCCGAGAACAACTCATCATACTCAGGTGTTCTGAGGAAACGTACCATACGCAGTTTCATCACGAAATGGTCAACCATTTCTTGAGCTTGTTGCTCTGTGAGTACACCATTTTTGATGTCGCGTTCAATATAGACATCTAAGAAACTAGAGGTACGGCCAAGGGACATCGCCGCGCCATTTTGGCTCTTAACAGCGGCTAAATAACCAAAGTAAGTCCATTGAATGGCTTCTTTAGCGTTGGTTGCTGGACCCGAAATGTCGAAACCATAGCTGGCAGTCATCTGTTTCATTTGACCTAGTGCTTTATGCTGCTCTGCAATTTCTTCACGCAACTGCATGGTTGCACTTAAATCTTCACCCGCTTCAAAGCGAGGTTGCAACGAACCAAATTGAGCAAATTTGTCTTGCATCAAGTAATCGATACCATAGAGCGCAATACGGCGATAATCACCAATAATACGGCCACGGCCATAGGCATCAGGTAAACCGGTTAGTACACCAGACTTACGGCAACGCATGATCTCTGGGGTGTAAATATCAAATACACCTTGGTTATGGGTCTTACGTAGTTCTGAATAAACATACTTAATATTCGGATCAAGTTCACGACCGTAAGCGGCACATGAGCCTTCAACCATACGAATACCACCATTTGGCAACATGGCACGTTTAAGCGGCGCATCAGTTTGCAGGCCAACAATGGTTTCCAGTTCTTGATTAATATAACCAGCATCATGTGAAGTAATGGTAGAGACTTTATCGGTATCAAAGTCTACAGGCGCATGGGTGCGGTTTTCCTGTTTGATTCCTTCCATCACTTTGTCCCATAAAGAGACAGTGGCAGGGGTCGCCTCAGCTAGGAAGCTTTCATCGCCTTCATAGGGGGTATAGTTTAATTGGATAAAATCACGAACGTTGACTTCAGTTTTCCAGTCACCAGCGGCGAAACCTTCCCATGCTGCTAAAAATTTTTCAGTATTTTCGCTCATAGTATAAATACCTTAAGTTAAGAATTGGGTTACTACTGTTAGGCGTCGGAGCCGCGCTTTAGCGCAGGGCGACGGTAAACAAACCAATAAGTCATGCCAACGAACAGCGCACCGCCAATAATATTACCTATTGTGACGGGAATGAGGTTAGCAAACACAAATTGGCTCCAAGTTACATCGGCGTATAGAGCTGGATCGACTCCAGCTTGCGCCCAAAATTCGGTTGAAGCGACTTGCTTGGTGATGATAGCCATCGGGATTAAGAACATATTGGCGATACAATGTTCAAATCCTGCGGCGACAAACATGGCAACGGGCAAGATGACGGCGATGATTTTATCTGTGACCGTGCGACCCGCGTAGGCCATCCAGACGGCAAGGCACACCATGATGTTACACATAATGCCTAATGCGATAGCTTGTATAAAAGAGTGCTGTAGCTTCGCTTGTGCGGTTGCAAGGTACCCTAAACCTAATAGTCCATGACCGGACTCATAGTGCTTAGCACTGATCATTAGCAGCACAAGTAACATGGCACCTGCAAAGTTACCAATATAAACCAAGCCCCAGTTTTTTAGCATCGCGGTTAGTGAAACACGTTTACTGAGTTTGGCGGTTAGAGTAAGCACGCTAGATGTGAATAGCTCGCCACCGAGCACGACAACTAATATGAGTCCCAAACTGAAGCATAAACCACCAATGAGTTTATTTAGTCCATAGGGAAGGTCATGGCCACCGGCAGTCACCACAACATAGAAAATAAAGGCAAGACCAATAAACAAACCAGCCGTCATGGCTAACACCAATGTTGATACGGTGTCACGATTAACCTTAACAACGGCTGTGTCTTCTACCTTTTGGGCAGTGTTAGCCGGCGTGATGGCATCAAATGGGCTGGGGCTATTTTGCATCTCTAACCTTTATCGTCCTTATAAATTGGTTTTATCCACCAATATAGATTTGATTGTTAGTTAAAGAAACCACTTCTAATGTAAAGGGCTTCTACAGGGAGCTAGTATAGTAAATGTGTAATTTACTGTCGTGATCTTGATCACTTTATGCAGCTTTTGCAGCTTATTCTGTAATAAAATTACACAACATCAATTTTAACGCTGCACCCTCAAATATAAATTGGTAAGACCAATTTACCGTAATCAATATTAGCACAACAGCCCCATCGATACACCTATTTAAGCCTGATATTTAACCGGTAAGTTTGCATTTTGCGAGCAAGTTAACATTTGTACAGTGAAGGCTAATAAACATAACAGCAAAAAACCACTTTGGCTAAGAAACTTACTGTGTTGGACCCTATGAAGAAGGGTAGGGACTAGGGCAATGATTAGAGGAAAAAACCGCATTGTTAAGCGCATTTTGTCTGTGATTACGGCCGACAATGATTTATATTTTGCGCTAAAACAATAACCATAACATTAGCCATGTCCACACTAGATAATAATAACAGCTCCAACCCTGCGACTTTACCGCCAAGCCCGACAGGTAAATTTCAACTACCCGATACACTGGTCATCATTTTCTTTGTCGCTTTGCTGGCCATGGCGTTGACTTATGTTGTTCCTATTGGCTCATTTAGCACTCAAGAGGTGCAGTATGTCAGTGACGGTGTGGAGAAGAGCCGTACCGTGGTGGATCCCAATTCATTCAGTTATCAGCTCGATGAGCTAGGGCAAGCGGTTATTGAACCCGTTGGACTATTCGCCGGTGGTGGCGGTATAGGCTTTTTTAACTTTGCTTTTGAAGGACTCGTGTCCGGCTCAAAGTGGGGCAGTGCGATTGGCGTGATTATGTTCATGCTGGTGATCGGTGGCTCATTTGGTGTAGTGATGGCAACGGGCACCATAGACAACGGCATTCTTAAACTGATTGATCGCACCCGAGGTAACGAAGCGATATTTATTCCAGTGTTGTTTTGTCTGTTCTCACTTGGTGGTGCTGTTTTTGGTATGGGTGAGGAAGCCATTGCGTTTGCGATTATTATTTGCCCATTGATGATTCGGCTTGGGTACGATGGCATCACTACTGTGATGGTGACCTATGCAGCAACCCAGATAGGTTTTGCTAGCTCATGGATGAACCCATTTAGTGTCGCCATTGCACAAGGCATTGCTGGGGTGCCGGTGCTTTCTGGTGCCGGATTTCGTGGTGTGATGTGGGCCGGTTTTACTTTAATGGGGTTAGCTTTCACTATGCGCTACGCCGCTAAAATTCAGCGCCAACCTAAATTATCTTATAGCTATCATAGTGATAAGTACTTTCGGGACAATCAAGACAATGCCGATATCAATGCACGCTTTAATGTCGGTGACATATTGGTCCTAGCCACTATTGTCGCCACGATTGCCTGGGTGATTTGGGGGGTCATTGCCCATGCTTGGTTCATTCCTGAAATTGCCAGCCAGTTTTTTACCATGGGTATAATTGTGGGTCTTATTGGCGTGGTGTTCAAACTTAATGGTATGACAGCCAATAAAGTGGCAAGCAGTTTCAAGCAGGGTGCAGCGACTATGGTGGAGCCTGCAGTATTAGTAGGCTGTGCATCAGGTATTCTTATTTTACTGGGTGGTGGCGACGCTACAGCGCCTAGTGTGCTCAATACTGTGCTTAACTCTGCTGGGCAGTTTATTGGTCAGCTACCGGCAGTCTTTTCTGCCTGGTTTATGTTGCTATTTCAATCGGTGTTTAATTTCTTTGTGACTTCGGGGTCCGGTCAGGCAGCACTGACAATGCCGTTGATGGCACCACTAGCTGATATTGTGGGCGTGACGCGGCAAACCGCAGTACTGGCGTTCCAGTTAGGTGATGGTTTTACCAATGTATTGGTGCCAACGTCAGCTTCTTTAATGGCCACACTGGGTGTGTGTCGTGTTGATTGGGGCGATTGGCTTAAGTTTATTTGGCGTTTTATGCTGGCATTGTTTGTCGTATCGAGCGGGGTTGTTATCAGTGCCCACTATTTTGGCTTTGTTTGATAGGCGGGCCAAGAAAAAAGCCTAGGGTCTCCCCTAGGCTTTTAATTTTAGAACTTTTGCGTGTATGTCGCCGTATAAGTGCGGCCATACAGGTTGTACAATGAAGAATCGTACTCTAGATCTGAGTCTAGCACTGGGTCTTCGTTAGTAATGTTACGAACACCAAGTGTCAGCTTACCATTCCAAGAAGTGTTATAGCTGTATGTTGCATCGAATGTAGTTTGTGAAGGTAGAGATCCTAGTTGCTCATAAGTGTTAGGATCCGTTTTCTCTGCTTGTCCGTCAATGTATTGAGTTAACAGTGATGCACCGTGGTCACCATAATTCCAATCGATAACCCAAGTGAAGCGGAATTCAGGCATACCATTTCGGCCAATTTTGTTGTTAACAGGCCCATCGAAATACTCTTCATCATTGTAGTCAATAACATAAGTTAAATCGAAAGTTGAACCGAAGTCACCAACAGTTGTTTCTAAACCAGAATAAGTAAGGTTGAAATCGATGCCAGAGGTATCGAATCCGTTGCCATTCACTTGTGGGGTAGTCGCCGATAAAATTTTGCCATTCGGGTCATCACCTACACGCTTGATATCACCAAGAGCTAGATTGCCGTAACCCACTTTTTTCTCTTCTTTTAGCAAAGAATCTAAAGATACAAAAGTGATCACATCTTTAATGTTAAGGTTGTAATACTCAACTTTTGAACTAAGGTTGTCGGTTAAGTTCCAAATGACGCCTACGTTATAGAAATCAGATGTTTCCGGTTCTAGTTCAGAGTTGGCAGTACGAGTAACATCGTATTGTTTCGCTTTGCAATCCGATGCCGAAGTACCTTGAGTTTCGCAGTAGTGGTAATCGGTTGCGGTGTCAGCGCTAAATGAATCTGCTGCATACAAATCTGAAAGAGAAGGTGCTCGGAAGCCTTGACCCCAAGAAGCACGAAGCACTACATCGTCGATTACTTGGTATCTTAATGCTACTTTTGGTGTAGTTGCAGAACCAAAGTCAGAGTAATTGTCGTAACGAAATGCAAAGTTCAGTTCAAGATCGTCTGTTACGGGAATAATAGACTCTGCAAATACTGCAAACACTTCTCGATCACCGCCAGATCCGTTACCCGAGGAGCCAATTACTTCACCAGCAGCTGATTCAGCATCTACTTTAGCTTGGTATTTATATTCCATGTATTCGGTGCCGAAATACCATCCCACCACACCAGCTGGTAGATCAATAGCTTCGAAGTTAACACCAGCATTTAAACTTTGGAACTCCATAGTATCTTGCTTAAGTGTATCGTGAGTGATCGCTGCAACAACGTCTTCACTATTTCCTTCAGGTCCAAAGTTAAACTCACCACTTTTCACTAAATTTTCTACTGTAGGGCGATGAACGTACCCTTCACCATAGTTACTATTTTCAGCCAAGTTATAGTGATAAGTTACGTCCCAACCAAACTCATCATGTTCGCCGACAAGACCTACTTGAATGTCGGTACTGTAATCGATAGTAGTAGAGTCACGGGTTCCTACATCGGTAAATCGATAGTACACACGACCAGCATCAGGATTTTTGACCGAGCCAGTACTGTTTCCGTTTTCATCGATGTTTTGGATGTCTACTTGACCTGCATCTACATTAAACCAGCCAGCAGCCGGCGCATAGCGACCAAAAGTTTCATTCCGAGAGAATAGGCCTTGACCTTCAAATCTTATTTCGTCGGTTATCTCATAATCTGCGTTAACGTAACCTGCAGTGTACTGGCGAGCCGCGTGGTCGGCAGCTTCGGAAGTATAGTCATAGCCGCAAATGTAGTCGCCGTCGCCGTAATCATAAATATGACCACCACCAACCATCTTTTCGTTATCGCATGCAGCCATCGGGTTAAATTGACCCGTTGTCATATTTAAGAAATTACGAGCGTAGGCTGATACACCTGTCGTGTCAGCATACTTATCTGCTAGAACATTTGTAGAGCTAGAGAACCAGCGGTCGCGTTGATAGATAATCTCTCTGTTTTGGTGCTCGAAAGAAAAAGTCATGCTTCCCTTTTCTCCCTCAGTACCGCCGATGACGTGAGTTTTCCACTCTTCGCCACCTGCTTGTTGAGGGTTCGAGCCTGTTGCAGAAACCTCTAATCCATCAAAATTCTTTTTGGTAATAATATTTACAACACCAGCAACCGCATCAGAACCGTAGACTGCAGAGGCGCCGTCAGTTAAAACTTCAATTCTTTCGATAGCCGCTGTAGGGATCGTGTTAAGGTTAACAGCTGTACCACCTAATGTAGGTGAACCAGGCATACGCTTACCGTTTAGAAGGACAAGCGTTCTGTCTGCGCCTGCACCGCGTAGAGAGATGTTAGCCTGGCTTTGCCATGTGCTTCCTGAAGATTCTGCAAAAGATCCGAAAGTATTAATATTGCTGCGTCTGAGAACATCTGCAACAGACATTTCTCCGGTTTTTTCCATATCAGCTGCGCTAATAGTGGTTATAGGCGAAGACCCTTCAAGGTCGGTACGTTTGATACGTGAGCCTGTAACTTCGATACGTTCTACATTGTCACCTTCAGCTGCGATAACAACTGGTGAGCTAAGTGCTGCTGTTGCTGCACCACCAATCAAAGCAAAGCGAATCGCTTTAGCTACTACAGAATTGGACTGCATGTTTATCTCCCTGACACTCATTAAGTGTTAAATATTGTTTATTTTTATACTGGGTATAATCATTACCGTTACATATTGGTAATGACTCTCACCAGGGTGGAGATATAACCACAAGAAAATGACGCCCGCAACATCGCATTTACACTTGTATTTTGCTGGTGTGATACCAAATAAACACATAAATTTAACAATGTTTAAACTGATGGTTTATTTTTTATTGTGCTTGTTTGTTTGTTGTTAATATTTGTTATTTATTGTGTGCTTAAAGGGTTGTGCTAATGTTGCTTTGTGGCGCTTCTTAGAAAAACAATAGTGAACATTGTTATACAAAAGTTGCACAAAAAAATTAAAAAAATAATGCTAAAGTATAAAAATCCAGCGAAAATCTCACTTAATAGGTTTTCGTATGGCATTTGTTCAGTCTAAAGGTTGACTGAACTGAAGGGTTTCTTTTGTTAATTTTTTGTGCGTTAACAGTGGCGCCAAAATTAATTGCCTTGTTACATTCTCCTTATTAATCGCTATCTATAGAAGTCGTTTTGTCGCAGTGTTTAGGTAAGTCATAAACATTGTGTTGGGTATTCCATTAGCAGGGCTTAACTAGTGAGAGCTTATTCATTTTATTTTTTAGGTAAATTTCTCTTAATTTATGGATTAATCATTCTTGAATGCTTTTATGCTTATCTCACTTAATCAGATTAATTCCGTCCCAATTAATTTGGGCTAGCATTTCGATACTTTGAGCTATTAGGTCGGCCCGCCTGTAGCCCTAAGGGAGCATAGAGTGGTATCTTGTAATTCCTCATACACGGCTAAGGAAGTACTGTGGAGCACGGCTTACGCTATCTTGGTAAACAAACGTCGAGAAGTGACGGTGAAACAAGGCGAGTTGCTATTTTAGAAGCGACATTGAGGGTGATTGTCCGTGAAGGAATACGCGGTGTTAGACATCGCGCGATAGCCGAAGAGGCCCAAGTTCCGCTGGCGTCGACCACCTATTACTTCTCTGATATTAAAATATTGATCAGTGATGCGTTAACTTATTTCGCTGAAAAAACACTTTGGATGAATAAGGCACTTGAAGAAAAAGCTTTTGCTATGTTGGCTACTGCAAGTCAAACCCAAGCCCAAGCACTAAACCACTCCCAGTTGGCTTCAGTGTTAACAGAGATGATCTGTCTGCACATTACTGAACAGGTCAGTCATCGTGATGACAGAATCCTGGAAAGTGCATTCCATGAAGAAGCATTACGTAATCAACAATTAGCTGACGCAATTAAAGTGTTGGACGATAGTTTCATCAGCACAATTGAGCGCTTTTTTGTCCAGCTAGGATCTGCAGATCCGCTGGCCGATGCTCATCAGGTTTTAGCCATTATCAAGCTGTTGGAGTATCGTGCAGTTGTCAATCGGCAGCTTGACGCCGATTTGCTACAACGAATTGTTAGTCGCTCTCTTGAGAATATCTTACAAGCGTACTAGCAGCGATGTGAAAGCAGCAGATACAAAAAAGCCCCGAACATTCGGGGCTTTTTAAATTCAGTCATTGTCCCGTCCTGAGATAAGTTGACACTTTGGAGACTTATCTATGAAACCTTCAAGCACAATCAGCATTAAACGTACACAACGTGATTACACATT
>NZ_JAEH01000029.1 GCF_000518805.1 Shewanella waksmanii ATCC BAA-643
GGGCAGCTTCTATGAAAACAACATCAATCATTTGAGTTTACCGCATCTCAATGATGTGTACTCAGCCAGTCCAGATAACCAAGCGCATCAGGTTTCGCTTTCGGGTCAATACCAGCTTAACCGTACCGTGATGAGCGGCCGTTTAGTGACGGGGCGGATGATACAAGACGATGACCTTATCCAGATGAGCGGCAACCCGTTGCAAAACTGGGACGGACAAGTGGACACCTTAGATGGTCGCTTGGCGGTTACGTCGATGTTGACCAACCGTTTGCGCTTAGGCGGCAGTGTCGATTACAGCAAGCGCGACAACAAGAGCTCAGTGGCGGAGTTTGCGCAATACAACTTTAACAGTGTCACGGGGGCCTTTAGGCAAAACACTCCACGGGATTATGAGCGCAATACCTACAAGGTGAACGCCAGTTACCGCATTGCCAGCGGTTACCGTTTGCAGGCGGGGTATAACCGCAAAGAGGTGGAGCGCAGCTTTAGTGAGCGTGAGCAGACCCATGATGACAGTTTGTGGATGAAGTTTAACGTGCGGGCACTGGACAAGTTCAACATCAACCTCAAGGCAGAGCACGCCAATCGCGGTGGCTCAGAGTATGAAGCAGACGCACTGACCTCATCAGAACAAAACGCCTTGATGCGCAAGTACTACCTGGCAGACCGTACCCGTAATGCGGTTGAGCTGAGTGTTAACCATAGCCCAGTGCATTGGATGAGCTTAGATATCAACACCCGCTATGCCAAGGATGAGTATGACGAGACACAAATCGGCTTAACGGAGTCGGAAGATTATGGCTATGACGTGAGTGTGAGCTTGCAGCTCAGTGAACATGTGAACGCATATGGTTTTGCGGGTCAGCAGTGGATTAATTCAGCGCAAGCGGGCAGTCAGTCCTTTGGCAGTGCGGATTGGTACAACGACATTGAAGATGAGTTTACCAACATAGGCGCGGGGCTGAGCTATGGCGGTTTGATGCAGGACAAGTTGACCTTGGGGCTGGACTATCTATTTAGCAACTCCGTGAGCGACACCTATGTGACGACTGAAGGCACACGGCCTTACGGGGATTACTACAGCTATAACCACAGCGCGAGTGTGTATGCCGATTATGCGCTGAATGAGCAGATGGCATTGAAGTTGAGTTATCGCTATGAGCGTTACTACGACACCGATGCGGCGGTAACCGATGTGAACAGTATTCCGGGTTTAGTGACCTTGGGTGACATCAATCATGACTATAACGCACACCAAGTGATGTTGTCGTTTAGCTACAAATTGCGTTAATCGCAAGCAGTGAACTACGAGGATAGAGGTATGGAACGTAGAAGTTTTTTGAAAGCGAGTGCAGCACTGGGTTGTGCGGCGACAGTAACCGGTTGTAAGACCAGCTCGGATGACGCCAATGTCAATCCACCTGAGCCACCGGTCACTGATGAAGTGCAGTCATGGTCTGCTTGCTTGGTTAACTGTGGCTCAAACTGTCCAGTTAAGGTATTTAGTCGTGATGGCGTGATCACCCGCGTAGAGGCGGACAATGAGACCACCGATGAATACGGTTATAACCATCAGATCCGTGCTTGTGCACGGGGCCGTTCTTTGAAGCAGCGTACTTATGCCCCTGACCGTTTAAAAACGCCGATGAAGCGTATTGGTAAGCGTGGCGAAGGTAAATTCGTGCCTATTAGCTGGGACGAAGCGGCATCAACAGTCGCGAGTGAACTTGCGCGTATTACCAATGAATTTGGCAATCGCTCTATTTTGAAATTGTATGGATCAGGCGCCTATTACGGTTTTGCTAGCTCAAGTTGCTTTAACCGCCTATTAAACTTGAATGGTGGTTTCTTAAATATCTATGGTAACTATTCTTGGGCGCAACAAACTGAAGCGGCTGCGGCCACTTGGGCTGGCGGGTCAACCAACGGTAGTTCAATGGTGTGTGTTGAAGATAGCGACCTGTTTTTAGGTATTGGCTACAACCCAAGTGAGATGCGTCAAAGTGGTTCAGGTGAAGGCTATGACTTCTTGCAGGCGATTCAAAAGAATCCAAGCATTGAGCTGATCATGGTTGATCCACGCTATACCGATTCGATGGCAGGTAAAGAAGATAGCTGGCATGCGATTCGTCCAGGTACTGATGCGGTATTTGCCGAAGCTATTGCTTACGAGATGATCAGCTCAGGCTGGGTAGCGCAAAACTCTAAGTCGTTCCTGGACCAATACTGTGTTGGTTATGATCGTGAGTCATTGGAGAAGACCAAAGCGGAATTTGAAGCTTCAGCTGATGAAGCCAAGCTTGAATACGCTAAGCATATTGATGTTGAAGAGAACTACCATGACTACATTTTAGGTGTAGGTAAATTTAGTGAGCCTAAGACTGCACAGTGGGCGGCGACTATTTGCGGTATTTCAGAAAGCAACATTAAGAGTATCGCACAGAAGATCATGAATGCTCGTGCGCCATACATCATCACCGGTGCAGGTGTTAACCGTCATGCTAACGGTGAGCAAGCGATGCGTGCTTGTTACATGTTGCCGTTCTTGACCGGTAAAGTCGGACAAGCGGGTGTGAACAACGGTGCGATTCCTGTGCAAGGCGGCATGAGAAAATCTGCAATGTCAGGCCTATCTAACCCAGTTAAAGAGTCTATTTCATTCTTTACTTTCTCTGACGCGATTGAACGTGGGCATGAGATGACAGCGCGTAAAGATGGCCTACGTGGCATGGAAGATCTAGACACGCCATTGGGTCATGATGTTAAAGCGATCTTCGCGATTAACTCTAACTCACTAATCAATCAGCATTCTGATTCAAACGGCACCCACAAAATCCTTGAGGATGACACTAAGTGTGAGTTGATTGTGGTGGCTGATTGCTGGATGACACCTTCTGCACGTTATGCCGATATCTTACTCCCAGATACTAGCTGGTTAGAGTCTAACGACTTGATTGACAACAGCTATGCCACCGGCCTAATGGGTTACCTTGTGGCGATGAAAGCGGCAGTTGACCCAATGTGGGAATGTAAGTCGATGTACGACATGTGTGGCGAAATCGCCAAGAAAATGGGCGTATACGGCGAATACTCAGAAGGTAAAGACGAAGCCGCATGGTTGGATCAGCTTTATGACGGCACCTTAGGTCAGTCAACCAGTGCTGATGCAATTCCCCCCATGCCGAGCACTTACCAAGAAGCGCAGGAAATTGGTGTTTTCCGTTCATTTAACGGTACTAAGCGAATTGCACTAGACAGCTTTATTAACGGTGGCACTCCACTAGGTACGCCATCAGGCAAAGTTGAAATTTACTCTCTGTCGTTTGCACAAAAAGCCGCAGAATGGGAGTTTGATGCTGATGTTAAGGGTGATTACATCACGGCATTGCCTAAGTATCAGCAAACTTGGGAAGGCTTTGATGACGACGAGACAACTGAAGAATATCCACTGCAGCTAATGGGTTTCCATACCAAAGGTCGTACTCACTCTAGCTACCACAATGTGCCTTGGTTACGTGAAGCGGTTGAAGATGCGGTGTGGATGAACCCACAAGATGCCTATGCCCGCGGTCTAGCTCAAGGTGACAAAGTTCATGTTTGGAGCAAGCGTGGGACCATTGAGTTACCAGTGCGTATTACTCCACGTATCTTGCCGGGTGTAGCCGGACTCGGTCAGGGAGCTTGGTATCAGCCAGATCCAAGTGGGCGTGTAGGGCCATCGGGCCATGTTGTGGACATCGGTGGTTGTATTAACACCCTGACCCGTTACCAACCAAGCCCAGTGGCTAAAGGTAACCCGCAACACACTAACCGTGTACAGATCGCAAAAGCTTGATGGAGTAACAAAAAATGACTGAAGCAACCCAATATGGTTTTTATGTAGACACCACCAAGTGTACTGGTTGTAAAGTGTGTCACGTATCGTGTAAAGACAGAAAAGATTTACCTGCAGGTGTCAACTGGCGCCGTGTGTATGAGTATGGCGGCGGCAGCTGGTCGACTAACGCTGATGGTAGTTTTGAGCAAAATGTTTACTCCTATTATATGTCTATAGGCTGTAACCACTGTAGTGAGCCTGTGTGCGTGAAAGCTTGCCCAACAGGCGCGATGCACAAACGCAAAGAAGATGGTCTGGTACAGGTTTTTGCTGAGCAATGTATTGGCTGTGAAAGCTGTGCGCGTGCCTGTCCTTATGATGCACCGCAGTTAGATCAAGAGCGTAAAGTGATGACCAAGTGTGATGGCTGTGCTGACCGCGTTGCCGAAGGCAAACAGCCCATTTGTGTTGGTTCGTGCCCGCTGCGAGCACTGGATTTCGATACGATGGAAAACCTAACTGCTAAGTATGGTAATGGTGATGGTCATATCGCACCACTGCCATCGGCTAGTGTGACTTCGCCTAATTTGATTATTAAAGCGAACAAGCATGGTCAGCCAGTATCTGGCGGTAATGGTGAAATCTTAAACTTTGCAGAAGTATAAGTAGTCTGGGCGCCCCTAATGGGGCGCCATTTATTGAGATAACGACCTATGACAACCAAACACAGAACCGAAGAATATCTAGCACTGCAAGCCATTGCTCGTATATTGCACAATGCGCTACTGAGTTACCCGAGTGAAGCATTGGTGCAGACCTTTGTTGATAATCAGCTAGGTGAGACTTGGCCACATCTAGCGAATTCTGAACAAAATCAACAAGGCAGAGATTTGTTGCAAGCGTTTACTCAGCAATGGACGGTTGCGCAACTAGACGAGTTGAAGCTTGACTATGGTCAGCTATTTTTTGGTCCAGGAGAGCCGACTGCTATGCCTTGGGGATCGGTCTATTTAGGCGAGCAGCAGCTGTTAAATGACGACTCGACCGTCGCGCTAATGGCATTTTATAAGCAGCAGCAAATTAGTTTCGAGCTGGAATATAATCAGCCACTAGATCATATTGCTTTGTTCTATGCGGTATTGGACCAACTATTGGGGCAGCTGGCGCAAGAGCCAGACAATAAAGCGGCGCTAGAAACAATGGTGGTACTGTTGCAACAGCATATGTTGCCGTGGTCGGGACGTTGTTTAAGTTTGGCAATTGAACATGCTGAAACTGACTTTTACAAAGCGATTGCATTACTGGCAGCGGATTTTGAAACTCAGTTGGCTAAAACAGTCAATGTGGTACCAATGCCTATGCGTTTGTTTAGATAGGACGGTAGAACAATGAGTGTTATTCGTTCTGTGGCTGGTCAGTGGGAAAAAGCGGAGTATGCGCATCAGCTACAAGCTTTTTTTAAACAGCATGACCAGTTAGGCCACTTATTTGTTGGGGCGACGACTAGCAGTACTGTGTGCAACTTGCTTGCAGCCATGATCGAATTACCGGCAAAACCGAAAGATCTCGACTATCAACTTACCTTGCCACACGTGTTCCATGACCTGTTTCAAGGCTTTCTTTTGCTTTTTGTGAAAGACGCGGAGCACAAAGCACTATCGCAAGCGGAGCAATTGATCTTATCGATCACCGTGCATTTTGCACAACACATCATTGAACACGCAGAGCAGTTTAATACAGCATTGATTGCGACAGCGCAGCGCGTGTTATCGGCAATGTCTCAGCTTGAGTTGCAGCGTAAGAGCCAGCGCCGTTCTTTGCAAAATATGGGGCGTAGTTAGTCGTTACGTGCCTGCCGAAGCTGTAGCGATGTTATTTAATGCATAGGATTACCCTGAGGACTCACTAGCAAGGGCGGATAGAGCAGGGTAGATCTGATATTTAACTACTGGCCTGATTGTCAATCCATTCACTCATTACCACATGGGTTTTAATTTTGATGATGTCGGTTTGGGCATCGATATACTCGCGAATTTCGTGAAGACGCTTCATTGAACTCGCGCGCACGTATACTAGTAAGTCCATGTCGCCAGTGATGCCGCGGCAGGTGATGATCTCTGGAATGGTCTGAAATACATGAACGACATCGGCACAACGAGGGCAGCGATGTTGTATTTCAAAATAGGCCGATACCCCTTCTTTTTGTGACTCGCTCAATAAGACTTGATAGCCACGAATAATGCCGCTTTGCTCTAGCTTTTTGATCCGCTCTGATACCGCACTGCGAGAAAGGTTCACCGAGTCAGCAATGTGGGAGATACTGTGGCGAGCATTTTGTCTTAGGGTGGCGATAATTGCTTTATCAAACTTATCCAATGATTTTTCCTATCAAAATCCGACAATTTGTCGGTTTAAGTTATTAAAGCCGTCAAATTGTCGGTTGTTAATCTGTTTTTGTAGGTCAACTCCAACAGAATGTTGCGGTGACTAGATCTATACTAGCGCAATTGAACACTAGAGCGGTATTCGTTATGACACATATTCAAGGAAACATTGGACGTTGGCAAGGCGCTGGATTAATGGCCACCACTTTGCTTGGTACTGGGGTATTTATTTTGCCGCAAATGACCATCGCCACAGCTGGCATTGGCGCCTTATGGGCGTGGATTGGCTTAACTATTGCGATATTACCGGTCACTTTGGTGTTTGCTCGCCTAGCAGGTGTTTTTCCTCATGCCGCTGGGCCCGCTTATTTTGTCGAGCAAGCGTTTGGTAAAATTGCGGGTCGCACTATTGGCTTGATCTTTCTCTTGGTGGTACCACTTGGTGCACCTGCTGCTATTTTGATGACATTTCAGTTCGTTAATGAACTCGTGAGTCTATCGGGCCTTTATCAACTGCTAACAGAGTTGTGCTTGTTACTACTATTGTTGCTATTGAACCTACGTGGCATTCAGGTTTCTGCCAAACTGCAATTTGCGCTAACGTTGGCAATTGTGTCTGTGGTGGTGGCGATGTTTGGTAGCGGTGGAGCCAATATTGCGGCACTGGAAGTTAATGTCAGTAAAGATTTTGATTTGAGTGTGGTTATGGCCGCTGCTGGTATCGCTTTTTGGAGCTTTTTAGGTGTAGAGGCGATGACCCATTTAGCCAATGACTTTAAAAACCCACGTGCTGATATGATCCCAGCGATGATGATCGGTACTGCATTGGTGGGTTTAGTGTATTTAGCCTGCACGCTATTGTTGTTATTTGTGCCGCAAGGTGAAGGATTGGCCATGGTGCGCGCATTTGATGAGTTGCTCGGCGGCTATGGAGCACAAGTGATTGGCGTACTCGGCATTGCAGGCGGCTTAGCGACCGTGAATGTGTATACCGCAAGTGTGGCGAGGCTAATCTGGAGCTTTAGCCGTGAAGGAGTGCTGCCAAACTACTTTGATAAGCTCAATCAACATCAGGTGCCAGTGCGTGCGCTTACCACGGTTTTGTTAGTCATGGCGGTGGTGATAACGTTGACCCACCTAACTGGGCAAGAGTTAGAGCATCTGATTGCTTGGACTAACGGTGTATTCGTGATCATCTATCTTGCTGCGATGTTAGCCGCGATTAAGTTATTACGCCGCCGCTATTTGCCTTTAGTGGCCATGGGCGTGTGCTTCTGTCTATTGCTGATGGTGGCTCTGGGCCAAAATATGTTGTACGCCTTGTTGTTAACAACGGTTGTATCGACTGCGCTAATGGCTAGAAAAAGACACCAACATCGTCGATGCCCTCAGCCTTAGCGGCTGTTTAAATAAGGCCCTTAGTATTGTAACCAAGGGCCTTTGGGTTAAATCATTTGGTCGAGTTTAAAGTCAAGTTGGACTTGCTGATTGCCTTGGGGAACCGCTTGGCCGTTTTCAATTTTTGGCTTGTACTTCCACTTTTTAATGGCTTGTATTGCCGCACGATTGAAGATGCGCTTGGGATGCGCCTCAACTACAGAGACATTCTCGACGCTGCCCGAGCTTGATATATCAAAATTGACAATGACATAGCCTTCCTTACCTCGTTGAGCAGCATCAATGGGGTATTGTGGTGATATCTGAATCACCGGTAGCGCTTGTGCATCTGCAGCTTGCCTACCTTGATAATTTATTGTGGGTGTAACCATGGAAGGCATAGTTACCGCTACGGCCATAGTATTATCATCGGTTGGTTGTAATTTAGGGATAGATGGCGGTGCAACAGCGGGTTTTGGCGGCGTTAAATCGTAGGTTTTTTTCTCAGGTGGAGACTCGTCTGGGATAAAACTTAAGTTAAATTCAGGTGCCTTGGCAATTTCGCCAGGCGGTTGATGTTCGATATTGATTAGGCTAGCCATAAAGGCAAACAGGGCAAAGGTAATAATACCGCCAAATAGTGCGGTGAGAGTGGGTTTTAGTAGTGCAGTTCTACTCATAATCGTATCCTTACATTATGTACTCAGTCGCAGCTTTGAAGTTTTTTTACTTGAAAGTTTGCTCATGAGTAGAAGAAACACACTTTTACATTTAGCAGTGTTTTGTTACTCCCGCTAGTAATAGTTTGATTTTTATTCGGTTTATTTCATATTGATAACAAGGTTGCAACCTTGTGTTTACAGGTGCGGTGGGTAAAGCCTAGCGGCTAATAATACCAATCAGTATAAGAATTTGATCTACTCAGCGCGCTTTGGGCAAACTAATTCAAGGCGAATGATTGAAACAATGGTTGTTCCCTTGCGAAATTATTCAACGCAGAAGTAGGCAGCCTAAAACGCGCCAGAATGGCGAGTATTAGCGATTCTGATGCTGTGTTAACGAGCTTAACCGTAGAATAACTATGCTCTTCACTCGTTGCAAGCCACATGGATGTGGTGAATGTCATTAATGCAGGAGCATTTAAGGACCTTGCCTCAGAATCGCTAAACTCTCGCTGAGTGACTAAATGTTTATACTGATTGGTATAATACCGAGCAGATCTTAATGCGGTGCTAAATGTGCAAGCTAGGCTCTTGAAACATGAGCCTGTGAAAAGGACGTTTATTGGCTGCGTTGTGTCTCGATTGCTAAGTTACGCATCTGAATCAGTTCACTGTGTTTTAGGTACAACAGCTCTGCCGTGCGGCGCACAATTTGATCTTCATATTGGCAGAGTTGACCATCTGCGTAGGCCAATTGCCACATTGCTAAAATGAGTTTTTGTTTCTGCTCAACGCTACATTGTTGGTTAATCTCTTGGGTAAATTCGTACAAAGAGGTGGCATTGCCTTGAATCAATTTCGCCTCATTAATTAACTCATTTGCCTCACCGATAGAAAGTTGCATGGATGAAGTCAGCAGCTGCGGCAATAGATCGGCTTCGTTATCGCTCAGGGTTTCGTCAGCATAAACGACTTCCAGCAGTAAACTCACAGCGGCAAGGCGTAATTGGCGCTCTTGCTCTTCTGGGGTGGCCGCTTCGGTGTGAGAGGTCAAAAATTGCTTTAGTTTCACTAGCATAGATAGATACCTATTCGCTGTGACAATGATACTGATGGGTATTAGAGTCCGATTAAAAAAAAGAGTTCATCATAATCGCTTAGGATGAACTCGATTTAATCTTAGCTAATGCCGTCTTTATAGTGGTTTATAGCAGTGCGCCTAACCCCTGCATCAGTAAATCGGTGGTGCCGGCACCGGCCGTTTCATCCACATAGCCTTTGAGAATATCTACCATAGGTGCGGCGAGCTCTTTTGATATACCGAGCTGTTCAAAAGCATCGTAAACCTGAGCCCCACCTTGCAGCGAGCTACCTAAATCACCGGCTTTAGCGAGCAAACCTGACATACCAGAGTCACTATCCACTTCTGGTGCGGCAGCAAGTAGACCGTCAATGCCCGGTATCGCTGCGGCAATGGGACCAAATTGATCACCACCTAAAGTTGACTGGGCCAAAGATAATAGGCTGCCTAATCCACCTTCGGCTTGATTTTGATTGAGACCGAGTTGCGACATGACACTATCGACGAGTCCACTTGACTGGCTGTCAGTCACCTCAGTTTTACTCTCTTCTTTCTTGGTTAAATCATCAAACCAACTCGCGTGCGAGGGAAAGGTTAGAATTGTGGCACTGATTAGTAGTGCAAATGCAGCAGAAAGTCTCATTGTTTGCCATCCTATGGTTACAACATCTAAATTAGCGATCCATTCTAGCGTAATTTGTCACACAGTTTGCAGTTATTTTATGACATCAGTTGTGCAAAAAAACTCAATTTTCGGTATCCTGTGCGACTTACTACATTGTTTTAATTATTTATTGGAAAGACACATGTCATTGTCAGCGATATTAAGCGAAGCGTTTAATTTCTTTCGCAATCATATTAGCCAGTTAGCGATACTTACTGTGCCTATTCTGTTTGTCCAAGTCGGCATTCAGTTATGGATTGGAATGGAAATGGCCAATGCCGATCTAGAAAATCCTCAGTTTGGTGCGCCGCACATGGCGGCCATGATGGCATTGTTATTGGTATTTTCATTGTTGATTGCAGCTTTGACGCTGTTTTTAGAGCTGCGTTCGCAAGGGCATGACCCAAGCACTGGGCTTATTTTAAAAACCAGTTTGAACTTTGTGCCGGGCTTATTGCTTGCTGGTGTCTTTTCAGGTCTAGCCATTTTAGCGCCGGTGATGTTATTCGCAGCGTTTGGCCCATTGTGGCTCATTGGTTTGACGTTAAGTATCTATATTTTTGCGCGCCTAGCCTTCGTTAATTTCATGGTAGTGGTAGAGCGCCTTACGCCATTAGAGGCGATAAAAGGTAGCTTTAAGTTCAGTGGGCCAATTGCGTTTAAAACCCTCATGGTGTTGATGCTCTATATCCCGCTGTCGCTATTAGGCGGCACGTTTTCGCAAATTGCTCAAAGTGCTGGCTTTCCGGTGCAGCTTATCGTTGAAGTCGGCTTTGCGTTTATCGGTCTATTCGTCAATGTGGCCCTGTTCCGCTTGTATATGGTGTCGCGTCCATCTGTGGACGAGCAAGTGTAATTAACGCTGAAACTTGTGGGTTTGTCGCTAAAATATTGGAGCCATTAACGTGTTAACTGATATTGAATTCGTGACGCAGTTTTCAGCTGAGCTAGGTGAAGATTACGCCATTGCCAAAAGTTACGTACGTGATGTACCGACCCATGCTTTACTGCATATTCGTAGCTTTACCCACAAGTTGACCGATGCGTTGGCGGCTAGCCGACAAATCATTTTTGATAGCCCTAACCTGTATGATCGTATTGAGCGACTCAATCAGCAGCGTGTTATCGATGTACGCGTCACTCGGGCGCTTCATCGCTTACGCGGGGACGGTAATCGCGGCGCCCATCCAGAAAAATATCACTTAACAGCAGAGCAGCTGCAAACATTGGGTGAACGCTCCATCGAACGCTTACTTAGTTTGGTGACGAGTCTTTATCCGGTGTTAAAACAGCAACCCACGCCTGAATATCATTTTGAAGCATTCGATTCATTTGCTGGCCGTGACCTGTGTTATCGCGCAGTGATGGAAGATGATGTACAGGCGCAGTACTTATTGGGCATGTCACTGAAAACACGTGCTTTGATGCAACGAGAACAAGAGCAAGCATTAGAGCAAAATGCGCAAAACTCCCAGTCTGTTGACGTTAAAAGTGATGCGACCTTTGCCAAAGCCGCTTATTGGTTTGGTTTAGCCGCCGAACAGCATCATGATGCTATGCATGAACATGGCGTTAGCTTAATTCATGGCTATAGCGGTAGTGTTGACGTGGCTGCCGGTGAGCAAGCGATTGCCCAAGCGGCTAAGCTCGGGGTGGCCAATGCCATGGCGCTGTTGGGTTACTTCTACTTAGTGGGTGGCGAGACCATTCAAGCCAATAGCGGGGATGCATTGCATTACTTGCAAGCGGCAGCTGCTAAAGAGCAATCTGAGGCGATGGCGAATCTGGGCGTACTTTATTATCAACAAGGCAATATGCCACAAGCTCATCATTTCATTTCTAAAGCGGCTCAAGCTGGTTTTCCCCATGCCCAGTATCATCTAGCGTTAATGCTGGCCCGAGGGGAGGGCTGTACCGCGGATGCAATAGCCAGCGAGCAGTGGATGGCCGAAGCTGCTGAACAAGGTCAGCTAGATGCAATGCTGACTCGTGCACAGCATATGCTTAATGATGAAAATGCATTTGGCAATGACCTTTCACAAGCAGAGCAGTATTTGCGTGAAGTCGTGCGCTATGGCCATAGTGTACCGGCGATGATTGAACTTAGCATTGCCTTAGCAGATGGTATTTTGGGGCGCATTGATGTAGTGGGTTCGGCGGCATTACTGAATATGGCTCGCAGCCGTGGCAATGAACAAGAGCAGCAGGTAATTGCGCCTTTATGGCAATCATTACAGCAGCAAATCAGCAGTGTGTTGGCGGTAACCGATGATACTCATGAGCGCCAAGCGTTAACACGTGCACAAGAGTTGCTTAATGATGATCATGACTTGGCTTCAACATGAGCATTTTCGTCGATAACCCTCTACTTATTGAATACAATATTCAAAAATAGTACATTGGCGCATGATTTTCCACTGTAAGGTGAGCTCAGTGCCTATTTCAAGCGCGATCCAAGTTCAATTCCCGGTTGCCGAACAGCGTGTTAACAGTATGCTCGATCAGCAGGCCGAGGCGTATGTGAAATTAGTCTTGGCGGTGGGATGTCATCAAAGTGATTATGTTGACGCCTATTATGGTCCGCAATCATGGCGTTCAGAGCAGCGTTTGCTGCCACTGCCTTTGCTGCTACAAAGCGCAAAGGGCATCGACACTCAGTTTGCGGCATTAGCGCAGCAAACCCTCAGCCAGACGCAGTCGCAGCGTTTGTCGTTCTTGCAGTTGCAACTCGACTCGGTCATTTTTTACATTGAACAGTTACAGGGCAAATCGGTTAGCTTTCGTCAGCAGTCGGCTGGCTTGTATGATGCGCTGGCTCCTGAGTATCAACTGAGTGATTTTACGCTTAGTTTGTCGACGCTTGATCAGCTTTTGCCGGGCAATGGCGATTTAAGGCAGCGTTTTGAAGATTATCGCGCCCAATTTATTGTGCCCAGTCATGCAGTCGCCTGCGTATTTAACGCGTGTGTGCAAAAGGCGCGGCAACTGACCGGATTGCACATTACGCTCCCAACGGCTGAAAACTTTAAAATCGAATATGTGACAGACCAAATCTGGACGGCCTATAACTGGTATCAAGGCCAGTTCAATAGTGTGATTCAGTTAAATCAAGATCAGCCTTTGTATCTTGAGCGAGCCATGGAGCTAGCCAGCCACGAAGGTTATCCAGGCCATCACGTATTTAACGTGCTACAAGAGCAAAGCTTAGTGCAGCAACAAGGCTGGGTAGAGTACGCGATTTACCCACTATTTAGCCCAATATCTTTTCTGTCTGAAGGCAGTGCCAATTATGCGCTTGCTATGATCATGACAGATGAGCAAAGACTAGCTTTTGAGCGTGATGTACTAATGCCAATGGCAGGTATTGAGGCGGATATTGCGCATTATCAGCAAGTGATGCAGGTCTATAAGCAGTTGGCGTATTTGGACAACTATGTATGCCAAAAGCTGACTGATGGCCACATTGATACCGATACTGCGGCTGCACTATTGGTCAAATATGGGTTGTACTCAGATTCGCGTGCCGCCCAGCGGGTACGCTTCTATCAAGCCAATCAAGCTTATGTGATTAATTATAACTTTGGCGAATACAGTGTGAAAAACTGGGTTGCGGCACAACAAGCCAAGGGCGCAACGGCTTGGCAAGCGTTTGAGGCCCTACTTAGAGGGCCTCTGAGTGCTTCACAAATATTGGCAGGACTTAGCCGTTAGGATCGTGCTCAAACGTACGGCCTTGGTGAGGGCGTGGACTAAATGAAGTCTCGCGCTGGCCGAATCGTTGCGGTTGTGCAGGTTCAAAATCGCTTTGTTGTTGCTCAAACTGCTGTCGGTTAAATTTAGCTAGTTGGCGTTTCAAAAACACTCTGCCAAATAAACTTAACGCTATAAAACTGCTCGCACCAACTAATAATACAAATGGCAGTGCGATTAAAACTAGTGTCATCACTAATAAGCCGATCACAAATGCTAACCAGCCTCTGCCGCCAGAAAAACGCTGCAATGGACTTTGGTTGAATTGGCTATAAATCATTGGGTACTCCCTTGGTTACTTCGACTCAGTCTGCCTATTTACTAAACGAATTTCACGTTAAATCCGCTTAATCTTGATGCGCAAATGTAACTGAGTTTTTCATTGTTGCCATGGCAATGATAGCAGTTGGCGGATTAACCTAAGCTGAATCAGTACGAATTAAGGGGCATCATGGTTATCGCGAAACGCTTCGGCGACTTTCTGACAAATCGTTTGCCGTATCCATTTATGCCCTGGTTCATCGTTATTACGTTCATGCCATAACAGTACATAGGCCAGCGGCAGAAACTTAATTGGCAGTGGCAGCTCAACCAATGGGTAGAGTTTGCTTGCATGGCGGGCGAAACTCGATGGCAAGGTAAAGATCAGATCGCTATGGGCACAAATACTGGCAGCACCATAAAAGTCCGGTACCGTGGTACTGAGGCGTCGGCGGTGCCCTTGGGTGGCTAAGTGGTAGTCTAGCGCCCACCATTCGTTACCCTCACAACGCACTTGTACATGGCTCATTTCCAAATAAACCGCTAAATTCCATTGCCCTTGCTGCACCGTAGATAAGATGGGGTGGTCTTGACGGACGAGACAAACCTGATGGTCGGTAAACAAAGTTTGGTGGGCGATGCCTTCGGGTAATTGCTCAACGCGAAAATCTGACTGGGGATGCAGATCGCGACCGGCAATACCAAAATCGATTTGACCTTGTTGCAGCGCTGGCATCGACTGCTCCAACCAAAAATAGGTATCTAGGCGCAGGTTGGGGGCGTTGTTCAGCAGTGGGCCAATAAAATAAGGCATTAAGGTTTCATAGGCGCTTTCAACCATGGCAAAAGAGAATTGCCGCGTACTATTGGCCGGTATGAAACTCGGTGGCTGAGTTAGCTGATGCAAGCGCTGCAACATATCGGGTAATTGCTGACTGAGTTGCACCGCATGGGCTGTCGGTTTTAATCCATGAGCGGTACGAATAAATAAGGGATCGTCTAAGGTTTCTCTTAGTCGATTTAAGCTTTTACTTAGCGCAGATTGGCTTAGGTGGAGCCGATTGGCGGCCCGCGTCACGCTGTGTTCTTCAAGTAACACCTGCAAAATGACTAACAGGTTAAGATCGATACGGGCTAGGTTATCTAGGCTCATTAAGATATTCCTCAGGGGAAATTCAGTTCTGAAATTATACCATTTCTATTCATAACATTGTTTGGGTAATATCAACACTCAATAACGGATACACCAAGGCTCAACTGAGCACACTCACTGAGCTGTAATACTGAGAGAATCATGCGTCGAAATTTACTGCCAATACTGATGTCGATGGTGGTGTTAAGCCCACTTGCCATTGATATTTATCTACCCTCTATGCCCACAATGGCCGCCGAATTTTCGGTGTCGGCCAGTGAAGTGCAGTCGACATTAGTATTGTTCCTATTTGCGATGGGTGTCGGGCAAATTCTAATTGGCCCGCTTGCTGACCGTTACGGTCGTCGACCTGTCGCTTTAGGTGGGGTGTTACTCTATATCGCCAGCAGTATATTAGCGGCAATTGCCATTGAGTTTCATTGGTTGCAAATTGCCAGAGTGCTGCAAGGTTTAGCGGCTTGTTCCACCTCTATTGTGGTGTTTAGTGCCGTGCGCGATTGTTTTACACCAAAAGAGGGCGCACGTTACTACAGTTATCTCAACGGGGTGATTTGTGTCATTCCGGCTTTAGCACCTACCCTTGGAGGCTTATTAGCACTGCAATTTGGTTGGCGCTCTACTTTCGTATTTATGACGCTTTATGCGGTGGTCATTATGGTTTTGGTGGGTTACCGATTACCTGAAACTCGACCTAGCAATACCGTGACTACTGGCCCTCTATATCGTTGGGCCCGTTATCAGCCGGTATTGAAAGAACCGCATTTCTTATTCTATGCCTTTGCATGTATGGCCGGTATGGCGGCGATTTTAACCTATGTGTCTTATTCACCAGTATGGTTAATCGATCGTCTCGGGGTATCTGAGCTGACCTTTAGTGGGCTTTTTGGACTTAATGCTCTGGTCAATATTGTGGCCTGCTTTGTGGCACCTATGGTGATAACACGTTTGGGCAACCGGCCAACGGTCATTGTGGCCTTGTCGGCAATGTTAGCATCGGCGGTGATTCAGGTTATTACCCAACAGGTTGGTCCGCAGCAAGGTCTAGCTGCTGCGTTTGCCTTTATGTTACCTATGATGCTGCTGTGTATAGGTTTTGCGTTATTGCTTGGCCCCGCAACTAGTATGGCGTTGTCAGCATTTGGTGAGCGGGCAGGTACAGCAACGGCAACGTTAGGCTTTATTCAGATGAGTGGTGCATCATTGCTGACCGGATTAGTGCAGCAAACGGCGATTCCCGCCCCTTATGCTGTGGCATTAGTGATGGGCTGTTTAGCCAGCGCACTGTTATTAATGATGGCGATGCCAAAGTTTGATAGTTGGCACCAAGAGCAACATCACCACTAAATTGCACCGCAGTGACTCGAGTTGCTGCTCGCTATATCACTTAGTGATCTCTTACCCTATCACTCAGTGCTAACCCCAAACGCCACTGCTCACCACAGTGGCGTTTTTCTATGGTTATCTAAAAACGCCCTATTAGGCTCGCGCCAGCGGAAAAGCCCTCTAATGTGCCATCGTATCGGTCACCAAAAAACTGTTCTGCATGAAATTGAGCGGCTAGGTGATCAGAAAATTGCCACCAGTAGGCGGTGTTGAGGCTAAGCTGATCAATACTGTTACTTCCGCTCTCATAGTAGCCATTGTTCCTGTCGGAGTTATATTCATAGCTCAAATCCCGCCACATGTAGTGAGCTCCGAGTGACCACGAATTATTAATAAACCAGTCCAGTGACGCTGAAACTACATACACATCAGCCTGATACTGACTTGTCGTTGGACTAGATTGCCAATGACTTAAATTAGTTTGCTCTATATCTTGTTTTTCGCCAACAAGATAAAAATCAATACCGGCGGTAGTCTCGAATCGAATAAAGTGTCGGTACTCAATCCCAAAACCATCAATGGTTTTTTCTTCACGATTTATAAAGTTATCTAACGTCTTATATGAATCATCCTGTGATTCGTTGCTATAGAACACCGTAATAGATGCGTTATCGTTAAGGTAATACCCCAAAGATAAACCATATTCATCACTGTCTTGGGAAAAGGTGTTACTCAGTTGTGCAGGTTTAGATTGTTGATAACGTCCACCGACAAACCAGCCGTTATCGAACACATAGGTTGCATCAACACCGTAGAAGTCGCTATCGGCTTTTGCACCGCCTGATAACGAGTCTTGTTGAGCGGTATAGAACGCACCAAATTGACTGCTTTGAGCTAAAAAACCGTTGAGTGCATAGGGGCCATTGGCAACATCAACTTCATCGAGGTAGTAACGATAATTGACTTGCCATAGATCACTGCCTGACAAATAACTGTCTATGTTATCATTGTTGATATAACTCAGATCAGCTTGATGATTAAACTGGCCAGTGTTGGCAAGCACCAACGAGGGTACAGCGAGCATGGCAATGGCTATGATTGGGTACTTCGCAGGTTTGCGCATATTACATCCTTGTTATTGTTGATCTATTTAGCGACAGCTTAATGATGCGACTAAATAGTGACGGCGTTATGTTAGCTAAGCGCAATAAAGCCAGCTAACTTAATCTTCAACTAGTGCATTAAATTAGCATTTAACAGGCTGATACATATAGATATTAATTGAATCAAACTGTATCGATATCTCGTAATCAATCATTGGGAAGTCATGTCTAGAAACTGCTGTGATGCTTGCTTATTTCCGCTTAATGCATGTATATGTGACGCCATTCGTCCGCTCAATCATCAGCAAGAATTGATTGTAATGCAGCGCCCTAGTGAGGTGGGTCATGCCAAAAACAGTGTGCGGCTGATGCAGTTGGTACTGAGCAACTTAAAAGTGTTTGTGGGTGAGCAGAGTGCAGATTTTGCCGCGTTACAACACTACTTAAACCAGTGCGGTAAACCGGTGTTTTTGATTTACCCCAGTGATGACAGCAAAGAGATAGGGCAAGCTGCAGTGCCGAGCAATGCAGTATTTATTCTACTTGATGGTACCTGGCGTAAGGCCTACAAATTATTGCAACTGAACCCCTGGTTGAGCCAGTATCGGGCATTGCATTTTGATTTAGCGTCAGCGTCTAACTACACCATTCGTAAATCCAGTCGCAGTGATAGTCTATCCACGTTAGAGGCAGCCGCGATGACGTTAAAACAGCTGGACAATAATCTCGATGTGACACCGCTCACCGACGCTTTGGCTGCAATGGTTAATAGGCGTTTAGCGGCAATGCCTGCAGAGGTGCGTCAACGTTACCGCAAATCAACTGACACAGAATGATAAATCTAGGTCACTGGCTTTACTGCAATTTTGTGACATATATCAGGGCTTGCTGAACAAATCTTCGCTCAGATCACGATATTTCAATAAGGATTCAGGTCTAATGCCTGTTGTCGCCCAATGGGGGATTGGGGGTTGTGTCATCGCGTTGTCCATGCAGGGAGGCAACGCTTTAGGGGAAACCCAGGTGGCACAGCTTCCCGCTAATCAAATTGATATTAGTCGTCAAAATTGTCACTGGTAAATTGCTCTGCTGCACTCGGGTGACCAAAGAAATACCCTTGTGCAAAGCCTTT
The DNA here is from genome assembly GCF_000518805.1 of Shewanella waksmanii ATCC BAA-643. Taxonomy (GTDB): domain Bacteria; phylum Pseudomonadota; class Gammaproteobacteria; order Enterobacterales; family Shewanellaceae; genus Shewanella; species Shewanella waksmanii. Next base: position 18,711 of record NZ_JAEH01000029.1, read on the forward strand.
CCCCATGCGCGCCAGTAGCTCTTTTTGTTGCCGAGTTTCAACCCCTTCTACCACAAAGCTAATATCTAACGCCTGCGCCAATTGAATCATTGCCTGGCATAACTCCTTACCCTGTGGCTCACTGAGGCGCTGGGCGAAACCTGCATCAATCTTTAAGCTATCAATGGGTAGCGAACCTAGCTTGCTCAGTGATGATAACCCGGCACCAAAGTCATCAATCGCAATATTAATGCCCAGACCTTTTAGCTTGATAAGCGTGGTCTTGATAAGCTCAGGTTGTCTTAATAGTGCCGATTCGGTGATTTCGAGCACTAACCCATCGGCTGGCAAATTACTGCGTTCTAGTGCGGTGGTGACATGCTCAAGAAAATCTGGGTGCGCGAGTTGCGTTGGAGAGATATTCACACAGGCTTTAAGGTCGGTATCGTGGCTGGCACGCCACTTTGCGATTTGGCTGCAAGCTTGATTTAGCACCCATTGGCCTAAGGTGATCAGCAGCCCGGCTTCTTCTAGCAGTGGGACAAATTCAACCGCTGGGACAATTTGGCCATCAGGTTTTTGCCAGCGAAGCAGCGCTTCGGCGCCAATAACACTGTTGCATTCAAGATTGACGATCACCTGATAAGCTAATTGAAATTGGTTCAGACTATGGGCATGGCGCAGCTCGCTAAGCATGTTGAGTTTCTTTTCGGCATCTTCATGCATACTGGCACTGTAGAACAGCAAATGATTGGGGCTTTTTTTCGCGCAATACATAGCTGTATCGGCAAAGCTTAGTAATTGTGATGCCTGGTCACTGTGCTCTGGGAACATGGCGATGCCAACACTGGTGCCGAGATAGGACTTTTGGCCGTCAATTTCAAAAGGTGCATCAAATACTTGCATGACCTGCCGTGAAACCTCTTCAACTTCATTTTTATCAACACAGCCTTGCAGGACTAAGGTAAATTCATCACCTCCAAGCCGCGCGATGTCGGCTTTTTCTATGCAGCAGGCCTCAAGCCGTGCCGAGACTAACTGCAACACCTTATCGCCAGTAGCATGACCAAAGCAGTCATTGATGTTTTTAAAGCCGTTGAGATCCATAAACATCAGTGCGCCAACTAAATGCGGCTGTTGTTTACTGTCCACTAAAGCTTGATTAAGAATCTCTTTGAGCTGATGGCGGTTGGGAAGGCCGGTTAATGTGTCAAATAGCGCCTGCTCTGTCAGTCGGTCTTCGAGTTTTTTCTTGGAACTAATATCACTAAAAAGCGTAATAAAATAAGCGGTTTGCTCTGTATGGATTTTACGACAACTTTTCCAGGCCGGAAAATGTGTCGCATCTGAGCGCTGCATTTCGACTTCACCTTGCCAGTTGCCTCGCTCCTCGAGAGTACCAAGGTAACTTTTATCGACAACATCATTGGTACGGCTGCTGTCGATAAAGTCTTGGCTTCTACCGAGTAATTGATCTGCACTATAGCCACAAATACGGCACATGGCTTTGTTGACGGCAATAATTTTATACTGACTATCCGTGATATATACCGCTTCAGCGCTGTCTTCTAATGCAATTGAAAGCAGCTGTTTGGGCAAGCTCTCAAAGCCATTTCGACTGCTTTTTCTGGTTCGACTACGGCGGTTAACTGGGGTGAGCTCGGCAATTAACACCGCTTGCTCATTGAGTGAGGCTGGATACAGAGTGACCTTTGTCGGCAGTTCAGCCCCTTGCTGGCTCATATGTAACCAATCGAATGATTTAATACTGCCGCGGGCGGCTTCTTGCATCACGTGCTGGGCGAACTCGATGCTGTTGCGACCCGATGATTGAATGCGTGGCGAGAAGTCGTAGGGAGTCGCATTGATGAAGTTTTCAGCCTGACTTTCAAAATACGCTAAGGTTTGCGCGGTGGCATGAATAAAATGAAAGTCCTTAATAACCGCCAGCATAGGCAATGATGACGCTGATTGCCACGCAATAATATGGCGTTCAGTATCAGCGTGACTGGAGCGCAATTGGCTTAATGTGTCAGACCATAGGTCCATGGGTGAAACTCCCTTATCACCATCCTGCAACAGCTAGGGCGGCATCCCTTTAATACACGTTGACGGTTTATAGCTTATTGTTATTGGTCTAAAAATAACCTTTATTGCCTGATTACTCAAACTTGTTAGCCAAATATTGCGACTGTTAAGAATAATTCGCTAATTAATTAACACCTTTAGACCAATTTGCCGCTAGAATGGCACTAATTAGCCAATTGTTCTTGGGGGAGACAAGTATGCACATAATCAATGGATTGGGCAGACCCTGCCGGAATTGTGCTGCGCTATGATGTCATCGCGGCGGAGGCGTTTCACTCTGAGGGTATTGTTGACCTTAGTGTTTGCACTCTTTGCACTCAGTAGTGCTTATTTTTATAGTGCTTGGTCGTTGCGCAGTGAGTCGCTGACCGATGCGCGCAAATTACTTCATTTTGTTGATAATAAACTGCGCATTGCCGAGCACAGTTTGGCAGAACTCAATGCCCTAGACTTCAAGCAGTGTGATGTTCAAGGTCGTGAGGCGCTTGAATCATTTATCTTTAATCACTTAGGCTCAGGATTGTTCCTTATTCGCGACGATGATGCGCCGCCGTGGACCTATTGCTCTGTAGTGGGCAATTTAGTTATTGAAGATAAAGATCGTGATCCTTCTCGCTACTTGTTTCTTGATGGGCAGGCGCAGAAAAAGCCGCTGGCGGTTATAGGCCATTATTGGCAGGGGCAGAAACGTCGCGATCTATTTATCGGTTTGGTCGGTGATGATCGCGTCAATGCCGTGCGTGTGGCACTGGGTGAAACTGCCTTTTACACCGACAATCGCAATCCGCAGCAAAAAATGGTGTCACTCAATCTGACTAATCATGTTGAAGTGCTCAAATTTGGGCAGCTGCCTGAGACGGTGGCGATGACGGTAGAAGCGTCGAGTAGCAGCTATCCACTTTATGCCACGACTTATATTAGCCAAACCGATTTACTGGCAAAGTTTAAACATAGCTTGCTGATCACCGCTCCCCTTTCAGCCATGCTGGTTTTGTTAATTTACTATTTACTGCGACTGTTACATACATTAAGAAATTCATTGAGTTATCAGTTGCAAGTTGCTGCCGAACAAGGTGATTTCATCGCTTACTATCAACCCATCGTTGATGCGCAGACCGGTAGGGTTGTTGCGGCTGAAGCCTTATTACGTTGGCGTAAGAGCGATGGCAGTATTGAGCCACCAGGGTATTTTATTCAAACGTTGGAAGAGAGCGACCTGATTAATGAGGTCACCCTGCAGATATTGCGCCGTATGCCTACCGATTTAGCGCCAATTTTAGCGCAGTCAAAGTCGTTTCGTTGCAGTATCAATTTGGTACCTAAGCACGTGGAGTTGCCCGACTTTTCCGATGAACTGACGCGATTAGCGGCGCAAGGTTTCCCAACAATGCAGTTAGCGGTTGAGATAACGGAGCGATTGCCGTTACATGATTTAGTGAGTGCCAATAAACATTTAAAGGCGATGAGAGATTTAGGCGTATGTGTTGAGCTTGATGATGCGGGCACCGGATATGGTGGCTCGTCATATTTACAAGAGCTCAGTATCGATGTGATGAAAATTGATAAGCTATTTGTGGATACTTTGCTATATTCGCCGCAGAAAACCCAAGTATTAGATGCCAATATCCAGCTGGCCAATATGTTAAAGTTGCAAGTCATTGCTGAAGGGGTCGAAACCGCCGCGCAATCTGCAGATCTGTTGAGTAAAGGGGTGCGTTTGCAGCAAGGTTACTTCTTTGCTAAACCGCTGAGTGCCGCAGATTTTGTTGACTATTGGCAGGCCTCTACCAAGGAGACCGTGGATGATAACGCGCAGTTTTTGTCAAAGGGAGCGACAAATGAGTAACTTAAGCCGTATAACGTGGACAGTGGCTTTGCTGGTGGTGAGCGTGGGTAGCTGGGCTAATTCGGCCAAAGAAAAGCCCTACATAAAAGCGCAGGATATTGCAGCAAAAACTGAGCAGCAACAGTTACTCAAAGCTCAAGAAGCGGCTAAGCAGACGCAAGATCGAGAAAAGCAGGTGCTTGAGCGGCAAGCATCTGGCGATTGGGAGGCTGAGCAAAAGGCGAAAGCCAATGCACAGTTCAATCAGCGTGAAAGTCGTGAGCAGCGATATTTACGCGAAGCCAAAGAAGCAGCCGCAAAAGATCGTAAAATCCCCAAGCCAAACTAAGTCATGATAAATTTAGGCCTTTGTTGCCGATTTTTGGAGTTTTTTTGAAGTATTGTCCCCTATGTGACAGCCAACAACTGGATGATTTTCATCAAGATAAGTTTCGCCGCTATGTACGTTGTCGCCAGTGTGATTTGGTTAGCGTACCCGATGAATACTTGCTTTCGACCGAGCAGGAAAAAGCCATTTATGATCAACATCAAAATGATGCCACAGACCTCGGCTATCGACGGTTTTTAAGCCGAGCTTGGCAGCCGCTATTGGCCTACATAGATGGCAGTATGCAAGGGTTGGATTTTGGCTGTGGCCCGGGGCCAACGATTAGCGAAATGGCCAAAGAGCAGGGCATCAATATGAGCAATTATGACCTGTACTACTTTAATGAGCCGCAGTTGCTCACGCGCCGTTATGATTTTATCACCATGACCGAGGTGATTGAGCATGTTGCCGATGCCAAGCAGTTAATCGCACAACTGGATAGCGTGATGGCGAGTGGCTCGGTTATTGCGATTATGACCAAACGGGCTAAAGATGAAGCGGCATTTGCCGGCTGGCACTATAAAAATGATTTGACCCACATTCGTTTCTATAGTGATAACACCTTTAAGTGGTTGGCAGAAAAACGGGGCTGGCGGCTTGAGTTTGCTGATAAAGACGTGGTGTTAATGTTTAAACCTAGCTAAGTATCGATTAAACTCACCGTATTCACAATAAATAGGCCGCTAAGCGGCCTATTTTAGTTATTGCATCAGATGGCTAAGAATTACCTTTTGGACAAACTGTTCTGCATCTTCGCTGGATTCTGCGATACAAAATCCATATTGGCATAGCCCAGCTTGTTCAATGGGCTGAATATTTTTGATTTGAATTGGCACGTATAAGGTTTCCATTGCGTGCTCAATGTTGACCTGTAATTGATATTCATCGTCTGCAGAAGCTTCAGCAATAGCTTCTCCAAGGTAGGCGCCACCTTTAATCGAAATATCTTCTAAATGGCCGCGTGATAGTGGTTTTACGCTGACATTGTCACCGGTAACGTCAGTATTGCTGCTAGTGGAATAAATTGCTGCTTCAACGCGGATCGGGATACGCGAATGCTGACGCAGGGCGACACTTTGCAGTTGTTTGGGATAATCGATAATAAGCCATTGCCCCGCACTATTAAGTAACTTCAATATCTTACTGCGAAACGCAACGATATTGGCCTCGGGATCTTCAGCATTGATGATGCGCACCACTACGCCCTGACCATGAGTGATGAACTCAGATGCCAGTTGCCATTGGCGGTCTTTACCTAATGCTAATATCACCGCTTTGCCACTGTCGACGCCGATTAAGCGGGTTTTAAGCCGAATGGCCTGCGTGGGGGTTAACACCTGTAGGTTGACCTCGGTGTTGCAGCTAATACTGTCTAAGTGAGCATGGTCGTTATCACTGGGGCTAGCCACTGACGATTCTCCTTAATATGTCAATGCGATGGGCGCTGTTAGCCGTTTAAATCTCTTGGCTTGACGCTTAATAGTAGCGAATAAACGTATTAAGTTACAAATAACTAGCGTTGAATAATGTTCGGCGCTTGATCTTAGTGGCCAGATAGCTTTTGATAGTGAAGTTTTGATTGGCGCGGGATAGTGCTAATCAGTTAAGTTGCAAGTTCAAATGACTTTGCTCATCCAAAAGGGGCGACACATGAAGTGTAAAATGATGGCGGTCTGTCTGTCGATTGCGATGCTATTAGTATCGCTGACAACCAAGGCCACACAAGTTGAAGATATTAAGAGCTTTACGCTCGACAATGGCATGAAGATTATGGTGATAGAAGATGCTTCTATTCCTAACGCTAACATGTACTTATTTTGGAAAGTGGGTTCACGTAATGAAGTCCCCGGGATTACCGGAATTTCTCATTTTTTCGAGCATATGATGTTTAATGGCTCAAAAAAGTATGGACCTAAGATGTTTGACCGCACCATGGAAGCGGCGGGTGGAGCAAATAATGCTTACACCACCGAAAACCTCACGGTTTACACCAATTGGTTTCCCGCCAATGCCATAGAAACTATTTTTGATTTAGAGGCTGACCGTATCGCCGATCTTGATATCGATCCGGGTATGGTGGAAAGCGAGCGTGGCGTGGTGGCCTCAGAGCGAACAACAGGGCTAGAGAACTCTAACTGGCGTACCTTGCAAGAAGAGGTCAAAGGCGCTGCTTTTCGTGCCCATCCTTATAGCTGGTCAGTGATTGGTCATGAGTCAGATATTGCTGCTTGGACCTTAGACGATCTAGTGCAATACCACAAAACCTATTATGCCCCTAACAACGCAGTAGTCGTTATTGCGGGTGATGTGAAATTAGCACAAGTTAAAAAACTCGCTAATCAATATTTCGCGTCTATTCCTGCCCAGGCCCCACCAAGAGAAGTGAAAACCGTGGAGCCGTTGCAAAAAGGTGAGCGCCGCGTGTTTGTGCATAAAGCTTCGGTAAGTACGCCAAATGTCATGTTGGCCTACCACGTGCCAGCGACATCGAATGCCGATTATTATGCGTTGGATTTATTGTCATCCATTCTTACTGAAGGCAATAGCTCTCGCTTATATCAATCTTTGGTGGAAAAGCAGGTTGCGTTGAATGTAGAAACCTACATGCCAATGAGTTTTGACCCGAACCTGTTTTATATTATGGGCGTAGCCAATCCTGGCATTACCGCCGTTGAACTCGAGAAAGGTCTGATTGCCGAAATCAATCGTATCGCCACAGAAGGGGTGAGCCAGCACGAGTTAGATAAAGTGAAGAACATTAAACTAATGGATTTTTACCGGGCGATGGAAACCATTAATGGTAAGGCTAATACGTTGGGCACCTATGAGCTGTACTTTGGCAGCTATGCTCAGCTATTTAACGCGCCAGAGCAATATAACAAGGTCACCGTTGCCGATGTACAACGGGTAGCTCAAACCTATTTACGCCGCTCAAACCGCACTGTTGGTGTACTGGCTGCAACCGAGGAGACGGACCAATGATATTTGCCAAATTAACCTCAGCGCCATTATCCAAGCTCGCGCAAGTTATCAGCTTAGGCGCTGCATTAACTTTAGGTGGTTGCGCTGCCACTCAAACCAGTGATGTGGTTGATACCGGTAGCTTTGCCGTACCAAGTTATGAAACCTATCAGCTTGAAAACGGCTTAACTGTGTACTTAATGCCGCAACGAGAAGTGCCTCTGATCACTGTCAATGCGGTTGTGCGCGCCGGTGCTGTTAAAGACACCACATCCGGCGTTGCTGCCATGACCGCTCAAGCACTATTGCTCGGCGCTAATGGTAAAACCAAAACCGATATCGAACAGACGGTTGATTTCCTTGGGGCATCCATTGATGCCGATGCCGGTAAAGAAGGTAGCTATATCGTCAGTGACTTTATGGCCAAAGATCTCGATGTGATGTTGCCGTTAGTGCGTGATGTCCTTACCGCTCCAGAATTTAATGCGGCGGAGTTTGAAAAATTACGTCAGCGTCAAATTGCTGGGCTATCGCAAGCGAAGGAAAGTCCACGTCGAGTGATTTCACGTTACTTTGATAAGCTGGTGTTTGGCGAGCATCCTTATGGTAATGCCGTCTCTGGTGATAGTGTTGCGCTGCAATCGTTAACTATTTCGCAATTGCGTGCATTTCATCAAAGTTACTATCAACCAAGCAACAGTGCGCTTTCGATAGTGGGTGATTTTGATGTCGCAGCGATGAAGCGCCAACTGCAGTCACTTTTCGGCCAGTGGCAAAACACTGAACAGTTGCAAGCGCCCGCGTTGGATACCGGTTTAGCCCCGTTAACTGCAAGCCGCGTATTACTCGTCAACAAAGGTGATGCGATTGAAACCACATTTATGATTGGTGGTAAGGGTATTGCTCGCAGCAATCCCGATTATGTTGGTCTACAAGTCGTCAACACTATCTTAGGTGGACGATTCACTTCTTGGCTAAATGATGAGCTCAGGGTTAATGCGGGTCTCACCTATGGGGCACGTTCTGGATTTCGCGCTTATTCTCAAGCCGGTGTGTTTCAAATCAGTACCTTTACTAAAAGCGAAACCACAAAAGAGGCAATGGACTTAGCGCTGAAAACCTATGCAAGGTTGTGGGAAAAAGGCATCGATGAAGCCACATTGGCTTCAGCCAAAGCTTACGTTAAAGGGCAATTTCCACCTAAGTTTGAAACCAGTGCCCAATTGGCTGGCTTGTTGGCCGATATGTACCTGTATGGTTTTGACGATCAATTTATCAATAACTTCCAAGCGCAGGTGGATGGCTTGACCATCGCCGAAAGTCAGCGTCTAGTGGCGGATTACTTTCCGCAGCAAAACCTGCAGTACGTGCTGATAGGAAACGCTGCAAAAATTGCCGATGTTGCTAAGCAATATGGGGAAGTGCAGCAAGTTGAAATTAAAGATGTCGGCTTTGGTAAGTAATTGCTGTTAGTCGATTTACTGATGTGAAAAGGCGCTCTTATCGAGCGCCTTTTTTATGCTAGCCATTTTGCTAGGTCAGCGCTAGGATAATAATTAACCTCAGTTACCGCCTGACAAGAGCTGCATCTATGCCCAACCTACTTGTTGCTATCTTACTGAACATTGGCATGCTGGTTTCCTTTAGCGCGACCGCTAGCCAGCGGGTTGAGCTGGCTTCATTATGCCAAGCACTAGAGGGATATTGGGTAGGTGACTCTGCGCAGCCGCAAGGCGAGGTGGTGGCAAGTTCGGTCAAGGGGTTGTGTAGCGCCGATGGTCAACAGTTGATGCTCTATGTTAGTGCCAAGCATCCCAGCGCTGCCACAGAAGCTTGGTGGTTTCGCCAGCAAGGCGATGAGGTGCTATTAACCTTTTATGCCGGTGAAGATGAAGACAAACAACAGCGCTTTACCCTTTATCAACAAGCGACTAGCTATACCTTGCTAGGTGAAGGCCAGCGTCTGTCTCGTCCGGCGCTGATTCAGCTTAGGTTTGATAGGCAAGCCCAAGGGTGGCTATGGCGTCAAAGTGTCATGTACCTCGATGACGATAGCGATCAGTACCAACTCTTTCGTGGCATCAGCTTGCAACAGGCCAAGCCTTAACCTCAAAAAGTTAAGGCCATAGCGCGAGGTTGATGTTAAGCCTACAAGGCGCCGCGATAGTCGATTTGTCGCCATGCCTCATAGCTGATAATCGCCACTGCGTTAGATAGATTTAACGACCGGCTGCTTTGCGCCATTGGAATGCGAATACGTTGATCTAATGGCAATGACTCGATAATATCAGCGGGTAACCCTCGGGTTTCTGGGCCAAAGAGCAGCACGTCATCTTGGGCAAATTTCAATTCAGAATGTGGCCGACTACCTTTTGTCGTGCAGGCCATAATTCGTTTGCCTTGCATGGCCTGCAGAAAGCTGTCGAAATCTTTATGGCGGGTCACTCGGGTCAAGTCGCTATAATCTAATCCCGCTCGGCGCAACTTCTTTTCTTCTAAATCAAACCCTAAAGGTTCGATTAAGTGCAGCTGACAACCATTGTTAGCGCAAAGGCGAATAATATTACCGGTATTGGGAGCTATCTCTGGCTCGTAAAGGGCGATATGAAACATATGAGTCTTTTGCTAAAAGTGAATGTTGGCATTATACCTAAATCTACTGGTGATGGGCGATTCAATCTTGAGCGCTAATGAGAGCAGTGATCGATGTTTGCATTGCGCGCATGTTCAACATGCAAACAATGCATTTCAATCATAATTAAATTTAGATTATGCTGCTTGAGTTAGTTACTCATAGGAGCCAATGATGTTTGATGCATTAATCTTAACCCAAGAAGATAAACAAACTTTTGCCAACGTAGGGCAGCTGAGCACAGAGCAACTGCCAGCTGGTGATGTCTTGGTTGAAGTGAGCTATTCATCATTAAACTATAAAGATGGATTGGCGGTGACCGGTCTGGGCAAAATCATTCGTCAGTTCCCCATGGTGCCAGGTATCGACTTTGCCGGTGTGGTTAAATCTTCAGCCGATCCACGTTATCAACCCGGTGACAGTGTCATTCTTACCGGTTGGGGAGTGGGCGAAAACCACTGGGGCGGCATGGCGCAGCAAGCCAGAGTGAAAGCCGACTGGTTAGTGCCTATGCCTGCTGGTTGTGATGCTAAAAAAGCCATGGCGATTGGCACTGCAGGTTTAACAGCCATGTTATGTGTGCAGGCGCTGCAGCAAGTCGGCATCAAGCCCGAAGATGGTGAGATATTGGTCACCGGTGCTAGCGGCGGGGTGGGCAGTGTGGCGGTAACCCTGTTAGCCAAGTTAGGCTATCAAGTGGTGGCTAGCTCAGGTCGAGTTGCCGAAAACGGCGATTGGCTTAAGCAGCTGGGTGCCAATGCAGTTATTGATCGCAGTGAATTATCTATCGATGCACGGCCATTAGAAAAGCAGCGCTGGGCTGGCGTAGTTGATACTGTGGGTGACAAAGTGCTCGCTACCGCCTTAGCACAGATGAATTACGGTGGCGCAGCTGCCATTTGTGGTTTAGCTGGTGGCTTTGGTTTACCCACCACGGTGATGCCATTCATTCTACGTGGGGTAAATTTGCTAGGAGTCGACTCCGTATCTTGTCCATTTGCTAAACGCCAAGCTGCGTGGCAGCGTGTGGTTGAATTGCTGCCAGAAGCCTACTATGACCAAGCGAGTACCACCATTGAACTGTCACAGGTGCCTGAGTTCGCGCAAAAGATTGTTAAAGGCGCAGTGACGGGCCGAGTATTGGTTAAGCTGTAGTTTCCGCCGCGGTATTATTTAATAGTTTGGTAATTGCAGTGGTTAAGGTGTGCCGTAACCACTGCTGTCCTTTATCTAATTGTCCACGGGAATGCCAAAATAAGCTGTAGTTCAATGGTGCGATAGCAAAGGGTAGCGGCTTGATCACTAATTGATGCTGCTCAGCAGCAAGTTGCGCCATCCCTTGGGGCAGGGTGATAATGACCGGTTGCAGCTCTATCAAGTTGAGTGCGCCGCCTAAATACGGGGTGCGCAGTAACTCTTTTCTTGGTGGGTAAGCTTCAATAGCCCCGTCGACAATGGCTTTTACGCCATCACTAATGGCAGTAGTCACATGGGGGTAATGTAAGTAATCACTTAGACTCATGCTGGCATTTGCCAATGGATGATCGGTTGCCACTAAACAACTGACACCCACTAGGCCCAATGGATGGTGGTGCAGGTTATCAGTCGGGCCGATTGCCCGGCAAATGGCGACATCGACGTCTTGCACACTCAACTGTGATAACAAAGTTTGGTGCTGCACCGGCACAATCTCGATGCTGATATTGGGTGCTTGACGATAGATGTCTGCCAATACAAATGGTAATAAGGCTTGAATAGCAAAGTCAGTCGCCGCAATGGTGAACTTTTGCTGGCAGTGCTGTGGCACAAAAGCTTGTGGTGTGAGCACTTCAATAATTTCACCAAGTGGGTTTTGTAACTGTTGATAACAATCTAGGGCAAATTGTGTCGGTACCAGTTGTTGGCCTACCCGTGAAAATAATGGGTCGTTGAGCATCACCCGCAAGCGACTGAGAATTCTGCTGGTGGCTGATTGACTTAGATGAAGCCGTTTTGCAGTTTGCGTTACACTGCGCTCTTCTACTAAAATTTGCAATGCAATCAAAAGACTAATGTCTTGCCTGTAAACTTCTTCAAGTTCCATATTGCTAATCCACTCTGTTTATCGTCAAGCCTATTGTTAGGCTTATTGCATCAGATATCAATTTGGAATGGCTTCCAAATTGTTAGCCATTGACCATTTCTGCAGAAATTATAACCGCGAACATATTTCTAACATTTACCGCAACAAGGGACAGCACAATTGTGCCTTTATTCCCATTTTGGAACCGATTCCAGCTCTATGATGACAGCGTCAATTAAAACTAAAAAGGGTGATGACAGATGAGCAATGTAGATCTGCTTGGACGCCGTAATTTCATTAAAGGTATGGGAGCTGCAGCAGGTGTTGCTATGGCCGCCCCAGCAATGGCAGTTTCAGAGAAAGCTGACGGTGTAACATGGGACAAAGAAGTTGAAGTCTTAATTATTGGTTCAGGGTTTGCGGGATTAGCCGCGGCAATCGAAGCGACTCGAAAAGGCGCAAAAGATGTGCACATTTTCGAGAAGATGTCTTATTTCGGTGGTAACTCAGCGATTAACGGTGGCTTGTTTGCTGCGCCGGGTACGCCTATGCAGAAAAAAGAAGGCGTTAAGGATAGTGTTGATCGCATGGTTGCGGATCAACTTGCCGCGGGTCGCGGTATTGCCGATGAAGCGTTACTACGCCATGTGGCGGAACATGCAGTTGAAGCGTTAGAAATGACCTTTGATGCCGGCAGTGAGTATCACCCTTATCTGCAACAATTAGGCGGTCACTCGGTTGCACGGACTTATCAAACCACGGTGAGTTGTGGCGCTGGGATTACCCAGCCATTACTAAAAATGTGTCGTAAGTTAGGCGTTAACACACACAACCGTAGCAAGTTTGAAGGCTTCCTTGTTGGCGAAAAAGGTGAAGTGGTTGGGGTTAAAATGCGCCAAAACTATCACTTCGGTGAAGACCAGCCAGGTGAAGTACTTAAAATAAAAGCCAAGCGTGGCGTGATTATGGCGACCGGTGGGTTTGCACAAAATGTTGACTTACGTATGGCACAAGACCCGACTCTAACATCTGAAGTGGGTTGTACCAATGCGCCAGGGGCGACCGGTGAAGGCATGTATGAAATGTTCCGCTTAGGGGCGATTCCTGTGCATTTAGCGCATATTCAGTCAGGCCCATGGGCATCGCCAGATGAAGGTGGTTTTGGCTATGTGTCTAACTACTCTATCTATAATTTCCCGCATTCAATGGCGATTAACCGCTTAACGGGTAAACGCTTTATGGATGAAATTGCTGACCGTAAAACCCGTGCTGATGCCGAGTTAGCGTGTCGCGATGAGCAAGGTAATGCATTACCTCCAATTTTGATCACTAGCTACAAAGACTCGAAAAAACACCCAAATACTAAGAAGGTTATCAAGTATAACGTGGGCTGGAAGTTCGATAGCGTCGAGGAACTAGCTAAACACTTTGATGTGCCACTTAAGCCACTAAAAGCGCAAATTGAAGAGTACAACAGCTATGTGAAATCTGGTGAAGATAAACAGTTTGGCAAAAATATGACTAAAGCCGCTGGCAAGTACATTGAAGCGCCCTTTACTGTGGTTCGCCTATGGCCAAAAGTGCACTACTGCCAAGGCGGTGTACAGATCAACACTAAGGCCGAAGTGAAAGATAGCTTCACAGGTCAGTCAATCGCTGGGCTCTATGCAGCGGGTGAGGTTTGCGGTGGTATCCATGGTGTGAGTCGTTTAGGTAGTTGCTCTATTCCTGAGTGCATGGTGATGGGTATGACAGCCGCTCGCTCAATGATGAAGGCTTAACTGGACCAATAATAAGAGGAATCAATAATGAAAACACTGAATATTGTACTCGCACTGGTCCTGACCGGTTTAGTGAGCCTATCAGCCCAAGCGGTGGAAATTCGCGACCACCACAAAGATGTTATTGGCAAAGACTGTAAAGCTTGTCACGACAACGGTATCAAGCAGTTCCCTTCTGATCAGGCTTGCTTGCAGTGTCACGATGTTGATGAGTTAGCCAAACAAACGGCACGTAGTGAAGAAGACAAGTGGCAAAATCCACATAATAACTTGCACTATGGCAAAGAGCTGCCTTGCCAAGAGTGTCACGGTGAGCATGAATCTAAGCAGCCGATGTGCAGCAACTGTCATACATTTAAGTTTGATAAACATAAAGAGTAAATAGAACTCAAATAGCTTCACTCATCTCTATATTTCCTTGCATCTAAAAGCCGCCCGTTAGGGCGGCTTTTTTTCGTTGTAAATATAACTAAATAGCCTCCGGTTAATTTTTATTTTTTGTGTGGTTATTTTTGTTTTTTATATTTTGATAGGAAATTATTTTGTTGGTGGCTATGTTTTATTTTATCTTTCAATTTGCCAGCTTTTATCTAAATTAATATCTGGTTTATTAACGTTTTGACCTATAAATGTTTTTGTTATGTAAGTGTGACTGGGTTAACAATGTTAATTGGTTACTTTGCTTTGGTTAAATTTTTGGAATTGATTCCAATATTACTATTGATGTCGAAAAGGGGTGTTGATTAATTAATAAATATAAGTGGTGATGTATGAAGTTTAATATTTTGTTTGGTTCTTTATTACTATCAAGCGGTGCAATGGCTGCTGATATTCCTGATTATCTTGATGTCAATGATATTGATAGTGCGCAGTTTGTTTGTTTGGGTGAGTCGCCTAGTTATTCTCAAAAAGATCAAAAGTACATAGACATACTTTGGCAGGAAACGCTGAGCTATTTGCAAGCTTATGCAACGGCATTGACTAATGACAGTGCAGGTGATTGTCTCAACTCTGATACGGCGATGTTTGATACTACCAATGGTGGTCAGAAAATGTGTGTGATGGATCGTCGTGATATGAAGTTAATGGTGAAAAATATTCATCAAGTACTCAACAATCCGGATGAAGCAAAACGGTGTTTTGGCGCCAGAGAGGATGTGAATTGGATTTACAACCCAGGTGGTGAACTTACTAAAAATTCTCCTGTTGCACAGCACTTTAAACGCACAACCTTTAAAGAGTTTTTTGACACTAAAGTCACTAACAAAGACGTTAAAAAACTAGGTCATTCATTCACCAAAAACTTCTACAAAATGGTGACTGGCGATGAAGTTAAAATGCCAGCGGTTTTCCCCTATGACATTAGCGCCAAATCTCTCCCTAATTTATGGGCGGCGGCCGGTTGGTTCCCTATGTATGCCGAAGAGAGCAAACGCAACGACAAAAATTTCAATAATATCCGCGGTGGTTATGCCTATGCTGAAATTTTTGGCCATTGGGGGTTATTGCGAATTGATACCATTAATGGCGAGAAAGTCGGTGCTGAAGTGGGTATGACAGTACAGTCAGTTAATACCCTGTATCCATTCCACAATCATGCCATTTCAGAAATGTACTACAACATGCGTGAGCCCGCTTGTGCCAATCAATTCCAAACTATGGCAATTCGCGAAGATTCGCCATTGGTTAATACCGTAAAAGAGACCGACAGCATGCGTCGAGTTCAGTTTGACGAGGGTCAGCATAATTCGCAAACCATGTGGTTATCAGGTAGTGCCAATCAAGATGCGCTGTTGTACTTCCACCAAAACACCATCCATGGTTTTGACATCGATGGTAGTTGTGAAGCTAAGCCAGAAGAGCGCGCTATTGTCTCGGTATGGGCGCGCAGTAATGCCCATGATACCCGCAATGATTACGGTACTACGTTGTTGTGTGAATCAGCTAAAAATCCCGGCACCCCAGCCAAACGCGGCGAAATAATTCAGTGTGATTTAACGAAGTTGAAATGGTAGTTGCCAATAGGTATTGGTGGTGGGCGCTCCCCCTGCCACCAACGCCAAGGAACGGGATCTATCAGTTTTAGTACGGTCTTTTAATAAATATTCTAACGCTTAATAATTAATTAGAGGTTTTGATGAGTAAACGTAATTTTGCCATGTCTATGGTGGCATTGGTGGTGGGTATTAATAGTGTGTCAGCGTTTGCTGATGATTCGGTGGTTAGTGGTTCTCTACGCGCTAATTATAGTTACAAAGAATATTCTGATGCATCTAAAGATAAAGGTGGTGATTTAGATTTTAATATGCTTGGTATTAAAATTAATCATAGTTGGGATGATTTTGGTGTGGCAGCAGAATATCGGTTTTATGATGGCTATGATCATTTAAAATATGGCTACGCATTTTGGAATTATAGTGATGAGATCACGTTTGATATAGGGGCAATTAGTAAACCATTTGGTAATAAAAATTATGCATCACACAACTGGTGGTACAGCCTTAATTACTATTTAGGTTTTGAAGATGATTTTGGGCTGGGTTTAGGAATGGCCTATGAGAATGGGGCGTCGACCACCGAGTTGGCGTTTATCAAAAATGCCGTTTATGGCGGAACCGACCATCGCGATTTTGCAGGGACTGTTGCAAAGGGCACGATTGGCGACACGACCTATAACAATGAACAGACCAATATGTTGGCGGGTCGTCAAAGCTTCACTTTCAATAGTGGTGAACTGACCACCGTTGTTGGTGCTTCAGTCGAATATGGCCAGTTATACAATGATGAATTTGGTGAAAACGGCGATATGTTCAACTATGCACTGCATGTTGATATGAACTACGCAGGTTGGGGGTTGCAGGCGCAGTATTTGGCGTTTGATTTTGATCAGTATGATGATGGCCAAATTGATCCAAACAAAATCGGTATGGGCATGCTAGGTGGCTTTTATGAAGTGGCGAGCAAAGGCAATATATATACGGCCAACTTATCTAAAACTATTGCGACTAGCTGGGGCAGTTATACCTTATATAATGACTTTAGCATGGTGCAGCCTGAGGTGGACGAGTTTGATGACTCAATACTAAACACGACAGGTGTCTCGGTAGGTTATGGACAATTCTTTGTCTATGTTGACCTGTATAGCGCTAAAAATGTCTTGTGGTTAGGAGGAAACAACTTAGGTCTAACGCAAGCAAATGACGACTGGAATTATCGTTTCAACATCAACATGCAATATTACTTCTAATGGTTAGCCATTGACGTAATCAATAACAAAACGCCAACCGATAAGGTTGGCGTTTTTGTAGGTAGGTGTAACCAAACCACAGCTTGTGCTAAGGGACTTCAGCTAACTCCAGTACGTTTGCCTTTATCAATGAAATCAGCTGCATGGTAGCATCTGTTTGGGTCTCTGGGTTGAGATAAAGTGACTCATTAAATGTCGGCAAACAGGGTAGGCCATGCTCCATAGGGTCGAGGATTTCCATCGCGTCTGTGATGCGAAACTCTGCGATAGGTGCTACGACTAAGTCGTTTTCAACCGCCATGCACAAAGCCTGCGGCGATGGGGTCGACAGTAATACATTGATGGGTCGCATAGAAATCTGATGGTTAGCAAAAACTTGCGCGCGGATCGGGCAGTTTTCAGGGTATAGCGCCATCGGGATGGTATCACGAGTATGGGCCAGACCATTTTTTGCCGAGACCCAATGGAATTTGCGCTCAAACAATAGCTCTCCGTGGGCTGGCGGTTGCCAGTGAGTTGCCACTATCAGATCAAACTCACCTTGTTGTAGGCGCTTGTATAAGTTGCCACTGACATCGGTATCGATCACCAGTTCAATACAAGTAAATTCACGAATGAACTCCAATAAACAGCTACTTAAATAGCGTTTGATGTAGTCAGTGGGAACACCTAGGCGAATCACTTCTCGATTTTGACAATCTTTGATGTCATCAAGCGCTTGAGAACTCAATTGCATCATTTTATAAGCGTAGTTGAGTAGTGTTGTACCTGATTCGGTCAACTGCACGCCTTTGTTGTCTCGAACCAGTAGGGTTTGGCCCACAGATTCTTCCAATTTCTTGATTTGCAAACTCAATGCTGATTGGGTGCGACACACTTGTTCAGCGGCTTTAGAGAGGTTGCCGCATTCTGCCACAGCGATGAAACTTTCAAGTAGTTCTATCTTTAACATAGTGCTATTGAGTTTATTGATAGTGGTATCAGTATTACTCAATATGGGGTAGTCGCAAAGCTTGCTATATTGGTATTGTGAACTGAATGTTCATGCCATTTAACAAAGTGTGACGGGGTCGATATGAGTAACTGGGAACAGCGTGGACAATATTTAGTTGAGGTTGCTCAACGTTGCCTCAAAGGCCATAAATCGTTTGATTTATGTCGCTCACATTTGGTTAAAGCCAGCCAAATTTCTAAAGGTACTATCTATAATCATTTTCCCAGTGAGGCCGATCTAATCGTTGCAGTAGCGGTAGATGATTTGCAAATGTGTTTGGCCCAAGCGCAGTTGGATGAACAGCGTTATAGCAATCCATTTTTACGCTTTTTATATCACCATTGCTGGCGTCTGCATCATGTTCTATCGCAGCAGAAGTTTGTGATTCAGCGGGTGATGCCCAATGAAGATATCCTCAATGCTGCAGGTGATTACTACCGAGACCAATTCAACCATCACTACCAGCAATACAAACAGTGGCTAGCAGCGACCATTGCTGAGATAGGCTTGGTAGAAGGCTTTGATCGCCACGAGCTCGTCTCTCAATACTTGCGTGGCGCGATCATTAACTGTGATGACGACAACAAGTCAGCAGATGATCCGCAGTTATATCATCAATACAGCTACGCCATTACTCACTTATTGGGTCACTCAGATAAGCGCATTCCCACCAAAGCCCACTTTAGCCAATGGCTGCAACAACTGCAGGGTAGCAAAGCGGCCTAAGTGTTAGCCAAGTGTCCTAAGTCTTAGCCGGCGTTAGGTGAAATTTATTGCAATCAGTGCTTAGCTGATTAGTCAGCTCACTAAGCTGAGCGGCGCCCTGCGCCACTTGCTGTGAGATACTGGCAACTTGACCGCTGGCATCTTCTATTTGTGCCAAACTTCGCGTGAGTTCATCGGTGGCCTGAGCTTGTTCATGACAGCCAGAGGCAATCGATGCCAAATGTGAAGTGGCTTGATCCATTTGTGCCACAATCCCCTCAAATGCCAGCTCGGTTTGTGCGGCAATATCGTTGCCGTCGGCCATCTGCGTGATGGATGCGTTAACCAATAGCGTGGTTTTTGAGGCTGCGGTAGCCGTGCGATTAGCAAGCTGCCGAACTTCATCGGCAACGACGGCAAACCCTCGTCCATGTTCGCCCGCTCGGGCCGCTTCAATGGCCGCGTTCAGTGCAATTAAGTTAGTTTGATCGGCAATATTGGTGATTTCACTCATGATATGGGCAATCTCATCGCCAGAAGTTCGCATCTGCGCTAAGGCTAAAGATAGCTGCTGCATCTGCTGATGGCTCTGGCTGGCCTGCGTTAAACTGTGTTGACCTTGTACATTGATATCGGTTGAAGCCGTGGCGGTGATTTTAGTCTGGCTATCAATTTCATGTAGTGCAGAGCTCATGGCGGTGACCAAATCGAGCTGTTCGGTTGCACCTTGAGCCAGATCTAGACTGCCGTTGTTAAGATCATGACTATTCTGTTCAATGGCTTGGGTACACTGCTGCACCGAGCGTACTAGGTGGGACAAATTCAGCAGCATTTTTTGTAGCGCTAGCCCCAGTGCGTCTCGCTCGCCGGTCAATTGCACCTCAAAGGCGAGATCGCCGTGGGCAATTTTCTCTGCCGTGGCAATCTGTTGCTTTTGTACTTGCACCAAATGCGCCACCGCATGGGCAATATGCCCAAGCTCATCTTGGCGTTGCAATAGCTTGTGCCAAGCTGTTTGATTTAGCTGACTGAGTTGAATATCCCCTTCTGCAAGGTGAGCCACGGCGCTGGAAACGGTACTCAAACCTCGGGTGACGACATTCACCAGTTTAACAATTAGCAGTGCCACAATGATGATGGCAACAGCAGCCACAGCCGAGCTAACAAGTATCAACTTACGCTCATTGGCAATTAACACTTGGGTATCTACGGCGCTGATAATTGACCAGCCACTAGTTGGCTCTTTGACCACCCAGCCGCGATAGTGAAGTTGTGCTTGGTTAAACTGCACCGTTTGTTCAGACAAATGACATAAGCTATCTAAATCAAGTTGTTCGTTCGCTAGCGTTGGCTGCGGGTGTGCGACCAATTGGCAACGACTCGACAGAACAAAACTGCTGCTATGGGGCTGAGTTTGGCTCAAGTCGACATACTCGTTGTAAAAATTGTCCAGTGGTAGGCTCATGAATAAGATATTGTCGCGGGAAACCTGCTGGGCAAAAGTGACCAATAACTTGCCATCAACTCGGCTATGCACAGGTTCAGAAATAACCAGTTGCTTACTGTTCAGCGCCTGCGTGACATAGGGCATGGTTTGATAGTTTTTACCGATACGTTGTGGATTACTGGCGGCAATCACCTGTTGTTGACTGTCCAATAACGCGATGTTTCTGGCGCCATTGTGTTGGGCTGTGGCCGCTAAGTGAGCCGATAGCTTGGTCTGCCAAGCCTGATCTTTTGTCGCTAAGTGCACAAATGGACTCTCTGCCAGTGCAGCTAAGGTGTGCTGGTGGTTGTTCACCCAACTACTGATATTGTCACGGAGCAATGCTGCACTGGTTTGCATGGCATTCGATGATGCCGTTTGCATCATAGTCAAACTTAGGCTGATACACACATAGGCAATGCTAACGAGTGCCAATGTGACTAAGGGGATCAGTAAGGCATTAAATCGATGACGTAGCTTCATAGCGCACCTTTGTTGGCAAAGAGCAGAGCACAGTGGCGCTAAATGACCACTTGCTTAAACAGGTTTTGGATGATGAACAAGCCAATAAAGCAGGCGATTGCAGACATAATTGGTGTGATGACCCAACCGATTAGAATCCGCCCCAATACTCGCCACTGTACCGGTAACTTTTTCAATAATGCGATACCAACCACCGCGCCAATCACCGCCTGTGAACTCGATACCGGCACCAGCGGGATTGCGGGTAAACCTAAGCTAACAAAGGCATTGGATAGGCTTTGAGATGAGAAGATAAACAGCACAATTGAATGAGCCATCACTACCACCCAAGCGGTAACAGGCGTCATGGCGATGAGGTTATCGCCTACGGTTAACATCACTTTTTTAGAGTAGGTAAATACGCCGATGCTAATGGCGACGGCGCCAATGAAGAACAGCTGCATGGCCGGGGTTAATGTCAGCCCAAACAGATCCATTGGATCAATGGGAGCGCTGAGTACAAATACACCCATTACGTTGGCAATATTATTAGCCCCCAAACTATAAGAACCAAACGCACCCGCAAGGATTAATCCAATGCGGGTCCATTTATCCAGTTGGAACAACCCTGGGCGCAATCGCGCGATACTGGTACTCACAAGCTTGAACAGTAACACCGCGGTAATGGCCGCTAAAATAGGGCAGAGCACCCAAGTGCTGAGGATTTTAGTCAGCACTTCTGAATCTGTAGGCATACCGCTAAACAGGTTCCAACCGATGATAGCGCCCACAATCGCTTGGCCTGTAGAGACCGGCAGGCCGGATTTAGTCATAAAATAAACCGTGGTAGCGGCAGATAATGCCACGGTAAATGCACCGCCTATGGCAGAGACTTTTCCTAGCGCGCCTAAGGTGTGTGATGCCCCAGCGCCACTGATCACCGCGCCTAGAATCACCATAACCGAACAGATGAGGGCCGCGGTGGAAAACTTGACCATTTTCGAACCTACAGCGGTACCGAAAACGTTAGCAGCGTCATTCGCGCCTAGTGACCAGCCGAGAAATAAGCCGCTAGAGAGAAAGACCCAAATCGCAATATCCATATTGTCGCCCCTTACTGCACACGTTTGAGGGTGAAGATGGCAATGCGGTCACTGATATCTTCGGCCAAGTTGGCGACTTGGTCTAAGCGGTCGCAAAAATAGCGCAGTTGGATTTTATTCACGAGTGGCATGTCGGTATCGAATAACATCACTTTGGTGCGGGTGCACTGCTTGTCGGCTTGACTCTCAAAAGCGATGACTTTGGTGTGATACTCCTGTACTCGCTGCAAGTCGGTAAAGAAACTTTTGGCGCACAGCAATGTATGGTCGATGGTTGCACCAACAATATCGAGTAAAGCCAGCAGCTCTTGGCCTACAGGCTGGGGAATCAATGGTTGCTCAATTTTAAGATGCAGGCCAATAGTCTCTTGGCGGTTGATTAATCGATCGGTCAGATCGATAAGTGAAGCCACGTCGGAGCGTAGATCGGGGATCAAGGTTTTTCGATACAGGGTTTGTTCGATTTCGCGTTTAAGTAAATCCGCTTGATGTTCAATCTCTTGCAGTTCTTTTAGTGCTTGGGCAAAGACGTCGCTTTGTGGGCCGTAGTTTAAGTAGCTAGTCCACATTTCTACCGATTTATGATGCGATAAAGTGACTTGATCTAAGAACAGATAGACCTTGGTTTCGGTCGATTGGGACTGAGAAAGCAGCGTAGTGAGCCGAGAAAAGCCAAACATGGCATCTCCTTGTCGTGAGGGAAGTAGGGATTTTTTGAGGTGGCAGGCTCGCTAGACGGGAGCAGGGACTAGCGAGCCTGCAGTGGTCGCGCAGTACTACTTGAAGGCGTTACTCATTTCAAACGTCGCTTTAGTTTTAGAGCCTTGATGGCCCTGTCCTAGATTGACGGCGTTGACCTGTTCAAATAAATGCTCATAAGCTTGTTCGAGTCTGTCCTGATTCTTTAAGCTGCCTTTAAATGAAAACTCAGTAAACGTGATACGCGGTTGTCGGTAGTAGGGCGTCCAAAGTTGAAAGTCTATTTCCAAATCATCAAAGCGACGATCCTTAAGTGCACCCTCCCAACCATGGGTACGCATAACAATGGTTTGTGCAAGATCTTGTTGGTTGGCTTGATAGATATCACCGACGATAGACCAAATTGCTTTATCTTTTTTCAAGATATTAAACACTTGCTCGTAATCAACATCTTTGACGTTAATATCGCCAGGTGAGTAGGGAATATCGTAGCTGACGCTGTAAGCCGCCTTACCATTGGTAAAATCGATTTCCGCTTTACGGTACTGGCTCACATCACCAAAACCTTGCGGGTCTTCAGCGCGGAGTTTGACGGTAATTTTGCTCTTGCGCGGTTTAGTGACATGCTCTCTCACTCGAATATTGATATCTTTGGCTTTAAAAGCGCGGTTAGGAGTATCAATATAAGTCACTAATTTAACCGAGATATCATCGTCAAACGTGATGAAGTCAAAAGCTTGTTTGAAGTCGTTACTGAGCTTATTCGCGCCATAGGGTAATGTTTTACCTACCCCAGTATTGACGTGATATTCCAACGAAGTAAATTGCTCTGGTGATAACACATAAGCGCTTGAACTTAGGCATAAATTGACCAGACCGATTAGAAATAGATTGTTTCTCATCTGCTTGGCTCCTTTTAGAATGCGTACTGTAAGCGGGCTTGGAATATGTTGCCGTCTTGCTCATACAACATCAGGTCGGGGTCGCTATGATGCTCGAACCCCTGTTCATAATCGGCTTTGGTATGCACGTAGTTAAACTGCGCTTTTAAGTTGTTTTCGATATACCAGTTAACGCCAATAACATAGTCGGTTTTCTTGCCGCCATAGATGTTGGCATCGGTATCATTGAAATCAGCGTAGTCGACTCGCGCGGCAATTTCCCAGGCACCATAACCACCTTTTGATAGTGCGTTTTCAGGTTTAACCGTTTTAAAGGTGCCTTTCTTATCGCCGTAGCGCCAGCTCTCTCCTGTTAAGGTATAAACTGCTTGTGCATAGCCACTGTTAAAGGTCGCGCTGCCCATGTTATCGCCCTTAATGTACAGATCATCGGTTTTTGCTAGCATGTATTCGGCTTGCATCAGTAAGCTACGATGTTGGTATGCCGCTTCCAAACCATAATGCTGGGTTGATTGGGTATTGAATTTACCCGTATCAATCAAACGACCCGTGGCTTTGGTATTTGGTCGAGCGCGGTAACGGGTCTCTTCCATATTGCTATTGTTTTTGGTGCACAGTGCGCTGGCGCCTATGTGCAATAGGTGGTCACTGTTGTTGATGGGGGCCATGGTAAATCGGGCATTAAATACGTCTTGCTTTTCATTGAGGTCATCATCATTCACCAAGGCTGTCACACCGTAGCCAGCGCTAAAATTATAGCCGTCGCCGTAGTACAACCAAGAAGCACCAACCGCACGCTCAGGTGAGAAGGTATCGGTACTGGCGCGTTCCAAAAATGCTAAATGGGCTGAACTGCCTGTGGCCTCAAGGCCAAAACCAAACTTCTGGAAACCGAGTTTAATTTCGCTGTTATCAAACCCACGGTAATTGACGTTGGCATCTTTAACTTCAACTTCTGACACGCCATCAAAATCAAATTCCAGCGAGTATTTCCATACATTGGAGAAATACCCTTCTACCCCAAACCGAACACGGCGGAAGCTGACTTCATTAATGCCCTCTTGGTATTCCAGTTTGTTGCCGGTATAGAAAGGATCGGCGTTAACATAGTCGAGCTGAATACGCCCCGTAAACTGCATGGTTGATTGGCCATCTTTGGACATTAACTCTGGTGACGGGTCACCGGTTTCAAATTTGACTCTATCGCTAGCGTTGGCAGCATCTTTTGCTTCTATGAGCTCAATTTCTAGCGCGTTTAGGCGCTCCTCTAGCTCAGTGATTTTATCTGCTTCAGTCGCCATCGCGGCTGATGAAAAACACAGTAGTGAGGTTGAGATTGCAACGGCAATGCGAGACCGAGAAAAACCATTTTTGTTCACCATAATGCATATCCTTAATATCTTATTCTAGATGTTAACGCGGTGTAAGAAATCTGCTGTTTCCTGATGAACTAATAGTAAGCAGATCGCGGTAAGAAAAACTTGATCCATGTCTATTAATTTCAACTTAATCGTACAAAATGTTTTTGTTTTATTTTTGCGAGTAATGATGGTTTTTTAGCAGTGATATAGTTCAGTATAAGTTGAGAGATTTAGTTTAAGGCGTGGGGAGGCGACGCTCAATCACAAGGGAGTTTATGCGTAATAAAAGTGAGTTGGTTAATACTGGTTTCGACTATAAGTTATTGATTTCGATCTTGTATATACCGTGAGCCCCTTTTCTGCTAGTGACGATTCGGTGCTGACTATAGGTCAAGCCATCGCCTAAATCTACGCTGATCAACAGGTGAATTGTATGGACTTTGTGTACCGTCGCTAGGCGAATGTTTTGCCCTTGCTGGTAGTGATGGTTGCTGAGGATTTTCGGCAAAGAACGCAAAGTTTTACTTAAGTTAATTGTAAGTTCATCTATAAACTTTTCTTTGCTTTTTCGTTGTTTCTCAGTGTTAAAATTGTAACGTCGTTGGTAGACCCAATGACGACTATCCTGGGACGTCTCTTGTCCCGGGCGGCGATTTAATATCGACTGAATTTGCTTGGGTAAATGCTGTTGTGATTGGCTAAAAAAGCTCTCAGTGGTGGCAGCAATTTCTACCTGACGACTGCCTTGATAGTAGCGAGACTGGTGTTGAAAATAACGAGAAGAAAACACTTGCATTAAATATTGCCGCCCAAGCTCTTTAATTCGATCCTTGAGGATGTAGGAGATAACCAAAGAGAAAAAGAACGGTGTAGAGAAATTGCCAAATGCTTGCTGGGTGAAAAATGCCACTGCGGTTGCGAATGCCATCGCTAGCGCAGCCGCTACACCAAAAATCAGCTGCTCAGCATATTGGCCGTTTTTGAGTTTCTTACGCTTGACTTTATACGGCGTATTTATCACTTTTCGGCCGAGATGGAGCTTATTCAGTAAACGCTCTTGGCCCTCTTCACTGTCATCATGCAGCTTAAATTTATGCTGCTTTGCTAAGGCAATATTGCGCTCGAGTAATCGGCTTAGCCTAGGCGTATCTGCTGAGTTTTGCTGGCGCAATAGTGCCAGCAGCGACTGGTGCAAATCATAGATGAGCTGGTGGCGGGCGAGTTTATATAGTCGTGCTTGACCAAGAAGTTGCTCGTTGTCATGAATTGCACAACATTGCTCGATCGCGTCATTCAGTTGTAATAGTAGTGGCTCATCGGCACCGTTAAGTAACTGACGGATGTCGGTGACAAAGTGAGACAGTGCTAGTCGGTAGTGGCGTTGATTGGTCCGGGCTTGTGCATATGCCGTATGTTTTAAAGTGAATAGTGCACGCTGCACTGAATCCACACTGGCGGTTTCATCAAACCTAATCACTTGCTTCTGTGATAGATTTTGATAGAAGCTACTGGGGTTGGCAATGTCGCTATTTTCGGCCAATTGCGAGGGAAGAAAAAAGTGAACCTTAAGCTGGGCGCGCTTAACGTGGGCCGGAAATTCGGCGCGCACGTTAAGGTGGTACTGGTCAGCTTTAAATAGCGACACTGTCATGGGCTATTGCCAGGTGCTGTAGGGTTGCTTCATCAGCATGGAGTTATAGTAACGTGCATCTCCAGTCACTTCTTGCGCCAACCAAGAGGGTTTATTGACCACTTGATCTTCGCTAGTTAACTCCACTTCAGCGACAACTAAGCCCTGATTACTTTGATAAAACTCATCGACTTCAAATATGTGGTTAAGATGCTCAACCAGGTAACGTGTTTTATCAATGACTCCAGGCTCGCAGATGGCCAGTAATGCTTTGGCTTCTTCAACAGGGATCTCTTGCTCCCACTCATAGCGCGAAGCACCAGATTCATTGCCGATTCCTTTGATGGTTAGGAAGCCTTTTTCACCTTTTATGCGTACTCTGACTGTGCGCTCGGGTACGCTGCTTAGGTAGCCCTGTACAATACGTACAGCGCGAGCAGCTTGATGTTTGAAGTCATCATTTTTGACTAGGTACTTACGTTCAATCTCTTGAGCCATTGCGCTGTTCTCCTATATTTAGTTTGCTAACGGCATGTTTTTCATACCGATAACACGTTTAATAGCTTGTAAATAGTTGATGTTTTCTACGCCTTCTAGCTGCACATCCTTAATGGTTTTTTGAATATCTTCTAGCTCAGTAGATTCGCTGTTAATGCTGACAATCTTGGCACCATTAACCAGCACATTGGCCACTTCACAAATGGTGTCGTTAACCATATAGCCAAAGCGTTGCTTGTGAATTTTTACCGCTTGCAAATCAGCGTGGGCATCAATAATGGCGATGAACTCGTCAAAGCTGTATTGGTTTTGAGTCAGTTCAGGAAGTTCGACCATAAAGGCAGGAAAAATCTCTTCAACCAGCTGGGCTCGGCTAATGGGGAACTCGGCTTTGAGCTTTGGATCCCATTGCTCAAGTCCATCTACGGTTTGTACATAAGATTTCACATCCATCTTGCCATCGCGAATTTTGGTGTTATTGAGATCATTGGTACGCGACATGATATAGATTTCATCGCTTTCGCGATGCCAAACTTTTTCTGGAACCGGATTAGACAAGCGTGCCATACGCTCTGCTGCGGCGCTAAAGTCTTGACCAAAGGTACGAAATTCAAATCGAGGCTTAGATATTTCACCAATTTTAAGTGCTGACATTGAGGTTTCCTTACAAGTATTTGTGTTTGTTTGGACTGCCTAAATACAGTACTGACAAAATCGTCAACAAAAATCGATCTAGATCAAGTTTTATTAAAATTAGTTTAGATCTAATCTTACATTCAATTTCATTTTTTGATGTTTACTATAAATTAAATTCAATTAAAACAGTGTTTTGATTTGATCGTTTTTACTGGTTGCTTTCTTTTGTTTATTTTTTATTTAAAACTAAAAGTATTTTTTGTTGATCTTGATCGCCTTTTTATTAAGCCAATATGGGTAAAGTTGTTTTACAGTTAATTCGCTTAGGGAATAAGAATAATGTCTAAAACTGAAGTGCCCCAAACCGACCCGCTCGATATGAGCCAATATCGAATGGAAACGCTCCCCGTTAGGTCAAAAAGTCGTTTCGAACTCTGGTTGGCACAAGCAGGTATTTGGATCGCTCTAGCGGTATTTGTGGGCATTCTTATGGCAGAGCCGGCGAGCTTTTTAGTTAACTTTGACCCACAAACATTAAGTCAGACCGCACTAGAGCGGTTTGAAACCGATGGTCTCGCTATGTTTAGTGCTCGCGGCACTGCAATGCTTGCCATTTTTTGTGCCGCAGTCATTTTGTGGATCACCGAGCCCATTCCCAACTACTTAACCTCGCTGATGGTGATTATTGCGATGGTGCTAACTGGAGTATTACCGGAAAAAGTGGCTTATGCCCAGTTAGGTCATCCGATTATGTGGCTCAATATCCTGTCATTTATTCTCGCGTCTATGTTAGTGACTTCCGGCGCTGCCAAACGCTTTGCGCTATGGTTCATTTGCCGATTTGGCACCAGTGCAACACCGATTTTTTATAGCTTTATGGTGATCAATTTAGTGCTGTCCGCGTTTATTTCAGCCACCACCGCTAAAGCCGCCATTCTGATGCCGATTTTCATGGTGATTGCAGCGGTATATGGCGCCCGTGGCGGTGACAATAAAAACAACTTTGGCCGTAACTTAGTGCTGCAAAATTTACTGCAAATTAATCTGTGTGCCGGCGCGTTTGTGACAGGCTCTGGCGCTAACCTGTTGGCAGCGAGTTTGATTGCCGGGGCGATAGGCGGCAGCTTTTTCTTTGCAGACTGGATGATTGTCGCACTGCCGATTGTGCTGTGTATGATTGTCATTGGTTGGCTAGTGGCGACTAAAATCTTCTTTCCTTTAGCACCAGAAGAGCGCTTGCCGCAGATTGAAGGTGGCATGGAGCGTTTGCAATCTGAGCTCGATAAAATGGGCAAGGTGTCGTGGCGTGAAATCAAATCTCTAGTGATATTTGTCACCATCTTATTCTTTTGGGCTACGGATAAATACCATGGAGTCAGTGCCACAGCGATTGCCTTTATTGGCGCCATCGTTGCCCTGTGTCCACGTATTGGTGTGGTGAACTGGAATGAGGTGGATGTGCCCTGGCATTTACTGCTATTTTCAGCGGGAGCGTACACTTTAGGTGCTGGTTTTAAACAGACTGATTTACCGAATCTGGCGGTGAATTTCAGCCTGGAGTATTTTGGTTTAGATGAAAGTACACCGTTTAGCGTGTTCTACATTGCGCTTACAGGGGCGATGTTATTGTCATCACTGGTATTTCAGTCCAAGACCATGCGGACTATGTTGTTTGTGCCGATTGCTATCGGTATTGCGCAGCGATTTGATTTTCCCATTATGAGCTTGGCGTTGCCGGTGGCGTTACTCATTGAACATGTTTACGTTTTACCGTTTAATAGTAAGCCTGCGTTGTTACTATATTCGACCGATCATTATAGTTTGAGTGATACCTTCAAGTTTGGCTTCACCATGTTGATGATTGGTTGGGCAAGCAGTATTTTAATGGGTGAGACTTGGTTTAAATGGTTAGGTTACGCACCCAATGGTGTATTCTGGTAGTGCATCGACGTAGTATTTTTAATGATTGTCAGGCGAGATAAAGTATGAGTGCCAAGAACAATGAAATTCGCAGTAAGCTAGCGCTGTTACAGCTAGCAGAAGAGCTTGGTAGTATTAGTAAGGCCTGTGAGATAATGGGCTATAGTCGTGACAGTTATTACCGCTTTAAAAAGCAATATGCCACAGCCGGCGAGCGTGGCCTGAAAAACCTCTCGCGCAAGAAGCCGGCACTGAAAAACCGAGTGTCTGCCGAAGTAGAAGAGCAGGTGATAGAGATTGCGCTCGACTATCCCAATTATGGTCAGGCCAAAGTCGCCGAGCTACTGACTGCCCGCGGCTGCAATGTGTCGGCATCGGGAGTGAGAACAATATGGGTGCGGCATAACTTAGAGACTCGCAAAAACCGACTGTTAGCCCTTAATGCCAAGCTTAAACATGAGCAGTCTTGGTCCCCCCTAGAGCAGCAGCATCTTGAGCAACTACACAAGCTCACTCCAGATGATCCGGTATTTGAATGCCTTTTCCCCGGCGATATCTGCGTGCAGGATACCTTTGATTTGGGGGATATAGCCCCGCTAGGTCAGCTTTATCAGCACACGTTTGTCGATGGTTATAGCCAATATGCGATTGCGGTGGTGATGACCGACAACAGTTCGGCATCGGCGGCCGAATTTTTGCAAAATATCGTTCAGCCTTGGTATCAGTCACAGCAGTTACCTATCAATAGTATCTTAACCGATAGAGGTACCGAGTTTTCGGGTAAAAAGGGCGCCGCATTTAATGACGTATTGGCGCAAAGCCAGATTAAGCACATTCAAATGCGTGCGTATAACGGTCCGGTCGTGAATGGTTTAGCTGCGCGATTTCAGGCGTTTGCCCACAACGCATTTTTTGAACCTTTCTTAAAGGCCAATAAGGTGACGTCGTTAGCGGAGCTCAATCAACATTTTGCCCAGTGGCAGCACGATTACAACGTTAATCAGCCCCTATCTGGCAGGTATACCTTAGGTAAAACCGCTACCGAAGTGCTAGACAGCAGCCGCCACTTGATAAGTGGCGTGGAGTAACTGCTGAGCTAAGGCGGTGACGGTCAACGTGCGCCGCTAATACCTTGGTAAACTAATGGTAACCTTTAGGCCATGAGGCTGCGCATTACTGGCGCGGATGGTGCCTTGGTGCGCATCGATTGCCGCCTTAGTGATGGCCAAGCCTAATCCCCAGCCACCCGACTCTCTTTCTCGCGCTGTTTGCGGACGATAGAACGGCTCAAATATTGATAGCAAATCTTGCTCATCTTCAATACCCGGACCATCATCAAGAATGATTAACTCCACCGTGGGGCCGTTGTTGCGCGCAGAGATGGATATTTGCTTATCGGCATAGCGAATTGCGTTGCGCAGTAAGTTTTCCACTGCACGAGCCAATGGCCGCGGGTAAGTGGGCAACATAATATCGTCATCAATCTCAATCGCCAGCTGTTTTTGCTGTTGCTCAGCTTCAAAGTCGGCGTCATCGAGCACTTGGGTTAATGTTTCGTTGAGTGCTAATGAATGTTTAGAGTCATTAAAATTCAGTTTTACCCGTGATAACTCCAGCAGCTCGCCAATCATTTGATCAAGTTGTTCGGCTTCATAGCTAATTCGTTCTATCTCGCTAGAGCTTTGCTCTTTTTTGCGCGCTAAAGCTAACGCCAATTGCAGCCGAGTGAGCGGCGTGCGCAGCTCGTGGGAGATATCACTGATAAGTCGTTGTTGGCTATTGACCATGTTTTCAACGGCATCCGCCATGCCATTAAAGGCTTGCGCGAGCTGTCCAAGCTCATCGGTGCGTTTGCTCGTGCTGGCATCCACGCGGTGCTTAAGATCGCCCCTAGCTAAGGTTTCAGCGCTTTGTTTTAACGAGCGCAAAGGCTTGCCCAAATGCCACGCAAGGAGACCACATAGCAATCCTGATAGCAGGATTGCTAAGCTTAATGTCAGCAGTTTATTTTCAGCAAAGAAGAAAAACCACGGCCGTGGATGATGATCATCAATACGACCATAAAGGCTATAACTTTTGCCTCTTGCGCTGAATTCATAGGGGCCAAAGATCAGCTCATTTTTAAATTGGTGACTGATTGGGTGGTTGGCTTCTTCGGCCATTAGAATAAAGCGGCGCATTCCCCGCGACATGCGGTCCCGGTTAATTACTTGGCCCTGATCGTTGAGCAAATAGATACGCAGTGGTTTGCCGCGAAAGTTCTTGAGTTCGCGAAAGTGCCTAAAATGACGCTGTTCTAGTAAATCGGGTTGCTCGACAATGCGGTTGGCAATGCGCGACAGTAAGGATTCAAGGTGCGGTGGCAGCGGGGCTTGGTCGTGGTTCTGTTGCAGTAATGGTAGCAAGCCTACCGCAGCGATAATTAAGCTACTGCACAGCCAAAAGCCGAGCAGTAACTTAATAAATATACGGTTGGGCGTGGTGCTTAATATCATGTTAAGTCAGCCAAATATAACCTTTGCCGCGAATGGTTTTTACCCGTGGGCGGCCATCGGTGCGCTCAGGTAGCTTCTTACGCAAATTAGATAAATGCATATCTAGGCTGCGGTCAAAAGGCATCAGCTTTTTACCCAACACTTTCTCGCTGAGCTGGTCTTTACTGATTAACTCGCCAGCGTGCTGGATCATTTCTAGTAGCAGCCCAAACTCGGTGCCGGTTAAGATGAGGGATTGCTCTTGGCAGTATACCTCTTGGCGACTGGCATCCAGTTTGATATCGCCAAACTCCAGTACCGTGTTGGCGCTCTCTTCTGTCGTGTGATGAGTGCGGCGAATAATGGCTTTAATTCTGGCCACGAGTTCACGGTCATTAAATGGCTTGGGCAGGTAGTCATCGGCGCCAATTTCTAAACCCACCACTCTATCTATTTCGTCGCCACGTGCGGTGAGCATTAATACGGGGGTTTGCTTCTGTGCGCGTAGGGCTTTGAGAACCTCAAAGCCATTCATTTGCGGTAGCATCACATCTAGCAAGATAAGATCGAAAGATTGAGTAAGCGCTAGATTTAATCCACTTTGGCCATCGTGGGCTAAAGTCAGCTCAAATCCTTCTAACTCTAATAACTGAGCCAGTAACTCGGCAAGGCCAAGATCATCGTCAATTAGTAATATGTGGCTCATGCGCTACCTCTTTGAAATGTATATCTAGTGCCAGTATACCCATTTAGACGTCAATTGCAGTCTAGCTATGTAATTCTGTGTAAAGTTTGGCGGATAGGCTAGTTTCAGCGCTGACACAGTTGTTTGCAACATATTTACAGTGATTTACCTTAGCTAAACCCTCAATTACATTGCAAGGTCTAAACTGGTAGCAACTTCATCGACAAGAGAGAAACATTATGAATACTCGTCAACTTAAAGCAGGTGTTATTGCCCTACTCGCCAGTTCAGCCGTGATGATGGCGCCGGCAACTTATGCTAATGATAATGGCCAACAAAAAAGTGGCTACCATCAGATGGAGCGTGGTGGACACCATGGCAATCTGAAAAAGATGTTCCGCGGTTTGGATTTAACTGATGAGCAGCGTGAACAGGTTAAAACCATTGTTAAGCAGACCCGCGAAGATGTAAAAGCTCTAGGTGCAAGCAATGAAGATCGCCAAAGCCATAAAGCTGATATGCTAGCGCTAATCACGGCAGACGGTTTTGATGAAGCGCAAGCTGCGCAGCTACTTGATGCCAAGCAGCAAAAGCGTCAACAGGCTGGTGTCATTATGCTTAAAGCACAAAATCAGGTTTATCAATTGCTAACCCCTGAGCAACAAGAGAAATTCAAAGCTAACTTTGAGAAAAAGGGTAAGCGTAAACACAGGTAAAGTCGGCCACATTTGACTTATTTGATGTAAACTAACGTTATATGCTTCCCCCTACATAAAGTAGTGATATAACGTTATGACGCAAGCTTCCCAATATGACTTTTGGGTAAAACTAGCCAGCCGCGCTGCTGTCGCTACCGCTTTTACCCTGATTATTATCAAACTGGCCGCCTGGATTTATTCAGGTTCGGCCAGTATGCTCGCCTCTCTCACAGACTCCTTTGCCGATGCACTCGCATCAATCGTTAATTTTATTGCGATTCGTTACGCCATTGTCCCGGCTGACAAAGACCATAGGTATGGCCATGGTAAGGCCGAACCTTTAGCCGCCTTGGCGCAATCGGCGTTTATTCTTGGTACCGCCTTCTTATTGTTATTTCATGGCGGCGATCGTCTCATCAACCCGGCACCAGTAAATAGCCCTATGTTGGGCGTCGTCGTTTCAATTATTGCCATCATATTGACCTTTGCTTTGGTGATGTTGCAGAAAAAGGCGGTAGCCGCTACCTCCAGCACTGTGATTGAGGCAGATGCCTTGCACTACAAATCTGATTTACTGCTCAATGCGGCGGTATTGCTGGCTTTGGTGCTGGCCTATTACGGCTGGTGGTGGGCTGATGGTTTGTTTGCTGTGCTGATCGCCTTGTTTATTGGCCAGCAAGCAATTGATTTAGGGTATCGCTCGATTCAGAGTTTGTTAGACAGAGAGCTGGAACCTGAGGTGAGAGCCCAAATTGCCAGTCATATTAATCAAGATGACCGCATTATTGGTTTTCACGACCTGCGTACCCGCGAATCGGGCAAAACAACTTTTGTGCAATTTCACCTTGAGTTAGATGGTAACTTAAGCCTGCATCAGGCCCATGAGATTGCCGATGCCGCTGAGCATCGAGTTGCAGCCCTGTTTGATGATGCTGAGGTGATTGTTCATCAAGATCCCGCCAGGAATTAGTATTAACGTGCTGGCCACGAATTGCATTGAGTGGTCAGCTATTACTAGGTTATATGGCGGTTTGGTGTGAGTGAAACGGGCATAAATTCCACATAGATCCCAAATCGAGGAATTATTTTACTGCCAATTTGTGAGTGGTTCTCCTAGACTTTATTCTTCAATTGAAGAATTATCTTGGTAGCGACGAATATGACCACCAGTACTCACGCGAAAGTTGGCCGTCCCCGCGGGGATAATCAAATTCGGGCTAAGTTACTTGATGCCGCACGCACATTATTTATTGAGCGTGAATATGGCCAAGTGACTGTGCGGGATATTGCCAAATTGGCCGCCACCGATCCGGCGATGATCCGTTACTACTTTGGCAACAAGCAAAGCTTGTTTTCAGCCATGTTGCAAGAAACAGCCATGCCAGTTATTGCACAGTTGCAGCAAAGCCGCAGCGAGCTGGGTGCCGATAGCCCCGCCAAGTTAATGCAAACTTACTATAGTGTGATGCAACACCATCCTCATTTTCCACGGTTAATGTTTCGCTTAGCTGGACTCGACCGCAGTAATCCCGATAACCAAGCGGTACTGAGTGCCTTTCATCGTGTGGTGCAAATTGATCATATGATGATGTTTGAACAATTACAGCATCAAGGTGTCCTACGTGACGATGTCGACGGCAGGTGTGCTCAATTGAGCTTTTTCGCCATGATGGTGTTCCCATTTCTAATCCCAGACAATGTACTGAAAAATTTTGCTATTGAGTTAACGCCAGAATTTTTAAGTCAGTTGGCGCAGCAAAATGCTAATTTGCTAAATCGAGGCCTGATGGCCACTAAGGAAGAGTCAAATGCATGACAAGAAGCGTATGTTAATTCCGGGCATTGCTGCCGGTGTTTTCATATTGATACTGGCGAATATTCTCAAACCTTCACCAACCTTGGTGCAAGGTTATGATCAAGCTCGCTTAGTGGAAGTCAGCGAATTGCAGCAACAACAAGTCGCGCCGGTTATTCAAGGCTTTGGGCGGGTAGAACCCAAACATGTGTGGCAAGCGGTGGCAGAAGTTACCGGTAAAGTGATTTATCGCCACCCACAGTTAGAAACCGGCCGCATGTTACCGGCGGGCACGCTGGTGCTAGAAATTGACCCCTTAGAGTATGAACTAAAGCTGGCTCAAGCCGTGGCAAACCTTAATGCCACTGAAGCTAAGCTAACACAGCTTGACCAACAGCAGCGTAACCTGGAAACCAGTCTCGCCATTGAACAGAAAAAAACCGTGTTGGTGGAGCAGGAATATGAGCGTAAGCAGTCACTGCAACAACAAAATCTTATCTCAAGTTCTGAACTTGAAAGCCAAAAGCAGAGCCTATTGGCGCAAACTAAGCTGGTTGAAGATCTACAAAGTTCGTTAAAGCTGTTACCTGACGATCGCAAAGTCACCCAAGCACAAGCCAGTGTTGACCGCGCGACCTTGCAAGACGCAGAGCGCCGCCTAGCGCAAACCAAAATTACCTTACCCTTTGATGCCCGTGTCTCTGACATCAACATTGAACAAGATCAAGTAGTGGCCAATGGCGCAGTGATGATAGTCGCTCACCAACTTGGCACCGCAGAGATTAAAGCCGAGCTATCACTGAGTGATATGCGCACCTTGGTTAGCAGCATTGTGCCGCGATCGCAAAAACAGAACATGCCATCAATAGAAAAATATGGCTTGCAAGCGCAGGTACAGTTTGGCGCTGGTGAGCATGAGTTTATTTGGCCAGCAAAAGTGACTCGCGTGGCAGAAACCGTCAACCCTACCCAAGGCACCATTGGTGTGTACTTAGAGGTAGAGCAAGATTTCCATCAACTCGATCTACTGGCTAAACCACCGCTCACTAAAGGCATGTTTGTCGCAGCTAAAATTTATGGCGGTGCTAAGACGCATTATGTGGTGCCTGAGCAAGCGTTGCATGGCAATAGCATCTATATCATGAGTGCTGAGCAGCGCTTGCAGATTGTGGCGGTGGATGTGCTATTTCGTCATGAAGACAAAGTGGCTATTGATGGCGAGATTGCACCCGGAGCACTGTTAGTGCTCAATGACCTTATTCCCGCCATTGAAGGGATGAGTTTGAAAGTGGCGCAAGATGATATCGATGCTGGTAAGGAGACAACGCAGTGATCGCTTATGTCACGCGACATCCCACGCTGGCCAACTTGTTAATGTTGGCGCTGCTGTTACTGGGATTATTAAATGTAGGCTCCATCAAGCGGGAGACCTTTCCTGAGTTTGCGCCGCTTTATGTGGTGGCGTCAGTGGTGTACCCCGGTGCGTCTCCGGTCGAGGTTGAAGAGAGTATTTGCCTGAGGATGGAAGATGCCGTCGACGGCTTATCCAATATCGAAGAGGTCAATTGTGATGCCCAAGAAGGTATTGCATCGATGCGGATTAAGTTAGACACCGGTGCCGACATGGGACGTATGTTGGTGGACGTACAAACCCAGATCAATGCTATTAAGAACTTCCCCAGCCAGATTGAACCGCCTATTGTCAAAGAGCTTGATTGGGCCGAGCCCGTGGTTGATGTCGCCATTGTTGCCAATACCAGCTGGCCACATTTAAAAGCCTATGCCGAGGATGTAAAACGGCGACTTAAAATTGATGCGGGCGTCAGTCTTGTGTCTATTGCTGGCTTTTCAGATCACCAGTTACGCATTGAGCTAAACGAAGCAGATATGCGCCGTCTGGGGCTAAGCGCGGCCGATGTAGCAGATAAAGTGGGCCGGCAAAATGTCAAAATGCCTGCGGGTAATATTGAGCTGGCAGATAAAAATATCTTGCTGCGTTTTGACGAGCGTAAAGTCACCCCTGAAGCCATGGCGCGCACTATTGTGTCTTCGGCAAGCGACGGCAGTGTGGTGCGTTTAGGCGATATTGCCACCATTACCGACCGGTTTGAACTGGATGAAGAACACATTCAGTTTAATGGTCAGAATGCGGCGATGATCAAAATCCAGAAAAATAAGGCCGATGACGCGCTGCGGATTAAGCAGCGAGTTAGCGATTTTATCGAGCAGGAACGGTTACAGGCACCTGAAGGGGTGAGCCTGACGATGACCAATGATTTGTCGTCGGTACTGCAAGATCGCCTAGACATGATGCTGACCAATGGTTGGCAGGGCATCATCTTAGTGTTCTTTAGTATGTGGTTATTCTTCTCGTTGCGTTACTCATTTTGGGTATCGGCAGGTTTACCGGTGGCATTCTTAGGCGGCCTGTACCTAATGAGCTTATTTGGGGTGTCAATTAACCTGATGAGCTTAGTGGGCCTGCTGATGGCGATTGGTATCATGATGGATGATGCCATTGTGATTGCCGAATCGATAGCAGCGCACATTGACCGCGGCCTAGAGCCCCATGATGCGGTGGTCAAAGGGGTGTCGAAAGTTGCCCCTGGCGTTGTTTTATCATTCTTAACCACGGTGCTTATTTTTAGTGCGCTGCTGGGGTTAGATGGGCAGATGGGCGCAGTGCTGTCGGCGATACCTATTGTGCTAATCATGGTATTGACCATTAGTTTAATTGAAGCGTTTTTGATCTTGCCAAACCATTTAAATCACTCATTGAGTCATGCCAATGATAGTGAGTCACGCTTTAAGCCACTAAAGTTTAAAACCCGGTTTCTAGAGAAGTTTGAGCAATTCCGTAACGGTAAATTAGTGGAAATGGTCGAGTTTGTGGTGCGTTGGCGCTATGTCAGTGTGGGGGCCACTTTAGGGTTCTTATTGGTGTCTATCTCGCTGGTGGCGGGCGGGGCACTTAAATTTGTGCCATTTCCTGAGCTTGATGGTGATATTGCCGAAGCCCGCATCATCTTACCGCCGGGCACTTCTTTAAGCCGTACTGAAAATGTGGTGCAGCATATTATTGCCAGTGCTGAGCAAGTCGGCGCCCAGTACAGCACCGACTTTGAAGATGGCGAACCGTTAATTCGAGACATTACCGCTCAGTATAACTTCAACGCTGATGCCGGAGAGCAGGGGCCACATGTGGCAACAGTTCGCTTAGATATTTTGTCGGCCGAAATCCGTGAGACCCGGATTGATGATTTTATCGAGTCATGGCGTGACGCTGTTGGCGAGCAAGCCTTGCCACTGTCGTTAGTGTTTAAGCAACCTAGCATGGGGCCAGCAGGTCGCGATATTGAAGTGCGCTTGCAAGGCGATAATCTCGATCATCTCAAACAAGCCTCGGTATCACTGCAATCTTATCTGGCGCAATTTGATGGTGTGAATGGCATTTTAGACGACATGCGCCCAGGTAAAGAGGAGATTAAGGTCAGTTTGCGCCCTGGTGCTGAGTCGTATGGCGTGGATGGCCAGTTGATTGCTAATCAATTACGCAGTGCGTTCTTTGGTCAAATTGCCGATGAGATCCAAGTCGGGCCGGAGAACATTGAAATTGAAGTGCGACTGAATAAGGCGCAAGCAGGTGACCTGCAAGCCTTGGCTAATTTCCCAATTATGCTTGCCGATGGGAATCAACTGCCATTGTCAGCGGTGGCAATATTAGAAAACCAGCGTTCTTATGTGCGCATTCAGCGCATTAATGGGCTACGTACTGTGACGGTGATGGCTGATGTGAACAATCATAAAGCCAACAGCGGTGAGACTTTGGCTAAGGTTAAAAGCGAATGGCTGGTGCAAATTAATCAGCAATATCCTGATGTGCGTATCGATTTTGAAGGCTCTGCGAAGGAAACTGCCAAAACCGGTAGTTCAATGGCTAAAGGCTTCTTAATTGGCCTATTTGGTTTATTTGCCATTTTGAGTTTTCAGTTCCGCAGTTACCTGGAGCCCACTGTGGTGATGCTGGCAATTCCATTGGCCCTTATTGGGGTGTTGTGGGGACATTTATTGCTGGGGCACAATCTGTCGATGCCGTCGATCATGGGCTTTATTTCGCTGGCGGGGATTGTGGTGAACGATTCAATATTGTTGGTGCAGTATATTCGTCATCATATCGATCAAGGCGACAGTGTCCACCAAGCTGTGGTCAGTGCCAGTAGAGAGCGCTTTAGGGCGGTATTTTTAACGTCGTTGACCACTGCTGCCGGTTTGCTGCCTCTGCTGCTTGAATCTAGCTTACAAGCACAAGTGGTGCAGCCGCTGGTGGTGTCGATTGTGTTTGGTATATTTGCATCCACCCTGTTGGTGCTGTTTATCATTCCTTGTGCTTATGCCATTTTAGGTGATTTTGGTAAAGTACGTCAGCATCAAGCCTTATAGCGTTGGCCATAATGCAATTGCCACAGAAGCCATGAGAGTCATGGCTTTTGTGGCGTAATGCTGAGCTTATACTCGCTGTTATTATTGTTCAACGCGCTGCAGAATATGCTCGCACATTTGATGACTGGCAATCTGTTCGTCTAGGCGTTGCCAATCGATTTGTGGCTGGGCAGCACAATGGAACCAGTCGGTAATCATGGCCTCAAATCCACGGCTATGCAGATAGCTGGTCCAGTCATTAAAGCCTAGGTTTTGGCATTGTCCCGCTTGAAAGTGTTGCCCTTGAGTTAAGCTATCAATTTGATACTTCTCGTTGTGCCGATACAGCTGTAACTGCTCTTCAGTCACGCCACTTTGACGATTCATTGAAGCTTCAAACAGTTTGTTGTTATGGCTAAATTGAATGTGAATACGCTGCAGTTTGCCATCAATGACGGCACTATTCACTTGCAGATCACTTGGCTGATAGTCCGGCGCAAGACCGGCTAAAAAGCGTAAGCCGTCCACTAGATGAATAAAATCATCAAAGATAAATTGTCGCGGCGCGGCAGCCAAATCAACACGATTTTTTTGCCAGATAACATGCAGATTGTCGCCCGATGCCAGTGGTGATATCAGCGGGGCAAAGCGGCGATTAAAACCAACATAAAGCAAGGTATTGTGCTGTTTAGCTAGCGCTGCAAGCTCTTGGCATTGCGCTTGATTATCACACAGTGGTTTATCGACAAAGGTGGCAATATTAGCCGCCAAGCAGGCTTGAGCTAAGGCAAAATGACTTGAGGTAGCAGAGTGAATCATTACCGCATCGGGCTGGCTGGCAATGAGCTTATCGACATTGTCATAGACGGTGTCGATACGATATTGCTGCTTTAGCTGTGCCAATACTTGCTTATCTCGGGTGCACAGTATTGGATTCACATCGGCACGATTGGCCAAAATAGGCGGATAGGCTTTTTGAGCAATATCGCCCAGCCCAACGAGGGCGATATTAAGTGTCTTGGTCATTGTCATGTTGTCTAGTTGCTTGCGGTAATGGCGGGTTACACATCCATTTCTAATTCTTTGAGTTTACGGGTTAAGGTGTTGCGGCCCCAACCCAAGCGTTTGGCCGCCTCTTGTTTATGACCATTGGTGTGTTTTAGCGCAGTCTGCAGCAAAATGCGTTCAATGGCAGGCTGCACATCGGTGAGCAGATCGCTATCGCCTTGGCTCAGGCGCTGGTCGATAAACGCAGTCAGTGCCTGTTGCCATGAGCCTTGGGTTTCACCATCAGCTTGTAAACTCTCAAGGGGTTGTTCGAGCAGCTCTGGTGGCAAGTCTTGCGGCAGAATCTCTTGGCCTGAGGCCATTACCATTAACCAACGGCAAGTATTCTCTAACTGGCGCACATTCCCCGGCCAAGGCAGGTTTGATAAGGTTTCCGCCGCCTCAGCGGTTAAGGTTTTTGGCTCAACGCTGATCTCCTTAGCGGCAATGGCGAGAAAGTGTCGTGCCAGTTGGGCAATATCTTCGCGACGCTGTGACAAGGGCGGTAGGTGGACGCGAATCACATTGAGGCGATGGAACAGATCCTCACGAAACTCGCCCTTGGCCACTAACGACTCTAGGTTTTGGTGGGTGGCGGCAATAATGCGCACATCTACTTGCACCGGCGAATGGCCGCCAACGCGGTAAAATTGGCCGTCGGCTAAGACTCTTAACAGTCGAGTTTGCACATCAAGGGGCATATCGCCGATTTCATCGAGAAATAGCGTGCCTTGGTTAGCTTGTTCAAAACGCCCTTGGCGAATGCCTGCTGCACCAGTGAAGGCGCCTTTTTCATGGCCAAATAGCTCCGATTCAATCAGATCTTTTGGAATAGCCGCCATATTGATGGCGATAAACGGCTTATCTTTACGGGGGCTGTGTTTATGTAGCGCGCCGGCCACTAACTCTTTACCGGTACCAGATTGACCATTAATTAATACACTAATTGATGAACGTGATAAACGACCAATGGCACGAAACACCTCTTGCATTGCCGGTGCTTCACCAATAATTTCAGGCGTTTTTACCTCATCACTTGCTTTAGCCACAGGCACTTGCTCGGTAGCGTGAGTGAGTGCCCGTTCAACGAGACTGATGGCTTCATCAATATCAAACGGTTTAGGCAGATATTCAAATGCCCCTGCTTGATAAGCGCTTACTGCACTGTCGAGATCAGAATGCGCGGTCATGATGATCACGGGGATGTGCGGGTAGTGGATCTGGATGCGCTCAAGCAATGTGAGTCCATCTGTGCCGGGCATACGGATATCAGAGATGATGACCTGAGGCTGAGCCAGCTCCAGTGCTTCCCACAATGATTCGGCAGCGGCAAAGCTGGCGCAGCTGATTTTAGCCCCTTTAAGTGCGCGTTCGACTACCCAACGTATCGAGTTGTCATCATCAAGTACCCATACTTTTTCAGTCATACTGCTCACTCCCGCGTTGTAAAACGTTATTCGCCATTGGGTCTACTAACCGTTCAGTGGTAATAAAATAGTGAAGGTTGTCGACCCAGGTACAGAACGACAATCAATGCGCCCGCCGTGCAGCCGAGCAAAGTTATGTGCAATAGACAGCCCAAGGCCTGAACCTTGTTCTCGACCCGTGACCATGGGATAGAACAAGGTATCCATTAACTCTGGTTTGATACCGGGCCCATCGTCAATAATCGACAGCACCAGTACCAACTTATGCCGCACCGTACCAATAGTGACTTGGTGTTGGGTGCGGGTTTGAATGCGAATATGGCCACCATAATGCTCGAGCGCCTGAATGGCGTTTTGTACGATATTGAGGATCGCCTGCTGCAGCTGATCTTGGTTCATCTCCATATCGGGGATCGACGGGTCATAATCTTGAGTTAGCTCAATATTATTGGGTAGTGCCATGCTCACGAGTTTGAGCACTTTCTGAATGACTTCGTGAATATTGTGGCGGCTATGCTTGGTTGGCTTTTGCGGCCCTAATAAGCGGTCGACCAAATTACGAAGTCGGTCTGCTTGTTCAATAATCAAGTCAGTGAATTCACCGAGCTCTGGATCTTTTAGCTCACGGGACAGCAACTGCGCCGCGCCTCTTAACCCCCCTAATGGGTTTTTAATTTCGTGGGCTAAGTTACGCACTAAATACTGTGCCGCTTGTTGCTGGGCATCAAGCGACAACTGTTGATGGATACGGCGTTGTTGATCGACCTGACGGATTTCAATCAGCGCGAGGTTCTCGTCGCTCAGGTTCAGTGCTTGTTCTAGCGGAGTGAGGGTAATATCAACCGTGTGCTGCTGGCCATCTAAGGTCACTAATGGGGCGGTATTAACCGTTAAGCCTTGGTGATCGGCTAAGGCACTGGCCAATAGTTCTGAGTCGACACCCAGCACTTGATAGCTGTCGACAAAGTTGTGATCGGTCAGCTTGTGGCTGCCTAGACCGAGCAGCTGCTCTGCGGCGCCATTGGCATAGCGCAGCATCAGTTCGTCGTTGATGACGATAACTGCTGTCACAAGGTGATTGAGCAAGTCATCAAATTTCATTTGTCACTCCCAGAAAGCGATTGCACCATTATGGTGCACCAATTTGGTGCACGCTGCAAGCTATGCTCACCGGGACGGGGTAAAATTAAGAGGCTCTTAAGTTACCGAATACAAAGCAATTATTCTAATTATCCACCAAAAGGTGTCGCTCTTGGGGTTGCTTTTATCGTTGCCCGGTGAAGATAAATGGTTCTTTTCTCT
Organism: Shewanella waksmanii ATCC BAA-643; assembly: GCF_000518805.1. Taxonomy (GTDB): domain Bacteria; phylum Pseudomonadota; class Gammaproteobacteria; order Enterobacterales; family Shewanellaceae; genus Shewanella; species Shewanella waksmanii. Next base: position 61,917 of record NZ_JAEH01000029.1, read on the forward strand.
GAGGATGCAAGTTGTTTGCCGCTTTGTGCCACGGCTTTGATTTCAAAGGTATGTTCACCGCGATCAATACCACTGAGAGCGAAAATAGGGCTATTTTGAGGCGCGCCTTTGACCTTGCCATCCATCATTAATACCAATACATGACCAGGCGCCAATTTGGGGCTAATGGTGGCCATAATGGTGATTTCGCCATTATTGTCGCGAATTGTCTCCTCTTCGCTAGGGCTGCTGATGTTAATTCGATAGCTAGGTTGCGCCTGCGGTTCAGGTTCTGGATTACCTTCAATGACAGGTTTAGCGGGTAAGGCGACATTATTTTGGGTGTTACTTTTGAATTCAACCGCGGTAGCGTTTTCTACAGGCTCATCGGAATAATGCACCTTGCCGTCTTTATCGACCCATTTATAGACGGTCGCCTGAGCAAGCGTGGTAAGTAGAAGTAATGCCATTATCACTGCTGTACGCATAAGCTGTCCTTTGTTGCGCGGTTGTGAACATTACTAGATTAGCCGTTTTTGGATTAAAAATCATGGTAAAAGCCAACAAGTTTACTGACTTAACTGCTTAAGCGCTGCAGTGTATCAGCACGATGGAGGAGTTGAATCATCGCGCTAACATAAATGACGCCCTAGTTAGCTGTTGTTGATGACAATGGATAGGTCAATATATACCCTTGATCTATATCTCATTCCCCTAGGTTATAGCAATTGTGTTGCTTAAAATTTACACAGCTCTGGCTACTCAGTTTATTCGGCACGCTAAGGCTAACTAAGTGAATGTTTCAGCATAACTAATTGGTATTTGTCGACTAATTATTCTAATCGTACCTAAATATTTACGCATTTTCCCCGGCCAGACCATTAGATTCATTTTCTCACTAAGTCACTGATATTTTGTTTGACTGCTGCATTAACTCGCGCTTAATTAAATGCGAGCAAAGTGAATAAATAGTTACTTATTTTGCTTGTTAGACATGTAAATACACGGCTCCTGTTGACGTGTTAAGTTGTCGCGTTTTCACAGCGAGCTTCACACAATGTGAAGGTACACAATGAAAACAATAAATAAACAAACACTCCCTCTGGCAGCAGCTTTTACCCTGAGTCTAGTTGCCGCCACCGTTAATGCTCAAACCCAGAGCATGGTCGAACCCGCCGTTGTCGACAACCAAGCGCAACGATTTATCGTACAGCTCACTGACCGCAGTGTCTTGAGTTTGCAGCAAGGGAAATCATCCGCTGCGGTAGTGACTCAAGCTAAGGTTGACTTGATGCAGCGCACTGCAGCAACAGTCAGCGCCGATGTGGTGCTGTCATTACCGCAAATCAATGCGATGGCGGTGATGCTGGACTCTGAGCAATACCAGGCTTTGTCAGCTGATCCTAATGTCGCTTTGGTTGAGGTCGATCCTAAGCGTTACCTGATGGCTGAGTCATCTCCCTATGGTATCAGCATGGTGCAGGCTAACTTAGTGTCAGATAGTCAGACGGCTAATCGTAAAGTCTGTATCACCGATACCGGTTATGACTTAGGCCATGTAGACCTGCCTAATGCGGGGGTAACTGGTGACGATGGTTATGGCAGTAACAATACCGGTAATTGGTATAACGATGGCAATGGTCATGGTACCCATGTTGCCGGCACCATTGCTGCGATAGGGGGCAACAATCAAGGTGTGGTCGGTGTTAATCCATCAGGGTTAATTGGCCTGCATATTGTTAAAGTCTTCAATGATAGTGGTAACTGGGCATATGGCTCGGACATGGTTGCCGCAGTGAATCAATGTGTTGCTGCTGGGGCTGATGTGATCAGTATGAGTCTAGGTGGTGGCGCGGCTTCTTCTGCCGAGCGCCAAGCGCTTGCCAATGCTGCTAGCCAAGGCGTGTTAAGCATTGCTGCAGCAGGTAATGATGGTAACAGCACCCTGTCTTATCCCGCTTCTTATGATGAGGTGATGTCGGTCGCTGCGGTGGATAGTTCGGGCACTAAGGCATCTTTTTCGCAATACAACTCGCAAGTAGAAATTGCTGCGCCTGGTGTTAATGTGAACTCGACTTGGAATGATGGTGGCTACAAATCTATTAGCGGTACGTCAATGGCTACGCCACATGTGGCTGGTGTAGCAGCGCTGGTTTGGAGTCATTTTCCGAGTTGTAGCCCCGCAGAAATTCGTAGTGCGTTAAATGCTACCGCCGAGGACAAAGGCAGTGCAGGGCGTGATACTTCATATGGCTACGGTATCGTTAAAGCTAAGGCCGCTTACGACTATCTGCAAAACAGCAGTTGTGGCGGTGGGGGTGGACTCGACCAGCCTCCTGTTGCCAATTTTAACGTGGCGGTTAATGGCAGTACGGTCAGCTTTAGTAATGCTTCAAGCGATGACAAAGGCATCAGTAGCTATTACTGGGACTTTGGTGACCAGACTAGCTCGACTCAGGCCAGCCCTGTGCACACCTACAGCAGCAATGGTGATTTCACCGTACGGCTGACAGTCACCGATACGGCTAACCAAACCAATACTAAGACAGCTACGGTATCTATTGGCAGCGGCGGTGGTGAAGGTTGTGATGGCATTGGTGCTTGGGATGCAGGCACCTCATATGCGATCGGCGATTTAGTAGCTTATAGCAGCAGTAAATATGAAGCGACTTGGTGGTCAACGGGAGCCCGTCCTGATGTGTATTCTAATGTGTGGGCTAATCGCGGCGAGTGCAGCGGTGGTGGCAACCCAAATCAGCCTCCAGTGGCAAACTTTAGTGCTTCAGCATCTGGATTGACCGTTAGCTTTACGAGTCAGGCTACTGATGACAGCGCTGTCGCGAGTCACGCTTGGCAGTTTGGTGATGGTGGTGTGTCGAACCAAACTAATCCGGTGCACACTTTTGGTGCAAGCGGCAGCTATCAGGTGAGTTTAACCGTTGAAGACGCTGAGGGACTGAGTCACACCCAAGTGCAAACCATTGCGGTAGCCGATGGAGTGCAAGGTTGTAGTGGTCTAACAACCTGGTCTGCTGGCGCCATTTACAATACGGGCGACCAGGTTGCACATAATGGGGTTAAGTACACGGCAAATTGGTGGACGCAGAATCAAAATCCTGCAGATAACTCCGGCCAATGGGCGGTGTGGACCAATAACGGTAGCTGTAATTAGGCTGCGTGGTTAAGTTAATTCCACAGTAAACACTTCGCTTCTTAGCGTAGAAGCAAGCCCAAGCTAACGTCGCTAGCTTGGGCTTTTTTAGGTCCGAATAGGCAGGGGCTTGCTGCTAAATGTTTGTTTTAATACCACGCTAGATTCTATGCTGGCGATGCATTTAAGCTCGCCTAAGCGTTGCTTAATGAAGCATTCGTAGTCAGCTAAGTCTTTGGCGATGATCTTAATTAAGTAGTCATGGGCGCCGCTAATGACTGAGCATTCTAGTACTTGGGCTAAATCTGTGACTGCTTGCTCAAATTGATTGGCATATTGCGCTGAGTTCTCTTTCAGCCTGACAAAGGCATACACAGTGACATTCAAGTCTAGGGCTTGGGGGTCTAGGTCTGCACTGTAACCTTTGATAACACCATTTTGTTCCATTTTACGTATGCGTCGCAGGCAGGGAGTGTCTGACATATTGAGCCTTGCGGCCAGTTCAGAGATGGCAATACGCCCCTGTTTCTGCAAGATTGCCAGAATGCTCAAATCTTTGCTGTCGCATCTATGTGTCATGGTTAAGCCGGTTTTCGTTAAATTGTGGTTAATTTATATCGATATTCATCAAAGTTGAACTAATTTTTGACTAATATTGGTGAAAGGCAACTTGGCTAAGCTGTTAGGCTGGTAAGTCAAAATAAGAATGATAGCTATAACCCCAACCAGGGAGTGACCTGTGAGCCCAGATTTACAAGCGTTTGATAAGTGGATCCGCGAAGATTTTGTCGAAATTAATTCCCACCTAGAGCAGCTATATTTACAACAATCAGACCCCGCCAATGTGGCTGGTATTGGCGATGCCGATAAGCAGCTATTAGAGTATCAAGGGCGGGAGTTGATTAAGTGCTTATTAGCAGAAGGCAACACTGATGAGGGTTTTGATAGCGCTTTTGATCTGTTAGGCAATGTGGGTTTGTACATGGCGGCATGTCGTCGCCATGAAATCACTGAGCCCAGCCGCGAACGCACGTCGCCACTAGTTGAAGCCTCGGCCTTGGCGATGCATATTGGCGCGTCAATCGGGGTAACGCCTCGGTTTGCAACTGCGCATTTGACCACCCATAACCGTGCGGTTAATGGTGTCTATAAACGCTTTACCGATTTAGCAGCGGAGAAGTTGTTTGTCGATTACAACACTAAAGGCATTTTGGCCTATAAACGTGCCGCCGATGCGCTACTAAAGATTCAATCTTTAGGGGTGTCGCATCCAATTACGGCAGACTTACTGAGTGTGGCGGAAACGGCACTGGAAGATGTGTTGTCGTCTAACCAAACCTTGTTTGAACAGCTCGATACCGATATGTTCTTCTATTGCGTACGACCATATTACAAGCCGTATCGTGTCGGTAGCCAAGTTTATCGTGGTGCCAATGCGGGCGATTTTGCTGGGATAAATGTTATCGATCTGCAATTGGGGTTATGTTTTGCTAATGAGCCGGCTTATTCACAAATGCTGGTGGATAAATTTTTGTATATGATGCCGGAAGATCAGCGTATTTTACGTGACTGCATGCGCCGCGGCAGTATTATGGATGATTTTTTGCAGGCCACTGGCGAGCAAAATAGCGCTTGGTATCAGCAAAATTTACGCCGCTTTCTCGCGGTATGCGAACGCCATGGTGAAACGGCCATTGCCCACCATGACCAACTTGTAGAAAAATATATCGCCCAGCCCTCAAAAGCGTTGGCTGAGCAGCATATGGATAAGGTGACTGCTAGCGGCCCACCACTGCCAGTGCTGCTCGATGCCTTAGAAAAGCTGCGTGATCGCCGTGCAGCCAGGCAACGAGACGATATTCGTACTCGCTATGAGGACATTAGTCGCCTCACTTCCACACTGACAGACGTGAGCTCATAATGCATCGACAAGATTTTGTTTTACCACAGGCTACCTATCTCCTTAATCACTCAGTAGGTCGGCCGCTAGTGCAAGCACAACAGGCATTTGAACAGCAATTTCTGTCACCGTGGCAAGATTCAGGCCGTGAGCCTTGGCAGGCTTGGCTAGCGATAATTGAGCAGTTCTGCAGTAATTTAGCCAAACTGCTTAATAGCGATGCTAGCCAGTTTTGCCCGCAGGTTAACTTATCGAGCGCACTCACTAAGTTGGTGATGGCGCAGCCGCGATTGCAGCGGCCGGGTTGTAAAGTGTTGATGAGTGAAGCCGACTTCCCCAGCATGGGCTTTGTGTTGCAAAAGGCACTGCCTGATGCCGAAATAGTGTTTATTCCTAAACCGCTAGACGTTACTGACGTCAATGTGTGGCAGCAATATGTCAATGCCTCGGTAGATTTGGTTTTCATTAGCCATGCCTATTCCAATACCGGTCAACAGGCGCCCATCGAGGAGATTGTGGCGTTAGCTAAGCAGCAAGAGGTGTTGTCAGTTGTCGACATTGCGCAGTCGGTAGGCGTGATCCCATTGGATTTGACCCGCTTAAACGCTGATTTTGTGATTGGCTCTTCAGTAAAGTGGCTGTGTGGCGGCCCTGGTGCCGGATATTTGTGGGTTAGCAAAGCCCAGCTGCAAGCATGCCAACCTAAAGATGTCGGTTGGTTTAGCCATGACAATCCCTTCGAATTTGATATTCACCAGTTTCGCTATCATAGCAGCGCACTCAAGTTTTGGGGCGGTACGCCGTCTGTTGCCCCCTATGCATTTGCTGCGCACAGTATCGGCTACTTTGCTGATTTAGGCGCCCACGTGGTACGCGAGCATAATCAAGCTTTGATTAGCTTGGCGATGCAGCAGCTAGATGGCTTGTGTGTGTCTCCAATTAAAGAGTCACAGCGAAGTGGCACATTGATTGTTGATTTGAAACACCAAAATCAGCAAGTGTTAGCGGCGCTAACTGCGGCCGATATTAGCGTGGATTGCCGTGAAGCCGGGTTAAGGATCTCACCGCATATATACAATACTGCCGATGACATGGCGCATTTAGTCGATGTGATCACCAGCGTGAGATAGCCATCTGAGCTAGCAACAACTTAAGGTTATGACGCGTCGCCACAGCTCGCTGGAACTTGAGCGTCGCTTTGGTGCACCGCAATGATTTCGATCACGGCGTCATAATCTGCGGCAAATCCATCTTGGTACGCGGGATGGCTTTGGCGATCGATTTGATGAATGCTCACCTCGACATATAACGGTTGGTAAGGTGCACCACGCTGCTCAGCAAGTAGCAGGCTTTGCTGCTTGAGGGTGTCACTCACAGGTGTGGCGCGCACCCACCAAGATTGTTGGTTGTTGCAGGGGCTAAAAGCGCTGACCTCATGGCCCCAGTAGTAGCGTCCTGCTACCCGCGTTGCTGCCGGGGCACTTTGCTTAGTCTCTGCCATGTGAGGCTGCCTAGTGTCGCTAGGTGGCAAGCTGCTACACGCGCTGAGCAAGTACCAAGTAATGACCATCAACAACCACTGTACTTTAGGCATATTGCTGTGCTCCTTGAACGTTATGGGGTGATTATCGAATAAACAGGTACATCACAGCGGCACCAATAAAGGCGCCAATGACGGCTGCGATTATGAGTAATCCCGGTTGTTGATACACAGAAACCGTGGTTAATTGGTGCTGCTCCGGGTGCGGGACTTGGCGTAGTACTTGTTGTTCTACCTCAAATACCGCACATAGACCCAGTAAGGTTTCATTTGATGCGGCGCCCTCTTTTTCAATGCGCTGAATGGTGCGAATGCTAATATTACAAGCATCGGCAAGGTGCTGCTGTGTCCAGCCCCGTTGTTGGCGTAATTGTTTGACGCTGGCGGCGTTATACCAATCAGTATAAACATTTAGTCACTCAGCGAGAGTTTAGCGGTTCTGAGGCAAGGCAACGAGTGAAGAGCATAGTTATTCTACGGTTAAGCTCGTTAACACAGCATCAAAACCGCTAAAACTCGCCATTCTGGCGCGTTTTTGGCTACCTACTTCTACGTTGAATAACCTCACAGGGGAGCAACCATTGTTTCAGTTACTCGCCTTGAATTAGTTTGCCAAAAGCGCGCTGAGTTGATCAAATTCTTATACTGATTGGTATTAATATCCATATTGGCCTCGCTACTACCCGAATACGACTGCTGCAATGACACCGGCGATAGCGCCGAACACCATGCCGCCAATGAAAAATAGGCCCAATTTTTTTAGTGCATCTTTGGTGCTGCCGGGAGAGTAAGCTTTCGTTTCGCGGTGTAAGCAACGTCCATTCTTATACAGTGAGCAGTTGATCTCGCCACGTAAAATACTGGTGACATGATATTCGACACGGTAGCGATCGCTGCCAATTTCAAATTGATGGCGACTCACAGTGCGGTAGTTACGAGTGGATGACACTAACTCATCATTGAGATAAACGGTTTCTTTACCCGAATAACCCGAGCCGTGGACGGCAAAGTGGCGATCTTCATCATTAAAATAAAACCAGTAACCATTAGCTAAGGTGACTTTGTCCGTTTGCGTGTCCATAGGGTGAGTGGATACTAAATTGTCCATGTGTTGCTCCTGATGTTGCCAGTTGATTAGGTTGAACGCAAGTTAACCACTTTGGGGAGCAGTAATCGCCGACAAGTTTATGACAGACAGGCAAATGTCATATGACAGGGGATATGACAGTTATTGTAATTGATTGAATTTTAGCAATAAAAAAGCCGCCTAAGCGGCGGCTTTTAAAAGGTAGTAATTGACAGATTACAGGCTGTAATACATGTCAAATTCTACTGGGTGAGTCGTGTTATTTACACGCTCAACATCTTCAGACTTAAGCTTGATGTATGAATCAATGAAGTCATCGTTAAATACGCCGCCCTTAGTTAGGAACTCACGGTCAGCATCTAGACACTCAAGTGCATTTTCTAGTGAAGTCGCAACTGTTGGGATTTCAGCAGCTTCTTCAGCTGGAAGATCATAAAGATCTTTGTCCATTGCTTCACCTGGGTGGATCTTGTTCTGAATACCGTCAAGACCAGCCATTAGCATGGCAGAGAATGCTAAGTATGGGTTAGCCATTGGGTCACCAAAACGTAGCTCAATACGACGTGCTTTTGCACTTGGTACTACTGGGATACGGATTGAAGCACTACGGTTACGTGCAGAGTAAGCCAGCATTACAGGCGCTTCAAAGTGTGGAATTAGACGCTTGTAAGAGTTAGTCGCTGGGTTAGAGAAAGCATTGATTGCGCGAGCATGCTTAATCACACCACCGATGTAGTAAAGCGCCGTTTCAGATAGACCACCATACTTATCACCCGCAAACAGGTTAACACCGTCTTTAGCGAGTGATTGGTGAACGTGCATACCACTACCGTTATCACCAACAACAGGCTTAGGCATGAAGGTCGCTGTTTTGCCGTAAGCGTGTGCAACGTTATGAATTACATACTTAAGTACTTGTACTTCATCCGCTTTCAAAGTTAGCGTGTTGAAACGAGTTGCGATTTCGTTTTGACCCGCAGTCGCCACTTCGTGGTGATGCGCTTCAACAACTTGACCCATCTCTTCAAGTACAAGACACATTGCACTACGCAAATCTTGTGAAGAATCAACTGGTGCTACTGGGAAGTAACCGCCTTTAACGCCTGGACGGTGACCTGTGTTGCCATCTTCGTAGCTAGTGCCTGAGTTCCATGCTGCTTCTTCAGCATCAACTTTGTAGAAACAGCCAGACATGTCTGCGCCGTACTTAACGTCGTCAAATAGGAAGAATTCTGGCTCTGGACCAATTAATACAGTGTCAGCAATACCTGTTGAACGCATGTACTCTTCCGCTTTCTTAGCGATTGAGCGTGGGTCACGGTTATAACCAGTCATAGTACCTGGTTCTAGAATGTCACAACGGATGTTAGCCGTAGTTTCAGCTGTAAAAGGATCTAATACGAAGCTGCTTGGGTCTGGCATTAGTACCATGTCTGATTCGTTAATGCCTTTCCATCCTGAGATAGAAGAACCATCAAACATTTTGCCGTCTTCAAAGAAGTCTGCATCAACTTGGTGAGTTGGGATAGATACGTGCTGCTCTTTACCGCGAGTATCGGTAAAGCGTAGATCAACAAACTTAACTTCTAATTCTTTGAGTTGTTGTAAAACTGATTCAGCTGACATTCTTAAGTCTCCGAGTAGGGTAAAGGCTAAGCCCTTTATCTTTATCTATAATTAAATATTGCGCTCACCGCGATTCTGGACTTTATAAAGCTAGAGTTGTGCCAAAATTTTAAGTGTATGTTTTTAAAGGTGTATGGTGTTTTGAAGGGATATGAAAAACGCCGATTTGCACCAATATGGTGCGACGGGTGCACGTTATTGGTGCGATCCCCATGCTGGTGCAGTGATGACTCAATAGCGGTATTCATAGCTGACTAAAAAATAATCCTGTGCGAGAGAGCCCAGCTAGAGTAGAATGGCACGTTTTTTATTGCAACAGCTATGCTTAACGCTGTTACAAATCCCCCTATATTTGATGGTAAGAGGTCTATCCGTGTTAGAGAATTTACGTAACATCGCCATTATTGCACACGTTGACCATGGTAAAACTACCTTGGTTGATAAGTTGCTGGCACAGTCTGGAACCCTTGAAACTCGAGGTGAGGCCGCTGAGCGGGTGATGGATTCCAACGATCTAGAAAAGGAACGTGGGATCACGATTCTGGCAAAGAACACTGCCATCAAGTGGAATGATTACCGCATTAATATTGTTGATACCCCTGGTCACGCCGATTTCGGTGGTGAAGTAGAGCGCGTACTGTCTATGGTAGACAGCGTATTGCTACTGGTTGATGCGGTTGACGGCCCAATGCCACAAACTCGCTTCGTAACTAAGAAAGCGTTCGCTCAAGGCCTAAAGCCAATTGTTGTTATCAACAAAATTGACCGTCCAGGCGCTCGCCCTGATTGGGTTATCGACCAAGTATTCGATCTGTTCGATAACTTAGGCGCGACTGATGAGCAGTTGGACTTCCCAATTGTTTATGCTTCTGCACTAAATGGTTTTGCAACGCTAGATCCAGATGATGCTGGCGAAGACATGACGCCACTATTTGAAACGATTGTTGAGAAAGTATCTTCTCCTGATGCTGATGCAGAAGGTGACTTCCAGATGCAGATTTCTCAGCTAGATTACAACTCATACGTGGGTGTTATCGGTGTAGGTCGTATCAAGCGTGGTAGTGTTAAAACTAACCAGCAAGTGACTATCGTTGATGCTGAAGGTAAAACCCGTAACGGTAAAATGGGCCAAGTATTAGGTTACATGGGTCTAGACCGTCACGAAGTTAGCGAAGCTAACGCAGGTGATATCGTTGCAATTACTGGTCTTGGTAGCCTACAAATCTCAGACACTGTGTGTGCAACAACCACTGTTGAAGCATTACCACCATTGTCTGTTGATGAGCCAACACTGACCATGACTTTCCAAGTCAACACGTCGCCATTTGCGGGTAAAGAAGGTAAGTACGTGACTTCACGTAACATCCTTGAGCGCCTAGAGCAGGAGCTAGTGCACAACGTAGCACTGCGTGTTGAAGAAACTGATAGCCCAGACCGTTTCCGTGTTTCAGGTCGTGGTGAGCTTCACCTTTCAATCTTGATTGAAAACATGCGTCGTGAAGGCTACGAGCTAGCAGTATCACGTCCAGAAGTTATCGTAAAAGAGATTGATGGCGAGCAATGTGAGCCATATGAAACCCTAACTGTTGATGTTGAAGAAGAGCATCAAGGTACCGTAATTGAAAAATTAGGTATGCGTAAGGGTGACATGAAAGACATGCAGCTTGATGGTAAAGGTCGTGTACGTATCGACTTTATCATTCCAAGCCGTGGCTTGATTGGTTTCCAAACTGAATTTATGACCGCCACTTCAGGTACTGGTCTTATCTACCATTCATTCGACCATTATGGTCCAGTGAAAGGCGGCGATATTGGTCAACGTCAAAACGGCGTGTTGATCTCTAACGCAACAGGTAAAGCACTGACCTTCGCACTATTTGGTTTACAAGATCGTGGTCGTCTGATGATTGGTCACGCTGCAGAAGTTTATGAAGGCCAAGTCATTGGTATTCATGCTCGTGCAAACGATCTAACTGTTAACTGCTTGAAAGGTAAGCAGCTAACTAACATGCGTGCATCAGGTACTGATGAAGCGCAAGTACTAACTCCACATATCCAAATGACCCTTGAGCAAGCGCTTGAGTTCATTGATGATGATGAGTTAGTAGAAGTAACGCCAGAGAACATTCGTGTTCGTAAGCGTCACTTAACTGAAAATGATCGTAAGCGTGCTAGCCGCGCAGCAAAAGACGCATAATCTGCCTTGCACCTAGTTGGTGCAACCGCATTTAGCATCACGAAAGCCCCGAATACCAAAGTATTCGGGGCTTTTTTTGCACAGGGATGTGCTTATCCCCGGTGGGCAGGAAGCCCAAAGAGGGGGTTTGCATGTTTTTGGATGTGCTTATCCCCGGTGGGCAGGAAGCCCAAAGAGGG
>NZ_JAEH01000030.1 GCF_000518805.1 Shewanella waksmanii ATCC BAA-643
GAATTGCAGCTGGTCAATGGCGCACTGCAGTTCCTCAATGGCGATCCGGCCACCGGCTTTAGCTACGATGCCAACACCGGGATCATCAGCTGGACGGAAACCGCGCCAGGCGAAGGTGGCACCATCACCGTGACCGCCACGCAAACCGATTTAGCCGGCAACACCTCCGGCCCTGGTAGCGATACCGCCACCGTTGCCGATGAAACCGCGCCTACTGTCGCGATTACCGGTATAACGAACGATACAGGCATAGCTGGTGACTTTAATACCAATGACAACACTCTGATTTTCTTCGGTACTGTTGAAATGGAACCTGGAAATGTACTCGTCGTCAATATTGAAGGGACTGAATATACAGTTGGTAACGGTCTAGTTATTGATGCACAAGGCAACTGGAGTGTTGACTTGCAAGGTACTGTCCTGGCCGATGGAACCTATACCGTCACAGCCACAGTTACTGATGCTGCAGGCAATAGTGCTCAAGCTACTCAAGATGTGGTTGTTGAGAACAATGCTCCTGTTATTCAAAACCCAACTAACAGTACAGTATCAGAAGAAGGTCTAGCAGATGGTCTAATCGATAACACTGGGGACGACGACACCACTGATAACGTTCAGGCTACAGGCTCAGTCACTATCACCGATGCCGATGGCGATGCAGTCACTGTTGAACTAACGGGACCAGCCGGAATATACTCTGGTGGTGTAGAGCTGCAATGGTCATGGGATAACGGAACACTAACAGGTTACGTCGGTACGATTGGCGAAAGTGACTATGTTGCTGTTATGACAGTGGCACTTACATCACCTACCAATGCCAGCCCTGATGTGTGGAATTATACCGTTAATATTCTTGCGCCTATCGACCACCCAGATACGACCGAAGAAGATGATTTACCAATCACCATAGGTATCAACGTCGATGATGGTAATGGTGGCACGTCATCAAGTAGCTTTACTGTAACAGTTGAAGATGATGCACCTGAAGTAACAGATGCTGCGCCTGTAGTAGTGAGTGACGATAACATTCCTGACACACTGACAGGTGAGTTCTCGTTTACAGGATCAAACAGCAACCACAACTCCCTTGATTTTGACGGTTTTACCGTCACCGCACGTGGTTTTACCTCTGCAACAGACTCGACATTAGTTGCTGCGCAGGTAAATAGAAGTAGCAGCGGAATCGGGGTGAACAGTGTCGATTCGCCTTACCACAATATCTCTAACGAAGTGGATTTCCGCGAATTTGCAGATGGTTCATCAGCGTCAGAAGAAATCGTCATCACTCTAGACCCTGGCACCGTAGCTTATGGCATCAAGATGGAATTCTCTGCCATGTTTGGTGGCGAGTTAGAAGTGGGAGTAGTCGACTTCTACCGTGATGGTCAATTGATAGCTAGCCAAACCTTTAGCTCCGATGCATCAGACGGCGACTATGCAGCCTTATTTGAAGTATTAGAAGGCGGCTTTGATCAATTAGTTATTAGAGCAACAGATAATGGTCTTAATGACGATGATGACAATAGTGATTTCACCATCACCTCTATCGAGTTCCTCGGGGTAACCGATCAAGCTATTGGCTATGCTTCTGGTAATGTCGATGTAGAGTGGGGCGCAGACGGATTTGGCTCACTAGCATTTGCAGGTAGTGATGAAAATGCCTTAACCACTGCAAGCGGTGAGGCGATTATTATCACCCAAACAGATAATACCTTGTTGGGTCAAACCGCCGGTGGTGACTTAATCTTTAAAGTAGAATTTACCCCTGCAACAGGCCAATGGGAGTTCTTCCAGTACCAAGCAATGTCAGCCCCATCTGATGGCGCTATTGACTTTAATGTGGTTGCTACTGATGGTGATGGCGATAATAGCCTTGGCCACTTCTCTGTAACACCAAAAGTGGATGCTATGCCTGTTACCACTGACGGAACAGCAGATGGCATTGAAGATACAGCATTGATACTTCAATGGAGTGACTTTAATGTCACTGACAGCGATACAGCCAAAGCAGACATGTCAATTAAGGCTGTCAACTTACCACTGGCAGCAAATGGTACGTTGCAGTATTACAATGGCTCAACATGGCAATCAGTTACGGTAGGCATGCTACTAACATCAGTGATGTTTGATGATGGTCATGTGCGCTTTATGCCTGCAGAAGACCAAGCTGACGGCACGCTAGGTGGTCTTGGCAATCGCGGCGATGCACTAGCAAGCTTTGATTATGTAGCAACAGATGGTACTTCAGACAGCAACCAGTCTTCAATGACCATCAATATTGATGCTCGAGCCGATAGCCCACTCCTCAATGCATCAGCTGGCGATCTAGTATGGATTGATAAAGCACCTATTGATACGACCGTACCTGGCAATGTTCAAGCTGGAGACACAGTATTTGGTGTCAATGTCGACAATGTGCATTCTGGACGCGCAGTATCTGTAAGTGGCTCAACAGACAACAACTTTATCTCCAATAGTGATGTCAATGATACCTCTGTGCTAGAAGCTGGCAGCGGCGATGATATATTAATTGGCGGCAACTTAGCAGATAACTTACTTGGCGGCGCTGGCAATGATATTTTTGTTGGTGGCGGTCAGAATGACTCAATATATGGTGGTGCGGGTACCGATACCGCGTTCTACACAGGTAACTTTGCCGACTACACCATTACCAATCATTACGACCATGCTGTGACGCCATACCTGCTTATTAACGATAGCCGTAATATTGATGCAAGCTCGGTCAATACAGCTGATTTAGAAGCCGGAGACCATTTGTATGAAGTTGAACGTCTGGTATTTGCTGATGGTATTTATCAAGTCAATCCAGATGGTTCAGTTACGCAAGTGCAAACCAAAGAGATAGCATTAGATATTTCCGCGGACTTAGCTGATACCGATGGTAGTGAATCACTCTCTGATATCACAATCACTGATATTCCTGCCGGTCTGGTACTTTCAGCCGGTAGCTATGATGTTGCAACCAACACCTGGACATTGACTCAAGCAGAGTTAGTCGGACTGAAACTGCAAGTGCCTGAAGACTACTCTGGTGCTCAAGAGTTTACCATGAACATCAGTGTTACCAGCACTGAAGGCAGCAATGGTAACGCCACGACTACAACTACGGGTGTCGGAATTTCGATTCGTGCCTACGAATATGAAGATGGCACCGATGGCGACAATGTCATTGATGGTGGAGATGGCAACGATTTAATTGTTGGCGACACCACAGGTATACAGATTGTTCAAGGTGAAAATTACAATATCGCCTTTATCGTCGATACCTCGGGCAGTATGGGCAGCAGCAACGTCAGTACAGCAAAAACTGAGCTGGCCACTGTGTTCAGCACCCTTAAAGCCAGTGTAGGTCAAGGCTCGTCAGGGATTGTAAATATTCTACTTGTCGACTTTGACACTGGAACAAAAGCTAATGTTGCCGTTAATCTTGCTGACAGTAACGCTCTGACCGTTCTCGGTAATATTCTGGATACCATGAGCAGTGGCGGCCGGACTAACTATGAATCAGCCTTTGAAACGGCAATCGATTGGTTTAACAATGGTTCAGCATCGACCAATGATGGAACTAACCTGACTTACTTCATTACAGATGGTAAGCCAAATAACCATACTATTGACAAAGATCTTGATGAAGTCATGGTATACAACGGACCAGGTCAAGGTAACAACGTCTATTTGAATGAGCTAATCGCTGGCTACCAACCAGGTCAGGAATTGAAGTACAACAATCGCACCATCGTAGATGAGTATGGCAATATCAATTATTGGTATCGCGATGATGGCGAGTGGGAAAGTTATCAAGTGGGTACACTACGCACTGATGTTAATGGTGATTACTTTGTGTCATATATTACCAGCGACTCAGGCTCTACTTCAGAAGCGCAAGCCGCGTTTACGGTATTGAGTAACTTATCTGAGGTAGAAGCGCTTGGACTAGGTTCGGGCATTGATCTTGATGATCTTAACCCTTATGACTCCGACGGTAATGCGCTGAGCAATATTAATGTCTCTGATTTAGCCGCTATCATCCTTGGTTCTGAACAACTTCTGGTTCAGGGTGATGATACGGTAGATGGTGGTGACGGTAATGACATTATCTTTGGTGACTTAGTCGAGTTCTCTGCCGACAATGTTGACGGTCAGGGTTATGCAGCGCTACAAAAATATGTGGCATTGCAGCTATCCGTAACGCCAGAGTCTCTATCTGTTAAAGATGTCCATGACTATGTCCTTGCTAACCCGGATGAGTTTGATATATCGCGTACCGATGATGGTGGCGATACATTATCGGGTGGCGACGGTAGCGATATGCTATTTGGTCAAGGTGGTAGCGATACACTTATTGGTGGTGACGGAGCTGATACCATAATTGGTGGATTAGGCGACGATACTCTAACAGGTGGTGAATTAGGCGTAGCCGATACCGATGTTGATACCTTTATTTGGCATGAAGGAGACACGGGTGAAGATCGCATTACTGACTTTGATTTAAGCAACGATAAGCTAGATTTAAGCGACCTGCTCCAAGGCGAGAATACCGGCAACCTTGCGGATTATCTCAGCTTTGAAACGGTCGGGAATACCACCACAATTAAGATCGACGCTAACAACGATGGCAGTATTGACCAGGAAATTGTATTGGATGGTGTGAACTTAGAAACCGCTTATGGCAATAGTGACGCAGCTATTATTAATGGCTTATTGGGCAATAACGGTGATGGTCCATTAATAGTTGATGGTGTTGCCACAAATAACGCTCAACAAGCATTTTCTGCAACTGAGAACAATCCATCAAGTAATGATAATGACGATAACATCCAGCATATGATTCCGTAGAAAATATGCTATTTGAACAATGGCCTGTAGCAATACAGGCCATTTTGATTAATAATTCAGTTACAAATATATAATAAAATCTTAAGGATAAGTTTTTAAGATGACCGCGTCAGCGTCTCAAAAAACTGAACAATGGACAATTTCGGCATCACAACGTGTGAATGTTGACCCCTTGTTAGACAGTCTAGTGCTTTTGACTGAATATTTCGGCAGCCCCTGTTCGAGTGAATCTCTTGCAGCGGGTTTACCGTTGTCCGGCACCGTCCTTTCGCCAGACTTAGTTCCACAAGCTGCCGGCCGCGCCGGACTTACAGCCAAACTAACCCGTAAAGGGTTAGACCAAATATCAGGGATTTTTTTACCTTGCATTTTACTGCTTAAAGATCAAAAAGCCTGCTTATTACGTGAATTGGATATCGACAATGACCGGGCTGTGGTACAAATGCCAGAAACCGGTGGCGAAGAAATTCTGTCACTCGAAGAGTTAGAAGCCCTGTATGTCGGTTACCTGTTTTTAGTTAAACAGCAATACCGTGGCGATATGGGTTTTGATTTACATCAGCACGATACTCAGAGCCACTGGCTGCTACAAACGTTAAAAGATTCAGCCCCCATATACCGCGATGCACTCATCGCCTCGGTACTCGTCAACTTGTTTGCACTGGTATCGCCGCTGTTCATTATGAATGTGTACGACAAAGTGGTACCCAACCTAGCCTTCGAATCACTTTGGGTGTTAGCTATCGGTGCTGGCATCGCTTACATATTCGACTTAATCATGAGACAGCTTAGGGCATACCTCATCGATGTGGCTGGCAAAAAAGTTGATATCATTGTTTCATCCCGATTGTTCGCCAAAGCCATTGGTATCCCACTAGCAAAACGCTCCCCTAGCGTTGGCGGCATGGCTCGGCAACTTGGCGAATTTGATAGTATTCGTGAAATTCTTACCTCTGCCACTATCACTACCTTAGTCGATTTGCCGTTTGCGGCATTTTTCATGTTAGTAATCTATGTTGTTGCCGGTGATTTAGCGCTTATACCTTTAGTGGGCAGTATCATCATTATCGCCTACACCTTAGCCGTGCAGCCTCGACTCAAAGCAGCAATAGAAGAAAGTAACAAATACGCCAGTTTAAAACATGGTCACTTAATTGAATCACTGGCATCACTTGAATCAATCAAATCGAGTGGCGCAGAAGGATTAGTGCAAAAAAGTTGGCAACACATGATCGGCCACACCGCAAACTGGCAGCTCAAGTCTAAAAAGCTATCAACTTCCGTCAACAACATTGCCAATTTTACCGTACAACTATCTGTTGTCTGTGTCGTAATTTTAGGGGTTTATCGGGTAGCGGATAATGAAATATCTATGGGTGGCATCATTGCTGCGGTTATTTTATCGAGCCGAGCTATTTCACCTATGGCGCAACTTGCCGGGTTAATGACCCGCGGTAATCATACTGCCAGCGCCTTAAGGCAGCTTGATCAAATCATGACTGAAGAGGATGAATTCGAAAACAAAGGTCACTTGGTCAGCAAGCAACGTTTAAAAGGTCAGTTGAACGCCGATCATATCGGCTTTAATTACCCAGGCACAGAAAAGCCGGTTTTACATCCGCTGAGTATTAAGATTGAACCCGGCGAGCGTGTTGCCATTATTGGTCGTAACGGTTCGGGAAAAAGTACCTTAGCCAAGCTCTTGGTCGGCTTATTCCAACCGACTAAAGGCAGTTTACGTTATGACGGCTTAGATTCAGCGCAAATACATCCAACCGATCTTAGGCGCAATTTCGGCTATCTCCCGCAGGATATCACCCTATTTCACGGCTCTATTCGAGATAACATTTTATTTGGGACGCGACAGGTCACTGAGCACCAACTTATCCGCGCCGTACAACTGTCTGGTGTTTATCAATTTACCGATATAGAAACCGAAGGATTAGATACTCAAGTTGGCGAAGGTGGCCAGTCATTGTCACGTGGTCAACGACAGACTGTTGCACTAGCTAGGGCGACATTAAACGATCCGCCAGTATTGCTGATGGATGAGCCTACAGCCAGTTTAGATGCCCGCGCAGAAAAGCAATTCATTCATGCAATGAAAAATGTCAGCAAAGACCGAACGCTACTGCTGATCACCCATAAAATGCACCTGCTTAACTTGGTTGATCGCATTATCGTACTTGATCGTGGCCATTTGGTCGCTGATGGTCCTAAAGCTGAGGTACTCGACAAACTCTCCAAAGGATTAATTTCTGGAGGAAAAAGTCATGAGTAAGCATCTCACTACCCACGATTTAGATATGGTTGATGATATCTATGGTGCGATGATGACTGACGCCCCAACCAGTCATAGGCTGATTATATGGGCGCTATTTGCTATGGCTATTTGCTTTACAATTTGGGCCTATTTAGCTGAGCTTGACCAAGTCACCACAGGTATGGGCAAAGTTATCCCCTCGTCTCAAGTGCAAGTCATTCAAAGCCTAGATGGTGGCATCATGCAAGAATTGTATGTGCAAGAAGGCATGTTAGTCACTAAAGGGCAGCCTCTAGTGCGCATTGATGATACCCGCTTCCGTTCTGATTTTGCGCAACAAGAGCAAGAAGTAGATAGCTTGCGGGCAAACGTGATTCGCCTGCGTGCAGAACTCAATAGCATCACCATTTCTGACATGGCGGCTGACTGGCGGCAGCAGGTCAAGATAGCCAAAATACCACTGCAATTCCCCAGCGCCTTGATTCAAGATCAACCGGATCTCACCCGCCGTCAATCTGAAGAATACGCTGGCAGACTGGATAACCTCAGTAACCAATTAGAGATTTTAGCTAGACAAATTCAGCAACGTCAGCAGGAAACTCAAGAATTAGCGTCTAAAATAAGTACTTTGACCACCAGTTTTCAACTTGTGTCACGTGAACTTGAACTTACCCGCCCGTTGGCGGAAAAGGGTATCGTGCCGGAAGTTGAATTGCTCAAACTAGAAAGAACCGTAAACGATATAAGAGGAGAACTTGCCACACTGCGTCTACTAAGACCGAAAGTTAAAGCATCTCAAGATGAAGCGATATTAAAACGTAGAGAAGCTGTATTTGTATTTGCAGCAGAAGCACGTACGCAACTTAATGACATGCAAACTAAACTGTCTCGAATGAGCGAAGCTCAGGTAGGCGCACAAGATAAGGTTAGCAAAGCTGAAATAGTGTCGCCTGTTAACGGCACAATAAAAACTGTTCATATCAATACACTTGGCGGCGTTGTGCAACCAGGTGTCGATATTATTGAAATTGTGCCCTCAGAAGACCAGCTGCTAATTGAAACTAAAATCATACCTAAAGATATTGCTTTTTTACATCCTGGCTTACCCGCCGTGGTCAAGGTTACGGCCTATGACTTCACCCGATATGGGGGATTAGACGGCGTTGTGGAGCACATTAGTGCCGATACAACACAGGACGAAGAGGGAAACAGTTTCTATCTTGTAAGGGTTAGAACTGAATTATCAAGTTTGACGAAAGACGATGGAACCCAGATGCCAATTATACCGGGAATGTTAACTTCGGTAGATGTCATTACTGGGCAGAGATCTGTTCTGGAGTACATACTTAATCCAATTTTAAGAGCCAAAGATACGGCTCTTCGTGAGCGCTAAACTCACGGATCTAACCAGGGGGGTTAACCATGAACATGAAAACTGTTCAACAACTAAAAGGAAGTGCTATTGCGCTGGCGATAAGCGCGCTGATGATACCAACAACCGCATCCAGTCAAACACTGGAGCAAGCTGTTGCCCATACACTCGACACCAATCCTGAAATTCGTATTGCTTTTAATCGATTTAAAGCACGTGAAGAACAGGTCAACCAAGCCATTGCGGGTTATATGCCTACCGTTGATATTTCAGCAGGTTATGGTTGGGAGCAAACCAATAGTCCATCCACTCGCCGTAAAGCCAATCAAGGTGATGTCGACGAGGATGGTGTAATTGAGCTTGAAAGAGGCGAAGCCGGTTTTAGTATCAAACAGATGCTATTTGACGGTTTTTATACTGCCAGTGAAGTTGATCGATATAGCTTCGAAGCCAGTGCTGAGCAGTGGGCACTGTTTGCTGCGGCTGA
This sequence comes from Shewanella waksmanii ATCC BAA-643, assembly GCF_000518805.1. GTDB lineage: Bacteria > Pseudomonadota > Gammaproteobacteria > Enterobacterales > Shewanellaceae > Shewanella > Shewanella waksmanii. Next base: position 8,980 of record NZ_JAEH01000030.1, read on the forward strand.
AGATATGGCGCTCGATGTTGCTAAGGTCTACGTCAACTACATTCGTACCGAACAGGTGTTAAAGCTTGCCGAGAAAAACCTTAATAGCCATAAAGAGATTTATGATCAAATCAAGCAACGCACTGACTCAGGTCTAGGTTCTATTGCCGACTTGTCGCAAATTACCGGCCGTTTAGCCCGTGCAAACGCCAACCTCATTTCAGCAAAAAATAACTTTTTTGATGCCAAGGCGCAATTTGTTCGCATTGTTGAACAACAGCCAGAAGCACTCATTGTGCCTGTGCCTGATGATGAAATGCTACCGGTCGATCTCGATAGCAGCGTCACCCTAGCGCAGGACAATCACCCCATTTTGAAGTCTGCTTCTAGTGATATTATGGCGGCGCAAAATGAGCGTTCTTCAGCGCAATCTAACTACTATCCAACAGTAACCTTAGAGCTGGACGGTAATTGGAACAATAACCTCGACGGCGAAGATGGCTACTCACAGTTTGCATCACAGAATGTTGGCGGTCATAGCAATGACCTCGTCGCGATGGTGCGACTCAAGTACAACTTGTTTGCCGGTGGTAAAGACTTAGCCAGAGAGAAAGAAGCGGCTTATAAGGTCGGAGAAGCTAAAGAGATCCGTCAACGGGCCCATCGCCAAGTTGTTGAAGGTGTTAACTTAGCTTGGAACGCCTATGAGTTATTGGCTCCACAAAAGGCCTTTATTCGTGATCATGTGGTTGCAGCAAAAGACACCCAAGTTGCATATAGCCAACAATTTAATTTAGGCCAACGCACTTTGCTTGATTTACTTGATACCGAAAACGAACTCTTTGAAGCACGCAAGGACTACCTAGAAACCGAGTACGATGAGATTATTGCAGAGTACCGAATCTTGAACGCTACCGGGCGTTTACTTGAATCATTACGTGTCACCGCGCCTGATGTTTGGGCTGGCGAGCGTAATTATGAAGGAGGAGTGCCACAATGAAGACGTTAACCACCTTACTCATAGGTATGACCATCATCAGCGGTTGCTCAATGCGAGACGTGGTCACGATGGACCAATCAACCTCTCAAGTACATGACCTTAATGATAACGATCGTGACGGTGTCATTGTGGCTCGAGAGCGCTGTAACGATACAGTCATGGGTGCCACCATTGATAATTATGGCTGCGGTAAAGTTGCCCCCATCAACGAGCGTCATGAGCTGAAAATCTTGTTCGCGAATGACTCGTATTTTATTGATGACCAATATTACGACCAAGTTGAGCAAATTGCGGTATTTATGCGTCAATACCCCAATACTAAGGTGACCATTGAAGGTCATTGTAGTAAAACGGGGTCATATGATCATAACCTAGCCTTATCTCAAAATAGGGCCAACGCGGTGATTGCAGCGCTGTCAGAGCGATTTGATATCGCATCAGATAGACTCACCGCTATTGGATATAGCTATGATCGACCAGTTGATCCTACCCATACCCCCATGGCACACAAGCGTAATCGCCGCGTGATTGCCGAGGTGACCGGTACGGATACAAGTGCAGATATGAAATGGCATATTTATACCGTTGATGAAGAAGTGAAATAATGAAAATAGTCGGAGAACATGAAAACTAGATTGCGCCTATATAGTCAGTCAAAGAAAGTTTGCCAGCTGAGCTTAGTGGCACTGACTTTAGGCATATCATGTCTTTATGCTTCTCCGACACAAGAACTTGATGCCAGTCATATCATAACAACGTTAGAGTCTCGTTATGGTGAACGCGCGGGTAAACGTGTTAATGCCTGGTTCAACGTTTTAGAAGAAGCAAAAACACTGAGCGAAATCGATAAGGTCACTAAAGTGAATAACTTTTTTAACCTTTTTCGCTTTGTGGATGACATCAAACTCTGGGGAGAAGCCAACTATTGGGCTACTCCTATGGAGTTTATTGGCGTCAATGGCGGTGATTGTGAAGACTTCTCCATTGCAAAATACTTCACTTTGCTGCAACTGGGTCTACCTGAAGATAAGTTACGCATCACTATGGTTAAGGCCACCAGTGTTAATCAATACCATATGGTATTGGCGTACTACGAAACTCCTGGGGCCATCCCTTTAGTTTTAGACAATTTAGATAGAAAAATTAAGCCGGCAACACAGCGCACTGATCTCATTCCAGTGTACAGTTTCAACGGTCGACAGTTATGGCTTAACAAAGAAAAAGGACGAGGTGTTCTAGCGGGCTCTTCAAAGCGGCTCGCTAAATGGAACGAACTCAAAGACAGATTAGGCGTAGAGCGCTTGCGTATGCCTATATTAAGATTGGAGTAGTTAGGAAATGACACTGTTTCGACAGATATACTCGTTGTTGTTTGGTTTGTTCTTAGTGGTTGTTGCGAGCTTAGGTTACGTGCAATTTACCGAGACCCAAAACTTCCTTACTAAGCAAATGGAATCTGATTTAAATAACACCAGCCATAGCTTAGGCATTATGCTCGTCCCTGACTTAGAAGCCGGAGATATTGTTGGCGCTGAGACACTGATTAATGTCATTTTTGAAGGTGGCTATTATCAGCAAGTTAAGCTGACCTGGTTAGTCGATGGCAAACAGCAAGTTTGGCAAAATCCAATAGAAATCGACGGCGTACCGCAATGGTTTATTGATTTAGGCTTTTTCAAAACCATTAAAAAAGAAAGCGTGATTACCTCTGGCTGGATCCAGTTAGCCCGCCTTGAAATTACAGCGCACCCTGGTTTTGGCTACCATGAGCTATGGCGTACCATGAGCAACGCGATTATGGTGTTCGCTATTTTGTTTTTACTTGCCATTGTACTCGCCCGAGTTGGGTTATCGTGGATACTTAAACCCCTACATGATATCGCTGAACACGCAAAGGATATTGCGCAACGCAAATTTGGCCCTGAACTCGATATCCCAAAAACCTCTGAATTAAAATCTGTGGTGACCGCCTTTAATAGCATGTCACAACAGCTTAAGCAGGTCTTTAGTTCACTAGATGAAGAAGTCACCGAGCTGCGTAAGAAAAACTTGGTAGACCAAGTGTCTGGATTGCCGAACCGCCAATACATGATGGGCCAAATAAACAGCTGGTTAAGCGAGCCTTCAAACGGTGCTTTGCTACTGGCTAAGTTTGATTGGCTGGAAGAAGTGCACAGTAAGTATGGCTACCAAGTGCGTGATGAGACCATTCGCTTACTGTCTGAGAAAATGACCCAACACTTAGATGGCGTCGCACCCTCTATCATTGCCCGAATTGCGGCCTATGAGTTTGCTTTCCTGCTACCCAGTGCAGAGCATGAACAGACCAGCAAATATCTACAGAGTCTTATTCGCACCGTAAATCAAGAGATGTCGAAAGCTGGCTGCAAGCCAAATGAGAATTTTGCCATTGGTCTGGCAGAGCGTTTAGGACAAATGACCGTATCTGACATTTTGGCACAAACCGATAATGCCCAACAAAAAGCTATCCAAGAAAACAAAGTATTCCATTGGTTTGAGACCAATGAAAAACAACTGTTTACCCGCGAGCAATGGCGCGAGCATTTGGGTAAGGCCATCTCGACCAAAAAATTCCAATTCAAATGGCAACCGGTACAATTTAATGGCAACAGAGGCGTGGTTCAGCGTGAACTCTATTGCCAGGTAACGATTGGCGATAAAGTTATCCATGCCGGCCAGTTTATGCCCTATGTTGAATTGCTGTCATTAGGCTCAATGTTAGATAGAAGTTTAATTGAAACCGTAAATGAAAAGCACCTGTTAGACCGTAATTATGAGCCCATCGCCATTAATTTGACCTTCCAAAGTCTAAGTGACCTGAGCTTCCATGACTGGTTGAAACAGTTCTTGCGCACTACGCCATTGGCTGAGCGAATGTGCTTTGACATACCCGAAGCCGGTATCTATAGCGACCCTGAAGCCTGTGAGGCCTTGTGTGCCATTATCCGTGACAGCGGCGCCCACTTTGGTATCGATCATTTCGGTCGCCAATTTGGCTCAATGGCATACCTGCAGTCACTTAGGCCGACATACGTCAAGCTGGATCAATCTTTCGCGTATTATGACGAAAGCCAACACAGCAGTGAGCTATGCCGAGCACTTGTGAACGTTGCCAGAGGACTCGACATCCAAATCATCGTCACTGGTATCCAAGAAGAGCAGCAGCTTAAACGATTTGAGCCATTAAAAACCGATGCTTATATGGGCTTTATCACCCCACCAGAGAAAATCGAGTTATAGCAATAAGCTAGGCATCGCGTGAGCAGTCATCGTGATGCCGAGCCAACAAGGCAGCAAGCAAGATAGTCGCTAAGGACGACTTGAGCACTTATACCAATCAGTATAAGAATTTGATCGACTCAGCGCGATTGTTGGCAAACGAGTTCAAAGCGAATAGCTGATGCAGTGTTAACGAGCTGAACCGTAGAACCACTATGCTCTTCACTCGTTGCAAGCCGCATGGATGCGGTGAATGTCATTAATGCACGACTATAAGGATATAGGAGGTAGAGTAACGCTGGAGCAGTTACCGAGGAGCATTTAATGACTTTGTCTCAGAACCGCGAAACTCTCGCTCGGTGACTCAATGTTTATACTGATTGGTATGATATTGAAACTCGGCATTATAGCTTGGATACAAAAAAGCCCTTCGAATTATCGAAGGGCTTTTTCATCACTATCTTTAAGAAGTGGTCGGTGATAGAGGATTCGAACCTCTGACCCTCTGGTCCCAAACCAGATGCGCTACCGGGCTGCGCTAATCACCGAACATAGGGGGAAAAGTGGGGTGACTGATGGGACTTGAACCCACGACAACCGGAATCACAATCCGGGGCTCTACCAACTGAGCTACAATCACCACTGTGTACTTTTCTTGCTAACAAGCTCTTTTCCAACTGGTGCACCCAGAAGGATTCGAACCCTCGGCCTCACCCTCCGGAGGGGTGCGCTCTATCCAGCTGAGCTATGGGTGCCTGCCTTGTTAGCGCCGCATATAGTAGGGATAAATTAACGGCGCGTCTATAGTAAAGCTAACTTTTTTTGCTCATTTGCTCAAGTTTTAGCTAATTGATCTAAATATAATCATGAAACAGTCAAAATAATGACTTGGATCTGATTTTTTTTCATGCTATTTATACCTATTAACCCCAAATCCTAGTCTAAAAAATAATTATAGCGATTGGCGGAGCCATGTTTAGGGATGACAGACACCCACACTCAGAGATTGAGGTGGGGCGATTACACAAAAGGATTGCTCGCTTAAAGGCACTTGCACTTAAGTATAAGCGCGCAGAAATAACCCAAAATGCTCTATTAGAGATATCGAACCTAGCAGCTAAGGTCAATTCGACCGAGCAGTTTTACTCCGGTATTCATAATACATTGAGCAAGCTTTTGCCTGCCGATAATTTTTTTGTGGCCATTGTTAACCCACAAACCCAGCGCATCGAACTGCCCTTTTTTATTGACGAAAAAGATTCGCACCCTAGCCTCATCTATCCCGACGAAGATATGTCACGCACGCTCTATAGCGGCCTGACTGGCTACGTACTCAAAACGGGCCGGCCACTTCTGTGCGATGAGATAAAGTTCAATCAGTTGGTTGCTGATAAACAGATCATGAGCCGAGGCACGGCTTGCCATCAATGGCTGGGTGTACCTATCTTTAATGGCAGTGAAACAGCGGGTGTGTTGGTAGTCCAAAGTTACCGCGAAGCCATTAGTTACGGTGAAATAGAAGTTGAGCTAATGATTTTCATTAGCCAGCACATTGCCGGTGTATTTGAACGTATTCAACACCAACAACAACTAGAGCAAGCCATTGAGCACCGCACTAAAGAGCTCAGTGTTGCTTATGACAAACTTAAGCAGGAAGTGTTTGAGCGCCGCCGCGCTGAACGCCTGCAAAAATCACTCTTTGAAATCGCTAACCTCTCCAACACGCGATTAAAGGTCGATGATTTCTACGCCGAGCTGCACCGGGTGATCAGTCACCTATTGCCAGCCAATAACTGTTATATCGCATTAATAGATGAGAGCGGACGTCATATCGACTTCCCGTTTTATGTATCACAGCTCAGCGCGACCCCGCCACAAAAGCGACCATTGTCAGATGGGTTAACCGAATACATTCTCAAGAATAAACGGCCTATGCTGCTCGACAGCAAAGATATCAGAACCTTGATTGAGGCCAATGAACTTTATGCTGAAGCACCGTTTTTAAATAAAACTGAAACCATCCACCAATGGATAGGGGTGCCACTGTTTATTCAAGGTATCGTTCGTGGTGCCTTAACGATTTACAGCTTCAGTATGTCGCAAAATTATCAGGCTAAAGATGTTGAGCTACTGACCTTTGTCTCACAACATATCGCCGCGGCAATTGAGCGTAAGTTATCAGCCGAGTCACTGCGCCGCAGCTATGAAGAGTTAGAAGATAAAGTCGCGCATCGTACCCAAGCTTTGGCCATGCTTAACCAAGATTTAGAAAAAGAGATAGCGCAGCGTTGCAAAGTTGAGCAGCAATTGGTCCATGATGCTAGTCACGATACGTTAACTGGCCTGCCTAACCGCGCCATGTTTATGGAGCGACTCAACCAGGCCATAAAACATGTTAGACGCCACGGACTTGACCGTTTTGCACTACTGTTTATCGATTTAGATCGCTTTAAGTTGATTAACGACACCTTAGGCCACCTCCAAGGTGACCGCTTTTTAATTGAAACCGCAAAACGATTACAGCAATGCATTCGAGACAACGACACCTTAGGTCGCATTGGCGGTGATGAGTTTGTGATATTGCTCGACAGCATTAATGAAGTCGAAGATGCCAAAGAAGTGGCCGAGCGAGTATTAACCAGTTTGTCGCGACCCTATGAAATTGGCGATCAAAGCTTTACCTCTGGTGCCAGTATCGGTATCGCTTTTAGCGGCAAACAGAAAACCGATACCAGTGAGTCATTATTACGTGATGCTGATGCCGCAATGTATCAAGCTAAGTCTAAAGGTAAAGGCTGTTATATCATCTTTGATGAGCAGTCCCATACTCAGTTAATCAAAGACGTTGAGCTCGAGATTGAACTGCGCCAAGCTATCGCCGAAGACAAACTGGCCATTCAATATTTCCCAATAATGGATTTGACCAACGAGAACGTCATCGCCATTGAACCCACACTCTATTGGTTGCATCCTCAGCTAGGCAAAATCAAACAAGCCCAACTAAATAACATTGCCGAGCACTGTAATCTAACCAAAGAGCTTGATTTATATTTACTAGAGCAGCTCAATAAAGAGTACCCACAACTGCAAGCCAGCCCACTGGCCGATACTGGCTTGCATTTGACCATCGCTAGCCAACACCTCAAACATAAACATGCGGTACGTAAGCTAAAAAACCGTCTCAAGCAATGCCTGTTTAAGCCTGAAAATGTGTGGTTATTTTTCGATGAGAAAGAGTTTGTTCTTGATACTGAAAACCATATCAATGCGTTCGATCTATTGAAAAAGCTCAACATGAATCTGGCCCTTTGTGCTTATGGCACTGCCCATAGCGCACTAAGCAGCTTAACCTTCTTGCCGCTACGCGGTCTAAAGCTTGATTCTAGCTATGTTTCTCATCTAGAGCATGAACAACATCAACGCTTGCTTAAAGCCCATAATCTCAGTGCTCAAGCGCTTGAGCTGACCTTATTTGTTGAAGGGGTGAGCAGCGATATACAGCGCCAGCAACTGCTCAATTTAGGGGTAAAAGAGGGGCAAGGCCCGGCACTTGGCCGAGCTTTTGATATCAATGGGCTGGATAAAAAAAAATTTTTGCAAGAGATATGCGCCTAACCCACCGGCCATAAGCCCGCAATTCATCGCTAGCCACAGCCAGATGGATCGCTAAGCAGAAGGTTACTTTTTAAACATATCACGCAAGTTGGCAATATTAGCCTTACCGGCTTGCACACGTTGCTGCTCACTTTGCTGGGGTTTACGGTTTTCCCAAATCAAGTCGTCCTGGGGCAACTCCATTAAAAAGCGGCTTGGCTCGCAGCGCATCACCTCGCCAAATTGACGCCGCTCGCGACAAACAATAAACCACAACTCTTTTTGTGCTCGGGTGATACCTACGTAAGCGAGGCGCCGCTCTTCTTCAACATTATCTTCATCGATACTGCTTTGGTGCGGCAATATACGCTCTTCAGTTCCCACCATAAACACATAGGGGAACTCCAACCCTTTAGAGGCATGCAAAGTCATCAATTGCACCTGATCGCCTGCTTCATCTTCACTATTGCGCTCCATCATGTCGCGCAAAGTCAGTCGCGTTACCACCTCAGGCAAAGTCATGCCTTCATCAAGCTCATCACCCTCTAACATCTCAGTCACCCAGCGATACAGCTCGGAGATATTTTTCATCCGCATTTCAGCGGCTTTGGCGCTGGTACTGGTCTCGTAGAGGTAATCTTCGTAATTAATATTTCGGATCAGATGCTTAACGGCTTCAACGGGCTCGCCACGGCTTGCATGCTCGCCAGTATCCACAATAAATTTGCCAAATTGATACAGCGACGACATGGCAGCGGGCGGCAAATGATGATTAAGCTCACTATCAAAAATGGCTTCAAACAAAGAGATCTGTTTTTGATTAGCAAAGTTGCCCACGCGCTCTAAAGTAGCTGGGCCTATGCCCCGTTTAGGTAAGTTCACCACTCGCAAAAATGCATTGTCATCATCAGGGTTTACCACTAAACGCAGGTAAGCCATGATGTCTTTAATTTCAGCGCGACCAAAAAATGAGGTACCGCCACTTAACTTGTAAGGAATACGGTTGGTCATCAACGCCCTTTCCAACAGGCGTGATTGATGGTTGCCTCGGTACAGAATCGCGTAATCACCAAATGAGGTTTTACCCACAAACTTGTGCCGAATCATCTCCGCAATGACTCGCTCAGCTTCCTGCTCTTCATTTGCCGCCATCAACACCCGCAGCGGCTCACCGTAGGCCAGCTCACTGAACAATGATTTATCGTAAACATGAGGGTTATTGGCAATCAAAATGTTAGCGGCCCGCAAGATTCGCTGACTTGAACGGTAGTTTTGCTCCAACTTAATCAAACGCAGGGCAGGAAAGTCTTTGCCCAATAGCACTAAGTTCTGCGGCTTAGCCCCACGCCAAGAGTAAATGGATTGATCGTCATCGCCCACAACGGTAAAGCGTGCTCGCTCGCCCACTAGCAACTTCACCAATTCATATTGACTGGTGTTTGTATCTTGATACTCATCCACCAGCAAATATTGAATGCGTGTTTGCCAGCGCTGTCGCACTTCAAGGTTATGCCGCAGCAACAGTGTTGGCAGTAAAATGAGATCATCAAAATCGAGCGCATTGTAGGCTTTCATATGCTGGGCATAGCGCTGATATAACAAAGCAAATAGCTGCGACTGCTCATCTTTAGCCGTCTTACGCGCTTGCTCCGGAATCATCAAATCACCTTTCCAATTGGAAATGGCGGTCATTAACGCACTCAACAGATCTTTATCACCGTCTAGCTCATTTTCGGTCAGCTCTTTTAACAGTGCCAACGTATCTTGGTCATCGAATAAGGAAAAACCTGGTTTCAAGCCAACCACTTTGTACTCGCGCTTGATGATCTCTAAGCCTAAGGTATGAAAGGTTGATATCCATAAGCCCCGCGCTTCTTTACGCCCCATCGACTGCGCCACACGCTCTTTCATTTCACGTGCAGCTTTATTGGTAAAGGTGACCGCGGCAATATTGCGCGGTTTATAACCACACTTTTGCACCAAATAAGCAATTTTATTGATGATCACACGGGTCTTGCCACTACCTGCACCAGCAAGTACTAAACAAGGGCCACTGACATAGTGTACCGCGTCATTTTGTCCGGGATTGAGCTTCATGGATACGTTATAACCAAGATAATCTAGAAAGGCTGTAAAGCAGGAATCATAGCAGAAACCACAGTGCAAACGAAAAGGTTCTATTGATTAACTGCAACTACACCAATTGTGGCTATATTTATTAACTGCGATCTCAAAAACTTAGCAAGCTAATTCTAAAATGATGCAAATTATTACTTGCGAGTGACTATACACATGACTACACTATGAATGAACGTTCATTCATTCGTGGGTGATTTATGTACAACAAACAAGACCGTATATTGCGTGCGGCAGAGAAGATCATCGCAAACGGTGGTATTCAGGGCCTGTCAATGCAGCATGTTGCCAACGAGGCCGGTGTGGCTGCTGGTACGATTTATCGCTACTTCAAAGATAAAAATGAGCTCATATTAACACTACGCCGAGATGTGTTAGCCCAAGTTGCTGAAGCGATCTTAGAGGATCATGACCAAGGTAATTTAGAGCAACGCTTTAAGCGTATTTGGATGAAAATGTACCACTACGGTAAACAGCGTACGCCTGCCAACCTCAGCTATGAACAGTATGCTCACTTGCCTGAAAGCAATACGGATGAAATTCGTCAGATTGAATTACAACTGTTTGCGCCATTGCTGCACCTTTTTGAAGAGGGGCTCAAACAGGGCAGTATTCAGCCGCTGCATCCACGCGCGCTGTATGCCTTGTCAATGGAGCCGGCGATGACCTTAGCCCGCGCTATCAGACGTGGACTCATCGAATACCAAACTGAAGAGATCGACTTGGCCTGCGAATTATGCTGGCAAAGCATCCAAGTAAAAACTGAACAACACGCTAAAGGAGCGGTTCGGACATGAAAAAATGGACAATGGTAATGCTAGTGATCGCCGTACTGGCATTTGGCTCTGTGATAGGTTTTAACCTTTTTGTTAAAGGCAAAATTGCTGACGCTATTGCAAACATGCCCGAGCCAGTATCGCCGGTGACTGCGATTGAAGTGCAATCAAGTCATTGGCAACCCACGATTAATGCAATTGGTTTTGTAGAACCTAACCAAGGGGTGACAATCTCCAATGAGTTAGCAGGCGTAGTGTCAGCCATTCGATTTGAAAACGGTACACAAGTCGAAGCCGGACAAATGCTGATTGAACTCGACTCCAAAGTCGAAAAGGCCAATTTAAAAAGTAAGCAAGTGCAGCTGCCCGCTGCCGAAGCAGACTTTAAAAGGCTCACCAAGTTATACAAGCAAAACTCGGTATCTAAACAAGATTTAGACAATAGTGAGTCTAAGTACTTAGCGCTTTTAGCCGACAGTGAAAGCCTAAGTGCCACTATCGGGCGTCGTGAAATTAAGGCTCCATTCTCGGGTTTAGTCGGTATTCGCAACGTTAACTTAGGTGAATATCTGCAAACTGGTACTGAAATCGTGCGTTTAGAAGATATTAGTACCATGAAGATTCGCTTCACTATTCCGCAAACCCAGCTATCCCGCATTGCGACTGGGCAAAAAGTGCATGTGTATGTTGATGCCTACCCCACCGAGCCATTTGAAGGGGTGATTTCTGCCATTGAGCCTGCAGTGTTCTACCAAAGCGGCTTGATTCAAGTGCAGGCCCAAATTCCCAATACTGACGCCAAATTACGCAGTGGCATGTTTGCCAAAGTGGATATCCTACTACCCGAGCTAGCAGAGCAAGTGGTATTGCCGCAAACAGCCATCAGCTTTACTTTATATGGCGACTCTGTATACATCATTGAAGATAAAGAAGAAAATAGCGAAACAGTTAAACGTGTACAACAAGTGAATGTCACTGTAGTTGAACGTGATGAGCTCAATGCACTGGTGACTGGTGGCGTTAAAGCCGGAGATGTCATCGTGACATCTGGGCAGGTTCGCCTCAGTAATAACAGTAAAGTCGATGTGACGGAGGATGATGCACTCACTCCCCCAGCCACACTGCCGCAATTATAACGGGGGGTTTGGCAATGCGCTTTACTGATGTCTTTATTCGTCGCCCTGTATTGGCAGCTTCAATCAGCTTCCTCATTGTGCTACTCGGGGCGTATGCGCTGAAAAGCATGCAGGTGCGAGAATACCCTGAAATGACCAATACCGTGGTCACGGTGACTACCAGTTATTACGGGGCTGATTCCAATCTCATTCAAGGCTTTATCACTCAGCCATTAGAACAAGCTCTCGCACAGGCAGATAATGTTGATTTCATGACATCGGAGAGCTTCTTAGGTAGCTCAAAAATTACTGTCTACATGAAGCTCAACACCGATCCCAATGGCGCCTTGGCCGACATTCTCGCTAAGGTCAACTCGGTACGCTCGCAGCTGCCTAAAGAAGCTGAAGATCCTACAGTCGAGATGTCTACTGGGTCGCAAACTTCGGTGCTGTATATCTCGTTTTATAGCGACCAAATTAACTCAAGTCAGATCACCGATTACCTTGAGCGCGTAGTGAAACCTGAGCTATTTACGATTGATGGTGTCGCCAAGGTCAACCTCTATGGCGGCATAAAATACGCAATGCGAATTTGGCTTGATCCAGCACGTATGGGGGCATTTAATCTATCCTCTACCGATGTCATGAATGTGTTGCAAGCCAACAACTATCAGTCTGCGGTAGGCCAAGCCAATAACACTTTCACTTTGTTTAACGGTACCGCGGATACACAAGTCGCCACCGTTGCTGAACTGGAAAAGTTAGTGGTTGGCAGTAAGGACGGGCTAGTGATTCGCCTTGGCGATATCGCTACGGTAAGTTTGGAGAAAAGCCATGATGTTTATCGTGCCTTGGCCGATGGCCAGGAGGCGGTTGTTGTTGGCCTCGATGTGACTCCGACAGCCAATCCGCTGATTGTGGCAGCCGATGCTCGCGCCATGATGCCGCAAATATCACGCGACTTGCCAGTTTCGATGAAAGCCCGCGTGCTATATGACTCTTCTCTTGCCATTGATGAGTCTATTGATGAAGTGATCAAAACCATTGGTGAAGCGGCGCTCATTGTAATCGTGGTGATCACCCTGTTCTTAGGCTCGTTTAGAGCAGTTTTAATCCCTATTGTCACTATTCCTTTGTCATTGATTGGCGTGGCGGTGATCATGCAAATGTTTGGCTTTACCCTTAACTTGATGACATTACTGGCAATGGTACTGGCTATCGGTTTGGTTGTGGATGATGCCATTGTGGTAGTAGAAAATGTCGACCGCCATATTAAACTGGGTGAAACACCGTTTAGGGCGGCGATTATCGGTACACGAGAGATCGCGGTACCCGTTATTTCGATGACGATTACCTTAGCGGCAGTTTACGCCCCCATCGCCCTTATGGGGGGGATTACTGGGTCACTATTTAAAGAGTTCGCCCTAACCTTAGCCGGGGCGGTATTTATCTCAGGTATTGTCGCATTAACCTTATCACCAATGATGTGCTCTAAAATCCTCAAAGCCCACAGCCAGCCAAATCGATTTGAACAAGCTGTTGAGCGATTTTTAGCAGGCCTAACCAATCGCTACAATCGGATGTTATCTGCTGTTTTAGAAAAGCGTCCGGTGATTATTGGTTTTGCGGTAATCGTATTTATCTCTTTACCTATCATGTTTAGCTTTATCCCGTCGGAGCTTGCGCCCAACGAAGATAAGAGCGTGGTCATGATGATGGGCACCGCGCCATCCAGCGCCAATTTAGATTATATTCAGTCGAATATGACCTTAGTCACCAATATGATCAGCGAGCAACCAGAAGCCGCTGCATCATTAGCATTTGTTGGGGTCCCTAACGCCAACCAGGCATTTGGTATTGCGCCATTAGTGCCATGGAGCGAGCGTGACAAGAGCCAAAAAGAGATGCAAAAGTTCTTTGGTGAACAGGTTAAAACCATTCCGGGAATGGCGGTAACCACGTTCCAAATGCCAGAGCTGCCTGGGGCATCAAGTGGCCTACCAATCCAGTTTGTGATCACCAGTTCGGCATCATTTGAGAGCTTATTCCAAATTGGTTCCAGCGTGCTGGAAAAAGTGCAGCAAAGTCCACTGTTTGTTTACTCTGAAATTAACCTCAAGTTTGATTCAGGGGCGATGAAAATCCATATCAAACGCGATGTTGCAGGCGCTTATGGCATCACGATGCAGGATATCGGTTTAACCTTAACCACCATGATGAGTGACGGCTATGTTAACCGCATTAACCTCGATGGCCGCTCCTATGAGGTGATTCCGCAAGTGGAGCGCAAATACCGCGCTAACCCAGAATCACTAGCAGGTTATTACCTTACTGCTGCCGACGGCCGCTCTATCCCCTTAGCAAGTTTGGTCGATATCGAGATGGTTTCTGAGCCAAGATCACTACCGCACTTCAACCAAATGAATGCGGTGACCGTGGGCGGTGTGGCGACTCCTGGGGTTGCTATCGGTGATGCGATCGCTTTTCTTAAAAACATTGGCGATAACGACTTACCTAAGGGCTATAGCTACGACTTTCTTGGTGAAGCACGTCAGTATGTTACTGAAGGTTCGGCATTATATGCCACCTTTGGCCTCGCCTTGGCCATCATCTTTTTGGTATTGGCTAGCCAATTTGAAAGCCTAAAAGACCCACTAGTGATCTTAGTGTCAGTGCCTTTGGCGATTAGTGGCGCCTTGATTGCGCTAGGGTGGACCCACGTTATGGGGCTATCGTCGATGAACATCTATACGCAGGTAGGATTAATCACCTTAGTGGGGCTGATCACTAAGCACGGTATCTTAATGTGTGAGGTGGCTAAAGAAGAGCAGCTACACAATGGTTTGAGTCGCACTGAAGCCATTAAACATGCGGCGACAATTCGATTGCGCCCCATTTTAATGACTACCGCAGCAATGATTGCCGGTCTGATTCCGCTGCTATTTGCGGTGGGTGCAGGCGCAGTAGCGCGATTCAATATTGGCCTAGTTATCGTCTCAGGGCTGGCTATTGGTACCGTGTTTACCTTGTTTGTACTGCCGGTGATATACACTTACTTGGCAGAAAAACATCAACCCCTGCCCGTATTTGATGAAACATTAAAGGCAGATCCTGCGCTAGCAGAGCAACCATCGCAAGCTTAATTGGCCAAGCCAAGCAAACACCACTTAGTTCGCACTAAGCGGTGTTTATTTTGGCAATCGTCAATGGCTCAGGTACAATCTACCACCATTGAGCATTTTGCACTGAAGCGGAAACCAACATGATCAACCCAAAAAAAATCGAAGAAGTTGCCAAGCAATTAAGTGATAACCTGCCAGCAGGTTTAAAGCAATTTGCTGGGGAGTTTGAGGATAAAAGCAAGCAGGTGCTGCAAAGCCAATTAATGAAATTGGATGTGGTTTCACGAGAGGAGTTTGAAGTTCAGCAGCATGTATTACTGAAGACCCGTGAAAAGCTCGAAGCACTGCAAGCTCAGGTTGAGGCCTTAGAGGCCAAATTAAACCAAGACCAATAATAAATAAAAGAGCACCGATTAAGGTGCTCTTTTATTTTGCCTCATCTAAACCTTTTGGCGGTTGTTATGATGGACAAATAACACCACGCAACTGGCAAGCAATACCAAATCTTTGACAATAAACTGACCGCTTGAGGTTAGCATCCAAAAACCGCTGTCAGTGCTATAGGCCGGCAGACTAATAATAAAGGTTTGAGTCGCAATGAAGGTCAGCGCCGCCATCAACAACCCCAGATAATAGATAGGCGTTGAAATGCGTGCCATCATTAAAGCCACCACAGCAATAAGCTCGATTACCCCAATAAAGTAAGAGCCATGTAGCACACTAAAATAATCATAAATCCAGCTAAACAATACGCTGGTGCGCATCAAACCTTCGATGCCATCGGCTTCAATTTGGGTAAATTTCATCCCGCCAATCCAGGTCAGCACTAACACGACTCCAAGCCAATTTAGCCGCAATGCCCACTGCTGTAATGTATCATTAGCGCTGTAGTACGCTGCTAAATACAAGGCCACAGCGGCAATCCCTAGGTACTTAATCAAACCTTGGCCTGCACCAATAGCTGGAAAACTACCTAAGCTGTCAATCCATACAGGATGAGTCACCAACATCAGCATGGGAACCAAAGCCAGCGCCGCATACCCATATAGCAAGCGGATGCGCCAACGTTTGGCGGGCAATAGTAGGACGGCAACCAATAACAACTGCAGTACACCAACGGCGCTACCTAGCCAGCCAATCTCAGGCAGATTAAGGTGACCTAACTGCTTGATGTAATAACTGGCATCATCACCGGTAAAGCGATTAAATGCGGTAATAAATAGAAAAATGGTTAATAAGTAGCGCGCAATCTCGCTACCTGTGTTTACGCTAAAAGTTTTCATTCGGTTCTCCTGATCTGGCTCAAGAGACCTGTGGCAAGTCAGATTACTTTCAACCAACCTACTAAAAACCTATTTTTCCATTCACATTGCCATGTTGTTGCCACAATTGATCAGCGTCTCGCCACCCTATGAATATGCTAATTTGCTGTAATAGCGACGATAAACAACAAGGAAATGTCATGTTTAAATCGCTCAATATGCAACAAAGCCCTATCAATAGTAAATTACTACTCATTGCAGTTATCGCCCTGCTGTCATTTATCCCCCTAGGCATACTGATGGATATCACTTCCGATCGCCAAGCATTGCAACAACAAGTGATTGACGATATTGGCAATAGCTGGGGCCACGCTCAACGTGTTGCCGGCCCTGTACTGGTGATGCCTTATACCTATGAGATTGTGAATAATAGTGTCGACAATAATGGGGATATTAAACAGGTTCGCAGCCACTTTAATAGTGAACTCGTCATCCTGCCAAAGCAGCTTGATCTTGATATTGCCGTCCAACACGACTTACTTTCACGTGGGATTTTCGAATCGTTAGTCTACAAAGGCAACATTAGCGGCAAAGCGCAATTTGATCTCAGCAATCTCACCGTGGCCAACCTAATACGGTTTGACTATCGCAATGCGCGGATAGTTTTTGCCGTTTCAGCTAACCAAGCCATTGATAAAGTCAGCCGCTTTGATTTAATCGCAGTAAACTCAGCGACGCAGCAGCCCACATTGGGAGAGTTAATGCCCGGCACCGGCCTGAGTGAACAACCTGGCTTGCAATCAGGCTTTCATCGTCTAGTTGACCTCAGCGACAAACACACGCAACTAGATACTGATTTTGCGATACAGTTACGTGGCTCTCAAGCTATCAGCGCCCTACCACTTGGCCAACAAACCCAACTGACTTTTGCCGCTGACTGGCCACACCCAAGCTTTAAAGGTTTACTGCCTACCTCACGCCACATTGATAACCAAGGTTTTAAAGCAACATGGCAAGTCAGTCACTTAACCCGTAATTACCCGCAGCAATTTAGCACTCAATCCCAGCAGAATTTAACGGAAGTAGAAGCCTATGCACAGCTGTTTCAACCTGTGACTCACTACGGACAAATACATCGCGCGGTGAAATATGGGTTACTGTTTATCTTGTTATCTTGTATCACCTTACTAATTTTTGAATTGAGCTTAAAACGCAATGTTAGCCTGATCCAATACTTGATGATCACCTGTGCTATGACACTGTTTTATCTATTACTCCTGTCTCTTTCAGAGCATTTACCATTTAGCTTGGCCTATGGTCTAGCGACTTTAGTTCCTATCATTTCGGTGAGCCTCTATATGGGCAGTATTATGGCCAGTAAACGTCATGGCGCCATCATGGCGGCGTTGCTCAGTTGTTTATATGCTTTGCTGTACGGCGTGCTCAAGCTCGAAGACTATGCACTGCTAATGGGCAGCGCTCTACTCGTGGTGGTGATGCTGGTATTAATGTTTATTACTCGTCATGTCCCAGAAACCGAGCAAAAAGCTCTTTTATGAGTAAAGATTAATGGATAATTCATGCTCTTAATATGGCGCGTGCTTAGCTCACGCGCTAGCCTACTATTTTTTACACTGAGGCTCAGCTTTGTCATCAACTCCTAGTGCTCGTCGTTACTGGCTACTAATGTGGTCGCTACTGCTTTCTTTGCCCGCGGTTATTTGGTTCAGCGGTATCAATCTGTTTGCCACAATGCCGCTAGACTCCCTCCTAGCACAAGGGCTTTATTGGCTTACCTCTACCGGGACCGCCCCCTATGGCGTCCTGACCGTATTGGCAATCTATGCCCTTAGTTACCGATGTTTACCTAAAAAGCACTTTACAGCGCTCGTGCTCAGTGTCGCCGTCGCGATGGTCTCATCACTGACGCTCAACCAATTTTTGAAACCATTTTTCAGCGAAGCGCGACCTAATGCAGTCCTGCTGCAAGACCAAGGTTTGCTCAATACCAAGCAGTTTTATATGCAGGAAAAAGCTGACCGCCAACAGCAAATTACAGTTGCCACTGAGCAATACTTACAACAGACCGATGCCATTGAGCTGTCAGACAATATCAAACAGCACTGGTTACATGAGGTCGGCTTTGCCTTCCCCTCTGGGCACACCTTATTTGCGGTGTCACTGAGTTTGGTGGTGAGCTACTTTTTTGTGATAGCCGGACAATGGTGGCTACCCAGCATACTCATTGTTTGGACCTGGCTGATGGGCATTAGCCGCATGGTTCTTGGCATGCATTGGTCTCAAGATGTGTTGGCCTCATCCATCATCGGTGGTTTGATCGCCCTGTTCAGTCTATATTGGGTGCTAAGGTGGCAAACACATTGGACTCGACGCTACCCTGCTACCCATAAAACATTTGATAGCGAGCTACCTAAATGAATGCTTCACAGCTTGATAGTATCGACATCCAAATACTGCGGCTCATGCAACAACACGGCAAACTGGCCAACCAAGAGTTAGCACAGCTAGTGGGCTTATCCGCTTCGCCCTGCTCTCGCCGTGTCAAAGCCATGGAAGAAAGTGGCATTATTGCTGGCTATAGCACCATTCTGAATCCGCAGGCTTTTAAGCTTAATCTCACAGCCTACGTGCAAGTGAAACTAGAGAAACATGCGCAGTCAATTTTAGAGGCCTTTGAGCGGGAAATGTTGAGCTATGACGAAGTCCTTGAATGCTGTCTATTAACCGGCAGCGATGCAGATTATCAGCTCAAAGTATTGGTGGTAGATATGGAAGCTTATAAACGCTTTCTACTAGAGAAACTGACCACTAACCATGATATTGCCGGAGTTCATTCCAGCTTTGTACTGAAACAAGTGAAGAGTCACAGCGCAATTCCATTGCCATAAAGTCTGCGTTAAGCCACAAATTCAGCAGTTAGGCGCTGTTTTTACTCCCCGATAAAATTGCGCCTATTGTTCACCATACAGAACCAGAGCAAGAAATAACGACCAAACGCCAGATATACGCAAAAATTCACTATCAAACTCCTTACTCACCCATTATGTTTGCGAATAAACACAAACTAATAGCAATAAACAAGCGTTGACCTTAGTAATTTTCACTCTATGATGCCTGCTCTTCATGTTAAAGAGACCCGTTACAATGAGCAGTCATCAGCAAACTCACTTTAGTTCTCGAATCGGCTTTATTATGGCCGCAGCAGGCTCTGCTGTGGGTGTGGGCAATATTTGGGGCTTTCCTACTCAGGCGGCTACCCACGGTGGAGGCGCTTTCCTACTCGTCTATCTGATTCTAATCGTGCTGCTGGGTTACCCTATGTTAATGGCTGAGCTAATGATTGGTCGCCACGGCCAAACCAACCCCGCCGACGCGATGGCTAAATTGGGCCGCAGCCAAACTAGCCGCAGTATTGGTCGGTTTATCGGCTTTGCCTCCATTATCACGGCCACATTAATCTGCACTTTTTACACAATTTTGTCAGGCTGGTTTGTAAGCTTTGCAGCGGCACCGCTAGCACAAATGGCAGGTGCCGACGGCGTTGCTGACTGGCTGATGCAGTTCTCTTTATCACGTAATTTAATATTTACCCTTATCTTCACGGCAATGGTAGTTGTGGTTATTCGCCAAGGAGTACAACGAGGAATTGAACGTTGGTCAAAGCGCTTGATGCCGTTGCTGCTGGCCATACTGATTTTAGGCGCACTGTACATCATGACCTTACCCGGTGCGACCGCCGGCCTAAGTGCCTTGCTCATTCCTGACTTCAATCGAGTTTGGGATGCAGATGTGCTGATGGGCGCCCTAGGGCAGACCTTTTTCTCACTCACTGTGGGGACAGGCGCAATGATGGTTTACGGCGCCTACCTTAACCGGCAAGAGAACATCGGTAAATTAACCGCTTATGTGACTTTGACAGATACCAGTGTGGCGTTTTTAGCGGCCTTAATGATTATCCCGGCCATGTATGTTGCTCAACACAATGGCGTGCAAATATTTGCCGAAGATGGCAGCTTACTCAACTCCGACACGCTAGTCTTTACCGTTCTTCCGGCGTTATTTGAAACCCTCGGCGGCTATCTGCAATATGTGATTGCTATCGTTTTCTTCTTACTGATGACAATCGCAGGCTTAACATCGGCAATCTCCATTGTTGAAGTGCCAACCAGCTATTTAGTAGAGAAAACCCAGCTGGGTCGAGACCGAGCCACGTATTTGGTTGCCACAGTGATCACTTTGATGTCGACCGTCATCGTGTTCAATTTCGAACAGCTATTTGGTTTAATCATTACCACCACGACTGAGCGAGCACAACCGTTTATCGCCCTTGGTATTGCCATTTACCTTGGCTGGATCTGGCATCGAAATAGCTTGATTGAAGACATTGCTCAACAACAAGGTGCGGATACCAGCAGTCGCTTTTGGAAACTGTGGCCTATTTACGTGAAATGGGTTTGCCCCATTCTTATCATTGCCATTATTGCCCAGCTAGTCTTGGGCTAACAGCGAAATACCCGCTAACGCATCGCACGCCAACAAGCACTAACAATGGCTCATTTTGGCGTGTAATGCGATATCACCATCTGCGCTGCAGATTCTGCTATCTGTTGCTGCGCCGCCACATCAGGAAAAGGTTGGCCTTGAATCAGTTGCGGCCAGAAGCAAAAACCCTTAATTAATGCGGTAAACTGGGTCAGGACAAACTGGCTATCTCTAGCCGTCAACGCCCCCGCATCAAGAGCAGCAATAAACCATGCCTCTAGCGGCGACTCTTGTTGGCTGAACTGCGCCATTGCCTGTTCTATCAACTGGGGTTTATGGATTGCTTCAGCGATGATGACTTTGGCCATATCTTGAAAAGCGAGCTCACTTAACATAGAAATTTCCGCCAGGGCCAGCTGTGTGAGTTGTGCGGTTAAATCTTGCTCTGGGCTAAACTCGTCACATTCAAAGGTGCATAACGTCGCCATCATGTTGACAATAATGGCCTGAAAAAGCGCCTCTTTACTAGGGAAATGGTTATACACCGTGCGCTTTGAGGCACCGGCGCGCGCGGCAATATCATCCATGCTCGCGACCCCAAAACCACTTAGTTTGAATTCTTGCGTCGCCGCTTCAATGATGTCCAAGCGCTTTTGCTCTGAACGAGAAGATTTTTTGTCTACTATTTTCAATTAATTAACAGCCATTATCAATATTGTCACCAGCTATTTTACACTGATCAGTTTACTTTTCAAAATTACAAAGTAAACTACCCAGTGTAGTTTGCTTGAGGTAAAAATTAGTCATCATGTTAAAAGCGATTTTATTAGCAGTTGTTATTGGAGGTTTTATGCTAACGGCCAACTTATTTTCATCTACAGCAGAAAAAGATCTGACGCTGGTAGGCGCTCACCATACCGACAAAGGCTTTCAAAACACCGCAAAAGACTTTAGTAATGACACTGCGATCTTGCCGCTACTTGGCCGTTATATCACCGAGAAACGTACCGATGCCGCACCACTAAAAGCTATTCCGGTCATCACATTGCAGCAACAAGATCTGTTAGATATTCCTGTTGATCGCGACACGGTTATTCGCCTCGGTCACTCAACAATTTATCTGCAAATAGCCGGTCAACGTTGGCTTATCGACCCAGTATTTAGCGAGCGCGCGTCGCCGTTTTCATTTGTGGGCCCCAAACGCTTCCATCAGCCGCCGATAGCACTGTCACAACTACCGGACATCGACGGCGTACTCATTAGTCATGACCATTATGATCATTTAGATAAGGACACCATCGCGCAAATACAGCATAAGGTACAACATTTCGTGGTGCCGCTGGGTGTCGACAAACATTTGTTAAAGTGGCAAGTGCCAGCGGCAAAGATCACCGCTTTAGACTGGTGGCAATCAGCGCAGTTTGACAAGCTCAATATCACCGCGACTCCCACACAACACTTCTCGGGACGCGGTTTACTCGACAGAGATGAAACCCTCTGGGCGTCCTATGTCATCAAAGGACCAGACAGCAATGTCTATTTCAGTGGTGATCCAGGTTACTTTGACGGTTTCAAAGAGATTGGTCGTCGTTACGGTCCGTTTGATCTCACCATGATTGAAACCGGTGCTTATGATAAAGATTGGTCAACCATTCACATGTCACCACAACAAAGCTTTCAAGCACACCAAGATTTGGGAGGCAATGCAATGATGCCCATCCATAACGGTACTTTTGATTTGGCGTTTCATAGTTGGTATGAACCCTTAGCGCGCATTCAAGCGTTAATTAGCGCTCATAACGACAACCAAGCTGACACGGTAAATAAAGTGCAATTACTTACCCCAAAAATGGGTCAAACATTGGCGGTCAACAATTTTCCCCACACCCAATCATGGTGGAAAAATCTAAACTAATAACTAAAGTAACAAGTGGCGATAAACATCTATTGCCACTTGTCATCAAAAACTTAATTAAACCAATATAAAACATAAATTATTTATTTATGGTTGTTTAGCTCAACAAATAAAACAGTTTAATTCATCTTTAAGATATCGACATATAATACCAATCAGTATAAACATTTAGTCATTCAGCGAGAATTTAGCGGTTCTGAGGTAAGGTCCTTAAATGCTCCTCGGTAACTGCTCCTGCGTTACCCTACCTCCTATATCCCTATAGTCGTGCATTAATGACATTCACCACATCCATGTGGTTTGCAACGAGTGAAGAGCTATAGTTATTCTACGGTTAAGCTCGTTAACACAGCATCAGAATCGCTAAAACTCGCCATTCTGGCGCGTTTTAGGCTGCCAACTTCTGCGTTGAATAATTTCACAAGGGAACAACCATTGTTTCAATCATTCGCCTTGAATTAGTGTGCCCAAAGCGCGCTGAGTAGATCAAATTCTTATACTGATTGGTATAATAATTTAGTATTAACATATCCCGCCCTATTATAAACAAGCTAAACCAAAGCATTAGTCCGCATTAACTATGGCCTTACAAATAGCCATGATGCCAATACATACAGCAAATAAATCAGTATTTAGTATTAAATTACCCAGATTTAGAATTTATCAACTTAAGATAAAATTATTCTCATTTCTAATTACTTGCCTATACTCTATAGCGGTAATCACTTTCACG
Organism: Shewanella waksmanii ATCC BAA-643; assembly: GCF_000518805.1. Taxonomy (GTDB): domain Bacteria; phylum Pseudomonadota; class Gammaproteobacteria; order Enterobacterales; family Shewanellaceae; genus Shewanella; species Shewanella waksmanii. Next base: position 32,355 of record NZ_JAEH01000030.1, read on the forward strand.
AAAAAATGATTATTTATAAAACCTAAAACAATAACACTATAACTAAATTACTCATGTAGTAACCATTTACCCTGGTTGAGTAACAATCCCTATTGATTAAATAAGGGTGTGTCGTAAAACCCATAATGGAGTAACACATGAAACCTCTATATCAGTGTATTTTTGCAATGGTCGCACTAATACTGATAAGCCTACCAGTGCACAGTGCTAACCTAAGTAACCCGCAGCAAGTTAAAGATTGTAATTTCAGCAAGAGCGCCAATTGGTGGCAGCAAGGCTATGATAGTTTGCCGAATAATATCGCCAATAACCCTGTCACCGGTGACCCGGAGTTTTGTGAGTTCTACCAGTTTGCAGAAGATTGGTTCCTGTACCTGATCTCACCACAATCAGCTAAAACCAGCCAGGCCAACTGGGAAAATACCAGCCGATTTCCACTTCTAGAGTTAAGCGGTACTAACTCTTGTGATAAAGACGCTCCGGCGCACTCCTTTAATCTGCGCATGATCAAATCAGCCGATGACAGTTCGCCGTTTCAAATGCCAGAACGAATCGATCAGGCCGGTGCCGATGCCATCTACGATCAGCAAGGTAATGTGGTGTTTTATGAAATACGCTTTTCCCGCAACCTATGTGATGTTAAAGCCATTCAGTCGCAGGCAAACTTTCCTGGTAAAACACTAGAACTGAAAATGGCTTGGCGAATCATGACGGCCGACGATGATCCACAACAGTACTATCAAACCACCGCCATCATTAATGACCAACCGCAGCAGCTAGGACTCGTTGGCTGGCACATCGTTATTACTGCTGACAATCACCCCGAAATGGTTTGGGTTACGGTAGATCACAGTAATAATGCCGTGGTGTGCGATCAAATAGGCGCCCAGCAATCTGCTTATGACTTTACCAGCCAGGCTTGTGCTAAAAACATCAAAGATTGTAATAACCTCAATCAATCCCTAAAGTCTACTTCCATTAGCTTACCCAGTGACGTTCAGCCCAATGATATCTGCCAGGTGTTCCCGTTTGGCACCCAAGCTAGCACCGATACAAGCAGCCGAGACTGGCTCAACATCGCCCTCATTGAAAAGCTCAATGACAGCCTACAAAACCAACTGCTAGCCAGTGCCAACCTTCCCACCAGCATGAAAGTTTGGAAAAACTATCAAGTTACTGGTGCGCTATGGATATCGGATATTAATAAAAGCTCTAGCGATACCAGTAACCAACGCGGCTCATTAAAATTAGCCAATACCGTAATGGAAACCACCTTCCAAGGTGATCCACACACTGGCGAAGGCACACTCAACTGTTTTGTGTGCCACAACTACAATGCCCCGGACTCAGGTAAAAGCAACACCGCCTACGGCGCAAATTTAAGTCACATCTTTGACGATGTCATTGATGGGCAATGCCAAGATTTCCAAGCCAAATCAGTCATCAACAGTCAAAGCCAAGCAGAAGCAGCCTGTCCGCAAGTGTGTAATGCACAGTCGCTAACTTGGCACGGACAGTGGACCAATCAAGATGCCAAAACCAGGGCTCAACTGCCGATGACCGTCTGTGGCTGCTGCCCATAACCTCACCTTCAAGTTAAAACATAATCATAGGCTAACCACTGGGTTAGCCTATTGTGCTAATGATAAATGCATGGAGCAATCATCATGTTCAACATAACTTTTGGTCACAACGACCATCCACGAACTTCACCTAGCCTGCCCCAACATGATTCACCATCTGAGCAAGAAGCTCGAGAAATACAACTTGCCGAAGCCAAAACAACCTATATTTGGGATACTGACGTGGCAAGTGTTAAAGGTGTGCCGATGGCAGAGTCGGTACCAGAAGCGGATAAACCAACCATAGCTTGGTTCATTAAGGTCATTGAAGTGGCGTTGCAAGTGGTTGAAAATACGCTAGCTAACTCTATCGAAGATGACGATAGCGATGATTTAAGCACCTTAGGTCATATCCGCGATAATCTAAACGGTGTCCGCCAAAAATACCAAGATCAACAACAGCCATCAGCGGCTAGTTGGCTCACCAATGTTTTAGTAGAAGCCAGACATTTGCTCAATCTCAACTTCAGCAATGTCAGCGCTGAACTTAAAACACTGCAACTGATTGTTGAGCGTCACCAAGACAAAATATCCAATAGTGCCGACAATACGCTTGCGGCCTACAAAGAGCTGTTTAATACCATAGCGCTCAGTGATGTTGCAGAACAATTCCAATCAGATGCAATGTTCGCCTACTACCGTGTAGCGGGTCCTAACCCAATGCTGATTACCTGCATCAGCGAAGTCCCTGCTAAATTTCCGGTTACAGACGACGGTTACCAGCAATACATGGGCGATAGCGATTCAATTGCAAAGGCCTTGAGTGAGCAAAGATTATTTCTACTCGACTATCACGAACTGCAACTGTTGGTCGATAACCCTGGTTTCTACGATGGCCTTGCAAAACAACTGTTTGCACCACTGGTATTACTGGCACGTCCCATCAACAGCGATGCCTTGGTACCTGTAGCGATTCAGCGTAGCCAAGATCCGCAGCAAAGCGAAATTGTCTACGCAACGGAAAACCCACAAGACGAGCAATACTGGCCGTGGCAAACCGCTAAAAGCATCGTCGAGATGTCTGAAGGTAACTACCATGAACTGTTTGTTCACTTAGCACGTACTCATTTGCTCATAGAGCCCTTCGCCATCGCCACCCAACGTAATCTCGCTAAAAGTCACCCACTTAATGTGTTGCTTACCCCGCATTTTGAAGGCACTTTGTTCATCAACAACTCCGCCACCGGTAGCTTAATTGCTGAAGGCGGCCCGATTGATCAGATTTTTGCCGCTGAGATCACCTACAGCCAACAAGCCGCGGGCAATGACCGTTTAGCCTATGACTTTTACGCCAATATGCTGCCCAATGACCTAGCTCGCCGTGGGGTTGCCGATGCCAATATCTTGCCTAACTACCCTTATCGAGACGATGCGCTTTTGATTTGGGAGGCAATCAATCAATGGCTAAATCAATACGTTAATATTTACTATCAACACGATAGCGACGTTATTGGTGACACTGAACTTGCGGCTTGGACAGCGGACGTTATCGAGCAAGGTAAGGTTGCAGGCTTCACGACGATTGAGAATAAAGCCCAACTGGTTGAAGTGTTAACAATGGTCGTATTTACTGCCAGTGCCCAACATGCCGCAGTGAACTTCCCCCAAAGCAGTATTATGACCTATGCTCCGGCGGTATCTGGTTCTATCTGGGGTGACCAAGATCCACAAGGGGCTAACGAGCAACAATGGCTAGCAACCATGAGTCCATTAAGCCTTGCCAGTAAGCAACTTAACTTTTTGCATTTACTGGGTGGTGTGTACTATCGCATGCTGGGCCATTACCAAACCAATGACTTCCCTTATTTAGATTGGTTTGAAGATCCAAAAGTCAGTGGTGAAGATGGAGCACTGAGCCGCTTTCAGCAACATTTACAAGAGATTGAACAGCAGATAAACCAACGTAATCGTCAGCAACGTGATATCCCTTATACCCACCTGTTGCCGAGCCGTATCCCGATGAGTATCAATATTTAAATCCACATACAGCAAGGCCGATAATCATTATCGGCCTTGTTTCGTGGTGTAACACCCAGCGGTTTAATGCAGCAGCTTTACTTTAGAACATCTTGCAACGCTTTTAGACACAGGGCGACATTTTCGCGACGAGCACCAAAACCCATCAAACCAATACGCCAAGCTTTACCAGCAAGCGCCCCTAAACCGGCGCCAATTTCTAAGTTATAGCGATTGAGCAACTCGCTTCGAACTGCAGCATCATCCACACCATCGGGAATATACACAGCGTTTAATTGCGGCAGGCGGCTTTGCTCGTCTACCACAAAAGTTAATCCAAGCTCAGTCAGCCCAGCGCGTAACTCTTGGTGCATCTGTGCATGGCGCTGCCAGGCATTCTCTAAGCCTTCTTCGGCCAATAAACGCAGTGATTCATGTAGCGCATAGAGCGCATTTACTGGTGCCGTATGATGGTAACTGCGTTTACCGCCAGCAGCCTGATCGCCACTCCAATAACCCATCACTAAGCTTTGATCTAAAAACCAGCTTTGTACGGGTGTACTGCGGGCCGCTAATTTTTCCACAGCCTTAGCTGAAAAAGACACTGGCGAGAGCCCGGGCACACAAGATAGGCATTTCTGACTGCCAGAGTAAATGGCATCAATGCCCCACTCATCAACTTTAAGTTCAACACCACCAAGTGAGGTCACTGCATCTACAATCGTCAAACAATCATGTTGCTGAGCTAATGCACATAACTGTTTGGCATCAGATAATGCCCCAGTAGAGGTCTCTGCATGCACAAAAGCTAAGAACTTGGCATCGCTGTGCGCTTGCAGCGCCGCTTCTACATCAGCCACACTGACGGGTTCACCCCAAGGGTTGTCCACCATCACCGCCGTAGCACCGATACGTTCGACATTCTGACGCATGCGCTCACCAAATACCCCGTTGCGACAAACAATGACCTTTTCCCCCGCTTCAACCAAGTTAACAAAGCAGGTTTCCATGCCCGCGCTACCTGGGGCAGAAACCGCCAAGGTCATGGCATTTTCGGTCTGAAACGCATACTGAATCAGGGCTTTAAGCTCATCCATCATGGCGACAAATAGCGGGTCAAGGTGACCTATGGTTGGTCGCGATTGAGCGGCCAGCACTTCAGGGTAAACATCGGAAGGACCTGGACCCATCAATGTTCGACGTGGGGGAGTAAAGGCTTTGATTTGCGGTGCTGCTAACATCTTAATTCCTCTGCAAGGTAAATAGGCTGACTCATATCTACGATTGGTTTACCTCAAAAGCCGGTAAACCCATTCCCTACGTATTTAGTCTCAATAGGCGCTGTTATTGTTATTTGAACCTCATAGTAAGCACTGCCATGGCGTTATACAACTGGACTTATGGCTACTGTTGATCGGCACCTGAGCATATTTCAAACTAGTGTTTGAATTAGCAACATAGCATAAAAAAGGGCGCAAATGCGCCCTTTGATCTCAGTAAGTTGGCTTTATTCTCGATTATCCAAAAACAACCGATACGCTGGGCTTTGGGTTTCTTCTTGATAGACAAAACCCAACTTGGTCAAAAACTGCTGAAACGCAACATCATCAGCGTCTGGCACTTCAAACCCAGCCAACACACGCCCATAAGCAGCGCCGTGGTTACGGTAGTGAAATAAGCTAATATTCCACTGGCTTTGCAAAGTCGTGAGAAACTTAAACAGTGCACCTGGATGCTCTGGAAACTCAAAACTAAACAACCGCTCATTGAGCGCTTCAGGTGGATGACCGCCCACCATATAACGTACATGCAGCTTGGCAGTTTCGTCGTTAGAGAGATCTTGCACTTCAAAGCCATCACCGTTGAGATTGGTTATGATCTCATCGAGCTCCGTTTGCCCGTTAGATAAGCGAATACCGGCAAATACCACCGCACTGTCACGACTAGAGAAGCGGTAGTTAAATTCGGTCATTGCCCGCTTTTCCAATAACTCACAAAAGCGTAAGAAAATACCCGGCCGCTCCGGTACTTTGACCGCCAAAATGGCTTCTTTCTGCTCGCCTAACTCACAACGCTCAGACACATAGCGTAAGCTATGAAAGTTGACGTTTGCTCCACTTAAAATGGCCGCCACTTTCTCGCCCTTGCCTTGATCGCCAACATACTTCTTTAAACCCGCTAATGCCAGTGCACCAGCAGGTTCAGCAATCGCGCGGGTATCTTCAAAAATATCTTTAACAGCGGCGCATATTTCATCTGAGGTAACGGTCACCACATCATCAACATATTCGCGCGCCAGTTTAAACGGCTCAGCACCAATCTGTTTTACCGCCACACCATCCGCAAACAGCCCGACTTGGTCGAGTACCACTCGACTATCGGCATCTAGCGCCGCTTTTAAGCAAGCTGAATCTTGCGGTTCTACACCTATAATTTTCACCTGTGGCATTACCGCTTTGTAATAAGCCGCTATCCCGGCAATTAACCCGCCGCCCCCCACAGGCACAAAAACCACTTCCAGATCCCGTTGTTGCTGCACCATCTCCTGCGCCACCGTGCCTTGGCCGGCAATCACCGCTTCATCATCAAACGGGGCAACATACACCCGGCCCTCCGTTTTCGCTATTTGCTGCGCGTGGCCATTGGCCATATCGAATGATTGGCCATGCAACACCACAGTACCGCCGAGACGACGCACCGCATCGACTTTGATATCGGGTGTGGTTTCTGGCATCACAATTACCGCGCTAATACCTCTCGCAGAGGCCGACATGGCAACGCCTTGGGCATGATTGCCTGCCGAAGCACACACTACGCCGCGCTGGCATTCTTCACTGCTCAGTTCAGCAATGCGATTGTAGGCACCGCGTAACTTAAACGAGTGCACCGGCTGCATATCTTCACGCTTGAGGAATACTTGGCACCCAAGCCGCGCTGATAGCTTATTTAAGCTAGACAGTGGCGTCACTTTGGCAACATCATAGACCGAAGACAACAAGATCTTTTGCAGATAATAATGTGCTAAATCCAACTGAGTTTGCGAGGCAAGTGCCAACATATTAATCCTCCAGCTTACTGGTATCTCTTACTGCACCTTTATCGGCACTTGTAGCTAGCATTGCGTAAGCTTTTAACGCTAAAGACACCTGACGCTGACGGTCAACTGGCTTCCAAGCTTGCTTGCCTTTGGCTTCCATCGCTGCGCGGCGTGCGCCCAGTTCAACTTCGCTAATCGCCAATTTAATACTGCGCTTAGGAATATCAATCTCAATTCTGTCACCGGTCTCAACCAGTGCAATGGTGCCACCAGCTGCAGCTTCAGGCGATACGTGACCAATAGACAACCCTGAAGTACCACCAGAGAAACGACCATCGGTGATCAACGCACAAGCTGTGCCGAGCCCTTTCGATTTCAGGTAACTGGTTGGGTACAGCATCTCTTGCATGCCTGGGCCACCTTTGGGGCCTTCATAACGAATCACCACCACATCACCCGCCACGACTTCGCCACCTAAAATGCCGGCTACCGCATCATCTTGGCTCTCATACACCCGCGCCGAACCATTGAAAATGTGATTCTCTTCTTCGACACCCGCGGTTTTGACAATGCATCCATCTAGGGCAATATTGCCCGACAGCACGGCTAAGCCACCTTCTTGGCTAAAAGCATTTTCGCGGCGACGAATACAGCCTTGCTCGCGGTCATCATCGACGCTATCCCAACGGCACTCTTGGCTAAACGCTTTCGTTGTTGGGATCCCAGCAGGGCCTGCTGAGAAGAATTTGCGTACTGCCTCATCTTGAGTCTGGGCAATATCATACTTGGCCAATACGGCTTTTAGGTTTTCACCCGCCACATGGCTAACTTCATTGTGCAGCAGGCCTGCGCGGTCGAGTTCACCTAAAATACCCATGACGCCACCGGCACGGTGCACATCTTCCATATGATATTTAGGTGTCGACGGCGCCACTTTACATAAATGCGGCACCTTGCGAGACATACGATCAATATCTGCCATGGTAAAGTCGACCTTGCCCTCTTGAGCAGCGGCAAGCAGATGCAATACGGTATTACTTGAACCGCCCATAGCAATATCCAGCGCCATGGCATTTTCAAACGCTTTAAAATTAGCAATATTACGCGGCAATGCTGACTCATCGTCATGTCTGTAATAACGCGTGGCCAAATCCATCACTCGGCGACCCGCTTCTAAAAAGAGTTCGCGGCGATCTGCGTGGGTCGCAAGCATAGAGCCATTACCCGGCAGTGATAAGCCAAGCGCTTCAGTTAGACAGTTCATCGAATTAGCGGTAAACATACCTGAACAAGAACCACAGGTCGGACACGCGCTACGCTCAATTTTCTCGCTGTCTTCATCTGACACGCGGTCATCTGCCGCAGCTACCATAGCATCAACCAGATCAAGCTTGATCAGTTGATCAGATAACTTGGTCTTACCCGCTTCCATTGGGCCACCTGAGACAAAAATAACTGGAATATTCAGGCGCAAAGCGGCCATTAACATGCCCGGGGTAATTTTGTCGCAGTTTGAAATACACACCAAGGCATCGGCACAATGGGCATTCACCATGTATTCAACACTATCGGCAATCAGCTCGCGCGATGGCAAACTGTACAACATACCGCCATGGCCCATGGCGATACCATCATCAACGGCAATGGTATTAAACTCTTTGGCGATACCGCCAGCCTCTTCAATGGCCCCTGCAACCAATGAACCCATATCTTTTAGATGCACATGTCCGGGAACAAACTGAGTGAACGAGTTCGCGATGGCAATAATCGGTTTACCAAAGTCATTATCTTTCATTCCTGTCGCACGCCATAACGCGCGAGCGCCCGCCATATTGCGGCCTTCGGTACTCGTAGCTGAACGTAATTTTGCCATGACACTAATTTCCTGTGTAACAAAGGTGGCGTCACCTTTGGATTAAATTGGTATTAAATAGGTTGACCAAGCAAGGCTTAAAGTGGTTCTAACCAGCCCCATTTATCTTCTGTTTCACCGTTAAATAGGCCAAAGAAACTTTGCTGAATCTGCGCAGTAACGGGACCACGCTTACCTTCACCTACATCAATGCGATCGACACTGCGCACCGGCACTATCTCGGCCGCCGTCCCTGTCATAAAAATTTCGTCTGCTAGGTATAAAAATTCACGCGACATCGCTTCTTCAACGACCTCATAACCTAGCTCGCGCGCCAGTGTAATGATGGTATCGCGGGTGAGCCCCATCAGAATAGCCGCGGTAGCAGGAGGCGTATACAACTTTCCTTTCTTTACCACGAAAAGATTGGCACCAGCGCCTTCGCTGACTAGGCCATTAACATCTAAGGCAATGCCTTCGTCAAAGCCGTTGCGTTTTGCTTCGGTAGAGATTTGAATTGAAGACAGGTAATTGCCTCCCGCCTTAGCGCCAGTCGGAATGGTATTGGCCGCCAAACGATTCCATGATGTCACCGCCACATCAACGCCGCGTTCCATGCTGTCTTCACCTAAATATGCTCCCCATGGGAATGCCGCGACTAACAAGTCACACTGGGCATCACTTGGCGGGGTAATTCCCATGCCAACATCGCCGTAGAAAGCAAGAGGACGTAAATATGCGCTACGTAAGTCATTGGCTTGCACGCTGTCTTTACACGCTTGCATGGTTTGTTCAAAAGTATACGGAATGGGCATACGGTAGATTTTGGCTGAATCATATAAGCGTTGCACATGGTCCGTTAAGCGAAAACCTGCCGGACCTAAATGCGTATCATAGACACGGATACCTTCAAATACTGACGATCCATAATGCAATGCATGAGACATCACATGTACCTTGGCATCGCCCCAAGGCATTATTTGTCCGTTAAACCATATTAATTCTGCTTTCTTCGCGGCCATATTCTTTATTCCTATCCTTTAAACGATTAAGCACTGCTGCTTTAAGACTGTGGCTTAGTCGCTTCGACCTTGCACTCGGTTACATCAATAAGTTTTGTCAGCTGATGGGTCAGTAGCTCAACGGCTCGCTCACTTCTGACTTGCATATCGACCAGGGTCTGCCCACTGTCGTTAATGCCCATCGTTAAATTAGTTAACCTAAAGCCTCGATGGCGCACCACGCGCAATACGCGCTCAAGCACTTCAGGTTGAGATTGTAAGGTTAACGCTAGGCTGTAATTCATGTTTGTTTCTCCATCTCATCCATCATGTCGCGGTTACACGCCCCTGGTGGCACTAGCGGCCAAACGTTGTGGGCCTCATCAATACGTACATGCAACAAAAATGGTCCGTCACTGTTAAGCATTTCATCTAATGCGGCATCCACTTCATGTGCTTGAGTAATGGTGCGACCTGGAATATCAAATGCTGATGCCATCGTGACAAAGTCTGGATTATCACTGAGGTCCGTTTCGCTAAACCGCTCTTCAAAGAACAGTTGTTGCCACTGTTTCACCATGCCCAGTTTTTGGTTATCGATAAGCAGTATTTTCAGCGGAATTTGTCGGCGCTTGATGGTGGTCAGCTCTTGGACGTTCATCATAAATGACCCATCACCCGATACTGCGACTACCGCAGCATCTGGACGAGCCACTTTGGCACCTATCGCCGCGGGTAAACCAAAGCCCATCGTGCCTAAACCAGCACTTGATAAATGATCTTCTGGTCGTCTAAACCACATGTGCTGTGCAACCCACATTTGGTGTTGGCCGACATCACAGGCCACCACGCTGTCTTGGGGTAACTTGTCTGCCAAGCTCTTGAGCATTTTAGGGGCAAAAATCAAAGAACCTGGACGGTCGTATCGCCACTGATGCGCTTGTTTTAGCGTTGCAACTTCATCACACCAAGGGGCAATATTCATTGGCGTCACCAATGCCGGCAAGATCTGGCGCAAATCGCCCGCCAGTGCCACATCGGGGTGACGTAACTTACCAAACTCTGCAATGTCGATATCCAGATGGATCACTTTGGCATGCTCTGCAAAAGTAGCTAAGCGCCCAGTTACCCGATCATCAAAACGGGCACCAACCACAATCAGTAAATCGCATTCTTGCACCGCGATATTGGCAGCTTTACCACCATGCATGCCTAACATGCCTAAGTAACTGGGTTCATCATGATTGATGCTGCCCAAGCCCTTTAAGGTGGCCACAGATGGTATGCCAGTTTGCTTAATAAAATCACGCAACTGCTCTACCGCACCCGCCATGCCTACGCCGCCGCCAACATACAACATTGGCTTGCTGGCACCGCTAAGTAATTCACGGGCTTGGGCAAGTTGAACTTGCTCCACTGTCAAATGCTACTCAACCGCTTGCAAAGGGGTTTTGTATTCAAGCTGGGCAATCTGAATATCTTTGGGGATATCAACCAATACCGGCCCCGGACGACCTGATGCTGCAATCTCAAATGCCTTATACAAGGTTGGGATCAGCTCGTTGATATCGGTCACCATAAAGCTGTGTTTAGTACAAGACAGCGACATACCCAATACGTCGATCTCTTGGAAGGCATCGGTACCAATCACCGCAGTAGAAACTTGGCCGGTAATGGCCACTAGTGGTACAGAGTCAAGTAATGCATCAGCTAACGAGGTCACCAAGTTGGTGGCGCCAGGACCGGATGTCGCAAAACAAACACCGGTTTTACCACTGGCCCGCGCATACCCCACAGCCGCAAAAGCAGCACCTTGCTCATGGCGGCTAAGCAAGTGCTCAACAGGTGCGCCGTAAAGGGCGTCATAAATTGGCATAATCGCCCCACCTGGGTAACCAAACACTGTGGTAACACCATGTGCAGCTAACACCTTTATGACTGCGTCTGCGCCTCTTATCATCTGCCCTTGTTCCATCTGCTCTATCCTGCGTTTATTTGGGTTGGGGTTTACAAAGCCTGAAAAACAAAAAACCCCCGGTCCTTTCGGAGCGGGGGTTTTTGTTGCAATCTTTACCTAGTTAGGTTTGTCGATGCGCCAAGTGAAGCCCCCGCTGTGATTTAATAATCACGACGGTAATAATCTCAATAATGAGTAGGGCGACTTGGTTAAACATAAGTATCGATATTTCCTAAATAGTGTCTTTGCGTTATCTGGTAATGGTTGAGTGTTTGACTCAACAACCCTTTAATCAATACCACAAAGACCACAATTTACACAACCAAAAATGTTTTATTACCGCAGAACAATCAATTTTTGAGGCTAAACAACCCAGCCAAAATCAACCATTACCGCGATATTCCTACTCAATCCAGTGAGATTATTGCCAGCGGCTTAGCCTAGCTAAGCAACTGTTATGTATAGATTTGAGGTTTGATACCAATCAGGTCAACCGTTAAAGCTGTAACCTGATTGGACACCATCTAACCTTTTGGTTTGTTTAAATTAGCTTTCTTCAACAATACGCTTCATTTCTGTCATGTAGCCACGTAGTTCAGCACCCACAAATTCAACAGAAGTATTGCGAATCGCGTCATTGACTTCGATAAGACGCACGTTATCGACACCGTTACCACTGTCGGCTAAACCACCACCTAGGTACTCACTTGACATGTTTTGTACGTATTCACGTAACATAGGCACTGCGGCATGGTTGAATAGGTAGCAGCCATACTCAGCGGTATCTGAAATCACCACGTTCATTTCATAAAGACGCTTACGGGCAATGGTGTTAGCAATCAATGGCGTTTCATGCAGTGATTCATAGTAAGCAGATTCTTCGATGATACCCGCTGACACCATAGTATCGAACGCTAGCTCTACGCCGGCTTTGATCATGGCAACAAGGAAAATACCTTTATCGAAGTAAGTTTGCTCATCGATATGCTCATCACATGCTGGCGCATTTTCGAAACCTGTTTCGTTGGTCTCGTTACGCCATTTTAGTAGGTTGGCATCATCGTTAGCCCAATCTTCCATCATGGTTTTCGAGAATTCACCACTAATGATGTCATCCATGTGCTTTTCAAATAGCGGCGCTAAAATACCTTTTAGCTCTTCAGCCATTTCAAATGCTTTAACTTTGGCAGGGTTAGACAAACGGTCCATCATGTGAGTAATACCGCCGTGCTTAAGTGCTTCAGTGGTTGTTTCCCAACCTTGCTGAATCAACTTAGCGGCGTAGCCTGGATCAACACCATCAGCAACCATCTTTTCATAACCTAAGATGGCACCGGTTTGCAGCATGCCGCAAAGAATGGTTTGCTCACCCATTAGATCCGATTTCACTTCAGCGATGAATGATGAGTGCAATACGCCTGCACGGTCACCACCGGTGGCACTTGCATAGGCTTTAGCCACTTCAAAACCATCACCTTTAGGGTCATTTTCTGGGTGCACTGCAATCAATGTTGGTACACCAAAACCACGCTTGTACTCTTCACGTACTTCAGTGCCTGGACACTTAGGCGCCACCATAATTACAGTGATGTCTTCACGTACCTACATACCTTCTTCAACAATGTTGAAGCCATGAGAATATGATAATACTGAACCTTGCTTCATGAGCGGCATAACCGTATTTACAGCGTCGGTATGTTGCTTATCTGGAGTCAGGTTAAGTACTAAGTCTGCATCTGGAATTAGCTCTTCAAACGTCCCAACGCGGAAACCGTTACCAGTCGCTTTTTGGTAAGAGGCACGTTTTTCTGCAATCGCTTGTGGACGCAATGCAAAAGAGATATTCAAACCTGAGTCGCGCATGTTAAGGCCTTGGTTTAGACCCTGTGCACCACAACCCAAAATAACAATGTTCCAGCCTTTGATGTAGTCACAGCCTTGGCTAAATTCACTACGATCCATAAAACGGCACTGAGCCAATTGTTCTAGCTGCTGACGTAAGTTCAGAGAGTTAAAATAGTTAGCCATCTGATGTTCCACCTGTAATAAACAAATTTAGAAACTGGCTTAACCCACTGGGCCAAGCTGTGATTAAAATCACTATACCCCATGCATATGATTGCTTAAAATGATATATTCGAAATGTAGTATTGCAAAAAATGCAACACCAAGTTAATCGCTGAGGCACGCTATGGATATCCGCACCATTAAGTTGTACTTACATTTGTCTAACAGTTTGCATTTCGGCAAAACAGCCCAGCAAATGCATGTTAGCCCATCGACCTTGAGCCGAGCCATGCAGCGCTTAGAGGAAGAAGTGGGTGCCAAACTATTTCAGCGTGACAACCGCAGTGTGGCCCTCACCAATGCGGGAGTGGAATATCGTCATTTCGCCGAGCAGATGCTCGACCAGTGGACCAAGCTTAAAACCCGTTTAGACCCTAAACAAGATCTGCTCCGTGGCCGCCTAAACCTATACTGCTCAGTCACAGCGGCATACAGTCACCTACCTGCATTGCTTGACCGTTTTCGTCATGAACACCCGTTGGTAGAAATTACCCTGCATACCGGTGATGCCGCAAACGCGGTAGATATGGTGAGACAAAATCAAGCTGACATCAGTATTGCCGCCCTGCCAGAGTCGCTGCCAGATTCGGTTAACTTCACCAAAATCGATGATGTCCCCCTGTCTATCATCGCCCCAACCTTCAAATGTAAAGTGCAAGAACTCCTCAGCGAGTCCTATATCCCTTGGGACAGGTTACCGTTTATTATTCCGGAGTTTGGTCCCGGCCGTCGCCGCATCGAAACTTGGTTTAAGCAGCTAGGCCTAAATGCCAACATTTACGCACAGGTATCAGGCCAAGAAGCGATAGCCTCAATGGTGGCGTTGGGATGTGGGGTGAGCATTTCACCCGAAGTGGTGATTCAAAACAGCCCTGTGCGTGACCGAATTCAACTGTTAACCTCGCCGGTGCCCATTGCCCCGTTTGAACTCGGTTGTTGTTATCGCGTAAACCGCAGTGATGAACCGATATTGGCGGCATTCCTTAAAGTGCTATAGGCCTAACAACTATATTTAAGCTCGTCTTATTCAGGCTTTGCTATACTCTGAACACCGCACCCTAAGTAGCTTAATTCATGGATCGATTATGCAAGCTGATTGTGCTGGCAATCTTGAGTTTGTCACTCCCAAATGCCAGCGCCGAACAGGAATTTATCAAGCCTAATCTCACCTTTTGTGTTGAAGATACGGAGTTTCCTCCCTACAACTACTTTGAGCGAGTCAACGGCAACAAACAAGCCACCCAAGGCTATGATGTTGATATATTGGCTGAGGTTTTTGCTGAAACCGGTATTGAGTATAAGATTGTTGCCCTGCCTTGGCGCCGCTGCTTAAAAGAGGTCAGAGAGGGGCTTATCGACGCCGCAATGAGTGCCTCGCTTAATCCGCAACGAAAGCGAGATTACATTGCAACGCAAGCCTATTATGCGCTAACACCAAGCTACTTTTATCTACAAAGCGATTACGCTAATCCACCGAACATTGGCCATCTTGATCAACTGCTGTCACTGGGTCATGTATGCGGTATAAAAGGTTTCAACTATAGAAACTTTGGTTTAACCCAAATACAGCAGATTGACGAAATCAATGATTTAGCCCACCTTCCGGACATGCTCAAACGAAACCGCTGTGAGTTTTTCTTAGCGCGGAAAGAAACCTTGTTAGGCACCTTAGCGGTAAATAAGCTGCATCAATTTGATAGTTTAATTCAAAGTCAGCCGGTACCCAATGTTCGCTTAGAGCCTTTTCATATGCTGATCTCAAGAAAATCAGCCTATAACCATGTAATTGAAGAGCAATTTAATCGCATTGTGTCCGAGCTACAGCAAAGCGGTGAAACAGACAAAATATTGCAACGTCACTTAAACAAGCTCAAAAAGATGAATCAGTAACCGCTTTGCAGCTACTTAGGTTTGTAGGGGCAGTAATTAGGCTTAGGGCCAATTTTAGGGTGATTGCGACAAGTTTCGGGGCGTTTAGCATAGATGGTACACCGCCGTGTTTTAGCATCTAAGTACAAACAATCGTCATTGGACATGCGGGCCAGAGTATAGATATCAGCCTTGTGATTGTAATTACTGACAATGCGCGCTTTTTGCAGGCGCTTAGCGATTGATTTGCCACTTTCTTGCGCTTCAAACTCATCCACCAGCTCCATGCGCACCAAATCTGCTACGCTCACCTCAACAGGCAGCGTACAGCAAGTCGCTTGGCAGCTATCGCATAGGTTTTTGCGATACTTACTCCAAGTCGATAAATCATCAATATTGAAATAGCTGGGGTTACTGTTACGTTTTGCCACGAACTTGCCATCTTTGCACTATAAAATCTGCGCGCATTATAAGATAAACCTCACCGCTGACCTAGCCCAAGGCAAATATCCAACCGCAGTTTTTCTTCTATACTTATTCCCTACAAGCTAATCAAATGAGCGGAGGACCGCGTGATATTTGCCATTTGTCTAGTATTGCTAGGGTTATCAGGGTTACTCGCTGCCATCATTCCGACCTATCAAATGTGCGTATTACACGAACAGCACAAAGGTTGGCAATTACTGATGAGCATGATCGCCATGTTCATCTTCGGCTATATCGGCTTTATCTGGTTACTGCTGCATCGTCCCGCAGCCACATTAGAGATGATAGTCGCGGCAGTATTTGCCGGCGGCGGCATTTTTGTCTGGCTAGTCACCAAGATGAGCCGACAAACTTTAGCAAAATTACTGCAAACCATTAATGACAAAGATTACCAAGCTAATCACGATTTACTCACTAGTTTGCCCAATCGCAATCGATTTTATACACAACTTGATATTATGCTGGCCAATACCTCAAACACCTTTAGTTGCATTATGATGGACTTAAATGAATTTAAAATCATTAACGATACCCTCGGCCACGAAGCGGGTGATGAAGTGCTAAAAGAAGTCGGTAAACGTATCGCGTATGTCTGCCCACCGCAGTCGTTATCGGCACGCCTAGGCGGTGATGAATTTGCGGTAATATTACCCAATACTAATAGCCAACTTGCCAGTGAGACGGCATTGAAAATTAAACAGGCTCTGTTGCAAGATATCCAGTTTGACCAACACCGCCTCGCCGTTGGTGTCAGTATTGGCATTGCCGAATTCCCACGTAATGGCAGCGATAGACGTAGTTTGATGAAAAGTGCCGATATCGCTATGTATCATGCCAAAAACCATCATACCCCGTTCACGATTTTCGGCTCACCAGTGACGGCTAAATGATTCAAGTCGGCGATTAGCCACAGAGTAACTATTTTGCTGCTACACTCAATAGCGTCTTGATTTGTAAATTAATCACAGTAAACAAAAGGATTTGTTTATGGCTATAGCCTGTGTCAGTACACGCGCCAATAAAGGGGTGGAAGCCCCAGCGGTTACCGTAGAAGTCCACCTCAGTAACGGCTTACCTGCATTTAATCTGGTTGGCCTACCAGAAACTTCAGTTAAAGAAGCGAAAGAGCGAGTCCGCAGCGCAATCATTAATGCTGGGTTTGAGTTTCCCATGAAGCGTATCACCGTCAACTTAGCTCCCGCTGACCTGCCTAAACAGGGCGGTCGCTATGATTTACCCATCGCTATCGGCATTTTAGCGGCATCAAAGCAGATCCCGATGCAATCACTTAACGACCATGAATTTGTTGGCGAACTAGCTCTATCCGGTCAAGTCCGCTACTGCCAAGGACTGTTGCCGGTGATTGTGGATGCCAGCAAACAACACAGTAAGCTGGTTATGCCGGTAGATAATCGTCAGGAAACTGAACTGGTCGGTTATCAACACTGCTACTTTGCCACTCATCTGCAGCAACTCAGTGAATATTTACATGGCCAATCACTGCTGCCCAGAATAGATAGCCAAACCCACTGGGTGAGTGAAGAACCTAATGAGCAAATGGGCTGTCTTACCGATGTGATTGGCCAGTACCAAGCCAAACAGGCTTTAGAGATAGCCGCAGCGGGGCAACACAACTTACTGATGTTGGGCAGCCCTGGTACCGGCAAAACGATGCTCGCCAGCCGAATTATCGGCCTACTGCCCGATCTTAACTACGATCAAGCTCTGGAAGTCGCCGCAATTCACTCGGTAGCCGGTCAACCGCTATCAGTGCAACGTTTCTATCGACGTCCATTTCGAACGCCACACCATACCAGCTCAGCCACGGCGCTGGTCGGCGGTGGGACCATTCCCAAACCGGGAGAGATCTCCTTAGCTCATCATGGTGTGTTGTTTTTAGATGAGATCGCCGAGTTCCCTCGTAAGGTACTTGATTGTTTGCGTGAACCGATGGAAACGGGAGAAGTCACCATATCTCGCGCTGCCGCTAAACTAAGATTCGATAGCCGCTTTCAGCTCATCGCGGCCATGAACCCCAGCCCATGTGGTGATGTAAATCAGTCTCGGGCCAGCAGTGATCAAATCCAGCGCTACTTATCTCGCCTATCGGGGCCATTTCTCGATCGATTCGATCTGACCATTGAAGTCCCTAAACTACCTGAAGGCACCCTGACAAAAACCGACAACAGTGGTGAAACCAGCGCCGAAGTGGCGCAGCGGGTACTGCGTGCCAGAGAGATCCAACTGCAACGTTTTGGCGTGCTCAATAGCCAGCTCAGTGGTAAGCAGCTAAAACAAGCGGGCTTCCAGCATGCCGACCTGCAATTTTTAGAACAAAGTGTGCATAAATTAGGGTTGTCAGTCCGTAGTTTTCATCGACTCCAACGGGTCGCTCGTACTATTGCGGATTTACAGCAAAGTCAACAAGTTTGCCGCCGTCACATAGCCCAAGCGCTAGGCTATCGCGCCATGGATCGATTACTCAACAGCTTAAACAGTCCCTATTAATTGTGCTAAACACCAGTTAATCCCACTGGATAACGGACATTTAGGCGAATAACCCTAACTTAATCGTCTTGTCGATTGAGTGAAACGCGCGCAAAGAGTAATATAGTCGACCAAAATTTTCATTGGGGATGAAATGGGTCGCGTGTTAACAACAATCAGAGGCAGTGTGGTTTTCTGCTGCTTAGTCATCAATACTCTGTTTTGGGTTACCCCCATTTTATTTATGAGTATATTTAAACTGATCCCTCTGACAAGCATGCGCAAGCTGTGCAGCTACATCCTCGACAACTGTGCCAGTGCATGGATTTCGGTCAACTATGGCATTGAGAAACTCTTCCATCCGGTTGCGGTCAACATCAATATTGACGGCGAGCTGTCACCAAAAGACTGGTACATGGTGGTCGCTAATCACCAATCTTGGGTCGATATTTTAGTGCTGCAACGGGTATTGAATCGTAAAATTCCGTTTTTAAAGTTCTTTTTAAAACAAGAACTCATCTATGTGCCTGTACTTGGACTTGCCTGGTGGGCACTCGATTTTCCATTTATGCGCCGCTACAGCACGGCACAATTGCGAAAGAACCCTAAATTACGCGGTAAAGATATTGAAATTACGCGCCGAGCGTGTAATAAATTTAAGCACAAGCCTGTCAGCATTATGAACTTTGTTGAAGGGACTCGCTTTAGTGATAGCAAACATAGCAAGCAAAACTCGCCGTATCAGCATTTACTTAAGCCCAAAGCGGGGGGCATGGCTTTTGCGTTATCAGCAATGGGAGAGCACATTCATAAGCTAGTGAATGTGTCGATTTATTATCCTGAAGGAACACCAAGTTTTTGGCAGTTTATCAGCGGCCAAGTCAAACATATTGATATCAGCATACGCGTCAGCGAAATCAGCGACACCATGCGCGGCGACTATGTGAATGACCGGCAGTTTAAAATTGCCTTTCAAGAGCAGCTAAATACATTGTGGCAAGATAAAGATGCAGAGTTGAGTCAACTTGCCCAGCAACACGTACAACCAAAGGTATAATTTTCGCATGTTTAACTTTTTGCCCGGCCCCGTTCTTTTCTTACTAAGTAGCGTTTTATTAGTAATAAACACCGTGGTATGGAGCAGCTTTATTATTATCGGCGGCTTGATCAAGTTTGTTATGCCGATTCGCGTTATACGCACAGGGCTAAGCCATTTAATGAACCGGTTCATGTGGGCTTGGGCACTCTGCAATGGCGGCATCTTATTTCTTATCGCCAAAATCGAGTGGGATGTCGAAGGTCTGGAGGGACTTAAACCTGATGGCTGGTACTTGCTCATCAGTAATCACCTAAGTGGTTTCGATATTGCCGCGCTCACCTACGTACTGCGTAATAACATTCCAATGTTAAAGTTCTTCTTAAAAAAAGAGCTGCTCTATGTCCCCTTTATGGGGCTTGGCTGCTGGGCGCTAGATATGCCGTTTATGAATCGCACCAGCCCTAAACAGCTGAAAAAGAACCCTAGACTCAAAGGGAAAGACTTAGAAACAACCCGACGCTCTTGCGCTAAGTTTAAGTACACCCCCACCTCTATCATCAACTATGTTGAAGGCAGCCGGTTTACTAAAGAAAAACACGCTCGCCAAGGTGCGCCATACCGCTATTTATTGCGTCCCAAAGCCGGTGGTATTGCATTTACCCTTTCTGCAATGGGTGAGCAATTTACTAACTTATTGAATGTCACTTTAGTTTACCCTGACGCGCCAGACGACGTACTGGCCGGCGTAATGCACGGTAAGGTAAAACGCATTGTTGTGCGTATCGAAACCCTGCCTGTTCCTGAAGTGGATGACAAACGTTACTTCAATGATGCCGAATGCCGGGCGCAGTTCCAGCGTTGGCTAAATGGTATTTGGCAGCAAAAAGATGAGCAAATTCATCAGATATTGCTTAAACATGATTCACACCAGCTGGTGAAAGATAAACCCGCCAACGTCAATTAAAAACAGATTGGTTTTTGAATCATCGTGACATAAATAAGGCACCTTTCGGTGCCTTATTATTATCTATTCAACGGACGCTATCGCTTAAACTGGGGCTAATCTCGGCACCAAACGCACCCAGTCACCTGGAGCGGCTAGTTTGCCTTTTTGAATATCGGTTAGCACCTGATAGATTCGACGAGTATGCGGCCCGACTTCACCATCACCCACGGTCACAACACGATTGTCTTCAAAAATGTACGAACCGACTGGAGAAACCACAGCTGCGGTACCAAAGCCACCAGCTTCGATAATCTCGCCGGCTTCAATGTCGGCAAGGAATTGGTCGAGCATCACCGTTTCTTGACGCACTTCGCAGCCCAGTAACTCACCCAACTCTAATATCGATTGCGAGGTAATTGACTTCAAAATGGTGTCAGTGAACGTTGGGATAATAATGGTGCCGTCTTTACACACATGAAAGTGGTTCATCGCCCCCACTTCTTCAATCTGCTTATTATTAGCATCAAGATACAGTACTTGCGCCGCGCCATATTCCGCCGCCGCTTTACCTGCTTTTAACGATGCAGCGTAGTTACCAGCCGCTTTAGAAGCTCCTGTCCCCCCGCTCACCGCGCGATGAAAACGCTCACTGATTAGTAGGCGAATGGCTTTATCAAAACCGTCAGAGTAGTACGGACCGCTTGGACTTAAGATCACGCAGAAGGTGTACTGCTCACTCGGACTGACCGATAAACGATCTTCGGTAGCAAATAGGAATGGGCGAATATATAAGCACGCGCCATCTTGCATTGGGAACCAAAGTCTATCGACATCAATCAGAGCGTTGATGGCCGCAAGCTGTTTGTCTTCATCCAAACCTGGAATACATAAGATATCGGCAGAGCGATTAAGTCGCTGCGCATTTTTATCGAGACGGAAGGTGTAGATCTCACCGTCTTCATGCTTAAAGGCTTTAGCACCTTCAAACACCGATTGGCCGTAGTGCAGCGCAATTGCACCCGGTGCCACTTCAAAAGGACCGTAAGGTACAATCCTTGGATCTCGCCACTCCCCATCGCGATAATCCATTAAAAACATATGGTCAGTTCTGAGGTTACCAAAGCCAACATTTTCCGCTGGCTCAAACTGCTCAGTACGGCGTTCAGACGCAGGTTTTAAGTTATAGTTTATTTGCATTGTATACCACCTTGATTACTGACCTAGCAGACTATGGATGCACTAAGCTAAAGTCAAGCCAAAACACCTTAACCCTTAGTCTACTCATCTTGGTGGTAACGCATTGCCATGACGCCACACACTCAGATAAGAATCCTTGTGTTAGCTAGCAAGTCTCAAAAAAGCTTCAACAGATGGTGATGATAAGTCTTGATATTCCCCGTGCGCAGGACTATCAATAACTTAAATTTCAATTCGGCTACAGCTAACCGCTTTACCTGTTGCTAGACAGGTTTCACATGTACGCTGTTTACCATCTCCATGATCTAAGAATTGCTGTACCCGCTGGCTCAAGTCCTGCATCATTTCCTGAGTAATTGGACTTCGCCATTGGTAGCGATTCATTAAACGACTAATATGACGTAACCCATCGGTCGCATCGGGGCTTAAGTACTTCTCATCCATCAAACCACTTTGATAGGAGGAAGTCGCCCCGGCGAGAAAGAAATAGAGCATCTGGGTTAAATCCTTCACTTCTTGCTCGTTAGCATGTAACTCTCCAGCAGCCACCGCATCTTCCAATGGGTTGCGGATACAGCTCCAGAATAAGTTTACTCTGTTGCGTAAAATAGCTATTTTTTCAGGACTAGCTAATTGCCAAAACATGCTATTAATCGACACTACTCTTAATATATTAAATATTGGGCTTCTCTTAACTAACTCAAAAGTAAAAAGAAGTGGCAATACAGCTCGTTCATGAATAGTTAAATAAGGATTATCTTTAATAAAATCCGGCATTCTTGAGGAAGTTGTATTGCGTAAAAACAAACAGACTAAAACGTCCTCTTTTGATTCGAAATATTTATATAGTGTATTAGTTGAACACTCTGCACCTTTAGCTATCTGAGCAAACCTAAATGAAACAACACCTTGATTATCAATCAATTTTTCAGAAACATCCAGTAACTGATTACATCTAATTGCATCGATTTTATTTCCTGGACAATGCATATCCACCTCGTAATATTGAGTGTGTTCAAGTTTATATTACGGCCATTAAACGCTTTTTATACTTAAAAGAAACATTTTCTTGAACAGTGCCACAAAAAAGATTCTCCCCCCATATAAAGTGTGATTTTGCGCATGTTTGGTTAAATCATGAAGGCATATTGTTACCCCAAGTTAATCGGAGGCAACAATATGCAAACAAGACGTTCATTTTTAAAATTTGGTGCGAGTGCAGCCACTGTAGGTGCGCTTGCCCCTTTAACTGCACATGCCCAATCAAACCAAGTTGAATGGGATGAGTCCCATGAAGTCGTCATCGTCGGTTCTGGCTTCGCAGGCTTAGCCGCTGCAGTAGAAGCGGCGAAACTTGGCGCGAAAGATATTGTCATTTTTGAAAAGCTTGGCGTATATGGCGGTAACTCAACATTGAATGCTGGCCAAGCTTGCTTTGCCAATACCGACCTGCAAAAGAAACTAGGGATTGAAGATAGCGCCGAGCTGATGGTTCAAGACCAATTAAAATCGGGTCGCGGTTATGCCAGTGAAGAATTGCTACGCCACAGTGCTGAGCTCGGCCCCTACATCTATCAACTCACCAAAGATTGTGGTTGCGTTTATCGCGACCACATCATCAATACAGGCGGTACAAGTGCAACTCGCAGTCACCAAGTCATCGAACGCAGTGGTGCAGGTTTCATCCGCCCAATGTTGAAAACGGCTCGCAGCTATGGGGTCAAAACTAAAATCCGCCATAAGTTTGAGCACCTCATTACTGCAAAAGACGGCACAGTTCTAGGGATTCAAATTCGCAAAGGTTACCACTTCAGCCATGAGGACTCAGGCAAACTCATCAATGTAAAAGCCGAAAAAGGTGTACTCATTGCTACCGGTGGATTCGGCGCGAACGTCTCTTTTAGACAAGCACTTGATCCAAATCTTGGTGAAGAGGTCGGCTGCACCAACGCCCGAGGTGCCACCGGTGACGGCTTAGTTGCAATGCTCGCTGAGGGGGCGATGCCTGTGCATTTGAGCTTCATTCAATCTGGCCCTTGGGCATCACCAGACGAAGGTGGGTTTGGCTACGGTGCTGGTTTCTCTCTGTACAACTTCCCCCACTCAATTGCCATCGACCGTAACACGGGGCAGCGCTTCATGAACGAGACCGCAGACCGCAAAACACGCGCTGATTTAGAAGTTCAGCGTCGCGACAAAGACGGCAACCCTAATCCAGCACTATTGATCGCCCCTAAACACGAAGCAAAAAAAGATCCTTCAATGGAAAATGTACTGCGCTACAACGTTGCATGGGAATTCGATAGCGTCGAAGCCATTGCCAAGCATTTCGACCTACCACTCGCGGCACTGAAACAACAAATTAACGATTGGAACCAATACGTTAAGCAAGGTGAAGACCCGCAGTTTGGCAAACGGATGAATATGAGCACCGGCATCTACCTTACCGCTCCGTTTATCGTACAACGACTTTGGCCCAAGGTTCACTACTGCCAAGGTGGTATTCAAATTAACACTAAGGCCGAAGTGATCGCAGCCAAAAATGGCCTTCCTATCCCCCGCTTGTATGCAGCCGGTGAAGTCTCCGGTGGCGTCCATGGCGTCAGTCGCCTCGGTGGCTGCTCTACCCCTGAATGCATGGCCTTTGGTGTTACCGCTGCCCGTTCGATGATGAAAGCTTAAGGATTCACTATGAAACTAATCACCCCGTTAATCGCCCTCGTTATTAGCAGTGCTATAGCCTCGACCGCCATGGCAAGAGATCAGCGCGAGTATCACCAGATGGTTTATGACTCTGGATGCAAAACTTGCCATGACCAGGGACTTAAAAGCTTCCCATCTGACACGGCCTGTCTGCAGTGCCACGATATGAGTGACTTGGCGAAACAAACTGCTCGAAAAGGCCACGATGCCAAACAAAATCCCCATGACAGCATGCATTACGGCCAAGAAGCCCCTTGTATGGAGTGCCATGGTGAGCACACCAAAAAGCAAGCCATCTGTATGGACTGCCACAATTTCGACTACCCAAAATTTAACTAAAACTTGTAATTAAAAAAGGAAATGATGATGAAAAACTTACTAACACTTTCTGCTGTTCTACTTTCAGGTTGCGCCATCGCTGCCGACAAACCAGCAGATCAACCTTGGCACAATGAAAAGCCAACGTTATCAACAATCAATGCGCCAACCAAAGTCATGCCCATGGTGTGTAAGCAAGAACAAGCCATGGCTTACCTTAAACAGCTGCAAAGCGGCGATAAGGACATCTATACCATTAAATCAAACGATCACGGCGGCACAGGGGCCAATGAATCAGGCTGGTTAACTTGGCGCGTTGATGACCCAAGTAACTTAATTCCATGCCCTGAAGGCGGTGCGGCAGCCACAGAAGTGGGAATGTGCTGGAAGGAACTAAATGATGAACCAACCGTTATCGGTTTAGTGCGTGTCGCGCCGGGCACAGCCGCTCCTCACTATCATAGAGAAATGGAGTGTTACTACGGATTGAGTGGTCAAGGTCTCACCTGGGCACAAGAGCGCATGCAGCCTTTTGGCCCTGGTGACTATATCGAGATCCCAAGTAAAGCCATTCACTACACCCCCAATACTTATGACGATCAAGATTTGATCTACATGTACTGGTTCCCGCTTGATGGCAAATTCTCAACCTTTAAGTACCAATGGCCACAGGATGTTGGACCTGGTGAGCAACTAATGTTCGACTTTGTTCCTTACACCAACTCTAAGTTGGTTCGTTCTGGCAACGGTGGTTACGGCTGGGATGTCGTCCAAAAGTCTAAATAGTCCGGTTAAATCGTTAACTAGGAAGGGCTAGCTACGGTTAGCCCTATTAAATACCATGAAAAAATCCCTAATATTGCTACTTACTTGGCTATTGAGTACACCTCTTTACGCTACAGAAGCACTGGCGATTCTCTGGCAAAATTTGGCACCTGGTGCCAGTCATTTACCGGCAGAAACTAATGTGAATCACGAGCTAGATGGCAAGACCGTCATCATCCCTGGGTTTGTAGTACCACTTGATGGCTTAGATGTCAGTCAAAGTAAAAACTTTTTGCTCACACCTCAGCAAGGCGCCTGTTTTCATAAGCCACCAGCACCTGCTAACCAGCTTATTCATGTGGTCTTTGACGAGCCAATCGCCATTCCTAATCCTGAGCAGCCCATATACATAGCTGGCACGCTAACAATCAAACCCGCTCAATCTGGGTTTGCCAAAACCGGCTATGCGCTTAAAGGCATCGAAGCAATCAATTACCCAACAACTGCAGCTCATACAAATGAGCCTCATGCACACCAACATTGAAACACATCATCGCGTAGACAAGGAAATGAAGATGAAGACGATTGAAAAAACCAGCTTAATACTAGGCAGTGTGCTGGTCGCTAGTTGCCTTTCACCCCACGCACTAGCAGGTCACAACGAAAACGGCATCGATATTGGTGGCGCTGTTAGGGTTAACTACGCTTATCGTGATTATGACGAGTCCAACAAAGATAAATACGGCAGCTTAGACTTTGAACTGTTTGCGTTAAAGTTTAACGGCAAAATAGACGATTGGGGCTTAGCAGCTGAATATCGCCTGACCGCTGACAGTGACTACTTAAAGTATGGGTATGCATACTACGATGTAAACCCAGCATGGCAATTACAGGTCGGGGTCAATAAAGTGCCATTTGGTAACCCTGAGTTTATCTCCAACAGTTTTTGGTTTGGTCTGCCCTACTACTTAGGGTTTGAAGACAACCATGATGTAGGTATTAAAGCGTCATACAGTGATAACGGCTGGCATACCGACATGGCATTTTATAAGAACCCTATTTACAGTGCGACTGAAAATAAGCGTTATTCAGCTTCACTATACAGTGGCACCATCAATGGTACCGAATACCACAACGAAGAAACCAACGGGTTTAACCTAAGACAAACCTATACCGCCGAATATGAAGGCGGCGCGACTACCTTCGGCGGCTCGGCTCAGTACGGTCAAATCTATAACAGTGAAACTGGCAATATGGGCAATCGTTCAGCCTTCGCGGTTCACCTTGATAGCACTTATAAAGACTGGAATTTACAACTGCAAGCGATGCAGTATGAATATGATGCCGCCGATGCGAAAGACCCCAACAAAATTGGTATCGCAGTGGTGAGCTGGCAGTATGAAATCGCATCAAAAGGTCAAGCTTACAGCGTTAATCTGGCCAAGACTTTCAACACCGATTGGGGCAGTGTGAAGTGCTATAACGACTTTGGTTTAATGACACCGGATGTCGCCGATGATGACTATGACAACAGTATGCAAAACGTCACAGGTTGTGCGATAGCAGCAGGTGCAACTTACACCATGGTGGATTTTATCATGGGTAAAAACATGACCTTTTCTAGCATCAATGACCATGTAGGTTTACCGGAAATGGGTGACGATTGGGACAAGCGCGTCAACATCAACTTTGGCTACTACTTTTAAGTAGAAGTTAGAGCACGACTCGCTCACCATAAGTTAAGCGAACTCCCGCTCCTTTACTCGCTTAATCATTATTTGGGCCGTATACATTGCTCGTATTTTACACCTTTGGCCCGCCCCCACTTCACTGGGGGCTTTTCTACTATATAGTCAGCATTTGCCCACTAAAACGCTTCATTGACGTTAAAGTAAAAGCCGCTGTCTCCATCGCCAAAGCCCAAATCTAGGCGCAAATTGACCCGAGGTTTCACTTCAAAGCGATAGCCCACACCATAGTTGGGCAGCAATGTTTGCTCAAATAACTCACTGACTTTATCGGCAATCACCCCGACACCGGCCCAAAACACCATGCCATGGCGACCGGGTAAATCCATACGGTACTCCGCTTGAGCTAGCAGCATCTGCTTATCGCGATAACGCCCTGTGGTATAGCCTCTTAAGCTATCACCGCCGCCGATTTTGCTCAGCTGATCCCAGGGAATATCCCCCTGCAAAAAACGACCTCTAACCTGCCAAGCTATCACGTCATCATGCCAAACAGGCAAGTACTCACTGTATAGCAAGGTCTGTTTTTCAAAATCGGTTTGACTGCCGAGTTGCTGGCGATACCAGCTCGACTCAATCTCAATAATTCTCCCTTGCTGCGGGTTAAGCGTGTTATCGCGACTATCGTAGTTAACCAACAAATTAACCCCAACACTGCGAGAGTCTTGCTCAAGGACACTGGTATCAACCAAGCTGTCGTTGGGATTAATCTCTGAGGCTCTGGCCAGCTGCAGATCAAATCCAACGCCAATATAACTGTGAGCCAGCACTTGCTGGATCCACATGGGTTTTAAACCAAAATTGAGGTAGTTAAAATCAACGCGGTTGCTGTCTTGGTGGTTATCTTGGTAGCCCACGCCATAAAACACATCGGGCACATCAAACAATTCTGCATCAAGGTAGAAGCGCTGCGCTTGATTGAAGAACGTGCGATTTTGAATGCTCGCACCCAATGCACCGTTGATTGAAGCTAGGCCATTAATCACCAAAGACGACAACTGCAATTCATCATCGTCAGCATTAACTTGGTATAGGCCTACCGCTGACACCCCTACCCCAAGATCCATTTCAGGATTATAGAAAGGGCCCGGCAATACGCTAAAGTCGATCGCTTTGTCTGCATCAAACTCACCATCGGCCCCCAAACTTTGCAAGAACCCTTCAAGCCAGCTTTGCTGCTCTTCAGCTGCCGGTGATACCTCAGCATCAGCCGCCAACGCGATACTGCTGATAAACATACTCATTGCGATAAGCAATCTATTCATTGCTCAACCTTTTGTGCCTGCTCAAGGTCGGCAATTTCATCATGACGGGCAATATCGCTGAAATCGGCATGGGTAAAACCCTGTTGCCACAAATGCGCAGGGATATGGTTAAAACTCGGTTGATACTTTGGCGCAACACTTAAGTGTTGCACTGCAATCTCATCAAGTGCGATACCATTATACTCACGCAGCAAAGACAAGGTTTTTGCCTGCGCTCCACTGTCGATGCTTTGCATTAGGCTCTCACCATCCGTAGCTGCAGAAATCAGAGTCGATGGCACCAAATAAGGGGACTGCTTGTCACCTAATTGATAATGCCGTTTGATAAGCAAATCTTTGCTGGGCAATGGCTGCGAAGAGTCCCACCAATGACCATCAATAACTGCGAATAACTCATTGGTAACGGCCTTATCTACTGGCTGTAAATATGCCAAACTCGCTGCCAGCCATTGCGTCATATGCTGGTTATAAAGCTCGGTATTCATGGTGAGGTTATTGCTTAACAAGGCGATGGCAATTTTCGCCCCTAACATATTGGAGTAAAGATCTTCTGGCGAATAAGCCGATACCTCTTCCGACCAAGGGGCTAGCGTTCGGTAACCATGCCATTGGGCAATTTCGTGGGCTTCTGCCATAAAATACGCTTGGCGTGCTGCGAGGTGAATTGCTAACTCTCGACGCTCAGTCGCTGACATAGCGCTGGTATCAACCGCTTGAAACTGAATATGCCTTGGGCCAATTTCATCCGGTAAGGTCACCTGAAAAGATTCGCCAAGTTGACGCTGAATAAGATAAAACAGTGCAACCGTATTATCTGCGGTGTCACGCACATGGGCTAAGTCAATAAAACCGCCCTGCTGAGTGTAGATCATGCCATTATTTTCGCCGCCACGTGACCCATCGGGTAAGCCTTTTTGATGGCTAAAATTCCCTGCTTCAAAGGCGTGTGGGCCGATATCATCAAGCGCCACGGTATTGGCAAAGCGATAAAAAGGGATTGTAGTTGGGCCCACTTTCACTTTATGACCCGTGCCAAAGGCACAACAAGGACGCACGGCCTGCGGCATCCGCGCTTTGGGGTAACCCAACAAATCAAAATCCGCCACAGCAACGTTATCTAACTGATCGTCCAACGCCGCGGCAATGGCAGCTTCATTTGGAATAGATCGCACTTGCCAGTCATTGCTGCTGCAGCCGCTCAGTAACATCAACCCGAGCCAAACAACCACAAGTTTCACGGTATAAACTCCTTAATGGCGCGAGTAACAATCTCGGGATACTCATTACTAATGCCGTGGGGGGCGTCAGGAATCACCACGATTGGCGCCTTAATGGTGTCGGCAAGTGCCAGTCCAGCAGAGAGTGGAAACACCTTGTCGTTTTCACCCCAAATAAGTAACGTTTCAGGCAGCTGGCTCAGTTCAACATCGTTGGCTATTTGGTCCCGGTGCTGCGGCAAAGTTTGTATCAATCTGCGCTTTTGTGGCTGCCACTGGGCAAAATAGCGCTGGTAAATCTGTTCATCAATAAACCCGGGGTACCAAGGGAAATTATCAAAAGTACCCGCCAATAAATGCCGCATCTCGGCTTTATTTTGCGGCACGAAAATCGCTTCGGGTGACTCAACAGCAAAACGTTGGCTCAACTTGGCCAGTTCCGCATCAGAAAACAGATAGGCTGGGCTGGCTAAGATGACCGCTTTTTCTACTCGAGCATCTTTCACCATCAGGTCGAAACTGACAAAGCCACCATAGGAAATCCCAACTAGATTCACCGACGTTATCGCCAAATGATCCAGTAACTCTTGCATCAACTGAGTTTGAGTTGCCAGATTGGCCTCGCCGTGGCTATATGATTGGCCAAACCAGGCTAAATCTGGCGCGATGATATGATAGTCGTGGGCTAAGTTGAGCATCACTTGTTGCCAGCTTGACTGCGCATCGCCACCAAAGCCATGCACCAATAACAAGGTGGGCTTAGCTTCACCTTGGCCCACCTGCCAATAACTTAGCGTGCCGCCGTCTTCAAGGGTAATACGCGTTTGGCTATAACCCGCATCAACAAGCTGATTAACCTCTCGCTGTTGCTGGTAACTGACAGCAGAGCAAGCCGATAGCAATAAACAGCCTAGTAGCACGACGAAATAATGCAATCCACGACTCATCATTTAAAACCTATAACCCACACTCAGCATGCCACTTGTGCGGGTGCCAAAACCTACTTCCAACAACAGATCTAGCTGTTGATTAATCGAGATCTGTCCGCCTAACAAGCCATTCCACTTATCTTCTAGATGTTGGTTGACTTCAAATTTTGCGTTTTCGAGCATGGCAACATTATTACCAATACCGATATCGTGTAGGTAGCCACTGAAAGTCTGTTCAACGTTTTGGTACATGGCGCCAAACCATATTTGCATTTCGTTGTTACCTGTTGGAATGCGATACCCCATACGCGGTGAGACCACAATGGTACTGATTTCGCCATCAAGGATATCTAAGTTGGTGTTAGTGTAATTGACATCTAACAGCGCAAACCAATTGCCAATCCCGCCCACCAATGTGCCACCCACACCGTAAGTTGTACCCTTAAAATTGAGCTCAAAATCGAATGGATCGGAGGTAATAACACAAGGCGGCCTAAAACAAGGCAGTACATCGGAAATGTCTGCTTCTACCTGCACATTGGCAACACTGCTGCCTTTGGTATGGCCCAAAATGCCGTATAGATTAAGAAATGGCAGCACCCACATATCGGCGCGGAAAGTAATGGTTTCAGACTCTTGAAATGCTTCGCTGCCGTTGATCGAAATCATGTCATCGATTGGCCCTAGGCCAGAGAAGTTTACGGAGTCAACAATTAGCGGTTGCTCCATATCCATAACCGTAACAGAAAAGCCATATGGTTTAGGCAGTTGATGACCTAAATCTATTGCCTCTTGCGCCCAAATTGGGAATGCACGGGCGTATTTTTCATCAGCACTTTGACGCTCAATAGCGTCGACAAAGGTGCAGGTCATGGTTAATACCACGCCCGCTAAAACTCTGAACAACATATCAGACCTTAATTATTGGAAAACTAGGAAGTAAAAAAGAAGTAACAGTTAGCGCGGGTATTATCCTTGGCTAATATGAAGATAGTCTGAAAAACATACATCTTAGATAGTGCATTTTGGTCAACTTGATCACGCTCTGGCATTGTTATTTTTGTAGTTGGCTTCGCCGTAGGCAAGATATTTCAATAGGTAATATCATAAAACGCAGAATCCACCTGATTAATATCATTCAGTTATGGTTCAGCAACTATCTTCTACTATGCCCTCAACGACATCCAAGTCGCCTACAGATTAACCAAGAGAGCATACATCATGAAAAAGCAAACTATCGTAATCGCAACCCTTCTTTCATCAGCAATGGCGATGCCTGCAATGGCAGCAGACTGGTTCATCGGTGGTGGCATCGGTGCACAACAGAACAAATATGAAGGCAGCCGCATGCATGAAGTCGACGAAGACTTTAATGCTGAATATGCTAAAGACAAAGAAACCAATGTCCTCTATGAGCTACGTTTCGGTGCATATATCGACGACAACAATCGTGTTTACTCAACTTATAGCTACAACTCTGACGACCACTCAAGACAGCAAAGCCTATTGTTGTCATACGACTATCTGGTGGGATTAACCGCTGACAACAAATTGAACTGGTTTATTGGTGCTACTGCAGGTGTTAACCATATTAGCCCAGCAACCAATAATGTTGACTCTAAGAACAGCTTTGTTTGGGGCGGCCAAACAGGTTTGATGTACAAGTTCAATGACAATGTCAGCACTGAAATCGGTTATCGCTACCTCAAGCAAGATTACGATGCCTCAGTCAGCTATGGCAACCCTGAGCCTGCACCACACAATATCGGCATTACCGAGTCTGCTTCTCTCAATGATAGCCAGCAACTTTATCTATCGGTTGACTACCGCTTCTAATTTAATCAGTTACACAATTAAAAGCCCCTTTTCGGGGCTTTTTATTTGCCTAATTCTTGATTAGCAACTAAACCTTTAAGCAACTATTAAGGAGCCCCAATGCAAAGCTACACGCCGATTAACTGCGACCACCATGATTACATAGAACTGGCTTGTGTCAGAGGCTATCCCCTAATCATCATTTTGACCGATGGTTCTGAAGTGAGAGGCCGAGCACTGACCACTGAGACCCGTGCTGATCATAGTGAATGGTTAGTGGTAAAAACCGCGGTTCACCAACGCAGCATTAGGCTAGATAGCATAGCGAAAATAAGCACTGATATTGAAGGCGCGTCTTTTTCTTCTATCAATTTAAAATGAGACTTGGCTAGCGTTAATTTGGTTAGTATTTACTTTCATCTAATGCCAAGATATTTCACCAACTAGCATAGCAAGCTGAGTTTCACGGCCGAAAAAAAACCAATCCTTGTCTATGACAAAATAAATACGATTTTTAGCCTATTTTTTCTACATTTAGCATAATTAACTATTCCTTCATCCGTTGTCACTGATAGAATCGAGTGAACCATCCAGAAACTATTAGGACTCCCCTATGAGCCTCGAATTACTGTCCAAGCTGGAGACAAAAATCCAAGCCGCACTAGAAACCATTGAACTGTTAAAAATGGAACTTGAAGAAGAGAAGCAAAAGAATGTTGCTTTGAGTGAACAGAACCAACAACTCAGCCAAGATCTTAACTCGTGGAACGAGAAAGTGACCGGACTTGTTGGTCTGCTAAATGATGAAGTCAGCTAAGTTGCTGTAAGCGGTACAAGCGAAGATAAGGCCCTAGGCCATCTTCGCTTCGCTATTTTGTGCTTCAATCAAACTATTTAATTCTAAAATTGCCTTTTTCACTTCAGGCATGGTCTTCCTTGGCAGTAAAAATCTCCCCTTTTCGAACTCTAATCGACCTAGGTCTTTAACCCAGATCACACCAGATAAAAAAATTCGCGCGTGTTTGACTATTAGTTTTGGTGCATAGACAGGAAAAACTCTCACGTGACCTCCTATTAACCGTTTTGTTTTTAATTATTGTACCCAGTCTTGGACCGCCTTTTTACCACGAGAGTTTCATTAATTTTAGTTTTTTTTTGTAAATAATTGATACCTATCCATAGCGTAAAATATTTCTTATTGTCTATCAGACGAATAGCTAATGTAGAAAAATAGAAATGACACTTGCCAAATTTTTGACAGACTGCTAAGTTAGAGGTGTTACTCAGGGTAAAACTGAGCCAC
This sequence comes from Shewanella waksmanii ATCC BAA-643, assembly GCF_000518805.1. Lineage (GTDB taxonomy): Bacteria > Pseudomonadota > Gammaproteobacteria > Enterobacterales > Shewanellaceae > Shewanella > Shewanella waksmanii. The sequence goes on from NZ_JAEH01000030.1 coordinate 65,934, forward strand.
ATGGCTCAATGACCGTATTTCCAGCGACCAGGAAATACGGTTTTTTTTGGCCTTGAATTTGAGCTTTACCAAGCAGCAGACACAAAAAAGGAGGCCGCAGCCTCCTTTAATCATGACATTGCAGGCTTTACTTCATGTTGGTTAAGTAAAACGCAATATCTTGCAGCTCTTTGTAGCTGCTGATTGATTCGTTCTCGATGCGGTATTTACCATTAACCACAATCGCTGGTACACCAGAGATTTGTGCATTTTCAGTCGCACGCTTCATCTGTGACATTTGTGCACTCACCATAAATGAGCTTGCCGCCGAATCAAAGTCTTTACCGTCAACACCATAAGCAACAAATAGCTTCTTGATATCTTCTAAGCTAGTGAAGCGCTGCTTTTGATCATGAATCGCTTTAAATAGTGCGCCTTCAATTTTATCTTCAACTTTCAACTGATGAGCAATCGCAAACGCACGCGACATTTCTACTCCCATGTTGCGACCGATAAATTCAACATGGTTTTGTTTGAAAGTGACGCCTTCTGGCAGATCTTTCTTAATTTGAGGGATTGCAGTCTTATAAAAGTTATAACAGTGACCACAGTAGAATGAGAAAAACTCGGCAATTTCAGGCTTGGCTGTTGCTGGGCCTTGATTAATCACGGTGTAATGTACGCCTTCTTTATAATCAGCTGCCAATGCAGCCATTGGAGCCATAATCAAAGCCAAGGCGACTAAGAATGCTTTTTTCATATTGTTGATATCCTTTGTTTGCAACAAACAGTTTGTTTTTCAAGTTGTGCCTAACATAATCAAATATTGGAGATTATCTCAAGCATTAAGTTCATTCTTATGTGACAAAATACGTCAGCATAGGTACAAATCTGTGCCTGCAGCGCTTAATATTGCGGTGTTAGGCTCAGTGGTGGTTCATCTAATTTAGCCAGCTGTTCTTTAAATCCAAGAATCTGCTGCTCCCAATATTTGTCTTCCGCAAACCAAGGAAAGTTCATTGGAAAGGCTGGATCGTCCCAGCGCCGACTCAGCCACGCATTATAGTGCAGCATACGCATTGCCCGCAGTGGCTCAATGAGTTTCAGTTGCCGAGTATCAAACGAGCAAAAATCTTCATAAGCCTCAAGTAACACTTCTAATTGCAGTGTTTGCTGTGGTCGCTCACCCGCTAACATCATCCAAATATCTTGCACTGCCGGCCCCATCTTGGCGTCATCTAAATCAACAAAGCCTGGGCCGTCAGGGGTCCACAAAATATTACTCGGATGCAAATCACCGTGTAAACGTATCATATCAAATTCATCTTCACGCCAAAGCTGCTTAGCACGCCCCAACAGTTGTTCAACTATGGTGAAGTAAGCGGTATTAAGTGAGTCAGGCACATGACCAGATTCACGTAACCAAGTTAACGACTCATCACCCAATAGCTGCGGGGTTAACTTGTCTCGGTGCTGAAATTCCTGTTGCTGCGCATGCTGATGAATTCGACCAATAAATCGACCAACTTCTTCGAGCTGATCTAGGTTATCGACTTCAAATGCTCGGCCTCCCATTGAGGTAAACAGCGCAAATCGGTAGCCTTGGTATTCATGTAAGGTACTACCGTCGAGCACTACCGGCGTAGCGATGGGTATTTCATGCTCAAGTAAAGACAAGGAGAAGTCATGCTCTTCTTGAATTTGCGCATTGCTCCAACGTTGGGGGCGATAAAACTTCACAACATAACGCTGGCCGCGATCACAACGAAATTGATAGACACGATTTTCATAGCTGTTAAGTGCTAGCAGCCCCGTTTCAGGGTAGATATTAACGCTTTCGATAGCATCCAAAATCAGATCTGGGGTTAATGCTTGGTAATGAAACTCAGCGGAATGAGAATGGTGGCTCATAAGCTACGCTCCAAAAGTGTCTGCAAATAAGCGAGCACCTCGACATCACTACTGTTTTCCACACTCAACCAGCAAATATCACCGTAAAACTCATAATTAAGCTGCATCACAGTACCTTCAAAATCCAACAACCATTGATGACGATCTGCGCCCCACTGCGTTTCTATCACACGGCAATCAAGGGCGGTAGCCAAAGGCTGCGCAAAGCGCTCAAACTTATCAAAGTCGATATCGGCTTCAATAGACAAGCTCTTAGCGGCTTCATTTAATTCGGTTCGGGTTACGTTTATGCTCACATTGGGCTCGCTTTATTTACCAAACAACAATTTTACTACACGACGGTGTGACTAAAACGGCTTGTGATTCACCTCGGTTTTAAGTGTATCCACAGGCAGATGAACAACGGATGAACACCTCAACACCGAAATAGTCGCAACCCAGTTTTCATTTATCCAGCGACTGACACTAACTACTGCAGGACATAATTAACCCTTGCCCCCACTGCGGTGGCCGCTGTGCATAATGAGCAAACTCAGGTTGTTCTGCAAAAGGTTGAGTCAGTAGCTGATGTAATTGCTGCAACGGCTGATTGTTACCCTCTTCAACGGCAATGATGGCCTCTTGCGCAAGATAGTTACGCAAAATATATTTGGGGTTAATAGCACTACGCTGCTGCTGCCAAGCCTCTACATCCTTTACTTTACCTAAGCGCTGCTGGAACTGTTGCCACCAAGCGTCAAATCGCGGCCTATCAATGAAATCATCTGCAAGTTCACTACGTGACTGGGTTGGATCTAGGTAACTAAACTGCCTAAAGCTGTTGGTATAATCGAGCTGACTTTGCTGCAACATCATGGTGAACTCACCCATCAATGCGAGATCAAACTCATCTTGTTCTGGGCTGGCTGATTCAACAGTTAACCCTAACTTAGCCCGCATCAGGGTTAAGTAGTGATCGATCAAATGTTGCTGATAGCGGTTTAAGGCCGAAATCAATACATCAGATTCAATGAGGGGGACTAAGGCTTGCGCTAAACGCTGCAAATTCCACAAACCGACCCCCGGCTGCTGACCAAAAGCATATCGGCCTTCGGGATCGGAGTGATTACAGATAAAGTCTTCGTTAAACGTATCTAAAAAGGCAAACGGTCCAAAATCGAAGCTATCACCCAATATCGACATATTGTCGGTATTCATCACTCCGTGGGCAAAGCCAACGGCTTGCCAATGGGCAATCATTTTTGCAGTATCAGCAACAACCTGATTAAACCATAATTCGTAACCTTGGCTGTCGCAGGTTAATGTTGGGTAATGCTGAGTAAGAGTAAAGTCAACGAGTTGCTGTAATTTGGCTTTACTGCCTTCAGGACTATGACTGAAATACTCAAAGTGACCAAAGCGAATATGGCTGCGCGCTAGTCTGACAGTAATTGCTGCTTGTTCTTGGCTTTCACGCCATACGGGTAAATCTGAGCCAATGACCGCCAAGGCTCGCGTGGTCGGCACATGAATATGGTGCAGCGCTTCAGAGATTAAAAACTCCCGCACCGCAGAGCGCATGACTGCCCGGCCATCACCTTGACGTGAATAAGGGGTTAATCCGCCGCCTTTTAGCGCCACATCCCAATGCCCTTGCGGCCCAGATGCTTCACCCAAAATAATCGAACGTCCGTCACCTAACCTAGGCGTATAGCCACCAAACTGATGACCACTATAGACCTGCGCGTAATAACTGGCACCCGGCATCGCTTGGTTACCACTGAGTTGCTGCAATAACGACTCAGAAGGCGCTGCATTATCAAGCAGCTTGGCGGCATCATCACTCCAAGCTAACCAATGGGGATTACTCAGCCCTTGCGGGTTAACTTGTGAGTAAAAGCCCACTAATTGCTCGAAGTAATCCTGCTTAAACTTCACAGCTCAGCCTCTTGAGTCAAACGCTGGCAGCTGACACCACCTTGCTCGTTAGCCACACATTGATGACCACATTGGAATGAACCATTGCTATGACCACTTAGGCGGATCAGGCCTTTACCTTTGGCAACACATTGATCAAGCGCTTTGTAGTAACCCGCGATATTGTCACCTAAATCTTGCTCGGCAATATGCGACTGACTGTCACTATAAAACAGGGTCCACTGTGGATTTTGGGTACATGCTGAGAGAATTAATGCACAACTGATGACAACAAACGGTCTAAGGCCCATGGCTAGCTCCAATAAAAAAGGCGACACACTCGTTCGCCTTTATTCTCTAATACACACTATTTTACACGCCTAGCTTGCTAGATACAGTAAAGATTACTGCGCCGCTTTGGCCTTAGCTCGCTCAATACGGGTAATTCTGCCTTCAAATCCCGTTACAGTGCCATCGGTTAAACCATAATTGATAGCCTGCTGACATACGGCAATCGCGGTATCATACTGCCCGCTGTCATTAAGTAATGTCGCTAAATGCATAAAGCCCACACCTTTTTGCTCTGCCGGTTTATCGAGCTTAGCAAATACTTCGAGATAGTCTTGCTGCAGACCTGCACCATAGTCTCGATACTGGGTTTGTTTACGCTGTTTATAGCACTCTGCAACCGCCAATAGTAACGCGCTATGTTGCGCTACGTTTTCGCTGGCATTGCGATAGTCGATTAACGCTGATGCCAGTTTATCATTGGCCCAAGATTCATCTTGTTGTTTTGGCTCTGGCTCTGGCTCTGGCTCTGGCTCTGGCTCTGGCTCTGGCTCTGGCTCTGGCTCTGGCTCTGGCTCTGGCTCTGGCTCTGGCTCTGGCT
>NZ_JAEH01000031.1:0-36684 GCF_000518805.1 Shewanella waksmanii ATCC BAA-643
GTAACGCCTAATCTCTCTGCCACATCGGCGATCTGGTGACCACGTTCTGTAACTTGTTTAACGGCTTCGATTTTAAATTCGTCGGGATATCGTTTTCCGCGCATGTAACACCTCATATTTTTGGTTCATTATAACTCTATGAAGTGTCTACTGTTCTAGGGGCTTACCAACGTCAAGCTTTTTCTGGCTTTCTTCAGACTGAAGTAGTTCAACGCAACATTTTTCATTATCTACATCAAAGACTATGACTGGCTCGATACAACTAACATAGTAATGCATAAAAAGCAGGGACTTAAGCTTTTGTTTGTTCTCATCTTCAAAGTACTTACCTAGTGTCTCTATAGACTCACCATCCATCCTGGTCTCTAGTGTTGGGAACAAACCATATGATGCACCTGAACCAATCAATAAATTGACGTTATTTTGCCAGATATCATTAATGTTTATTTCTTCTATAGATTCCATGCTCTTTATCTTCAATGACTTATGATTCAGCCATAGTAACGTTTGGATGATAAGCTGTCAGTAATTGAAGCTAACATTGTCATATAATTCCTAGCATCTCTTGATCACTCACAGCAGCCCCCAAAAAAAAGCAAATAAAAAAGCCCCATCCAATTAAGGACAGGGCTTTCATATGATGGTACCGGTGGGCGGACTCGAACCGCCACGCATTGCTGCAACGGATTTTGAATCCGTCGTGTATACCAATTTCACCACACCGGCAAAGGCTTGTAGCTAACCTTTCAGTTTGCAAAGAAATCAACTTTCATGTCTAAAAACCGAACTCTTTATAAACTAGCCAACCATCAATTCAGGTTAACATTTTTCAAAACTTAAATTTTTCTTTGCAAATCTTTGCATGAGCCTTTAACTTTAAATTCAGACACTTAAGCTATTCACGCTAAATTTTGAATCCGTCGTGTCTACCAATTCCACCACACCGGCATTAATCAAATAGACCTTAAATCACAGGCTCTGCGAAGTAAGTGAACGGAATTATACCTTTGGATTTGGATATCGCAAGCCTTTTACTTAACCTTTAGTATCAAACGAGCATTTTTCCAGCGAAGGCGCCCTTGTTGGCCCCTTTGACAATCGAAACTATGCTGCCTGCCAGTCAATTGCCAGCTTCACAACACAAAATAGATAAAATTTTCCATTTGCATAGCAATCCTTGATCAAGATCAGCAAAAGTTGGTAACAATCGCGGTAATTTAGGGATATCAAATTTTGATACATCTGCGAAAGAGGATTTCACTATGGCATTTTGGTTAGATTTAATGTTTGGTAACGCCATTGGTTTACTGTCGATGATTGTGATATTCGCCACAATAGGGATTATGTCGTACATCATGTGGATGTTCGTTAGCAAATCCAAACCACAATAAGCCGCAGCAGTAGCTAAGCGCGCATCAAAAAATAACAAAATTTCTAATGCAGGGGGCCCATTGAGCCCCCATTTTTTTGTCTACATAATATGGATATTAGTAGTGTCAGCCAGCGCCTTAAGCGGCATGCTTGCGCTGCGGCACAATGCTATTGGCAAAAGTTGGGCGTGCTTTTATCAATAGCTGCATCTCTTCCTGGCTAGGCTCACCCATTGGCAAACGTAACACCTGACGGTTAAGGTAACTGCGCGCCTGCATTGATATTTTAAAGTCGGCCGTCGACCCCTGAATCGCGTAATGCCTTTGGTTACCCATCGGCTGCAAAATATTGGTTTCAACTAAACTCATTACCGCGGGTTCAGCTTCAGGTAGAGTTAAAATAGTTTCGCCTTGTAAAAAGAACTCGCGCAATAACGCTCGCTCAGTTGGGTCAAGTAAGCGGACTTTTTTCTCAATCACTTCAACATTGCGCTTGCTCTTGAGGTAGGTAATTGCTTCATCTAAAAAGTAACTTGCCACCTGAGTCAGCAAGTACGCACTACCGATTATCAATCCTAACCCTAAGTAGTGAGCATATTGTTGGACAAACACATCCAATCGCAAGGTTTCCATCACAGCACTTGGGGCAAACAGCAATGTTGCGCTGACCAATGCAAGCCAAAGCATAGTATTAAACACCACTTGTTTTGGGGTGATCTGTTTCATTATTTTGACGTCCACTTTTTCCATCTTCATATACCCAGTGTCAAAGATCTGTACTGGATCTACCAAATGCAAAATAAATGCCAAAATTTTTTTGACGCCTTATATCTATAGATGTGTCGAAATAGCCAGAAAATCCCCATAAATCAGTAAGCAGAAAACTGTAGGCCGTCTATGCTTAACACTATATGGATCTGAGACCTAGCGATGATCAGGTAGATTTCATTTAAGGAAAAGGCGCCCCCCTGAATACACCATGCAAATATTGACTAGCCAATTGCTCAAGAGCCCAATCGGTAGAAAGCTAACGCTATCTATTATTTTGTTTAGCTCATTGATCACTATACTCACAACGGGTTTTCAACTTTTTAAGGACTACAACAGTGATGTCAGTCGCATCAGTGAGCAGTTTGACAGCATTGAAAAAGTTAACCTAGAGGTGCTAGCAGCAAGCATTTGGGTCATTGACGAGCGCCTAATCAATACGCAGATCGACGGTTTGATCCAGCTGCCAGATATCACCTTTATCGCCATCAACGATGACAGTGGCCAAGAGTGGGAAGCGGGGATACCCAAACCAGAAAATACCATAGAGAAATCCTTTCCACTGACCTATAACTCAGGCAATGATGTTATTCCTGTTGGCAGTTTATTGGTGCAAGCCGATCTGCGGGCGGTGTATGACAAACTACTCGATCGCGCCATCGTCATCTTAATATCTAATGCGATAAAAACCTTCATTGTGGCCGGCTTTATCTTGTTTTTAGTCTGGTTTCAGATCACTCGGCATCTGCTTAAGTTGAGTTTATATAGCCAAAATATCCGTATTGATACCGATTTCGAACCACTTATTTTTACTGATAAACAACATCGCCAAGATGAGTTTACTCAAGTCGCTCATGCTATCAATACTATGCAACAGCAGCTGCGAGTCTCCTTTGACGATATCAAGAAATCTAAACAGGAATTGCAAGACGCACTGGCCGATCGAGAGCGTTTGCTCGATTTAGAACGCAGTTACAAGGAGGAGCTTGCTAGACAAGTCAAAGAGCGTACGCAAGAACTAGAACAATCATTGCTGGTATTGAAAAAAGCACAAGAAGTGCTTGTAGAACAAGAGAAAATGGCAGCCTTGGGCGGGCTCGTCTCTGGGGTTGCCCATGAGATCAACACCCCAATCGGTATCTGCTTAACAGCAGCCAGTACCCAACTGGTGCACATTAAAGAATTGATCGAATTGATCCACAGTGAAAATGCCACCCTTGAAGAGATTAATTCAATCTTAGAAGAGTACCAACAAAGCTGCGAACTCATTATCAGTAATATTACCCGAGCAAGCAGTTTGATTCAGAAGTTCAAAACAGTCGCTGCCGAGCAGAGTTTAGAAGAAAAGTGCAGTTTAAATCTGCGGGAAACATTGCAAGACCACTGTGACTCTATGAAGCTCATCTACCCTAATCAACAAGTTGAAATAGATATTAATGTTGATCCCGAATTGGTGATCACTACCAATCAAAAGCTGCTCAAGCAGATCGTCACCAACATCTTATCTAATGCTTATGCCCATGCTTTTACTGATCTACAACAAGGGCGCATTTACATAGAAAGTGAATTTGATGGTGAGCACATTAATATCGCCATTCAAGACAATGGCTGTGGCATTAGCGCTGAGGCTGCCACCCATATTTTTGAGCCTTTTTATACCACTACACGTAATAAAGGCGGCACTGGCTTAGGGCTATCTGCCGCTTTTAATGCCGCAACCTTACTCAAAGGCAGCATCAAACTTGATACTGCGCCAATTTTGGGCGGCGCCTGTTTTGTTATTAGCTTTCCCACCAGCAGTGACCCCATTGAAATGCCGGTGATTCCATTACCTTAAACCCCCAATCAAGCTTAAGATACATAGCGTTATGTGTAACTTAAGCCTTATTGGTGCTTGAGTAGCGCTCCGCAGTAAGACAACTAATAGCAATGATCACTTCGACCGCTTTTTGCATCGACTCTAAGCAGATGTATTCATGCTTACCATGAAAATTATGCCCGCCGGTAAAAATATTCGGACAAGGTAATCCCATAAACGATAAGCGACTGCCATCGGTACCGCCGCGAATCGGCTTAATAATGGGTTCGACATTGCAGGCCAGCATTGCCGATTTAGCAATATCGATAATGTGAGGATGGCCTTCGACCTGCTCGCGCATATTGTAATAGCTATCGGTAATGTCTATGGTCAGTTTGCCAACGGTGAGCTCAGCATCGTACTTAGCAACACGAGATGCTAACCACTGCTTACGCTGCTCAAACTGGTCACGATCAAAGTCACGAATTAAGTACGTTAGCTGCGCAGATTCGGTGACCCCTTGCATGTCCATTAGATGGAAAAAGCCATCGTAATCTTGACTGTTTTCAGGGGTGTCAGCCAACGGCATAGTGGCATGAAAACGTGCAGCCATAGTTTGGGCATTAATCATCACCCCAAATGCACTGCCAGGATGGCAATTGTTTCCGGTTGCAGTAACTACTGCGGTGGCAGCATTGAAGTTTTCAAACTCCAGTTCCCCCAGCTCACCACCATCAACCGTATAAGCCCATTGGGCGCCAAAACCTGCTACATCGAACAGGTCTGCACCGCGGCCAATCTCTTCATCGGGGGTAAAACACAGCAGAATATCGCCATGGGATAGTTGTGGATTATCGATAAGATGCTTTAACGCAGTAATGATCTCGGCTATACCGGCTTTGTCGTCACCGCCAAGCAAAGTGTCGCCATTGGTGGTGATCAGGGTTTGTCCACGATATTGGTTAAGGCTGGGATACTGCTGGGCTGATAAGCTTACCGTTGACGACAGCATGATATCGCCACCTGGGTAATTTTCTATGATTTGCGGTTTAACATCGGCACCGCTGAAGTCCGGCGCAGTATCAAGATGGGCAATAAAGCCAATGGCTGGCACACCTTGAACCGTTGCGGGCACTTTAGCCCTGAGATAAGCCTTATCGTTTAGATGTACATCGCTAAAGCCAAGTTGCTGTAACTCTTGTGCCAGTACTTTAGCAAACGCCAACTGGCCTGCTGTACTTGGGCAAGCGCTAACTTGACCATCTGACTGGGTATTAAAAGTGACATAGCGTAAAAATCGATCTAAAAGTGGTTTGCTCATAACTGAGTACCGATAACTAAAAGTGGCCTGAGTCTATCAAGACCATTGAGTACAAAACTTAGATATCGATCAATTTTGCTGCGATTGGTTAACCTACTGCTAACGACATTGCCGTTATCACAACACTAGCTTTTAGCTGCTTTTGCTCGCTGGGCCAGTTTAATCAGTACTCGGCTTACAGCTACAAAGCCGAATGTGCCAGTCACCACAGTCACCGCGCCAAAACCAGAGGCACAGTCCATACGCATACTGCCATCGGCACTGGCTTTTGCATAACAAACACTGCCATCAGCCTGCGGGTAGACCAATTGCTCAGTAGAATAAACCGCTTCAATGCTGAAGCGTCTAGCGAGATTTTTGGAAAAGTTATATTCACGGCGTAGTAAGTTACGAACTTTCGCCAATAAAGGATCTTGATGAGTCTTAGCTAAATCGGCCACTTGCACTTGAGTCGGATCAACTTGTCCCCCCGCCCCACCAACTGTGACGATGGGCAGTTTTTGTCTTTTACACCAAGCAATCAATGCGGCTTTGGGTTTGACCGCATCAATACAGTCGATGACGTAATCAAGGCAGCCTTGCTGCTTACGGCCAATAAAATATTCATTTAAATTGGTGGTGGTAATAAAGTCTTCCACTTCATGTACCACACATTCTGGATTGATAGTTTTAATACGCTTAGCCATCACCTCCACTTTAGACTCGCCGATGGTGTCACGTAGTGCATGGATCTGACGATTGGTATTAGTCACACAAATGTCATCTAAATCGATTAGCGTTATCTCAGCGATACCACTTCTTGCAAGTGCTTCGGCCACCCAAGTGCCCACTCCGCCGATACCAACAACGGCTACGTGAGACTTTGAGAATTGCTGTAGCGCATCTTGGCCATATAAACGGCCAATGCCAGCAAAACGATTTAAATAAGCTTCAGTAAGTGCACTCAACAATCACGCTCCAACAAAATAAACACTGCGGCGCTGATTTTATCTCAATCTGCCAGCAAACCCCACAGCAATTATTCAAATCAACAATTGTTAATTTTACTCACCAAAAGTAGTCAACTTAAGTCGCATCAGAAAAGCATGTTACCAATACTCACAACTAATTGAATAACAATGTAAAAAAACATGAAAACCATCACGTATTTAGTGATTTTTTTGAACTTCATCACAAAATATTCAGGCAGATTTATGCAGACTGCCCAGCGACAAACACAGGCTCTCACATTAGCCGACAGTGGATGTTTCCGCTGTCATTAATACCAACAGATTCTAAATAGCCCAGCTTAGTGATGTCACTGCATACCGCAGTTGTACATCCTTATCGCTACAGGAAGATGACAATGAAAAAAACTGTTCTGTCCGCAACAATTATCTCAGCATTAGCAGCGACTTCTTTTACTGCCCTAGCTGATGGTCCAAACTTCTATGGCCGTGCCGATCTTGCATTCACCAACTCAGATCTTGGCGCTGCCACACAAAACAAGAAAGATGGCACTATCATTGAGAACAACTTCTCATGGTTAGGTGTTAAAGGCACTGAGAAGATCAACGAAGATCTTGAAGTGATCTACCAAATGGAGTTCGGTGTTAGCAATTTCGACAACTCTGGCAACACGTTCTCAGCACGTAACACTTACCTAGGTTTAAAAACCGTAGCGGGTACTGCACTTGTTGGCCGTAATGACACTGTGTTCAAAGCCTCAGAAGGCGGAGTTGACCTATTTGGTAACACCAACTCAGATATCGATCGCTTAGCTGCAGGACAATCTCGTACTGCTGATGGCATCACTTATTACTCACCAAAAATTGCTGATCTAGTTACCCTAAACGCCACTTACCTAATTGAAGACAACTACGTTGATTTTGACGGTGACGAGCGTGTTGACGCTGGCAACATGTATGCCCTAAGCGCGACATTAGGTGACAAAGCGCTTAAAGCACAAAACTACTACGTGGCTGCTGCTTACAACGACGGCATTGACGATGTCAAAGCATACCGCGGTGTTGCTCAAGTTAAACTGGGTAACGTCATTCTTGGTGGTTTCTACCAGAATACTGAACACAAAGATGAACAGTATTCAAACCTTGAAGGTGACACATACTTTGTTAACGCGGCCTACGTAATGGGCAATGTTAAGTTAAAAGCAATGTACGGTAGCGATGACTCAGGCCTAGGTAACTACGTTAAAAACTACGTTGGTAACGCTGACGGTGCAGGTATGGAAACCGTAACTGACGTTGATATCCAACAGTTCAGCATCGGTGCAGACTACCGTGTTAGCAAAAACACCCTATTTTATGGTCACTACACCAAATACGACGGTGACATGAAGCTAGCGGGTGTTACCGCCGATTTAAGTGATGATATCTTCACTTTAGGTATGCGTTTCGACTTCTAATCGCTGTTGCGAATCAAGTCGTCGTACCCACGAATACTTGAACGCTATTTTATATAGCCATTAAGTGTTAGTTAAAAAGCACCCTCAGGGGTGCTTTTTAATGGCTATTGCCGGCCATCTAACTGCAAACAAGAGCACAACCGCTTAAGATCCCCCACCTAAAAATACCACTTAAAAGTGCACTTATAGCTGCCGTAACTGCCCCTTGGCGGAGCCTGCCGTTTAACTATTTTCAACATTGGTAAGCATTTTTTAGCATTTCGACTACAATTTTAGCAAACCCTTATAAAGGCGAGGTTAATGTTATAAAAAATGCAGTCATATACCCCTTTTTAAATAGAAAAAAGCTAGATTTTTACACAACTTGAGCAATTAACGCCCAATAAGGACAAACTTGTCACAAAAACGAACCAAATCTGTGATGGGAAAGCAGAACTTTGATCTAGCCCACACTCTTTAACACACAAAACTGTAAAATTCGGCCCTATGTTTGTTACAAGAATGGACGCTTGCAACAAAGAATGGAAACTATCTAAATAACCATTAAAAAAATGGAGAAGAACCTCGGTTCTTGGGAGCACACACATGAAAAAGACACTAATCTCTGCATCAGTTGCATCTGTAATTGCTATGACTTCTTTCAGCGCGCTAGCTGAAGGTCCAAGCTTCTACGGCCGCCTAGACCTATCAGTCACTAACTCTGACAATGGTGCAACCACTCAAAACGGTAAAGACGGTACTGTTTTTGAAAACAACTTCTCTCACCTAGGTGTTAAAGGCAGCGAAAGCCTGTCTAAAAATATCGATGTGATCTACCAAATGGAGTTCCAAGTTGAAAACACAACTAACTCTGGTGACACATTTAAAGCACGTAACACTTACCTAGGTCTTAAAACTAACGCTGGTACTGTGTTAGTGGGTCGTAACGACACCGTATTTAAGCAATCTGAAGGTGGTATCGATCTATTCGGCAACACTAACGCTGATATCGACCGTTTAGTCGGTGGTCAAACACGTTCTGGTGACGGTATCTGGTACTACTCACCAAAAATTGCTGACCTAGTGACGTTAAATGCCACTTACCTAATGGAAGACAACTACACTAACGATGCAAACGAAACTTCTTATGAAGATCAATACGCACTAAGTGCAACCATTGGTGACAAGAAGTTCAAGTCTCACAACTTCTACGTTGCAGCGGCTTACAACACTATCGGCGGCATCGATGCATACCGTGGTGTAGCACAAGTTAAGCTAGGTAACTTCAAGCTAGGTGGTCTATACCAAAATACTGAAAGCCAAACTTCAGATCAGAAAGGCGACTCTTACTTCGTCAACATCGCTTATAACCTAAACGGCGTTAACCTAAAAGCTGAATACGGTAAAGATGAAGCTGGTTTCGGTAAGTACTACAGCAACATCACCGATGTTGATGGTACAGATGTAGACGTACAAGTTATCACTGTTGGTGCTGACTACAAAGTGGCTAAATCAACTATGATTTACGGTCACTATGCCATGTACGAAGGCAGCCACAAAATACTTGGCAACAAAGTTGACCTAGAAGACGACAACGTATTCACCGTAGGTGTACGTTACAACTTCTAATCTGTCGCCGCTAAGCCAGCAACAGTAAAAAAGCGACTCATTGAGTCGCTTTTTTAATATGTGAACTTAGCTTGTTGAAGCTTATACCAATCAGTATAAGAATTTGATCTACTCAGCGCGCTTTGGGCAAACTAATTCAAGGCGAATGATTGAAACAATGGTTGTTCCCTTGTGAAATTATTCAACGCAGAAGTAGGCAGCCTAAAACGCGCCACAATGGCGAGTCATAGAGATTCTGAAGCTGTGTTAACGAGCTTAACCGTAGAATAACTATGCTCTTCACTCGTTGCCTTACCTCAGAACCGCTAAACTCTCGCTGAGTGACTAAATGTTTATACTGATTGGTATTAGCCTTTCCTCACTAACCGATACACTGACTCGGTCAGCCAAGGCACGCCTTTACTGACAAACCTTTGGTTGTCATCTAGTACATCTTCACTATGTAATAACTCAATAGAAAAATCGGCCGATAAATGGCGGTTAACCCAATCATCAGACACAGCAAATGGCGGACCTTTTAATGCCTCTTGCGGATAATCAAGGGTAACGAGTAAGCCAATACTTTTTGGCGCAATTAACTCAGCAATGCGTTTAGCATAATCACTGCGCATTGACTCCGGCCAGGCGATTAACGCCGCTCTGTCATAAAAACCCACCGCTTGCTGGGTTACTTCGGCAGGCAAGGTAAAAATATCCCCCTGATATAGGGCTATTTGCTCAGTGGTAAAGCACTGATGAGCACCGCTTATTGTTTGATTAACCGCTAGATTATTGTCGGTAAAAAACTGCTGCACGGCCTGTTCGCTAAGCTCGCAGCCAATCACCTCATGCCCTTGCTCTGCTAAAAAGCACATATCTAAGGTCTTACCGCATAACGGCACAAAAACTTGGCTTTGTTGGGCTAGGCCTAAGCTAGGCCAATATTTGATTAACAGCGGATTGACAGCATCAAGATGAAAACCGATCTGTGCGGCGGCCCATTTCTCATGCCAAAAATTGGGTTGCATGGTGCGACTCCTAACATTGATCCAACCTAGATACGGCTGATGTTATAAAGTTGCCCACTTTAATCGCTCACACCTTCAGATGCAAAGGCGCAAGCTTATTGACAGTATCGCAATGCGTAAGGTCAACTTAACGCAATTTAGAATTGCCACCGGCAATCACAGTCGCAACCTACTGGATATCAAGCACCTTCTGTACACGACGTAACCAAACACAATTTTCGCACTCGCAATTCCGACGCGATAGATGATGCGGCGTTAAACTAGAATCGATAAAATCGACCGCAATCAACAGCTGCTGCTTTAGCTCTTGTACCGATTTTTTCTCTACGGCGACGAGCTCATCATTGTGGTTCATCCAGATACATTCCATTCCCTGATGACAGTTCAAGCACTGCTCATCGCTGGTATTAAAAAAACCTGCATGGGGACAGAATTTTAGCTCCATTGACTGCACAATTCGTTTTCTTGGATATGCTAATAGTTCAATTAATTGGGCTTTATCTAGCTCTGTCATATGCCCTCCAACCTTGTTTAAAGTCCATTATCAAATACTGATTAACTCAGTATCAGACTACCCGCATGTGTCTGTAACAGATTTGATATAGGTCAACATCTCATCCGAAATTATTCGCTAGGGATCACAGATGTGAACTGTCAAAGCAGCGTAGGGAATCGCTATTGAGTCACAACAAATCTACTTGCTCAACAACGGGCTTTAGGGTAGAAATTAACTAACGTACTTCGGTTAAGGTCAGCATGACAACCGCCGCAATCAATACCCCACAATTACAGCACTTCTATATATCTGAAGAGCAATCGATTTACTTACTTAAGGCTGATGATGCGCGGAAACACAAAGCGTGGATGCGCTTATGTAAACAGCAACTGGCTAAGTTGGGCTACCAACAAATAGAACTCATTGGTAAAGGGGCCTACGGCTTTGTGTTTGCTGGAATAGACAAACATCAACAGTCCCATGTATTTAAGTTCTCACGCATGACCTTACCGCAACATGCACAAGATAGGCTCGAAGAAGAAGCCTTTATGTTATCTCAGGTCAAACATCCCAACGTGCCACCAGTGATTAAATTTGAGCATGTAGGTAAACAAGGCATACTGGTGATGGCCAGAGCCCCAGGGGAAGATCTTGAGCAGCTTTGCCTGCGTAAAGGCGCCTTACCAGTGTCAACGGTAATGAGTATTGCGCGCCAACTGGCCAATATTCTGCAATATCTACATCACGGACGCCCGTTAGTGCACGGCGATATCAAACCTTCCAATTTAGTTTATGACACCCAAACTGGCCACCTATCGTTAATCGATTGGGGCTCAGCTGTTTTTGCCCAACGTGATGCCCATGGTAATCCCGTTAATGGCAACGTGATGGATGTGATGTCCAATGATCAACAGCATACTAATGCGCGCATGGGGGATGTGTACTTCATCGGCGAAGAGCAACTCAATGGTGCACTTTCAAGCCCTCGGTTTGATGAGCAAGGCGTGGCTGCCACCCTTTATGCGTTGGCCTCTGGGCAAGCTAGCCGTTTTGGAAGTAAAGTGATTCCGGCCACCAGCATCGGCCTACCCATCGAGTTAGCCCGTACATTAGATGCCATGTTGAGCGACGATCCTGCCACCCGTAACCGCGCCGGAGATTATTTTCTCAAAAGTATGCTGCACGCCCATCGCATGCACCTCCCCGAATTACCCACTCCTGCGATGCAAGCCGAAATCCCGGTATGGGAACTGGGTGAAAAAAATGAGGTAGAAACGGTAACCTACAGCTCACGAAAGTCATTCCTGCGCGAACACAACCCAGATGATCCCATCGCCAAAATGGATGATCTGCAGTTAGAAAAGTATTACCGCAACTTTATGGCAGGTATGGGCGATACTGAAAAAGGCTTTATTGCCGCTGTTAGTCGCTTAGCCCAATATGCCATTGTCGGTGGCTTAGCCATCCACTGGCGGGAATCAGGCGTATTTATCGACTCCAACCTAGCCCTGTACAACCGCGAACAAAAATCGGCGTTGATATTAGCCGTCAATAACATGGTCACCCTCGCCCGCGGCATCCGCAGGATCGGGGTATTTAAGGCGTGCTTTTTTAACGCACGAGACACTCTGCATTTAGAGCGAGATAATACCGAACAGCCATTTGAGATCGCACCGGATCAACAATTGCCTTTTGAAGTGGGCGATGTACCGTCACTTGAGGATAAGTCACGACTACACAGCTACTTTGAGGATGGTCGAGATCCTGATGAGAACTTAGAGCTGCCGGAAGCGATTATGACGGAACTGGCGTGGATCAACCAGATCCATCATACCGGTTGTATTATTTTTGAAGTCTTGCCACAACACATGAAAATCCATAGCTACTTGCGACTACTCAATCCCCGAAAACAAGCAGCGTTTCGTGGCAGTCTCGACCGCATTCTAAGTCATGTTGGTAAAATTCAGGGGAAAGGTGTCGCTGGCTTTATGAAGCTGCCTTATAAAAATACCCGCAAATTTTCTGTGATCGAAAAACAAGCCGACCGCTTTTATCCTAGAAACCCAAAAACCCTCAATGACTGATAAGCGCGCCATAAAAAGCTACTTGGGCACAGGTTCAATGGTCAATCTCAGTCTCAGTGCTCAGTGCTCAGTCAATTAAGCTTTAGGGTCTTGTTTGTCGTCCAGTTGATGCGACTCGGGACGTTTATCACTGGGGTCGGCTTTATGTTCATAGTCACCGTCAAAGGTATTACCTTGGTCTTGACCGAAAGGCGAACGCGGATCTTGGCCGAAGGGTGAGCGCGGGTCTTGACCAAAAGGACCTTGGCCAAAGCCAGCTTGAAAATGATTTTGATTAGCCACTTTAATTTGCATACGTTTATACAGCACTTTAGCGATAGGCTTACGGGTAAATGGAGTCAGTAGCAATAATCCAATAAAGTCGGTCACAAAGCCGGGGATTAACAATAACAAACCTGCCATCGCTAACATCATGCCCTCAACAATCTCTTGTCCAGGTGCTTGGCCTTCTGCGAGCTTTTTTTGCACTTGCATCAAAGTACTAATACCTTGACTGCGCACCAGTGATACCCCAACCACTGCGGTAAAAATCACTAAACCTACCGTATTCCAACTGCCAAGCGATTCACCGACGCGGATCAGTACATTGAGCTCCAAAACTGGAACCAAAACAAAAATTATCAACAAGATAAAAAACACACTGACCTCACAATATCAATTTTTTCACTGGCGTTATGAAACATAAATGGGGATTGCAGGGTCTATTTTCAAGTCGATACGCTAACAACAAAAGCGACAGAAATATCGACTGTCTCACTATTTTAGTGAACCCTTAATGCAAGGATAGCGTAAAACACGTAAAGTAGAGCCCACTAAACCATTTATTGACTTTAGTAAGGCTAGCATAAGCCTATTGGCTTAACTCAGTTTTAATGACTGTGAGAAGTAGCATATCACCATGAAGCAAACATGCTTAATTGTCTGTAGCAGCTGTCCCGATTTGGCTACCGCTGAATCCATAGCAACCGCTTTAGTGCAAGCTAAGCTTGGCGCTTGCGTCCACATTAACGGTCCGATTAGCTCGGTGTATATGTGGCAAGGTGAGATGTGTAAAGATCAGGAGTATCAACTGCAGATCAAATGTTTACAGCAGAATTTTTTGCAGATTGAAGCCTTGGTGACTCAGCTACATCCCTATGATGTACCTGAACTCATCGCCACCCCTATCACTCACGGTTCTGCCGCCTATTTAGAATGGATAAAAGAAACGACACTCTCATGAAAAAAATCCTGTTTGTTTTTCTCTCCGCCCTATTACTTCTGGCGCCGACGGCCAATGCCGATGGTATTTTCAGTAGTAGTAAATTCAGCTTCCTCAAAGATGAGCCCAAGCTCATGCCCGTTGACGAAGCCTTTGTATTTGATTTCGAACAACAAGGTAATCAAGTTAAAGTCAGTTGGGTGATTGCTGACGGCTACTACATGTACCGTGACAAACTTGAATTTGAAGCTGATGGCGCCAAAATTGGCGACATAAAGCTGCCCAGAGGTAAAGCGCATACCGATGAATACTTCGGTGAGCAAGAGGTGTATTACACCTATGTCGATATTCCTATCGGTATCAAAGAAGCCAGTAGTGAAGCGACCCTTAATGTCACTTTTATGGGATGTGCTGAAGGTAAATTATGCTTCCCGCCAACCAAACGCAGTGCGGTTTTGGACGCCGTTGAACCCAATGACGGTAAGTTAGCAGGCGCCAACGCCGATGCCCCTGCAGCACCATCGGCAACGAGCGCCCCTATTACCCAGCAAGACAGTCTCAGTGCCATGCTATCGGGTGACAACCTGCTGTGGACTTTAGTGATCTTCTTTGGCTTAGGCATCGGCTTGGCATTAACGCCTTGCGTGTTCCCTATGTACCCGATTCTATCCGGTATCATTGTTGGTCAAGGTGAAAAGCTCTCTACTGCTAAAGCCTTCAGCCTATCAATGGTCTACGTACAGGGTATGGCCATTACCTATTCACTGTTGGGGCTCATTGTTGCCTCTGCCGGCATGAAGTACCAAGCGGCACTGCAGCACCCGGCGGTACTGATTTTCTTGGCGGTATTATTCCTGCTGCTCAGCTTATCCATGTTCGGCTTATACGAGCTGAAACTGCCTGCTCGCTGGCAAGAAAAGCTCAACAGTTTCTCCAACAATCAAAAAGGTGGCAATGTCGCGGGGGTTTTCCTCATGGGCGTTATCTCTGGATTGGTTGCTTCCCCTTGCACCACAGCGCCATTATCGGGTGCCTTGGTTTACGTGGCACAAACTGGTGACTTGATGCAAGGCTTCTTAGCCCTATACGTATTAAGTATGGGTATGGGTTTGCCGCTGCTCATCATCGGCTCATCAGGTGGTAAGTTGCTGCCTCGCGCCGGAGCCTGGATGGATGTCATTAAGACTGTCTTTGGCTTCTTACTGATTGCCGTTTCGGTTGTCATGATTGGCCGCATCTGGCCCGATACCGTCTCAGATGTACTTTGGTCACTGTGGGGCGTGAGTTTAGCGGGTTACTTAATGCACCAGAACAAGCTCACCGAGTTTAACTGGAAACAGACCGTACGCTCAGTCAGCTTATTGCTACTGCTACTTGCTAGCTTCTCCTACGGTTTTCAAGCGGTAATGGCGGCATTAGGCTACGAGACACCAGTTGCGCAGCAAAGCCAAACCAGTGAGCATATCACCCACAAAAAGATTAAGTCATTGGCTGATCTTGAACGTGAGGTTGCCGCCGCAAGTGCTGCAGGTAAACCGGTTATGCTTGACCTGTATGCTGACTGGTGTGTCGCCTGTAAAGAGTTTGAGAACATCACTTTTAAGGCACCAGAAGTTCAGCAGCGTTTAGCTAACTCGGTATTCCTGCAAGCCGACGTGACGCGTAATGATGATATCGATATTGAGTTACTAGAGCATTACGATGTGCTGGGCTTGCCCACTCTGTTGATGTTTGACGCCCAAGGTGAAGTGCGTGATGAACTGCGGGTAACCGGGTTTATGCGTCCGCAAGCCTTTGCAGATCATCTCGACTTATTGCTAAAGCCTTAACTGGCAATGCCCAAAAATAATGACTAAATTTAAAGCCTCCACG
This sequence comes from Shewanella waksmanii ATCC BAA-643, assembly GCF_000518805.1. Lineage (GTDB taxonomy): Bacteria > Pseudomonadota > Gammaproteobacteria > Enterobacterales > Shewanellaceae > Shewanella > Shewanella waksmanii. The sequence continues at coordinate 15,930 of NZ_JAEH01000031.1, forward strand.
ATTGGAGGCTTTTTTATTGCCACTTTTGCGCCTATCTCGCAACTAAGCCTGTTCCCTAGCGCAAAAACAACCGATTTGATACAAGTTTCTTGATTAAATTTCATTTAAAGTTAACAGAAATCTTATACAATAATAGGTATTTACCCCTAACCTAAAATCAGGAGCGACATGGAACCCGCAATTCTTCTTATAACCTTAGCCTGCGGTATGTTGGTGAGCAGAGTTGGACTGCCGCCATTAATTGGCTATTTAGTTGCGGGCTTTGCGCTATTTCTATTTGGCATTGATGAATCCAGCTTGCCATTGCTGGAACAGTTAGCCGAGCTTGGGGTGACACTGCTGCTGTTTGCCATCGGTCTAAAACTCGATCTTAAAAGCCTGTTTAAAGCTGAAGTACTGGCGGGATCCAGTCTGCACTTGATGGGCTCCATGCTATTTTTTATCCCGTTGCTCAAGCTGCTGGGATTGATTGGCCTTGAACAATTAAGCGGCATGGATATCAACCAGCTGGCACTGCTAGCCTTTGCCTTGAGTTTTTCGAGTACCATTTTTGCAGTAAAAATTCTCGAAGATAAAGGTGATATTCAGTCCCTCTATGGCCGAGTCGCCATTGGTATCTTGATTATGCAAGATATCTTTGCGGTCGCATTTTTAACCATCTCAAAAGGCGATTTCCCGTCAATATGGGCATTAGGTTTGCTGCTGTTACCGCTGGCAAAACCGATTATTTATAGAGCTTTTGATAAAGTTGGCCATGGTGAGCTATTAGTCTTATTTGGCTTAGTGATGGCTCTGGTGATGGGCGCATGGTTATTTGAACTCGTTGGCTTAAAACCAGACCTTGGTGCACTGGTCATCGGTATTTTACTCGCGGGGCACCCTAAATCTTCTGAACTTGCTAAGTCGCTGTTTTATTTTAAAGAGCTATTCTTAGTTGCCTTCTTCCTTACCGTCGGGCTTAACGGGTTACCGAGTTTCTCAGATATCGGCCTCGCCACCTTGTTAGTGTTTGCTGTGCCTATCAAAGTACTGCTGTTCTTGTACTTGCTAACCTATTTCCGCCTACGTTCTCGTACCGCCTTAATGAGCTCGTTCTCATTAGGTAATTACAGTGAGTTTGGTTTGATTGTGGCCGCCGTTGCCACCAGCAAAGGTTGGCTACCGCCGCAATGGATGGTGATACTTGCAGTCGCATTAAGTATCAGCTTCCTGTTTGCCGCGCCGCTCAATAACATTGCTAATAAGCTGTATCAGCGTCAACAAGGCAGACTGCAAAAGCTTGAGCGCCACCCACTGCATATGGAAGACAGACCGATACGAGTAGGTAACCCACGGTTCTTAATCTTAGGTATGGGGCGTATTGGTAGTGGAGCTTATGACGAACTCGCCACCCAATTTGACGGTGAAATTCTTGGTGTAGAACACAAACAAGAGTTGGTCGATTTCCATAAAGAACATGGCCGCCATGTGGTTCAAGGCGATGCTTCTGATACCGATTTTTGGGAAAAGCTAGAACATGCCCCTAACCTAGAGTTAGTGCTGTTGGCTATGCCACATCACATCGGAAATCAATTTGCCGTTGAGCAGCTACAGCGCCTCAATTATCAAGGTAAAATCAGCGCGATTGTTCAATACAGCGAAGATGCCAGCTCGTTAAAAGCTGCCGGAGTAGACAGTGTATTCAACCTGTACGAAGCCGCCGGTGCCGGTTTTGTCGACCATGTCATTCAAGAACTTAAAACCGGTGAACAACATGAAGCTGACATCAGCCCACCATTAGCTGAAGAACACGCCAGCAAATAACTCCCCGAGCCCAGCAATCATTGCTGGGCTTTTTATTGCGCTCACACTTTGTATACATTATTCAAACAGTGTTGTAACCTAACGCCATCCTACAACTAAGATAGGCGGCTTTAGATGCGATTATTGGCACTATTTGCACAAAAACTCACATTAGCGACACCAAAGCATGCGGGTAACTTTTTCAGAACACTCGCGATTCTTATCTGGCTCACTCCCACTGCTTGGGCTAATGGCTATGATATCTATCTCTATGAGCTAAGCATGCCTTCTGCCTCGCAAACCACCTGGCATATTGGCCCGCCGCGGGTGGTCGCCGCGCGCGAAGGTTATGATAATCAAGCCAGCTTTAACCCTGAAAGTAGCGCAGTTGTGTTTGCTTCCAATCGCGATAACCCCAAGGGTTTTAACGATATCTATCAGTTCGATATCACCACCGGCGAGGTAGTCAACCTTACCGATACCCCCAATCTCAGTGAATTTTCGCCACTATGGCACGCAGATGAATTGGTTTATGTCATTGAACAAGGGGTTCCACACCAAAGTGTTTGGCTGCAACGCGATGGCCAACAAGCTCAGCGCGCAATTAACTCTCTTATTCCCACGGGTTACTATGCTAAGCATCCACAGCTAGGCACTTTGCTATGGGCGCGATACGCCTATAGTTTGTATTTTGAACCCCAAGGCCAGCAGGCTGATGAACGTCACTTTGTGGTCAATAATGCCGGGCGCAGTATTCATGTAATTCCTAACACTACGCAGTTCAGTTACCTACATAAACAACTCGATGGTGACTGGGTTATCAAAGCGTACGACCCCATCAAGCAAGCCCAGCAAAACATCATCGCGCTAACCGGCGGCAGCGAAGATTATGCTTGGACCCATAACCACTGGATATTGAATATGCAGGGCAACACCTTAAGAGGGGCTCACTTTCAAGGCGAGCCGTTAACGAATTGGCAAACCCTGAGTCTGCTTACCCCGCCCACCGCTACGCATCACAGCCCTTCACGTCTCAGTGTTTCGCCAGACAATCGTTACTTGACGGTGGTTTGGCAGCGACAAACAAACCAATAATAATTAATCTCGACGATGAGTTTATTCATGATAACTTTTACTGCCGCCAAGATGCGCCATACCCTACTCGCCCTATTACTTGGCACTTTAACTCTCGCCTGCTCAGCCATGGCCAAAGATCGTTGGCAAGACCATCAGATATTTGAGATCAACAAATTACCACCAAGAGCGAGTTTTTTTGCCCATAGTAGTGTGCCTGCAACCATGCTCAATCAACCACACAGTAGCGATCGCTACCTTAATCTAAACGGCATTTGGCAATTTCATTTCGCCCGCAATCCGCAGCAAGCCCCAAAGCACTATAACGCGTTAACCTTGCCCGCAACCAACACACCAAACACTGCTTGGCAGTCGATAAAAGTGCCCGGTAATTGGGAGACTCAAGGCTTTGGTCAGGCAATTTATCTCGACGAGCGCTATCCGTTTACTACACAGTGGCCTAAGGCCCCCACAGACTACAATCCTACCGGCAGCTACCGAAAACACTTTAGCTTGCCAGAGCATTGGCATGGTCAGCAGGTCATATTGCACGTGGGTGCAGCACGATCGGCCTTAACTGTTTCCCTTAATGGCCAGGAAGTGGGTTATAGTCAGGGCGCGAAAACGCCTGCGGAATTCGACTTAACCCCGTACCTAAAAAGCGGGGATAACCTGCTAGCAATGCAAATCATTCGCTGGAGTGATGCGAGCTATTTAGAAAGCCAAGACATGCTGCGAGTCAGTGGTATTGAGCGCGACGTTTACCTGTATGCCCGCCCTATGACCCACATCGCCGATATCGACGCAAACTATCAGTTAAACAGTAACTTTAACCGCGTTGATTTTGACTTCAAGGTGGCACTAGCAAGTCCATCAAAGCACGCCATTAAATTGAACTATCAACTGCTTGACCCCTATGGCAAACAGGTCAAACATGGCAGCCAAGCAGTGGCGCTTGATAGTAAAGCGCAAGTGCAATTTCAAGATAACTTAACTGAGCCACGGCTTTGGTCTGCTGAAACCCCTGAACTCTATACGCTATTAGTCAGTTTACACGATGCTAATGACACCCTTTTGCAAGCAAGCAGCATAGATATAGGCTTTCGCGATGTGCGTATTGCCAACGGACAACTGTTGGTCAATGGCAAAGCCATTACCATACGCGGCGTTGACCGCCATGAAACCGATCCCGAAACCGGTCATGTGGTCAGTCGAGCCAGCATGCGTAAAGATATTCAATTGATGAAACAAAGTAATATCAATGCAGTGCGCTCTAGTCATTACCCCAATGACCCCTACTGGCTTAGCTTGACGGACCGTTATGGCCTGTATGTGATTGATGAGGCAAATATCGAATCCCACCCACTGGCCGTCAATGAACAGACCCAAATAGGCAATGAGATGAGTTGGTATCCAGCCCACCTTAGCCGAGTCCAACGCATGATGGAGCGGGATAAAAACCACCCCTCTATCATCATTTGGTCAATGGGAAATGAAGCGGGTCACGGTCAGTTATTTAGCCAGCTTTATCAGTGGATGAAGCAGCGCGATCCTAGCCGCCCAGTACAATATGAACCCGCAGGTAACGCAGAATATACCGACATTGTCGCCCCAATGTACCCATCAATCGATAAACTGAAAGCTTACGCCAGTGAGCCGCAGCAGCGACCCTTAATTATGATTGAGTACGCCCATGCCATGGGGAACTCAGTCGGGAACCTGCAAGATTACTGGGATGTGATTAATGCCCACAAACAGCTACAAGGTGGGTTTATTTGGGATTGGGTCGATCAATCTTTGGCATTTACCAATGTCCGCGGTCAGCGCTATTGGGCCTATGGCAAGGACTATCATCCCGATATGCCCACAGACGGTAACTTCCTTAACAATGGCCTAGTCAACCCTGACAGAGAGCCACACCCACACCTTGCCGAGGTCAAAAAGGTGTATCAGCCCATCGGCATAGATGATGCTAAGTTAGTGAACAATCAACATAGTACTGCTCGCCAAGTTCAGCTCAGGCTCAGCAATCGTTATGACTTCATCGACACCCGCGGGCTGCAACTGCAATGGCATGTGCAACAAGATGGACAAACCGTTGCCAGCCACAGCCAACCTATGCCCACTATCGCAGCTGGCGCTGCATTGGACTATACCCTTGCGCTGCCTGCCCAAGTTTGGGAACAGCACTACGACTACCACTTGCTGGTTGAAGTGACGCAGGCTAGCCAAGTGCCACTCATTGCAGTCGGCCACCGCATTGCTTTTGAACAATTTGAGCTGCAAACCGCCAAAGTAGATCCGCAGCAACTCGTCACCGCTGCCCTCAAAGGGGATGCAACCGCGCCCAATAGTAGCTTGAACCTAGAAAGTGGCCAGACTCAATATCAATTCTCCACTAAAAATGGTTGGCTCACCCAGATCCTATCGCAGGGCAAGCCGCTGTTAAAAACACCGTTAATCAATCAATTCTGGCGCGCCCCCACAGATAACGATCTGGGCAATGATATGCCCCAATGGGCAGGTGTGTGGCAAGACGCAGCCAAGCAACTTGAGTTGCAACAGATCACTGCCACTGATGGCGTGATCAGTACCCGCCATTATCATCCGCAGCTGCAATTTAGTATCAGCAACCGCTATCAACTTACCCAAGCTGGCGCGCTACAAATAAGCAGCCACTTCCAACCGGGGCAGCAGGCATTGCCCGACCTGCCCAAGTTTGGCTTCAGCACGCAACTGCCGTTCTCACAACGTTTTGTCAGCTACTTTGGCCGCGGCCCCGATGAAAGCTACGCCGACCGAGCCTCTGGCAGCCCCCTGGGCTACTACCACTACCCAGTTGAATCAGGTTTTCATCGCTATGCGCGGCCACAAGAAACCGGCCAACGTACTGCAGTGCGTTATGTGGCTGTGCGCGACATTCACCAGCAGGGCTTATTGGCTGTAGCTGAGCAGCAATTGCAAACCAGTGTTTGGCCCTTTGCGCTCAGCGACATCGATTTTCGCCCCAATGATGCACAAGCTTCTGCTTCGGGCTTAGTGCCCGTGACCACCAATCACGGCAATGAAATCCCTTTTCGTGAATTTGTCACTTGGAACATTGACGCCAAACAGATGGGGGTGGGCGGTGATACATCTTGGGGACGTCCTGTACATGAGCAATACCGTATCAAACCTCAAGCCATGGACTTTAGCTTTACGCTGATGCCCATAGATGCAAGCCACGACATTCGTCAACAAGCCAGACAATCGGCCAACAAGGAACACTAATCGTTATGCAACAGCACATTCAGTTGGCTATATTCATTGGCCTCACGGCGTTAGTCGCTTTGATCACTTATCTCAAGTGTCGACGAATCAGTCGCGACCCTAACGACAGTAAAGATTACTTTCTCGCCGGTGGCGGTCTCTCTTGGGTGGTTGTCGCAGGCTCACTGATGATGACTAACATCAGTGCAGAACAGATTGTCGGCATGAATGGCGCCCAGGCATTACTGGTCGCCTGGTGGGAAATTGCCGCAGCTGTTGGCTTAATCATTTTAGCCAAGTGGCTTATCCCCATTTACTACCGCTATAACTGCACAACCACCACAGAGCTTTTGGAGCGCAAATATCAAGATAAAGGTATTCGCGCCATGGTATCGATCCTATTTATGCTCGGCTATGCATTTATCCTACTCCCGGTGGTGTTGTATACCGGCTCGTTATTTATGAAATCAATGTTTGGCTGGCAGATCTCCATTACCGCACTCGCCGTTATTTTTGCCATTGTCGGTGCCATTTACGCCATCTTTGGTGGCTTACGCGCCATCGCCATATCTGACAGTTTAAACGGTATCGGTTTATTGGTGATGGGCGTGGTTGTGTCGATGTTGGCAATGAACGCTATCGACTGGGATCTATCTGGCATTCCGATTGAGCGTATGACCTTAATTGGTGATGCACAGTCGAGCATTCCCTGGACCACCTTGCTGACCGGGATGATTTTCATCCAAATTTTTTATTGGGGCACTAACATGGTGATCACCCAACGCGCATTGGCCGCCACATCAGTCAAGGAGGCGCAAAAGGGCCTGTATGCCGCGGTGGTATTGAAGCTGATCATCCCATTAATCGTCGTACTTCCGGGCATTGTCGCCTTTAAACTCTATGGGGATGTTGGTGATGTCGCCTACGGCAAGCTTGTTAGCGAGCTATTGCCGCCATGGTTATCTGGCGCTTTGGCCGCGGTAATGGCTGGCGCGGTATTAAGCTCGTTTAATTCCTGCTTAAACTCTGCTGCGGCGCTATACACCTGCGATATTCATCAAAATTACATTAATGCCAATGCTGATGTGAGAAAAATTGGCACCCGAGTAGCATTGGTATTTACCTGTGTGGCGGTGGCATTAGTGCCGCTGTTTGCTCAGTCTGACAGTATCATCGCCCTGCTCCAGCAATTAAATGGCCTGTATTCAATGCCGGTATTGGCAGCCTTTATCTGCGCTTTAGCCTTTAACAACGTGAGCGCCGCCGCCATTAAAACCGGCTTAGTATTTGGCGTCATCATCTATGCCATATTTACCTTTGTATGGACACCGCTGCACTTTATTCACTTAATGGCCATTACCTTGCTCGCCACAATCCTACTAACGCTGTTGCTAAACCGCACCGTATTTAGTCATCACAGCGGCCCCAACTTTTCGGCAGTAAAGTCATGAGCAGCATCAGTGACCGCCATAGCAGTGCTAGGGACAGTGCTGCGCAGCAATTTGATAGTAACGAGCACTCTCACCGCCGCTACAACCCACTGACAGGCAATTGGGTAATGGTGTCGCCACACCGAGCCAAACGTCCATGGCAAGGACAACAAGAAGCCAGTCAGCCGCTACCGAGTCTTGCTTATGATGAGCATTGCTATCTCTGTCCAAGCAATAAACGCATTAGTGGTGAGCACAACCCCCACTATCAACAGCCGTTTGTATTTACCAATGACTTCGCCGCATTGCAGGCTGACTCACCAAGTTTTAGCTCTACAGATCCCTTGTTTTCGTTGCAAGCGGTCAATGGCACCAGTCGGGTGGTCTGTTTTAGCCCAGATCACAGCAAAACTTTGCCTTTACTTAGCCAGCAACAAGTCATCCAAGTTATCGACACCCTTTGTGACCAAGTCGCTGAACTAGGCCAACAATACCCATGGGTGCAGGTGTTTGAAAACAAGGGGGCTGCCATGGGGTGTTCCAACCCCCATCCACACGGACAAATTTGGGCTGTCAGTGAACTTCCCAATGAAGCAATCAATGAAACCAAGCATCAGCAGCAATACTTTGAAAAACACGATCGACCACTGCTGCTAGACTATGTTGAGCGAGAAATACGCCAAAACCAGCGCGTTATCGATGTGAATCAACACTGGGCAGTCATCGTACCTTGGTGGGCCAGTTGGCCATTTGAAACCTTGTTACTGCCGCGCTTTGCCGTAAGTCATCTAGATCAGCTCAACAGCAACCAGCGCGAGACATTAGCCAGCATACTGCAAGCGATTACCTGTCGTTATGACAACTTATTTAACACCAGCTTTCCTTACTCTATGGGATGGCACGGTGCGCCATTTGATGGCACTCCCCACCCAGAATGGCAACTGCATGGCCATTTTTATCCACCATTATTGCGCAGCGCCAGCGTGAGAAAGTTCATGGTGGGTTATGAAATGCTGGCAGAACCGCAACGCGACCTAACCCCAGAACAAGCCGCCCAGATGCTGGCACAGCAACCCATAGAACACTATTTAATGACTTAGAGATAAAAACCGGGTTACAGCCTAGATAAAGTCGTGATATAAATTTAGTGAGTATTGTTAACAACAATGCTAGGCAAGCGGTCAATAAGTACCGTCACGTAAACTACTGCCTGCATAAGGCATTTTTTAAGAGAAGCGTTTAAGCATGTCTAATCCCGCACAGCGCGCGAACAAACTTTTTGTGCAAACCTTTGGCACCAACGCCGATGATCTCTACCTGGCTCCGGGTCGAGTAAATTTGATTGGCGAACACACCGATTATAACGATGGTTTCGTGCTGCCTGCCGCCATTAATTTCCATACCATCATTGCGGTAAAACGCCGCGATGATGATAAATTTCGCGCCGTATCTGACGCCTTTGCAGGCGAGATAAAGTCATGGCAGTTTGGTCAAGAAGGCCAACCTAACCCTGATGATGGTTGGGTTAATTACCTCAAAGGCTTCACCTCGGCATTGGCCACATCGGGATTACCTGCCAAAGGATTAGATCTGGCCGTAGTGGGCAATGTACCACTCGGAGCCGGACTATCTTCATCTGCGGCACTTGAGATAGCCTTTGGCACCGCTGTTAATGATTGCAGTCAGTTAAGGCTATCACCTTTGGCGGTGGCGCAAATGGCCCAACGCGGTGAAAACCAATATGTTGGCTGTGCTTGCGGCATTATGGATCAGATGATCAGTGCCCTTGGCGAGCAAGATCATGCCCTGCTTATCGACTGTGAAGATCTAGACAGTGAACCTGTGCCTATCCCTGAAAGCTTAAGCCTGATTATCATCAATTCTAACGTACAACGCGGCCTCGTTGAGTCAGAGTACAACCTAAGACGCGAGCAATGTGAAGCGGTGGCCGATCACTTTGGCGCAGACAGTTTACGCCATGTCAGCCTAGGCCAGCTCGAAGCTGCTAAAGCACAATTAGATGAAACCGCTTATCGTCGCGCACGTCATGTATTGACTGAAAATCGCCGTACCCAACAAGCCAGCCAAGCATTGGCCAGTAATGATGTCGCCAGGTTAAGCGAACTAATGGCCCAGTCTCACCAATCCATGCGTGATGATTTTGAGATCACCGTTGAGGCCATCGATCAGTTGGTCGACATGATAGCCAAGGTGATTGGTAACCAAGGTGGCGTACGGATGACAGGTGGTGGATTTGGCGGCTGTGTCGTGGCCTTAGTCGATCACGATTTAACCGATGCCGTGGTGGAAACCGTTGAAGCTAATTACGCTAAACTGACCGGCCTAGAAGCAACCGTTTATTTATGCTCTGCCAGTGATGGGGCAACACGTATTGACGAAGATCTGTATTAAAGCGACGTCACATACGTATTCATCCTGATTGCTATGACAAATATGACATCATTGCCAACGCCAGTTATTAACCTAAATTAGGCCCACAAGGATTGAGAATATGATACGAGTTCGCCCCCTAAGTCCATGGCAAGACCCGCGCGGTGGCCAAATCGAGCGCGTATATATCGACAATGGCACTATCGCCATGGAAGTGATAAGTCTAGGTGGCATCATTCGTTCTTTGTGGGTACCGAATAACGCCGGAGACCGCGGTAATGTGGTGTTGGGTTGCGACAATGCTGAAGACTATTTGCAGCAGCAGGCGCATTTGGGCGCCATTGCGGGTCGATACGCCAATCGAATTGCAGGTGCGCGCATGCAGTATCAAGGTCAAGACTACGCGCTTAGCAATAATCATCAAAGCAATTGCTTGCACGGCGGTGAGCAAGGTTTTAATCGCAAAAACTGGCATATGGGCGTCTTGCCCGATGGCGTCAGGCTGAGCCTGCTAAGCCCCGACGGTGATATGGGATTTCCAGGTAACTGCAATGTGCAGTTAGACTATCGTTTGGTGGGCAATAACCTCTATGTCGAGATTTTTGCCGCCACAGATAAGGCTTGTCCCATTAGCCTTACACAACACAGTTACTTTAACCTTGGCGGCATCTTAGCAACCAGCAATCAACAGCATCAAATACAGATTAACGCCTCACAGTGCTTGGCACTCAACCAAGAAGGCATCCCTTATGGTGTCAATGATGTTGAAGGTTCGATACTGGATTTGCGCCTGCCACAGTGTTTAGGTAGCCGCCAACAAGCTAGTGAGCTTGCTAGCACCAACGGCTATGATCATTGTTACTTGCTCGAGGGTAATAGTGATGAACTGACTAAAGCGGCGGTACTCAGTGACGCCAGTCAAGGCCGCAGTATGACCTTATACACCAACCAACCTAGCGTACAGCTATATGGTGCTAACTTTTTAGCCGGTACACCTGGACGCAAAGGCAAACAGCTGCAAAGCCATCAAGGGGTGTGCCTTGAGCCGCAACAATTGCCTGACGGGCCCAACCAAAGTGATTTGCCAGGCAAGCCATGGGTAGAGCCGAATGAGTGCTACCATCATATTAGCCGATACCAATTTGATACCTTTTAGTCGTATAACTGGCTAGTGCAGTAGTGGCGCAATGCACCAAGTGGTTTTGAGTAGCCGGTAACGTCTGTCACCGCTGTGAATTAATAAGCACCACTTAACTAAGGTTAAGTGGTGCTCTTTTGGTCGGTCAAGCGAGTCGATTGAGTTAGTCGGCTATGGTTAGTCCGCTATGTTAATCATCATCGTTGGACCAGCTATCATCAAAGTCGTCATCAATACTGTCGACTTCAAGTTCTGGCTCGTCACTATCTTGGGCCACAGGCTCTTCAACTACAGGTTTAGCTTTTTTGGCAACCGGTTTCGATTGCGTTGCTTCAACCCATCCTTCATGCTTTTGCATAAACGCTTCACGAGCGGCTTGCCAAGCTAAACCATACTCTGCTTGAGCAGCTTCAAGCTCAGCACCATCAAGGTCATGTAAGTTAGCCGAGACGATATCTTCGGCGTACTCTATGATTGCGTCGCGCGTTGTATTGTAAAAATAAACACGCCCCTGACTGGCCTCAGGAAACTGCTTGTCGTGGACTAATACCGTGTTACCACGCGGTGTGCGTAGTTCACCGAACCACACTGGATCTTGTGATGTGTTATACATATATGCCAATACCCTCAAATCAACACATACCTGAAATTAATGAGTGTGCAACTCATGTAGACACATTAATTAAGCAACTGATGTTGCTCATCAATATCGCCCTACTTTTGATTAAATGATTTAAAAAATCAATAGTGAAATGCTGAAATTTGCGCCGCTTCACTGTTGATTGAACAGCCTTAAACCACTTGTATCGAAATTTAGCCGAAAGAGTCATTTATTCAAGTTTTATTTGTGAAAAAAAATCTCAATTTCACGTAATTTTTAAGGATACTGGACAAGATAATTGACATTGCGATGGCAGCAATATGGCAAATTGATGACAATTATCTGTAGTTACACGGCTTCAAAGCCATGGCAAACCAGTGTGCAATCACTTGGTTAGTTCACTTTGAGTACCAACTTACCTTTGTGCTGCCTAGACTCCATCAGTTGATGGGCCAACGCTGCTTCGGCAAGTGGATAAATTTTTTCTATCGGTGGCACGAGGGCGGCTTGTGGCACTTGAGCAAACAAAGGCCATACATGCGCTGAAAGCTCGGCAGCAATCTGCGCTTTAGCGGCATCAGACTGCGGTCGTAAAGTGCTACCAAACCAAGTGATGCGTTTGGCCATAATGCGAAAAATATCGACCTGTGCTTTCGCGCCCCGTTGCAGCGCTATCGACGCTAACCTGCCATCGCTGGCCAACATCTTCAGATTAAGATTAACAAAATCCCCGCCGGCCATATCCAATATCAGATCAACCCCACGCTCTTCGGTCGCACTATGCACTTGTGCTAGCAGCTCATCAGATTGATAACTATAACTAAAGTCAGCACCGAGCTTACGGCAGTAATCTAGCTTAGCGGCAGTTGAGGCGGTCGCAATCACAGTTGCACCAAATTGCTTGGCTAACAAAATCGCCGTAGAGCCGATGCCACCCGACCCACCATGCACTAAAAAGCGTTCACCACGGCAAAGCTGGCCGCGCATAAATACGTTGCTCCAAACGGTAAAGAAAGTCTCGGGTATTGCTGCAGCTTGAGCCATTGACACCCCGCTCGGAATAGCTAAGCAATGCGAGGCATGAGTCAACACATATTCGCTATAGCCGCCACCAGGTACTAAGGCACACACCTTATCACCCACTTGCCATTGATTCACCGCATCACCACAAGCTACCACTTCACCTGAGACTTCAAGTCCCAATATGGCACTGGCCCCTGGTGGTGGCGGATATATCCCGCGCCGCTGCGCAATATCGGGACCATTCACTCCCGCATAATGCACTTTTATCATCACCTGCTCATCCATAGGGGCCGCAACCTCAGTATCTGCGAGGTACAGTACATCGGCCTCTCCCGCCTTATCAAAATGTATTGACTGGCAGCGAATGGGAGTTGCTGGCAGGGAAATATCAGACATAAATTAACCTCTTGGGTAAGCAGTACCCTCAGAGTTTACTGTGCAAAACCTCATCGTCAATGTCTCTCGGCTGCGGTCAGCTCGCGAGATGCCCCAGCCGGCCTAACAACCCCTTACCTGTGTCCGCACAAACTTTTCATGTCAAAAAAATTTGACACATAACTGAATGAAATTCAGTCAATTACCGTTAACCCCTCACCAAACTGCTGCTTAAACAAGCAATTTTATATTGTATATTTTATTTAAATGACTATATTGTTACATTATTGTTAAAAGTGAAGTGTGTGGTCTAGTAGTCAGCGTGGTCGCTTCATGAGTTAAACCCTAAAAGATCTGCTCAGCAGACAAAACTATCGGCAGATAAACCCTGCCGCTCTATACAAGCTAATGGAGATTTCATGAAACTTAATACCCTGGTCGTCGCGTTGGGCTTAGCCACAAGCCTCAGCGCCCACGCTAACACGTCGATAACCGCACATCAGACGCCTTACCCTGAAATGCGATCGGCAATTAACAATAACCATCAGCAAGCTTTGCCTCTGGCCGCATCAGGTCCTATAGGTAATGTTGGCCCACAGGCTGAAGCAGATTGCAGTAGCTTTGTCGGCTTAAATGGCTGGCCGTTGATCGATAAACTTGCAGCTTCTGACCCACAATGTGTCAGCCCGCTCTACAACCTTAAAGGCGCAGATGCCACCGCACTATTTAGCGAGTCAAATATCCGTATTGCTGCGGCAGCCGTGCGCGATAGAGCTTTAAATTACACCGGTACCGATACTACTGGCATCGAAGCTATCATCTACTACATCCGCGCGGCGTTGTACGTACAATTCTATAGCCCTGAAGACGTGGCGCCCTATTCTTCAGCGGCTACTGCAGACTTTAAAACAGCGTTAACTAACCTGTTTAACAACGGCAATATCTGGACGGTATCTACCGAGAACTCCGGTGTGCTAAAAGAGGCGTTGATCTGGATAGACTCGGCTCATTTAGGCGCCGACTTTAACTATGTCACTAAGCGAGTGCTTAGCGAATACAATGCCGACTGGGAAGTGAACTGGGGCATGAATGCGGCAGCCAACTCAATTTTCACCACGCTATTTAGGGCGCAGTGGGATGACCCAATGAAGGCCCTGTTTGCCACAGACCAATCTATCTTAGATTCGCTCAACAATTTTCAATTGGCAAACCGCCACTTGGTAGGAACCGACGCTGAATACGTGCTTACTAACGCAGTCCGTGAAATGTCGCGTTTGTACTACATTCCTGAGATGAAAACCCGAGTAACCAGCTTAGTCAAAGCGGTGCTTGATAGCTCCAGCAAAGATGACAGCTCACGCGTAGTGTGGATGGCAGCGGCAGGTATGGCCGATTACTATGATCGTGCTAACTGTAACTACTATGATATCTGCGGTTTTAAAGCGCAGCTTGAAGCTGAAACACTAGCCTTTAACTGGCAATGTTCTAATACCCTAACCATGCGTGCTCAGCACATGTACCAAGATCAAGCCAAGTGGGCTTGTGATGTGCTTGGTGATCAAGAGGTTTATTTCCACAGTAAATTGGCCACCAACAACACCCCGGTTGCCAATGACAATAACAGCGCGCTTGAGCTCGTGGTCTTTGATAGCTCTAGCGACTACCAATCTTATGCCGGCACCTTCTTTGGTATTGCCACTAACAACGGCGGTATGTATCTAGAAGGATCGCCAGCGGGTCTCAAAAACCAAGCTCGCTTCATCGCCTATGAAGCTGAATGGCGTGTGCCCGATTTCCATGTTTGGAACCTACAACATGAGTATGTGCACTACCTTGATGGCCGCTACAATCTACAAGGTGACTTTGGCCGCAGCATTTCTGCTAACACGATTTGGTGGATTGAAGGCTTAGCTGAGTACATCTCATACCGCGATGCCAACACACGTGCAATTGAAATGGGCGAAACCCAAGAGTTCGATCTGTCCACCATCTTTAAAAACAACTACGATTCAGGCCAAGATCGTATCTACCGCTGGGGTTACTTAGCCGTTCGATTCATGTTTGAAAATCATCGCGCCGATGTCGATCAAATCCTCGCATATTTGCGTAACGATCAATATGAAGAGTACCAGACCTTCATCAACAACATCGGCACCCGCTATGACAATGAGTGGCGTGGATGGCTCAATAGCGGCCTAAGCATTGCTGATGATGGCATTGTTGACCATGGCCCATCCGATGCCGAAGCGCTAGCGAGCGGTACCGAAGGCAACTGGGCAGGTCCAGTATCAACCATCAGCAAAGACTATGCACCATGTACAGTGAGCAGCGAAGCCTATCGCTATTCACCTGATGCTAGCTTGATCATCGATCAACCCATGGAGTGTATTGATTCACAAAATGGCCGTGCTAGCTTTGCCTTTGCTAACGTCGATGGTAGCGCCCAAGAGTTGTGGATTAAAGTGGGTGATGGCTGGGGAGATGCTGACATTTACTTTAGCTCGCAAGGCTGGGCAAGTGGTGAAAGCAATGAAGGCTATGGTATTGGCAACGGCAACCATGAAGTCATTAAGGTACAACTAAACCCGAATGAATACTGGCACTATCTCACGCTATCAGGCGAATTCGGCGGTGCCGATCTATTGGTCAGCACCACTGAAGTGGTTGCTGATGAAGATCCCGCTCAAGGCGGTGGTGACGGCGGCGGTGACAATGGTGGTGGCGACGGCGGTGGCGATAACGGTGGTGGAACTCCAACACCTGATTGCGGCGCAGCCACCATTAGCAGTGGTCAGTTAACCTATGGAACTGATGAATGTGTCAGTGGCGGACCAGGCAGCTTTTATGTCTATGTCGACCAAGACAATACCACGCTGACTATCACTACCTCAGGCGGTAGCGGCGATGCGAATATTTACTACAACGCTGACACTTGGGCGACCAGTAGCAACGCACAAGCCAGTGCAACCAATGCGGGCAATGAAGCCAGTGTTCAAGTTACCGCTAATCGCGGCTGGCGCTATATTAGTGTTGATACCGACACACAATACAGCGGTGTAACTTTGAGTGTCACCACCGGTGATACAAGTACTCCCATTGACCCACCGGTTGGCGATATTGAAGATATTTGTCAAAGCCAAGGGGCACAAAGTGGTGGACGCTTAACGGCAGGCCAAGCAGCGTGTTCAGCCTCTGGTACCAACTACTTCTCGTTGTGGGTTGATGCAGGCACCAGTGAACTTACGGTAACCACCGGACACGGCAATGGCGATGTTAGCCTTTATGGCGGTCGTAGCTGGCCAAATGCAAGCAGTTACGAGCAAGCCTCTGTGACCAGCAATAGCACATCAGAGAGCTTTAGCGTCACTAACCCGCAATCTGGTTGGTACTACATCACGACTATCGATGAAGGTAATAGCAATGGCGTAGCCATTAAAGCTACCTTGCAATAAGCCTAAGGTCTGCACAGGAGTGTGAGTACTCCTGTGCAGCACTGTTTTCGATTTCCCATTGACTTAAGTTAGCCGACAAGGAGACGCCATGTACCTAAGACGTTTATCCATCCTAGTATTACTCTGTTGTGCTGCCAGTACACTCACTCAAGCCAGTCCACGCCTCAACGCGCAGCAGTTAAGCGCTGCAGCAAGCAGCCACCAAGCCGCAGCCAAAGCCCTATTGCAGGCCACCTATGCCGAAGATGTTATCGACCAAGCTCTCTATCAACTCAAGTCTAGTTACGCCCATATGCTTAAAGATATGCCTCTTAAACGCCAACACCGCGAACTAGAAACCGCTTACCGACAACGGGCGTTTGACCTCGCTAAACAGCAACTCGATTGGGCCAGTATAGAACCCGCATTCATTGAGCTGTACATGCAAACCTATAGCGAACAAGAATTACTTGAGCTCAGCGCGTTTTATCGCACCGAGACCGGTAAAAAGTACCTTAAACATATGCCTGCTACACTACGCCAAACGAGTGCCATCGTGCAGCAGCAGATGCAAAATATTAATCAACAGTTTAGTCAAATCGTTACCGAGTTGGCCACGGCAACGGGGATCGAAGCCACGACTGAGCACCAGCATCAACACTAGCCTTTAGCTAATACCAATCAGTATCAGTACCGCTAAACTCTCGCTGAGTGACTAAATGTTTATACTGATTGGTATAAGTATTTACCCATAAAAAAACACCGCATTTACTGCGGTGTTTTAAATGTTATACCCGCTAACAGCATGGGGCTAATGCAAGCTGGCCATTAACGTGACTTTTCAACCATACGTTGGATCACTTTCATATGAGTGACGTCATCAGGAGCTTGACCAGTAGCCGTGATCTCATCACTGCCATGACAAGCTAAGCACGTTCCAACTCTTTGAATACGTTGCATCTCGTCCTTATTGAACGGTCTAGCACCGTCATGCGAGGTTGATTGCAACTGATTACCCTCTTCATCAACAAAGCGCTCTAATTCAAAATTAACTGGCGCCTGACCATCAGGAAAGTTACGCGCTATATCGTACTGACCTGAGCCCAAACCTAGCACTTTAGGATTGGTATGACACTCTTCACAGGTACGCGATTTTTTACTCATAGTATGGGGCTGAATAGGGTTGTGTGATAAACCGCTAGTGCCGTCTTTAGTGACATAGGTTTTATTGGCTACTATCGCTTTATCACCATTGACCTGAGTAAGGAACACCTGGCATCCGGGTACAAAAGTAGACACCTTGCCTCGGTGGTTAATTCCAAGTGCCGGATTTTCCCAACGAACATAAGAACGGGACTCACTCCAGCTAAAGGCTT
This sequence comes from Shewanella waksmanii ATCC BAA-643, assembly GCF_000518805.1. Lineage (GTDB taxonomy): Bacteria > Pseudomonadota > Gammaproteobacteria > Enterobacterales > Shewanellaceae > Shewanella > Shewanella waksmanii. Next base: position 33,800 of record NZ_JAEH01000031.1, read on the forward strand.
GCTTATCTAAATTAGCCTTCTTACCCAATTGTGAGATATCACTGTGAGAACCACTTAACCAATCGCCATTAGGTTTACCAACATCTTGTTTCGCGTGGCAGCCATAACATTGAGGCGCCCAGGCAGCGTGACAAGTCGAGCACTCCATTTTCTCCATGTGGCTAGCAATTTTTACCATTGCTACTTCACCTTCTACCGATAACTCAGCTCCATTAAGCTGTGGCACTTTAAGCTGCTTGCCATCAATTTTAGTTGTCAAAGTTACGCTATCGCCAGATCGCGATAAATTGGTCATCGGATTACCGCGAGCAGTTTTTAATGTCGCATCTTCACTGGTCGTGCCGTGACAAGTTTCGCAGCGCACCTCTAATGCAAACTCTTTTTTAGTGTATAGATAGCCATCGCCGTGCATCTCATCTTTGGTATGGCAATCAATACAGCTCATGCCCGCATCATAGTGCAAGTCAGCCTGCAAGAAATTGTAATGCTTACCATGCAACTTACCTTGCTTACTGCCATCTTCTTTATACGGCGTACCGTAGCCATCTGATTCCATCATCCCCATGTAACTAACACCAGTACGACCGCCACGATTATGACAATGCTGGCACTGCTCAACCGAAGGTGCGCGGGTCATTTTGTGCTGTCTTGGGCGATCTTTTTGTGTTTTATCAATGGCTTTATCGCCACCTTCATAGGTTGCAGCATTGCTATATTCGACATGGCATGCGGCGCAGCCTGACGCGCGATAATCACCATCTCGTTGGTGACCATCACTCCATAAGTGACAACGCAAACATTGGTTACGCAAGTAGTCATCGCCGGGAGAGTTAGTATCTGACTCTGGTTGGCTAGGGTCGTAGCTTGGCAGTTGTGTCAGCTCAGCCACCGTACCTTCACGCCCAGTTTTAAGCGCTTTCACATCATAAGTAGCATGAATTGAATCACGGCTTTGACTACCAAAATTATAACGCGTGCCAGATATCATCCCTGACATCGTGGCATGAATAGAGGTTTTCGCATTCTCTACTTCTTCGTTATGGCAAGTACCACAGGTCTTATCAACAACCCGCAGATCAGTCGGGTTCGACCACATATCCTTATGAGCCGTAGCTAACGTAGTCGCATCGCCGTCACCATTGTGACAATCAACGCAAGTTAAATCGGCCATCGTATCAATATCAGAAAACTGCTCTATGCCCTCGTGGCAAGTTAAGCAGCCCTTATTTTCATCCCACTGCGCAATAGCATTTGACATCCCTATGCCTAAAATAACCGGTATAGCGATGAGAAAGTGTCTTTTCTTCATCATCTTCATCTCCATTTCTTGTACCTCACAGTACAAATAACCTTATTATTTATGTGTCTATTACATCTTGATACTTAATGAGAGATGTGTAAAAAATCAGTTAACTAGATGTGACCTCGATCCGAAGTTGTTCGACAAAATGCGTTAGGGGTTACAGAAGCAAAAAATAATTGAAATTAATGAAATTTTTTTGGAAATGCTCAAATATTACTTTGCGAATCATCCTTGTATTAACATTAGAAATTCACAGCTAATTAATCACTCAATAACAATTCAAGCTGCAGCAATAACAAGTATAAAAAATGCTTTAAATATAAGGACTTGAAAACAGATAGCTCAACACGTTAAGATGCGCGCTTTCATCAAGGATAGAGACTTAAACCAATGAATAATAAACCGATTGTGGCGTCATTACTGGCCATTTTTTCGAGTTACCCAATTCACGCTACAGCTGCTCAAAGCATCGACGCGATTGAGTTCGCTGACGCCAATTTCAAACAGTGCGTGCAAGTCCATCGCGTGACTGACCCTAGCCAAACCAGAAAGCTCAACTGTCGTCACTTGCCGATGAAAAGCCTTGCAGACCTGAAGTATTTCCCAGCGCTTGAATCAGCCACCTTTGCCGGGCCTGAGATCAGTAATATTGATTTGAGCCACAACCCTGTGCTTAAAAGCCTATCGGTGAGTAGTAAGCAACTCAGCAGCATCGATTTAAGCCACACACCACAGCTTGAGGTGCTAAGCCTTGATGCCAAACAAATCAGCAAGATTGATCTGAGTAATACGCCAAAACTGAAAGAGTTGGCGGTTATGTCAGCGCAGCTGCAAAGCATCAATCTGAGCCATACCCCTATGCTCGAAGAGCTAAATGTCTCTTTCAATCAGCTCACAAGCCTTGATTTAAGTGCCACACCAAAGCTGACAGACCTCAGTGTCGTCGGCAATCAATTGACTCAGCTTGATGTTAGCCATACGCCGGCACTGCGCTACTTATGGGCCAAAGAAAATCAACTAACCACTATGGATTTCAGTGCTAATAAATCACTGGTTCAAATCGGTTTAGCCAGCAATCAGTTAACGGCGCTGACCTTACCAGCCAATAACCAAATTTCTAGCCTAGGCGTGATGTACAACCAGCTAACTAAACTGGATGTCACCCAGAGTCCTAAACTAAGCACCTTGTATATCACTGACAATCAAATCAGCAACCTTGATATCACTAATAACCCTAAGCTGCGCAAGCTATGGGCCACTGGTAACCCTATTGCCAACATTGATATCAGTGGTCATGAAAGATTAAGCGACTATGAGTTCGATGATAGCACCGCCGTTACCGAGTAGTACTTGAGCGCATTAGTAAGTAAAAACACAAAAAAAGCCGCTAATTAGCGGCTTTTTTCATGTTTAACAATAACGGACGTAATTCCTAGAATGGAATATCGTCATCCCAACCATCGTCAAGATCTGGGGTAAAGTTTTGCTGCGGCGCTGCTTGTTGCTGTGGTTGCGGCGCTGCTTGTTGCTGTGGTTGCGGCGCTGCTTGTTGCTGTGGTTGCGGCGCTGCTTGTTGCTGTGG
>NZ_JAEH01000031.1:36694-70545 GCF_000518805.1 Shewanella waksmanii ATCC BAA-643
TTGTTGCTGTGGTTGCGGCGCTGCTTGTTGCTGTGGTTGCGGCGCTGCTTGTTGCTGTGGTTGCGGCGCTGCTTGTTGCTGTGGTTGCGGCGCTGGACGCTGCTGTGGCGCTGCTGGTGCATTTTGTGGCTTAGGCGCGTAAGCAGGTTGTGCTGCAGGGGCAGCTTGCTGCTGTTGACCGTAACCACCTTGCTGTTGTGGCGCTGGCGCTGCAGGTTGCTGTTGACCATAACCACCGCTCTGTTGTGGAGCGCTAGCTTGTGGTGCAGCCTGTTGTGGTGCTGGACGTTGCTGCTGTTGCGGTGCGTTGTAACCACCACCTTGCTGCTGTTGACCGTAACCACCGCCACCTTGCTGACCACCTTGACCACGGCTATCTAGCATCTGCATTTCACTCGCATTAATCTCAGTTTTATAGCGGTCTTGACCCGTTTGCTGATCTTGCCACTTACTGGTTTGCAGTTTACCTTCTAAATAAACTTTTGAGCCTTTTTTCAAGTACTCACCAGCCACTTCGGCTAAGCGACGATACATCACGATGTTGTGCCACTCTGTGCGTTCTTGTTGTTGACCCTGTTGGTCTTTCCAAGACTCACTGGTAGCCACTGTAAAGTTGGCTACGGCATTGCCATTTGGCATGTAGCGTACTTCAGGGTCTTTCCCTAAGTTACCGACCAAAATTACCTTATTGACACCACGACTGGCCATTGAAATCTCCTGCGATATTCTTTCAAAATCTAATATACATACTCATGGGACACGCCAACATGAGTTAATTGACAGAGCCTAACACAGCTCGCGCCTCACTCAAATCGAAATGCTCATCTACTTTTAAATAGGCGACTTTTTCTTCTAGCACCACAATGGCTTCGGCCACCCCTTTTAGCTGAGATAGCTCTGTGGCCATCGCTTGTGCTTGGGCTTTACCTTCAACCACAGCTTCTAGTGTATAACTTTTTAATAGCACGGGATTTTTCATGCCAATCGTTAATACTAGCCACAATGCCATTAGTACAAATGCCACGGCAAATACACCGGCTGCGCCCAGTAATTGATAGGCGCCGCCACCTAATAAACCACCGCAGAATGCCCCTAAAAATTGGCTGGTCGAATAAACGCCCATCGCCGAGCCTTTATCACCAACCGGACAAAATTTGGCAATCAAGCTAGGCAGTGATGCTTCTAGGTAATTAAAGCCGGTAAAGAACAACACTACCGCAATACTCAGCACCACTAAATTGTTGGCGTACATCGCCATTGCCGCTAATGCCAACATCATGATCATCAGCGCCACTTGAAAGGTCGCTTTAGTGTTTTTCTTCTTCACGCCAATAATAATCAGCGGCACCATCAAGAAAAACGCGCCCATAAAGGCGGGGAAATACAACATCCAGTGTTTTTCTTTGGCTAAACCGGCATCGACTAAATCCAGCGGTAGCGCCACAAAAACGGCGGTAAGCACTAAATGTAAGATAAAGATGCCCGCATCGAGGCGAAACAGTTGTGGGTCAAACAACATGGCTTTTAGCTTAGCGGGGGTAGCGACCGTGTCGCCTTTTGGCGCTTGGCTAATGGGTGTGGGCACCAACAACTGCACAATCAACATGCCCACTAGCGCTAACCCGGCCGTCATGGCAAACAGGCCAGACAATCCAACGGTTTGTGCCACAATAGGGCCAACTAGCAGTGATAGTGCAAACGAGAAACCAATGCACATGCCGATAATGGCCATCACTTTGGTACGCTGTTCATCACGGGTTAAGTCAGCAGCCAGTGCCAGTACCGCAGCGGCAATCGCCCCCATGCCTTGCATCGCCCGCCCTGCTACCACGCCGTAAATCGTGTCAGCCATCGCGGCCACCACACTACCAACGGCAAATAACAACAGACCGGCCATAATGATCGGTTTACGGCCATATTTATCGGACAAGATGCCCATTGGAATTTGTAACAGTGCTTGAGTTAAGCCGTAAGCACCAATAGCAATACCCACCCACAAAGGTGAAAAGCCTTCAAGGTGCTGACCATAAAGTGCAAAGACAGGCATGATCATAAACAAGCCCATCATGCGCAAACCAAATACACTGGCTAACGAAAAGGCGACTTTTTTCTCAGTCTTTGAAAGTCCGTTATTAGCCATTTCCCGCCCTGATCTGAATACATAAATAAGTGGCGCATGTTATCACGAAGCATTTAGGCAGCTCAAAAGAAAATCTAAATCTAATGCACCTATAGGAAACTGGCTGGGTCATGACATGATTTTGATCACGTTTAGATAGGATCTATTCCTGCTTTTGTGCGATAATTACGCTCTTTTGTTTTCGGTAGGATTGACGATTTAGATGGACACCATTGAAGTACGTGGCGCACGAACCCACAACCTGAAAAATATCAATTTAACCATACCCAGAGACAAGCTTATTGTGATCACTGGCTTGTCGGGTTCGGGAAAATCATCACTGGCTTTTGATACACTCTACGCCGAAGGTCAGCGTCGCTATGTTGAATCATTATCGGCCTATGCACGCCAGTTTTTAAGCTTGATGGAAAAGCCCGACGTTGATCATATTGAAGGTTTGAGCCCCGCCATTTCAATTGAGCAAAAGTCCACGTCCCATAACCCACGTTCAACCGTGGGAACCATTACCGAAATCTACGATTATCTGCGACTACTGTTTGCCCGCGTCGGCGAACCACGCTGTCCAACCCATCACCAACCGCTAGCGGCACAAACCATCAGTCAGATGGTCGATAAAGTGCTAGAGTTACCGGAAGGCAGCCGCCAGATGTTACTCGCCCCTGTGGTCAATGATCGCAAAGGCGAGCACGTCAAACTGCTAGACAACCTCTCTGCCCAAGGGTTTATCCGTGCCCGTATTGATGGCGAAGTGTGCGATCTCACCGATCCTCCAGAGCTTGAACTGCACGTTAAGCACACCATTGAAGTGGTGGTCGATCGCTTTAAAGTGCGTGATGATTTAAGCCAACGTTTAGCCGAGTCATTTGAAACCGCGCTAGAGCTTTCTGGCGGCATCGCCACCGTCGCGCCAATGGAAGCCGGTAGCAGTGAAGAACTGCTGTTTTCAGCCAACTTTGCTTGCCCTCAGTGTGGCTATTCAATGGCGGAACTTGAGCCGCGCATCTTCTCGTTTAACAACCCAGCGGGGGCTTGCCAAACCTGTGATGGCCTTGGGGTGCAGCAATTTTTTGATGCTGACCGCGTGATCACCAATACCGAACTGTCACTGGCCGGCGGCGCAATCCGCGGTTGGGATAGACGCAATTTTTATTACTTCCAGATGTTAAGCTCGCTTGCTGAACATTATAAATTTGATGTTGAAAAGCCGTTTAAAGATCTGAGTAAAAAAGTCCAACAGATTATTTTGCAAGGCTCGGGCAAAGAGAGCATTTCGTTTAAGTACATTAACGATCGTGGCGATGTGGTGGTACGTAAACATCCATTTGAGGGCATCCTCAATAATATGGATAGACGTTACCGCGAAACCGAATCGAATGCGGTACGTGAAGAGCTGGCCAAATACATCAACACCCAGTCATGTAATAGTTGTGGCGGTTCGCGCTTGCGCGAAGAAGCCCGCAACGTATTTATTGAAGACTTAAATCTACCGGTGCTAACCCAATGGTCAATTGGCGAGGCGATGGACTATTTCAGTCAGCTACAGCTCAGTGGTCAACGTGCGCAAATTGCGGAAAAGATCCTCAAAGAAGTGCGCGATCGATTAGGCTTTTTGGTCAATGTCGGTCTTAACTATCTGAGCTTATCGCGCTCTGCCGATACCCTATCAGGCGGTGAGGCACAGCGTATTCGTCTGGCCAGCCAAATTGGTGCCGGGCTTGTCGGCGTGATGTACGTGCTGGACGAGCCTTCAATCGGCCTGCATCAACGTGATAACGAACGCCTACTGAAAACCCTTATCCATTTACGCGACTTAGGTAACACCGTAATTGTGGTTGAACACGATGAAGACGCCATCCGCATGGCCGACCATATTATCGATATCGGTCCAGGTGCCGGTGTACATGGCGGCGAAGTGATATGTGATGGGCCGCTAAAAGCAATCACCGATTGCAAAGCCTCGGTCACCGGCCAGTATATTTCTGGCAAAAAGAAGATTGAGATCCATGAAAGCGTGGCTAAGTACGACGGCAGCAAACTTATTGAGCTGTTTGGTGCATCAGGCAACAACCTCAAAGATGTGGATCTACAAATTCCAGTGGGCCTATTTACCTGTGTCACCGGTGTATCAGGCTCAGGTAAGTCGACGCTTATCAACGACACTTTCTACAAAATTGCCCATCGCCAGCTAAATGGCGCCACGGTCGATGAACCCGCGCCTTATAAAGAGGTTAAGGGCATGGACCACTGTGACAAAGTGGTCGATATTGACCAAAGCCCCATTGGCCGTACACCACGTTCTAACCCGGCTACCTACACAGGTATTTTCACGCCTATTCGTGAACTGTTTGCCGCCACACAGGAGTCCCGTGCCCGTGGTTACAAACCTGGCCGGTTCTCGTTCAACGTCAAAGGCGGCCGCTGTGAAGCTTGTCAGGGTGATGGTTTAATTAAAGTTGAGATGCACTTCTTGCCTGACGTTTATGTGCCCTGTGATAGCTGTAAGAGTAAGCGCTACAACCGCGAAACACTTGAGGTTAAATACAAAGGTAAAAGCATCCACGAAGTGCTCGAAATGACCGTTGAAGAAGCCCGAGTATTTTTTGATGCAGTGCCCGCCATCGCCCGCAAACTGCAAATGCTGATGGAAGTTGGCTTGTCTTATATCGGCCTTGGTCAAAGTGCCACCACTTTATCCGGTGGTGAAGCGCAGCGGGTCAAGTTAGCCAAAGAGCTATCTAAACGTGACACAGGTAAAACCCTGTATATCTTAGATGAGCCCACAACCGGCCTGCACTTTGCCGACATCCAACTACTGCTTGATGTACTCCATCGCCTCAAATCCCATGGCAATACTGTGGTGGTTATCGAGCATAATTTAGATGTTATCAAAACCGCAGATTGGATTGTCGACCTAGGCCCAGAAGGTGGCTCAGGTGGTGGTACCATTTTGGTTACCGGTACCCCAGAGCAAGTGGCGGAGCATCCAACATCGCATACAGCGAGGTTTTTGAAACCTTTGCTAGCTTAAGGTGGCTGAGATCAGCTGATCCCACACATCGAGTTCTGTGCCGCAAACTGTTGTCTATGGTTGCGGCATAGAGTTATCGCTTTCTCATCTTCAATATAGTGTTTGGCTGTCATCTACCTGATGAGTAGCGTGTTGGTTTTCGCCTCCAGCGGGGTATGGTTGTCATTCACCCGATGAGTCGCGTGTTGGTTTTCGCCTCCAGCGGGGTATGGTTGTCATTCACCCGATGAGTCGCGGGGAGTGTTTCGCCTGCCCGGCGAGGGATGTGCGAACATGCTTATGACGCGCCGTGAATACTTCCATGTAGGCTTCACGGTGACGTCCTGTCACCGAGAGTCAACGCGCGTTCACACTGGGTAATTTATCTCTTCGAAGTAACGGTAATTCATTCAGCAGCCTAAATAGTGACTTAATGGGCAAATCCACAGGGCCAGCAGGTTTTCACCTTGTTTGGTTATCATCAACTTGATGACTGAAAGTGGGGTTTTCGCCTGCAGCGGGGGATTGGTAGTCATCCACCTGATGTTCTAAAGGGTAACCTCCGCCTCCAGCGGGGTATGTGCAGATGCTATATCGGGACGCCTATTTGTTTTCAAGAGAATCCATCCATGGCCTCTTGACCGTGGCATCTGATGTGAATGGATTCACAAATGCCGCGGTGACATGGATGTCAAAGAGCGGCCATGCCACCAACACCCTCAGCCGCATCTACACTGGGTAATTTATCTCTTCGAAGTCGAACTTTAGTTGCTGCTGAGTTTTAGGCACAAAAATGCGATTGCAAGGAGCCTAAAGGTAGGCTTTTAGTGATCAATCTAGAACTCTCAATTGAAGTTTACTTTTACTCCACGTACCTCCCAACTCAACATCTCCCTCAATATTGTTATATATTCGACAGCGCCAATACCCTATCGTCATCATGTTTAGCATCCAATTCATAGTCTAACGCACCAAACCTAGAGCTACCTGCGTCATCGTTATACTCAGCGCGCAATGACCGTTGCATCTCCTACACACTCAAAATCAATAACGCTCCTTTATATAAATGCAGGAAAACAAATTTTCGAGAATCACCACCAAATCGAGCCCTTGAAAAATATTCTACAAAAAATGTAGAATATTTTTCAAGATAATCAGTTGATAATTTCAAAAAGACGTGTTTTAATTCTCACAGTGCTTAATAACTAGCACTTTAGGCGAGGATGAACATATGGTAACAGCATTTGGTAAGTTTCTGCGGAAACTACGAGTTGAAAAAGAATTGGTACTTAGAGAGATGGCTGAGTCTCTTGATATCAGTTCTGCACAGCTTTCTGCCATGGAGCTTGGTAAACGTACAATCCAGCCAACTTTGGCAAAAAAGATAGTCGATATATATGGTGTCAGTAGCGTTCAAGAAGTTGAACAGTTAATTTACATATCTCAGCCAGCAATAAAAACAGATTTAACATCAGGTAATGGTAAGCAACGCGAAACAATGATTATGTTTGCGCGAGCTTTCGATGAACTTTCAGATGAGCAGCTTAAATCTGTTCAGGATATTATTATGAAGTAAGGAAAATGGATGCATCAGAAAAATCGCAAACTATGTAACAAAGTACCGAAGCAATCTACGCATGAAATTCGAACCATTGCTCATCAAGTTAGAAACAAGCTGGTGCATCACAAACGCTTTGGGCAAATAATTTTACCTATCGCGGAACTCCTAGATTACCTCAGAGACAAAGGCGAGATCGAGTTTATATTAGTCGAGGATTACGAACTTAAAAGTGAATATGCCGTTTCCCTTCCAAATGGAAACAGCGCTACCAATAAACCGATCATTAAATGCCGAGAAAGCGTATATCATGCAGCTTTAAATGGTAGTCCGAGAGATAAGTTTACTCTTGCTCATGAACTTGGACATGTATTGCTGCACCGTAATACAGACCCAGCATTCGCCCGTGCTCAAACCCCATCCAACCATCACTATACAGAAGATGCAGAGTGGCAAGCCAATACGTTTGCTAGTGAGCTATTAGTAGATTCTCGTCAACTAGAAGGCGTTTACTCTCCGAGAGATATAGAGCAGAAATTTGGCATCAGCTTTGAGTCTGCTGGTTATGTACACTACCGATACAAACAGGAGGGTATTCTATGAAGACAGCCATAATGTAAAAAGCCCCATCCACTGACCATGGAAAGGGCTAATTAGGCACCTTAGCTCAAGTGACCAAACGAGAAGCTAGGGATAATTCTAACCCGAGAGTGAACCGAGTCGAATCTTTGTTTGACAACCCAGATTATAGACTTTTTGCATTGAAACGCAAGACACGTTAGTGCGGTGAAGCTCTCAAACTTAAGGAGAGTGAAGCTATGAAAAGCGGATACTGCCCTAAGTGTAAGCAACCTTGCGAGGTGAGCTTTGTCAGTCATGTGACTAAGAAAGGCAAAGTTATCTACCCCAAAAAAGGTAAACGCTGCTTAGTAATACCTCACTGTAATAATTGCAGTAAGTAACTAACCATAGCCTCTACCCTTATGGCTAGAGGCTACTAATACTATTTATAATCTGGAGGCCTTTATGGCTAGTCAAAAACAAAAAGACACTGCTTGGAATGCAGCTCGCCCTATTCGTGGAAAGAACCCAAACCTTTTCCGCCGTGACGCAAAAGGCAACGAAATTTACAAACCTGCATATGGCACTCTTGGTGCAAAAGGCTGGGAGGTAGATCATAAGCGTCCAAAATCAAAAGGTGGTAGCAACGCTGCCAGAAACCTACAAGCATTACAAACTCAAGAAAATCGCCGTAAAGGCAACCAGTACCCATATTAAAAAGGACCAAATAATGATAAAGATATATGCCTTTGCAGCCTGTTTGCTCCTGCTAGGGACAACACAAGCTACTGCCGCTGATGATTCTTGGTGGAGAGATGCAGATAACTACTATAAAGGGTGGGTAGATAGCCCTGATAGTGGCTTCCAAGCTATGATTAGACCATCAGGCCTTAAAAGTAACTCTCCTTCTGTTGAATTTAAGATGATTCTGTCCCATAAAACCTTCTGTGCGGACAAAGACAGTTCGTACAGTGGTCCACTCACTATGACCGTCAACGATAGAAAAGTCGCTTTTGGGATGAGCTGCTACAAAAACGAGTGGCTGAACATTTACCCTTCTACAGCGAAAAGTAATGATTATGTCTTGAAAGAGTTTAATCACTACAGAAACAAGCAAGTGACGTTTGTAGTCCCTCATAAAAATTCGCCGGACTGGGTATTCAATTTTTCCACGGAAGGGTTTGGTTCTTTATATAGCTCCATAGATGAGTACGTTAAAGACACTGTTCAATAGCTACCTTCTACCGATAAAATAAAGGCCTAACAAGGGCCTTTATTATTTGTTTCTTCGCATTGATACCCAAGCCATCAGAATGAAATGGGCCTGGTCTTACCTCTTGTCATCAAATACTTTTAGTATCTCAAAACTAGTTTAATTATCGGAAATGACATTTCGAACTATTAATCATTTGAGGCAAAAACAAGTTACCCTTACACTCTGTTTCCCAATTACAGTCAAATCGAAGAAACAATTAATCCAGTGCAGATGCGGCTGAGGGTATCGAAAACATGGCCGCTCTTTGACATCCATGTCACCGCGGCATTTGTGAATCCCTTCACATCAGATGCTCACGGCAGAGCCCCCCATGGATGGGTTCACGGCGAGTCACAGTCACATATGCACATCCCCCGCTGGGGGCGAGTGTTCAAAAAAACTCATCGGGCAGATGACAACCAAATAGACAAATAACCAACCCCTACTCATGAGGAAGATCGAAACCACCCATCCCGCTGAAAGCGCATTACCCAAAGGGTTGATGACAACCCAGCAATTATCGCTACACTAAAGAGGAACGCATTGATAATAAGGGAGTATCACAATGCCCATACCATTTGGTATAACAAGGAGATAGTGACAATGGGGATCTGCAGGTATCGACCATGGATACTCAGCGCACTGCTATTTTGTAGCATCAGTACTTTGCTGGGCTGCGCTAGCCGTCCTCCCTGCCCGACCGAATTTCAACTGCAATGGACACAACCCAAGCAGCTGCAAACCGATATTGAGCAACTCGCTTCATCCGCCATGCAAGGGCGTAAAACCGGTACAGCGGGCTCCTTGCAAGCGCAGCAATACATTATCGAGCGTTTTCAATCAGCAGGTCTCAGCCCTTGGCAAGGCAGTTTCAGTCATCCCTTTGAATATCAACAAAACTTCAGCAGCAAAACTGGCACTAATCTGATTGCGGCTCATTATGCGCAGCAACCTAAACAACCTTGGCGGATCATTTTGGCCCACTATGATCACTTAGGTGAGAAAGCGGGCAAGGTATACCACGGCGCCGATGACAACGCGTCAGGCGTTACTGCCTTACTCGCGCTCGCCGCCCATATCTCACAGCAAGCCAGTGACGTGAATGTGCTGTTTGTTGCCACTGATGCCGAAGAGCCCGGCTTGTTTGGCAGCTATGCGTTAGTGGAGCAGCTAAGCCAAACAAATTCACCCATAGCCCTTAGCGATATTGAACTGGCTATTAATCTCGACATGATAGGTCGCCCAGATCGCCCGCATGCTATTTACTTAGAGGGCCGACGTAACTTTGCACAGTTTGCAGGCATAAAACAGCAGATCAGCCAGCCATTGGGGCTTTGTATTCGTAGCCATCGTGCGCCATTAGCGGGGCGCAGCATCGAAAAAATTGATTGGTTGCGCGCCTCAGATCACTATCCTTTCCACCGTGCCGATGTGCCTTGGCTGTACTTTGGCGTGCCCAATCATGGTGACTACCATCAACCTTCAGACACCGCCGACAAGATAGATATCACATTTCTGGCGGCTGTCACCGAATCTGTCTACCAACTGGTAATTATTGATAGTTATCTTCTACAAAATAACTCATAAGCTACAAATTGGCATTAAAATTGAAATATTTAAACAATTGTTTTTAAGGAATTTATTTATTGATTGGTTTAAATTACAAGCAAAACGTGCTTTTTTAGATGGCGAATATTGAAGTTTATTGTTATACTAGCGGGCTTACTGATAAGTTTCGGTGCGGGAAGTCGACACGGGGTTGATTTTCTGTCTATAGAACCTGTAAGTGCATCAAACGCACTTTGTTATACCACAAGGCTACAACCCATGTCATCCAGTGAAAAAACTTTCCGCGAACTCGGTCTTGCCGAGCCTTTGTTGCGTGCTCTTGACGAGCTAGGCTACGAAAAGCCAACGCCAATTCAATCTGCCAGTATCGATCCATTAATGGCAGGTAAAGATATTCTTGGTCAAGCACAAACCGGTACCGGTAAAACAGGCGCATTCGCCTTACCGCTACTTAATGCGATTGATGCTACTAAGAATGCCCCACAAATTCTTGTCCTTGCGCCTACTCGTGAACTTGCTGTGCAAGTTGCCGAAGCGTTTGGTAGCTATTCAAAATTCATGAAAGGTCTGCATGTACTGCCAATTTATGGCGGTCAAAGCATGCACCAACAGCTCAATGCACTGCGCCGTGGACCACAAATTATTGTCGGTACACCAGGCCGTGTGATGGACCATATGCGTCGTGGAACGCTTAAGCTTGAAACACTACAAGCTATGGTACTGGATGAAGCTGATGAAATGTTGAAAATGGGTTTCATCGACGATATCGAGTGGATCCTAGAGCACACCCCACAAGAGCGCCAACTTGCTTTATTCTCGGCAACCATGCCAGAGCAAATCAAGCGTGTTGCTAACAAGTACCTCGATAAGCCGACGCATATCAGCATCGCGGCCAGCCATACTACGGTTGAATCAATCGAGCAGCGTTTTGTACAAGTGTCACAACACAATAAGCTTGAAGCATTAGTACGCGTTCTTGAAGTGGAAAACACTGAAGGGATTATCATCTTCGTACGTACCCGTAACAGCTGTGTTGAACTAGCAGAAAAGCTAGAAGCCCGCGGTTACGCTTCTTCACCACTACACGGTGACATGAACCAACAAGCCCGTGAGCGTGCCGTTGAGCAGCTTAAGCGTGGCAAGCTAGATATCCTTATCGCAACTGACGTTGCGGCACGTGGTCTAGATGTTGAGCGTATTGGACACGTAATTAACTACGATATCCCATACGATACTGAAGCTTACGTTCACCGTATTGGTCGTACAGGTCGTGCTGGCCGTACCGGTATGGCAATCTTGTTTGTGACTCACCGTGAAATGCGTATGCTACGCACCATCGAGCGTGCCACTAAGAGCCGTATTTCGCCAATGAATGTGCCTAGCCCAGAGACTGTGACCGAGCGTCGCTTATCTCGTTTAGGTGAGCAAGTCGCTGAAACCATTAATACCGATCTCGATTTCATGAAAGATGCCGTTGCACAACTGTGCCAACAGCTGGAAATCGATACTGATCTGCTTGCAGCCGCGTTGCTACAGCAAGTTCAGAAAGAGCGTCCACTACAACTGCCTCCAATCCAAGAGCGTCAACGTGATAGCCGTGATGAGCGTAACAGCCGTGACCGCAATCGTCGTACTACCCCAACGGATATCGGTAAAGCTGAGTCGCTTAAAGATAACCCAGATGTGAAAATGTGCCGCTACGTACTCGATGTGGGTCGTGATAATGGCGTTGGTGTGGGTAACATCGTTGGCGCAATTGCTAACGAAGCGAATATCGACAGCCGCTATATTGGTCAAATCCAATTGTTCGACCAAATGACCTCGATTGACCTGCCTGATGGCATGCCAAAAGATGTATTACAGCACCTGAAGAAAGTGCGCGTGTGCGGTCGTCCATTGAACATTCGTGAAGCCTCTGGCACAGAGAACGTATCGAACTCAAACGATGGTCGTCCACCACGCCGTCGTAAGCCATCTGGTGATCGTCGTGACCGTCGCCCAGGTGGCGGTGAAAAGCGTTCTCACCGCAAAGGCAATAGCAGCCGCGACAATGGTTAACCTTTAAACTTAATCAGTTTAAAGCGAAAGAAAAGGAGCCTTATGGCTCCTTTTTTGTTGCCAGACAAATCCCACTGCCCAACCTCTGTTGTATCTACAAGTCGCACTATTCCGCTACCGGGCAAAAGCATTAAGGAAATTGGCTGTTAGATTTAACACCCGACCTGTGTAGTCAATAATGCAACATAAACACGAAAGCAAAACTTGTACAAAACATAAGCAAATCAAACATAAAAACAATAAATAACAACTGTTTAACCTAGTGATTTTTAACGCGATCCAGATCACACTTTAACTGTAACAAAGCTTAACAACTCAGATTAAGTCTTTAGGATGGCGGCCGCAATTTAGCCAAGGCCATTCGCAAGGACTGATTAACATGTTAACACTGCATGAAGATGTACGTATCGACAGCTGCGATATGAGTTATCAATATCATATTGTTGATCTCAGTAAACCTGTGGTGCTGTGCTTTGCGCCTGGCAATAGCGGCACCGACCGTATGGATATGCAGCAGAATTTGTGGGGATTCGACTATCTAAAATCACGCAAAATGAATGTGCTATCTATCACCCATAATGGCCAACAGAACTTCTACCAAAGCCAAGCTTGTATGGACATTTTCAACGCTTTAGGCGAGTGCTTAGCGGTTTTTCCAGAGCGAATTGCCTACGGCTCAAGCCGCGGTTGTTTTGCCATTGGATTACACGCGAAGCGTTTAGGCCTTGATAGGGCACTGATGATGATGCCTATCAGTTCAATGAATGCCGAGCTTGCCCCGCAAGAGCCTAAAGTTAAGCAGTATGGTGCGCATCCAAACTGGCAAGGCCCCCATAATGACGCCGCGATTTGCGACATTCCACTCACCGTCATTTGCGACTCGCTCTACCCTGCTGATCACCACCATTATCGCCGTTTTAGCAATGTGGTGCAGTTCTTACGCCTGCCGGGCGTGGGTCACCGTGTCCCAAGTGTACTGAATAAAATGGGCATGCTCAGTAAGGTCGTCATCGACTACTTACACAATGAGATTGATACACAGGCTTTCTATAAAGAGGCGAGAAAGCGGCGCCAGCTCAACGTGTATTACCGCCAGCTGCTGCGTGATCCAACCGGTAAACTCACCACAAAACGTAAGTTTATTTTACGCAAACACCAAACCCATGTTGCCGTTAGTAATTTAAGCCAGCAGCTGAGTGCCAAAGGCAGCGCTAAAGCGAGTGCTGCAAAACAGTGGTTAATTGCCAAAAAGCCTAACTTGTCACTTATCAAGTAACCGAGCGACATATTCGGCAATCGCCAATGATGCGGTTAACCCCGGCGACTCTATGCCAAACAGATTAACCAAGCCGTTTAGTCCATGGGTTTGGGCACCTTGAATGATAAAATCATCGCTACCATTGCCTGCACCATTATGTAGTTTGGGCCTCACGCCACTGTACGCGGGGACTAATTTACTGCCATCAAGCTGGGGAAAATAATCGCTAATTGCCTGGGTGAACTTTTCTTGCAACGCGGCGGGCATAGCATAATCTACCGGCAGATCAGGGTTCACATCGATATATTGGGTATCTGGGCCAAACTTAAGCAGGCCACCCAAATCTAAAGTACTGTGAATACCCAAACCGCTGCCATCACTAGTCGGCAAGGGGTAAACTAAATGCTTAAACGGCGACGGTGCCTGATAACTAAAATAGTGGCCACGGCACCAATAGGCTTGAGGAATATGCGTCGATGCTAACCCGGTTATGCGCTGCGATACACTTTGCGCCCACAGTCCGGCGCAATTAATCAGCTCGCGACAATGCAATTGATAGCGCTCGCCATCAGTTTCAAGCTCAACATCAAATCCGTCATTTAGCGGCCTTGCAGTGATGAACTCTGTTTGGCTAACCAGATGCCCTTGATAGCGCTGCAGCTGCCCCAGCAGGCTGGTCATAAAGCCATGACTATCGATAATCCCTGTTGAGGGTGACCACAATCCGCCGCAAGCGTTAATCGCTGGCTCTTTAGCATGCACTTGCTCAGCAGTCAGCAGCTGAGTGTCCATCACCCCGTTGCGCTGTGCTTGTTGCTGCAATGCCGCTAGCTGTGGCAATTGCGTGGTTTGCTGCGCAACCACTAGCTTGCCTAACCGACGATAGCCAACCTGATTGCGCTGACAATACGGGTAAAGCAACTGATTACCGCGAACACAAAGCAGAGCTTTGAGACTCGCCGTCGCATAATACAGCCCAGCATGGATCACTTCGCTATTACGGCTACTGGTTTCCATGCCAAACTGCGGCAATCGTTCAACCACCACCACCTCGCGACCTTGCTTGGCCAACTCTGCGCCAATGGCCAATCCCACGACGCCAGCGCCAACCACTAAGGTGTCGATGCTATCGCTAGTTTTTTGCATATTTTATTCTTCGCTTAAACAACATCTTAAATGACCCTAAGCTAATACTTTGGTTTACATGGTTGCTCAATATACAAGCTGTTCTATACTAAAAGACCCTATATCATCATACGAATTGACGACAACAAATAGCATATTTACCTATTTGGGTAGGCAAGGAGGCCATATGTACCAGCTTAGTTTTGGCTGTGAAATTAATAAAATAGAGCAAAATATTGCATCAGTCACCATCAATGATGGCGTTGAGATTGATTTAGATATGATCACAGAATTTGATCAGTGCCTAGAACAAATTTTCAGTGGTCCCTACGGCTTACTTATCGATAAACGTCACCACTACACCTATAGCTATGAAGCACAATTGTGCATGGCCTCATCGCCCAACTTGATTGCCACCGCTGTCGTCGGCCACGCCCCAGTTGAACCTAAATTGCCACCGGCTTTCTATACCGTACGCCAAGTGGATCGCCTTAATACCCGGGTTTTCCGTGGCCAACCACAGGGCAATGCCTTGGCTATTACTTGGCTCAAATATCAACTTGCCAAGGCCCAGCCCACTTTCAACTAATCAGCGGTTAATAAAGTACTGATAGGTTAACGCTTGTGCTGGGTTAATGCTTGAAAGTAATCCGCTAAGTGGCGCTTGCCTGTCGCAGGCGCGACCGCGTTGTCCCCCATCATAGTCAAAAAGAACTCCGGCGGGCCGACCCATTTTTCCGGCAAGTGTTTTATCATCCATAAAGCCACCCGTCGAACGGTATCGGGGATATAGCAGATGTTAACCTGCTTTCTTTGCGCAGCAAATGCCTGTTCGGCAATCTGTTTGACCGACAGCACCTGTGGACCGCCGACATCAATTTGTTGCTGTGTTGAGGCCATTGCCTCAACACAAAACTTGGCTAAATCCGCTCCGTGGATAGGATTAAGTTGCATCTCTCCATCACCAAACAGATATACCCGCCCCTTTTCCGCCATGTGATAAAACTCCTGTAGATCGGAAAAGAAGCCATTGGGCCTAATCACACACGGCTGCAATTGGTTTGATGTTAGCAATCGCTGCGCAAAACGCTCTTTGGCGGCCAATAAACGCACCTGAGGGTATCGCGGGGCGTTAAATGCTGAGATATAGATAAACTGCTTTACCCCGGCTTGTTCTGCTTCGTTAAGCAAGTTGAGATTGGCTTGATAATCCACCTCTTGGTAACTCAAACCATCTTGTTGCTTAGTAATTCCAATGCAACTGATCACCACATCGATGTGCTGACAACAGCCCATTAAGCTGCTTGGCTGTGTCACCTGTGCGTTGATAATCTGTTGCTCATTGAGCCCTAAGGCGCGTAACTTATCGGGCGATCTTGCCAGTGCCTTAAGCTCGTAATCGGTATTCAGCAAGTATTTGACAATATGTGAGCCTAAATAGCCGCTGGCACCGGCAACCAAAATCCGCGGTTTATCTAACATAAATATGTTCCTATGGGTCAAAGTGACTCTGCATTAGGCCGATAAGGTTCTTCGCGCAATAGATGGCTTATCAGCAATTTAAGATAGAACAGCGGTAAAAACCATTCCAGCCCAGCTGGCACGGTTAAGTAGTAGCTTGAAAGCACAATACTGCTCGCGTAAAAGATCAGCGCCACGGGCCGTTGTAAGTACAAGTTGGTTAATAAAATCGCCATACTCGCCAGCAGCATATAACCGCCCGCAACCAGTATCCACTGGATGTCAAACTGCAAAAACGCCCAGCTAAATAGCGCTAGCTGTGCAAAGTGGATGCTAATAAATTGCATATGCTGCCACAATCCTTGCCCTTTTCGATGAAACCAGCGTTTTGCCGTCGACGTAGCATTAGTGATAATTCCACCGACAATATCCACGGTTAATATCACTGCAATAATCACTTGCCAAACCTGCCAATCCCATTGACCTAGATAAACACAGGCTAACAGCACGCCCGCTGCCAGTAGCGGCACAATCGACTGCAAATACTTCTCTGCAGCGGTTGCCCCAGGACCGATTAATTTATCAATGTTGGCGTTAAAACCCTTACGTAATGGCGGAGTTGACCACTCAATTTTCATGTTTTCACCCAAAATAGACCACATGGTCTTTTTAAAGTAGCGTAAAAATTGACCGGAGTAAAGTTTTATTGACCGAGCGGTCTAAATAAATAATACTGATATAATCACCGAACTTCCGCACCTATGTCAGCACAGAGCTCAGCTATGCCAAAGATCGTCGACCACAATGAGAAACGCCTACATATCGCCATGAAAGCCACTGAGATATTTTTGCAACAGGGGTATAAAAACGTGGGCATGCGACAGCTATGCGAATACCTCGGTATGAGTAAGAGTGCGGTTTATCATTACTACAAAAGCAAAGATGAGCTGTTTATTGCGGCCACAGAAGCGATCATTAATTATGATGCCAGCGCATTTGCAAGCCCAGTCTTGACAGCGGATGCCACCCGACAACAAAGAGTCGACAACTTTATCAGTTTATTCGCAATGCTCGCGCCGAGATTTTTTCAAGAAATGAAACTGGTTGCGGACTATATGGAAGTGATTGGCCTAGACAACGTCAGCGATGATCCCTGTATGAACATCGCCAATGACAAGTATCTTAGATTGCTATCCGACTACGTTAGCGCCGAACATTCAGCGCCGTTATACACCTTACTGCTTGGCCTATTGAACCATCAATTGATGCTAGGTAAACCATTGGCGCCCTATTATATTGCTGAGCAAGTGGGCTACTGTTTAGCGCAACCAAGTTAACATCATCATTTTATATTGGTGAGTTACCACAATATTGTTAACTCACCTACCGGTTGCGATGTGTGACTGGCTTTACATCACACACTCTTTGGCTGCCTCGGCTTTTTCGACGCTTTTCTCAATCAAGCTCAGTGCATTTTCATCGCTAATGGAGGCGGTAACCTCATTGATGATCTTTTCAGCCGTCGATACCGATGATGCGTCCACTAAGCAACGGTAGGCGTTGGCGATATGCTCTTTGGCTTCGGTGACAACCTGAGGGTTAGCCAGATCAGACTCGAGCGCTTCCTGCACGCTAGAAACTAACTCTTTGGCCTTATCTGCAGCATCACCAAATTGGCCGAGGTTCAGCTCATCTAAGTTAAACTGTTCTAGGTCGATAGCTTCCATTTTCTGCTGAACACTATCTACCGCTTCATTGGCAGCTTGTTGCGCATCATCAATCGCTTTGGCGGCATCTTCACAGCCGATCAGTGCGCCGCCACACATCATCGCTAACATTAACTTTTTCATCATCGTCCCTTTAGGTATTACTCAATTGATAGTAAGTCAACTTGGGCATGAGGCCAACACAAATAGTCTTAACAAGTGTTAATCAACATGGTGGCTCAGCCCTAGTACGTCAACAGCCTGCGCCCAGTGAAGATGGCTTTGCTTAGTCTAAGCGTTTAATCCCTTGGCTGGCCTCTTCAAGTAATCTCTGCACACAGGACTGGCATAAGCACTGCTGTGACGGCAAGTTACGCCCGGCCAGTGTCGCTTTAGCTGGAAACGTTTGCTGCATACACCAACACTGTGCAGCGGGTTGTTGCTGCGTTAAGGCGCAGCGGTTATCTTGCTGGCATAACGGACATATTGATGATGACATAATATCCTTAAGCTAATCCATTGTTAGCAAGTTGATTAAGCACTGCGGCGGTTCATAGTCGATAAGTATAGAGTATCGATATTAACCGCTTAGGAGTAATGCCATTCTACCTGCCTTGATAGAGACAAAAAACCTCGCACGGTGGCGAGGTTTGAGTATTCATAGATGCAAATTGCCTGCTATTTAGCTGGACGAACCCCAAGAGTGTGGCAAATTGCGTAGGTAAGTTCGGCTCGGTTTAGGGTGTAGAAGTGGAAATCTTTCACGCCTTCGCGCGACAAGACTTTAACCATATCAATCGCCACGTTAGCGCCAACCAACGCGCGGGTCGATGGGTCGTCATCTAAACCTTCAAATTGCTTATGCAACCAGCCAGGAATCGACACATTAGTCATGCCTGCAAAGCGCTTCAATTGCTTAAAGTTAGTAACCGGCAGGATGCCAGGTACAATTTCCACGTCAATACCAGCGGCAACACAACGGTCGCGGAAGCGTAAGTATGACTCAACGTCGTAGAAGAACTGAGTAATCGCACGGTTAGCACCAGCATCAATCTTCTTCTTTAGGTTAATCAAATCCGCTTGAGCATTGGTGGCATCAGGATGCACTTCTGGGTATGCAGCAACTGAGATATCAAAGTCAGCAACCGAGCGCAACAAGCGCACAAGGTCATTGGCAAAACGCGTCGGTTTAGGGCTGCCATCAGGTAAATCACCACGCAAAGCAACAATATCGCGTATACCAGAATTCCAGTAATGTTTCGCCAACTCAATCAGCTCTTCATCGCTGGCATCAACCAATGTTAGGTGCGGCGCGGCAACCAGATCTGTCTCTTTTTGGATACGCTCAATCACCCCGTGGGTTCTATCACGTACGCCAGAGTTTGCGCCGTAGGTCACTGACACAAATTTAGGGTTCAGCGGCTCTAAACGACGAATTGAGTTCCACAGTAAGGTTTCCATTTCTGGATTAGCAGGCGGGAAAAATTCAAATGACACATTAATATCACCATTAAGCTCAGATAAGCTCTGGTTTAACGACGTTGCATGTTGTGCGTGATGAAATGCCATTTCTTTTTCCTCAAACCGACTAATTTAATTACACATGGACGTTTGGACGTCTATATGTCCATATACTAGAGAAACTGAGGTTGAAGTCAAGCGTAAAAATGCCTGATTGGTGAAATATCTATTCATTAGACAGTACAACGATTGGTTTATACTGATTGGTATTATACCAATCAGTATAAACATTTAGTC
The DNA here is from genome assembly GCF_000518805.1 of Shewanella waksmanii ATCC BAA-643. Taxonomy (GTDB): domain Bacteria; phylum Pseudomonadota; class Gammaproteobacteria; order Enterobacterales; family Shewanellaceae; genus Shewanella; species Shewanella waksmanii. The sequence continues at coordinate 56,151 of NZ_JAEH01000031.1, forward strand.
ACTCAGCGAGAGTTTAGCGGTACTGAGGCAAGGTCCTTAAATGCTCCTGCATTAATGACATTCACCACATCCATGTGGCTTGCAACGAGTGAAGAGCATAGTTGTTCTACGGTTAAGCTCGTTAACTCCGCATCAGAACCGCTAAAACTCGCCATTGTGGCGCGTTTTTGGCTACCTACTTCTGCGTTGAATAATTTCACAAGGGAACAACCATTGTTTCAATTATTCGCCTTGAATTAGTTTGCCAAAAGCGCGCTGAGTTGATCAAATTCTTATACTGATTGGTATTACTGACCTTAGCGGGAAAATGGCATAAAAAAGGATGCCGCAGCATCCTTTTCAATAGTTTGTATCGCTACTCTTGGAGTAGATCGCGACAGATCTGCGCCAGATCCGACTGCACCGCAGCCGCCGTGACCTCTCGGCCCGCACCCGGTCCGCGAATAATTAACGGGTTGTCTTGGTAGAACGCACTGCGCACCACAAACACGTTATCTCCCGGTGTGAGGTTGGCATAAGCATGATCCCTATCAACCCACTGGATACCAACGGCCGCTTTAAGCTCGCCATCGATTTGATCCAACGAGGCAACATAACGCAACACTTTATCTTGCTCGGCAGCCGCTTGGAATTGCTGCAGCATCTGCGCATCCAGTTCACCAATACGTTCGATAAATTGCTCAGTAGAAATATCAACCAGCTCGGGTGGGACTAAAGAATTAAGTTCAATATCCTCGAGCTCAATTTCATGGCCAATCTCGCGAGCTAAAATAAGCAGTTTGCGCTGCATATCACGGCCGGAGAGATCATCGCGAGGATCGGGCTCTGTGATGCCTAAACCTTTGGCTTCTAACACCAACTGCGAAAACGGCTTGCTGGCATCAAAATGCTCAAACAGCCAACATAGGGTGCCAGAGAAAATCCCGCCAACCGCTTCAATTGAATCCCCGCTGTTATGCAGATCATTGAGCGCATGCTGTACCGGCAGCCCGGCACCGCAACTGGCATTGTAACGCCAAAATAAGCGACGATTACCCAGCTGCTGCTTCAGTTCACGATAAAACGCCAGTGGGCCAGAACCGGCTAACTTGTTGGCACTGACCACATGGATTCCGCGGGCAAAAAACGCAGGATATTGCAGGGTTAAATCTGCGCTAGCACTGATATCGAGCGCGACAATCTCATCGCACTCTAGGCCTTGTAGCTTGTCAAACAACTGGCTGTATTGCCAAGCTTCAGCTTCGCTATCAAACCGCTGTTGCCAACTGTCTAGGTCAATGTCGGTATCTGATAGCAGTGCCTTGCGCGAGCTGAGCAAACCGATGAGTTCAACGCTGGCTTCTAACTCTTTATTGAGGTTAGGTCTGGCCTGTTTAAACAGATCAATCCACGCTTCGCCGATATTACCCACACCCAACAGCAGCACGCCAATGCGTTTTCTTGGCCCAGCACAGCGACGATGCACCTTTTGGGTCAACAGGTTAACCTGTGACTTCGGCACTAAGGTGACTAAGCTTAAGCCATCATTGCACAGTGGCCGAGCTTCGCGACTCAACAAGCGGGCAAAACCACGACGATACAAATTGGCATCAGCGCTCACTAACGCCACTAAGCCTAAATCTTGCTTCACTGATACTTCGCTAACGGCCAATTCGCTGCTGTTAGACTCAATCACTGCCAGCGCTTGTTTCTCGTTTTCATGGGTAAAAGCTAGCTCAACACGGTTTTGCGTGAGCGGCCAATGCGCTAAAGGCGTAAGCCCTGCTTGAGCAAAGCTTGCTAGCAGCTGTGGCAGTGGTGCACGGGCGGTTAATTGCAGTAATGACACCGAAGGTAAGCTAGTCACCACAGGCGCACTTGCTTGCGAGCTTTTCGGGGCAATTAAGGTAAAGTCAGTATGCGGTGCGTAACTTGAACGTACCGCTAAGCTAACCTCTGTATCAAACAGCGGCTGTAAGGTGCGATTATGCAACACAGGAGAGCCTAAATGCGCTAAACGGTTAGCTTCGGTTAACGACATGCTCTTAAGTAGTTTGGCATCATTGATACGGTTAGGGTCTGCATTGAACACCCCCTCCACATCGGTCCAGATAGTGACGCGTTCAATATCCGCTAAGCTTGCTAACAATGTGGCACTGAAGTCTGAGCCATTACGGCCTAGCAGTAAGGTATCGCCACTGTCGTTGGCACAAATAAATCCGGTGATTACAATTCGTTGATTGGGGTGAGCGCTCAGCGCGGCCTGCACTTTGTCTTTCGACTCTTGCAACCGAATTTGCGGCACCGCTGCTTCATCAGCCACGAGTAAAGTGCGCGCGTCTACATCAACAGCCGCCACGCCAGATTCACGTAGCAATGCCGCCAATAAACAAGACGACCAGCGTTCACCAAAACTCACCACTTGGTTGCTTTGATATTCACTTAAGCGCTCTAATGACAACAAGCTGATTAGCGTTGCTTTGTCGGTGGCTAAACGTTCACGTAGGCTGCGGGCTTGCTCATTGGATAGCAGTTGTTCAATCAGGTTTTGCTGATAACTCATCAGCACCTGCAGCTCTTCTTGCCACAGTTCACCGTTGTCACGTAGCGTAAGCAGTTTATAGAGAAAATTAGTACTCTTGCCCGCTGCTGATACCACAATTAAATCATCGCTGTGACCATGAGTCAGCAAAATATGCGCGACACGGCGATAGCAATCAGCGTCAGCTAGGCTAGAACCACCAAATTTATGTAAATGACATCGTGTCATCTGTTACTCCTACTAAACGAGCTTAACAACTAGCCGCATTGGCGGCATCTAACGCTGCGCTGATATCAGCCACTAAATCTTCGCCATCTTCAATACCGACAGATAAACGGATGAGGGTATCGTGTACGCCCGCTTCTGCGCGCGCCTGTGCATCCATCGCTCGGTGTGTCATGGTGGCAGGCACAGCCACTAAGCTTTCCACACCGCCTAAACTTTCGGCCACAGAGAAATAGTTTAACGCATCCAGGAAGGCAACAAGTTGCGCTTCGCCACCTTTTAATTCAAAACTGAGCATGGCACCAAAGCCTGCTTGTTGTTTAGCCGCAATTTTATGTCCAGGGTGATCAGGCAAACCTGGGTAGTACACAGTATCAACCGCATCATGACGTGTTAATACGGCCAGGACTTTCTCTGCATTAGCTTGGTGCTCGCGAATACGCACGGCTAAGGTGCGTATACCGCGCAATGTCAGGTAACTATCAAAAGCAGATCCAGTTAACCCTAAAGTATTTGACCACCAGTGCAGTAACTCGCCCACTTCTGCATCTTTAGCCACCACGGCACCACCGACAACATCACTGTGGCCGTTGATATATTTAGTGGTTGAGTGGATCACAATATCAGCACCCAATAACAAAGGCTGCTGTAGGATGGGCGAAAGGAAAGTGTTGTCAACAACGACTTGAGCTCCCACGTCGTGGCTGGCCTGGGCAATCTTCTCAATATCAACAACACGTAAAAGCGGATTAGAGGGGGTTTCTAGCCACACCATTTTAGGTTTTTTACTAATAGCTTCGGCTAATGCAGCCTCATCGGTTTGATCGACAACCACTAATTTAAACGCGCCCTTTTTGGCCAAATTAGTAAACAGTCGATAACTGCCACCATAACAATCATGGGGAACCACCAGCAGATCATCTGGCCCCAATAAGCTAGTAACTAGGGTAATGGCAGCCATACCTGTACAGGTCACAACGCCAGTCGCGCCCTTTTCCAGTTCGGCGATCGCATCACCTAAAATACAACGGGTAGGGTTACCTGAGCGACTATAGTCAAAATCGCGTGGATTTTTGTGACCATCAAATGAGTAGTTGGTAGAAAGATAAATAGGCGGTACAACTGCACCGTGCTGAGTATCGGACTCAATACCTCGACGTACTGCTGCGGTGGCCAATTTACGCTCTGTCATCATCTACTCCTAAAATATGAAAATAGACACCTAAGAGATGTCTGGACGTCTAAATGTACCGAAGGTGGTGGCCCTCGTCAACCAATTTTAGCCATTTAGACGTCCAAACATGTAGAAATCTATTTGCAATTAACAAAAATAAGAGGCAATAATTTGACTGTAGTTTGTAAGGGTATAAAATCTGCCCCGAATTTGAGAATTTACAGGTGAGTCGATGACTGAATGGAATGGCGATTATATAAGCCCATATGCTGAACATGGCAAAAAAAATGAACAGGTAAAAAAAATCACTGTTTCAATTCCGCTTAAGGTTTTAAAAGTATTAACTGACGAACGTACTCGCCGCCAAGTTAATAACTTACGCCATGCCACCAACAGCGAGCTGTTATGCGAAGCATTTTTACATGCTTATACTGGCCAGCCATTGCCTAACGATGAAGACTTGTCTAAAGATAAGCCCGATAGCATGCCAGCAGAAGTGAAACGCTTGATGGACGAAATGGGCATCGAGTGGGAAGAACTAGAATAGATCAACCGCGTTTGCTCTAGTTTACCTACTGAGTTTGAAATGTTAGCCAGGCCATCTCGGCTGACGTTTCAACCTGTTCACGTTCCACGTTTTAGTTTTCCACCGCAGCCAATCACAGCAAATAGTCGTACTGAAAGATCAGGCTCTAACTGATCGCTCATTTATCTGCAGAGGCGCTCTATGTTCGACTTGATTGATCCGACAACCTTATTACTCGCCTCATTGATTATTTTTGCTGGCGCGTTAACCCAGAGCCTCATTGGGTTCGGCTTAGCCGTGGTAGCCTCGCCTTTGCTGTATCTGGTCGATCCCCAGCTTGTGCCTGCGCCGGTGATTTTGATGGGCTTTTCTATTTCTCTACTCACTTTGATGCGAGAGCGCGCCTCGCTGCAGTTTAATGGTCTTCAATATGCTTTGTTGGGGCGTGTGCCCGGTGGCTTTATTGGCGCAGCCCTACTGCTGTTTGCCCCGGCGCCTATATTGGGATTAGCCATTGCCGCCATTGTATTAGTTGCGGTATTGCTCAGTGTGTTGCGGTTTAATTTGGCAATTAACAAACAGAGCTTATTTGCTGCGGGCGTATTATCTGGGGTGTTTGGTAATATCGCTGCCATTGGTGGGCCGCCGATGGCGATATTGCTTGCTGGTAAAGATGCCAAACAGTTTCGTGCTGCCCTGTCAGCATTTTTCATTTTCAGTTCGATGATTGCACTGGCTATTTTGGCTGTCACAGGCCTGCTCACTTGGCAACATATCAGTGTGTCGGTGTTACTGCTGCCATCGGTCGTACTTGGCTATCTAGCGGCAAATCGAATGGTGGGCCATGTCGATAAAGACAAAACTCGTTCAATGACGTTACTGTTATGCTCGCTCAGTGCATTGATATTAATTGCAAAATCAATATTTGAACTCGCGAGCTAAGCCGCGATTATCGAGTAGCTGAATCACAGACGACAAGCAGCCTCGTGGCGACACTGACTTTATCGTGACGTCTTACTGGTGAGTTAGAAATAATAAGAAGTTTTAAGCACGCCGCCGACTGCAGCATCACTATCAACCAAACCGGTGAAATCAATACTAAAGCTAGGCCCGAATGACATACCAGTGCCAATGGTGTAAATATCTGCTTCGTGCTCAAGCATATCATGGCGATAACCTAGGCTAACAGAGAGCCAATCAGTGGCCTTTAATGCCCCTGCAAAACGAACATACTGACTATCTTCGATATCGGTAAACCCTTGGTTGGCATTAAGATCGATGTCTGAACTGACACTCAATGCGCGCCACTGGTAAGCGATACCCGCGTTATACAGCGGCGCTAACTGATAGTCATACGCTTGCACACTAAAAGGGTTATCAACGCTGATGGTTTGCGGGACTAAATTACGCCCAGATACGCCCACAACCAACCCATCAACAGGTTCTAGTGCGACACCAACATCAAGGTTGGATGTCACTTGGCTATCGGCTGCTAGCGTATCGCTGTTACTTCGGTATGCAGACAGGCTATCGGCGATTGTATAGCTTTCTATGGTTTGCAGTTTGGGGGTGACCTCTACTGCAATCGGTAAATTAACGATCGACAGCGGCATACTCATCGTCAGATTATGCTCTGTGGTTTTTACTGCCGCCAATGCTGGCTCAGCACTTAATTGGCTTTTGATATCACCACTTACCGCCCCGGCGTTGATCCAATCAACTGGTGGCTGCTCAATATCATATTGCAGAGACAGGTTAGCTGCATAAGGCCAAGACTGACTGCGACTGACTGTGGCAGAGCGCTGCCAAGGGTTATCTGATGTGCTTAGTGTGCTGACTAGGTTCACGCCATTGGCTTGTGGCTGAATACTGAAGATTTGATGCGCTAAAGGCGAGTGCTTTAAGTGCTGAGTGTTGGCATAATCTCCCCCTTCGGCATACAGATTTGCCGAAAAAATCAGGGTTAACGCCACGCTAAAACAAAGATGAAGTGATCTCATTTCATTCAGCCCTTATATTATTTTTGTTGTAGTGATGTCTTTTACTACGCATCGAATTTAAAGATAGTTCATCAAAACTCACTACGGCAGAAAATTTTTATTATTTCAGCCAAAACTGACCACCAAAATCGCTGCAGTCCGCCCCCTAAAAGGTTTGCAGCGAAACGATCATTTTTTGCGGTAATTCACTTCGCTATAGCGCTGAAACTCTTCGACCACATACTGAGCAAACATGTTAAACCTCAGGGCACGATGGGGATCTTGGTGATAAACCAAGTACACAGGGGTATCGGCCACTTTCCAGTCACTAAAAACCGGAACTAAGGTTTGATTGGCCAGCTCGTCAGGACAGTACAAGGTGGGTAGCCTAACAATACCATTGCCAGCGATCGCACTGGCGATCATCGCTCGGCCGTTCTTGCATTTAAATCCACCTGAAATCGCCACCTCAGCATGCAACTTAGGATCGCTAATGTGTTGATAATGCCAATGGTCGATACTGCCCGTAATGCAATAATGCTGCTTTAACTCTTTCGGGTGGCTCGGTGTCCCTCTTTGTTGCAGGTAAGCTGGCGCAGCCATGGTTTCATTGCTCAGAGTAAGCAGTTTTCTCGCGATTAAGTTAGAGTCAGGTAAACTGCCCATTCGAAATACAAAATCAAATTGATCCAACAGCAGATCCACCCGTTGGCTGCTGAAATCCAGCTCGACCTCAATATCTGGGTAACGTTTTACGAAGTCACTGACCAACGGCGCAACGATTTCCTCACCAATGAAGCCGCCCACCGAATTAATTTTGATTTGTCCTTTTGGCGAGTTGGTTATGTCCATCGCTTGGGCGCAGGCAGCATCAATGATATTCATCGCTTGACGACACTCTTGATAAACCAACTGCCCCTGCTCTGTCAGCCTCTGCGCCCGCGTGGTCCGGATGATCAGGCTCACCCCCAATACTTGTTCCAATTTAGTCAGTTGCTTGGATAAATGGGAGCGGGAACAATTAAGAACCTCAGCAGCATGGGTAAAACTGCCTGATTCCGCAATCACCAGAAAAGTTTGTATTAATGATAGATCCGGTGCCATAACGACCTCAATTTGTAATCATATGTAAACAATCATATTCCAATGAGGCCATATATCAACAATAAGCTTTTCTATAATCTTGTCTGCATTGAAATACAGTCAACAAGTGAGACAACAATGAAATCATTAATCGTTATTACCGGCGCCTCATCAGGCATAGGCGCCGCGATGGCAAAAGCCTTCAGTGCCAAAGGCCATCCATTACTATTACTTGCTCGCCGCCTTGAGCCTATGCAAGCGTTGGCATTAGATAACTGCATGACCATCAGTGTTGATGTCACCGATGGCGCGGCCATTAGCGCAGCAATTGCTCAAGCTGTGGCTAAATTTGGCCCAGTTGGCTGCCTAATCAACAACGCAGGCGTCATGCTACTTGGCCAAGCAGACCAACAAGATCCCGCGGAATGGTCGCGTATGCTCAACATCAACGTCATGGGCGTTCTCAATGGTATTCACGCGGTACTTGCTGATATGAAACAGCGCAAAACTGGCACCATTATCAATGTAAGCTCGATTGCCGGTCGCAAGACTTTCCCAAATCATGCCGCTTACTGTGCCACTAAATTTGCAGTACATGCGCTAACGGAGAACATTCGCGAAGAAGTGGCAATGGATGATGTTCGCCTCATTACTATTGCCCCTGGTGCAGTAGAAACCGAACTACTTAGCCATACCACCAGCGATGAAATTAAAGCGGGTTATGAAGACTGGAAGCAAGATATGGGCGGCGTTGTTGCGCCAGAAACCATTGCTGATGCCGCCCTGTTTGCCTATGAGCAACCACAAAGCGTTTGCGTACGTGAAATTGTGCTCGCTGCGACACGTCAGCAACCTTAATGGCAACTTAGGCTGATTTTGTTCAGTTAGCTTGCCAGCAAAATACGCGGTGAAGCAGCAATGCTCACCGCTTTTTTATCCCTGTAATGACTTAGCGTTTATTTCTCCAGCAGTAAATCTTTTAAATCCAGCAAAAAACAGTACAAAAACATAGCGCTTTGACTAAAGTTACTGTTAACTTAGTAGCAACAATTGCCTAAAAATTGTTCCCGTAATCACGCCACTGACTCCATAACAAGGAAATAAGCGATGACAGAGAACTTTAGTCTGCTAGCAAAAAACCGCGCTTGGGTTGAGCTGCTGTTTTCCTCCACATTTATCAATTTACTGTCATTGGCACTGCCATTTACTATGCTGCAGATATACGACCGTATTCTGCCTAATCAAGGTTATGGTACCGCAAGCGTGTTGGCATCTGCGGTAGCGGTCGCAATTATACTGGAGCTACTACTGCGGTATGCCCGCAGTTGGATGCTCGCATCCAGCGCCGCTAACTTTGAGTTACAGAGCACGACCCAAACCGTCAGTGCCCTACTCAATTCTGATTATCGTAAGATTGAGTCTTTAGGCTCTGGCGTGGTCTCCAATGGCCTCAACAGCATTGCCACCATGCGAGAAATCTATTCAGGGCAAGCGTTAGTCGCCTTGATGGACTTTCCCTTTGTACTGATATTTTTAGCGCTTGTTGCCTACATTGGTGGCCCCTTAGTGTTCATTCCTATTGCAGTATGGGGGGTTATCGGCGCACTAGTGTATGTGATTGGCAAACAGCTAAATCAAGCGACTCAGGCTTTAGCGTTAACTGAAGGTGAGCGCTCACGCTTGTTAATTCAGGTGCTGTCGGGACTCACTACTGCCAAAGCGCTAGCAATGGAGACCAAACTGTGTGGAATGTATAACGATATAAACTATCAACGCTTGGCAGAGCAGCACCGGGTCGACTGGCTGTCATCTAAGCTACAAGAGTTGATTCAAGGTGCTTCGCAAGGGACTACCTTACTGATTGTATTAATTGGTTGTTTAGCAGTGTTAGATGGCGAGCTGACTACAGGTGGACTGGCGGCCTGCTCCATATTGGCCGGTCGTGCCATAGCCCCGCTTAGCGCCATTATCAGCCTGCGCTCACGTTTAGCGGTAGCCAAAACCGCAATGTCTCAGGTTGCAGAATTAAGCGAGCTGCCACCAGAATCATTTACCGGCACCACGCAATATCAACAAAAATTGCCCCTAGGCCCAATCCGCTTTGAGGCAGTCAGTATTGAGCAAACCGCTGCCAAGTTAAATGAGGTCAATATTGAAATTGCCCCAGGCAGTCTGGTGACGGTGACCTCTAATCCATTAACCCAAGCCAGCTTATTGTTAAGTTGTATTGGCGCTTTTCATCGCGTAAGCCAAGGTGAAATTACCATAGCGGGTATTGAGCAAAGCCAGCATAAGCGCAATGAGTATCGACAGTCTGTTGCTTATATCGCACCTTGGCCAATCTTATTGAGCGGTAGCTTAATGGAAAATATGACCCTGTTTTCTGCTGATAAAGAAGCCGAAGCAATGGTGGTTGCCGAGGCGCTGGGACTAACGGATACCATCGCTCAACTACCTGCCGGTTACCAAACTTTAGTCGGTAGCAGTGACAATCAGTCACTCAACAAAGGCGCCATTAAGTTGATTGCACTGGTGAGAGCACTGGTGCAGTCGCCATCTATTTTGCTGCTTGATGAGCCCATGGTTTCTCTCGATGCTGACTCGCAGCAGCGTCTTATTAACGTGCTGCAGGCAAAACGTGGGCAGATGACCATTATCTGTGCCAGTTATTTTGACAGTATCAAGGCTATCAGCGATATGCATATCCACCTTGATGCCGAGGGTCGTAACCATAATACGGCCAAGGAGGTATCAGCATGAATACCGCCAACGCTACCTCAGCAACCTCAACGCCAAACGAGCTAAAACTTGCCGCAATAAGCTTGTTTCAACAATTGGGACTGTACGCCCAAGCCACTCACCTTCTAAATGATGCTAAATCACAGGAGTTTGACACCTTAGCGTTAAACCAACTTCTTAAACATCATCAATTACGTTTTAGAGTACTGAACTTTGCTCCACAAGTTATGGCCCAAACGAGTCACCCCGCGATACTGGTACCAAAGGATGCGACAGCGAGCGTTATTAGAAGACGAGGTGAGCAGCTAGAGCAACTTGATAGCAATGATCAGTGGCAAGCCGTCGCTTCTGCTATGAGCGGCCATGTCATAGTGATAGATGGCCTCCCTTCTGATAAACAAACCAGTAAAGCCTTTGCCAGCGAACTGAGTAAAAAGAGTAAATGGTGTCGACCGGTGTTTTGGCTCAGTCTGCTCTCTAGTATTACCGGGCTAGCCGTGCCGTTGTTTACCATGGCGGTTTATGACCGCGTTATTGGGGGACAAAGTCCGAGTGTGCTCCCCACTATCGCACTGGGTGCGGTATTGGCTGTGGCTATTTTAGTCTCTAGTCGACTGTTACGCGCCAATGTATTAGCCAGCACTAGCAATCGCTTTGCGCGAGACTTATCTAATATGACCTTTGGTCGCTTACTCAATATGCCGTTAATGGTGTTGTCACGGGTAGGGCTGTCGAATCATATTGCGCGTATGCGCAATGCTGAAAAGGTTCGTACCTTGCTTGCAGGCCCTGGCGGCGCGGGATTGGTCGACCTGCCCTTTACCTTGATAGCTTTAGTCACAATTGCGCTGCTCAGCGGTTGGTTGGTGGTTGTGCCCTTGGTGATGTTAGTGCTGTTTTATTGGGTAATGAAACTGCTCAATAAGTACACCCAATCGGCGTCTCCCACCATTAGCTCAGACTACCAGCAATCACTCAATGAACTGGCCAAGAACTTACTCCAAGTGAAAACCAGTGGTAATAGCGATGGTTGGTTTACTGAGTTTTCTCGCCAATGTCGAGAACATTGCCGGCAGAATTTCATTTATGCCAAACGTAACGGCCTCAATGCTGCAATGGCCCATGCTATGAGTTTGTTTACCGCGCTTATCACTGTATTTACTGGTATATTTTTAGTCTTAAATCAGAGCATTAGCCCAGGAGCACTCATTGCCTGCGTCATGTTAATTTGGCGTATCACAGGTCCAGCACAATTAGCATTTTCATCGAGTCAAAAAATCACCATGATGCGCGGCGCGGCGGAGCAGTTTGATCGCTTCATGTTAGCGGGTACCGAGCATAATGAGCTGCGACTGGATACTCCTAAGACAGATCAAGCCCCAAAGGTGAGCTTTCAGCATGTGACTTTACGATACAGTGCCGAAACAGAACCTGCTTTATCTGGCATAACCTTAGATATCGAACCCGGTGAAAATGTGGCTATTATCGGCCCGAATGCCTGCGGCAAGACCTCCTTATTGCTGGCAGCAATGGGGGTTGTAGAAGCCCAAGCTGGGTTCATCACGATTAATGGCAAAAATCTCAGGCAATACGACCCACAAGCCTTCAGACAATGGGCGGCTTACAGTCCTGCACAAGCTGATCTATTGCCCGGTACCCTCGCAGACAATATTCGTATCGCCAAACCCAACGCCACTGATGAAGAGCTGATCAATGCACTTTACGCCGCTGGCGGTAGTGCACTATTTGATGCGCTTGGCAATGACATTCATTGCGAGCTGTTTAAGGATGGCCATAGCCTGCTATCACCCGTTGAAGGCGGATATATTAGTTTAGCCAGAGCACTGCTAAAACAGTCGCAATTGCTGATACTCGATGAACCGATTGCCAACCAAAACCCCTACGCCAAAGCGCAGCTGTTGCAAACCTTTGCCAAGTTAAAGGGTAATACTACAGTGCTGTTTACCAGCCACGACCCGCAGTTAATTCAACAAGCTGACAAAGTGGTCATATTAGATAAAGGCACTGTGGTTTACGCCGGGCCAGTACCTGATGCAAACACAGCGGATTCTGCCAACAACAGCCACGCGACTCAGCAGGAGACTCACAACCATGGATAATCGTCAACTCGCCAATCGCACTTGGCCGGCCCATGAATTTGCTGAAGCAATTGAAGCGCCATCAGAAAGAAAGCTGATTAAGCGCATCATCATGCTAATTGCCGGCTCAGTGCTTATTATGTTGCTATGGTCGATATTCACTCATGTTGAAGAGATCTCGAAATCTAAGGGCCAAGTTGTGCCATTAGGCCATAGGCAGGTGATCCAAAGCCTTAGTGGCGGCACCATCGCTTCTGTGGTCGTAGAAGAGGGAGACGTCGTTAAAAAAGGTGATGTGCTCGCAAGTTTTGTTGCCATCGATAGTCAATCAGCTGAAGAGGAGCTGGAAAGTAAACGCGCCAATTTATTACTACGCATAGAGCGTTATGATGCTTTCATTGGCCAACGTGATGCTGACTTTTCATCGTTTAGCGACAGCTACCCGCAACTAGTCAAATTGCATACGGCTTCACTGTTACGTATGAATCAAGAGCGCGAAGCCATGCAACAATTATCAGCCTCTGAGGTTGCCAAATCTCAAGCAGAACTTGATGGTTTGAAAACCGAAACCCCTCCACTTCGCGACCAAATTGATACCGCTGAACAGACCTTGAAAATGATGCTTTCAGTCACTGCAGAACAAGCCGTATCTAAGCTACGAATTTTAGAGTCACAACAAAAATTAGATGCCTACACTCGCGAGTTAAAAAGCATGCAAAGCAAGCAGCAAGTATTGGCAAAGAACCTAGTAAACCTAGAGCAGCAACTTAAACAGAAACAGGCCACTCAGCTCAAAGAAGTGGAAGAAAAGCGCACCGAAACACAAGCACAACTACTGGGAATTATTGCCCAGTTAAAGTCTTCTGGCTCGTTAGTATCGCAAAACACCGTTACCGCCCCCGTTGACGGCATCATTCAATCGATTCCCTCATCATCAACGGGCAGTGTCATTCAACCCGGCGGGACAGTCGCAGTTATTGTTCCTATGACTAAAACAGGGCTAATGGAAGTGAAGTTATCGCCCAGAGATATTGGTTTTGTGCGTGAAGGGCAAGCAGCAAGAATTAAAATAGATGCGTTTGATTATAGCCGCTACGGCGCATTGGACGGCGTAGTAAAACGTATCTCACCCAGTACCGACACGGATGAGAAAGGTGGTGTGTTTTATAAGGTACAAATTAGCATCAACAAGCCTTATTTTGGGCCACAACCCGGTCAATTTGATTTAATTCCTGGCATGACTGGCGAAGCTGACATTGTCACTGGTGACAAAACCGTATTTCAATACCTTTGGAAGCCAGTATTTACCAACGTAACAGAAGCTTTTGGTGAGCGATAGGAGTCTAGTACTATGTCCCAAGATGATAATCGTCCACACAATGAGCGCGCTAACACTAAGCATGACGATGATGCTAAGCAGCAAAAAAAACGCGAGCAAGTTGCCAAAAGTAAAGCCAGCAAACATGACCGCGATGTGGCAAACCTTAAAGCCAAAGAGTTCCGCGATAGCCGCACAACTCAGATAGGTAATAAGGATTTAGTTGCCGATAAGTCATGGCAAACTCAAGTGACTAGCACAACAGAAAAACCAACTGACGTCGAACCTTTGTCATCAGAAATTGAGCAGTCGGATACTATCACGGCTAAGCAAACAACGGATGCAGACCAAGTTGTCCATGAGCCAGCATCAACAGCAAGTAAGCACGCTAACCAAGCTAACGAAAGCGCCAAAAGTACAGTTGCCGCTAACCCTTTGGTGGTCGAACATGGCAGTAGCGAAACCACAGGTATTGAGTCACAGCAAGCCAGTATCTCTCGCGGACAAGCACCTGAACTATCCTCGATTAGCCTCACACTAGCACCCAGCCCACAGACGCCTGCTAGCTTTACCGTTTCAATGACACCAGATCTGACAGAGCCTATGGTTGGCGCACCGTTAACCACAACTGACCATACTGGCACTGGCACTGGCACTGGCACTGGCACTGGCACTGGCACTGGCACTGGCACTGGCACTGGCACTGGCACTGGCACTGGCACTGGCACTGG
>NZ_KI912500.1:0-40121 GCF_000518805.1 Shewanella waksmanii ATCC BAA-643
ATTCAACGCAGAAGTAGGCAGCCTAAAACGCGCCAGAATGGCGAGTATTAGCGATTCTGATGCTGTGTTAACGAGCTTAACCGTAGAATAACTATGCTCTTCACTCGTTGCAAACCACATGGATGTGGTGAATGTCATTAATGCAGGAGCATTTAAGGACCTTACCTCAGAACCGCTAAATTCTCGCTGAGTGACTAAATGTTTATACTGATTGGTATTATTCAACGCAGAAGTAGCCAGCCTAAAACGCGCCAGATTGGCGATTTTTAGCGATTCTGATATGTGTTAACGAGTTTAACCGTCGAACAGCTAGGCTCTTCACTCTTTGCAAGCCACATGAATGTGGTGAATGTCATTAGCACGACTATAGGGATATTGGAGGTAGAATAACGCTGGATCAGTTACCTAGGACCTTGACCCAGAGCCGCTAAACTCTCGCCGAGTGACTCAATGTTGAAACTGATTGGTATTACTTAGCTTGGTATTACTTAGCTTGGTATTACTTAGTTTGGTATTACTTAGTTTGGTAAGCACAAGATAGATTTTTTATTGGCAGTGAGCAATTTCGTTGAATATTTAGACACAAAAAAAGCGGCATTCGCCGCTTTTCAGTTAGCTGCTAGCACTATAGGCCATGCAAGATTTCATCGCTCAGCTTCAAGTCATCATTACGGTTAACATTGACGCCTGCAGCAATAATATCTTTAGCAATCGCTTGTGCTTCCGCTAGCGAATGCATTTCATAGGTACCACACTGGTACTCATTGAGCTCAGGGATCTCGTTTTGGTTAGCCACTTTAAGCACATCTTTCATCGCAGCTAACCACGACTCAGCCACATCAGCTTCAGCTGGCGTGCCAATCAGGCTCATGTAAAAACCAGTCCGACACCCCATTGGTGATAGGTCGATAATCTCAACGCTATCGCTGTTTAAATGATCACGCATAAATCCAGCAAATAAATGCTCTAATGTGTGAATTCCACGTTCACTTAAAATGTCTTTGTTTGGTGCGCAAAAACGTAAATCAAAAACAGTAATGGTGTCGCCTTTTGGTGTCGTCATGGTTTTGGCAACACGAACCGCAGGGGCATGCATGCGTGTATGATCTACGGTAAAGCTGTCTAATAACGGCATCTCAAATTCTCCATTTTACTCATCGGCAATGAGCATGTTGTCGTGACGATGTATTAACATAGAACGTTATCGGTTCCTTGTCAGCAATTAGCCCCGCCACGAAGATAATTATTTAACCTAACTGATTCACTTCAGGTATTTAGCCGCGACACTTAGGCGACTCAGGAACATTAGACTGTTCCTGCCATTCACCTTGGGTATAAGTGTGCATAGCAAGGGCATGTAAGCCATTTTCAAATTCCTGTGCCAACGCGGTATTCACTTGACGGTGACGACTAATTAGCCGCTGGCCATCAAATGCGTCGCTGACGACGATAACTTTGAAGTGAGTTTCAGAGTTAGGTGGTACGTGATGGTTGTCGCTCTCATTGATCACTTCTAAATGACTTGGCGACAGTGCTGCCGTGAGCTTTTCGATAATAAGCTGTTCTACTGACATAGG
Organism: Shewanella waksmanii ATCC BAA-643; assembly: GCF_000518805.1. Classification (GTDB taxonomy): domain Bacteria; phylum Pseudomonadota; class Gammaproteobacteria; order Enterobacterales; family Shewanellaceae; genus Shewanella; species Shewanella waksmanii. The sequence continues at coordinate 1,578 of NZ_KI912500.1, forward strand.
GCTCTTCTCTTTCAAGCAAAAATGCAATGGCGGCAGATTACTTGCTCACCTAGCAAAGGTCAATGCTCTGTATGTCGATATTGTTAGCTGATGCGCAGTCACCGACTAACCTTCACCATCAAGATTGAAGAAATTTGGTGTTATCTGACGAAAGGTAAAATTAATACGTGCTTCAGTGACTTTTAGACGCTTAGGCAAGGCATGTTCCCAATGCTGCTGCATCGGCCAATGCATGATGAGTAAATCCCCTGCAGCTAAGCTAATAACCTGCTTGTATTGAGAGTCTTTGTGACGGATAACAAAATCACGGCTCGCACCTAAGGAAACTGAAGCGATATCACTGTTAGGGGCGAACTCTGGCTCATTATCACTGTGCCAACCCATAGACTGCTCACCATTTGCGTAATGATTGATCAATACGCCGTTGGCGGCTAAAGCAAAATCTTTTTCGAGTTGTTGCCGTAGACGGTTGGCATAATAGGGCCAAGGTTGCGCTTGAATCATCAAGCCGGAAAACGCGGTGTCACAGCCCGCATCAGCAAACCAAACTTGCGAGCGTGGAATCACGTGTTTCTTGCCAAATACCTGCACTTCGGGTCGCGTGTATGGGTAACCTTGTGCTTCACGCAATAACAAAGCCTGCTGCTTTGGGGTTAAATAACCCTTTTTGATAGTGATCGGCACATCAACAACAGCGGCAGATTGGGCTAGCGATAGCGTTTTGGGCTCACTCAGCGCTAGGCTAGCTTGTGTCGGAACTTTTGCTATATCCTCATCCTTCGCCATGCTCCCTCCTGCTCAACAGTAGTTAATTAATGCTTGCCTAACTTGTGCGAATATACCTGTGGCAACAAATCTGCGATAATCGCCCCACTATTTATGAGCCACAAGCGTTATGACCACTGAATTTTCTGTCGCCGATATTCAATTGACACTACACCGTTACCCTAAACAGCAAGTTTCTAACCTGCAAGCCTGGGATGCTGCCGACGAGTATATTGTTCAACAACTCATTGAACAGCAGCAAGCTAAGGTTGAAACCTTAATTATCAATGATAGTTTTGGCAGCCTAAGTGCGGCATTAAAATACCACGACAATGACTGGCCTGTGACCATTGAGACCGATGCCAGAACCAGCCAGCTAGGCTGCTTAGCTAATTTTGAAGCCAATCAACTCGATAGCACATCGCTGCGTTGGACTCATAGTCGTGACGATATACCCAACAACATCCAATTGGTGATAATGAAACTGCCAAAGAACCTTAACTACTTTGGCCACCAACTGAAACGCTTATCACAGCTGCTTCCCGCTGGCACTCCGGTGCTCATTGGCGCAAAGGCTAAGTCCATCAATAAAGCACTCATGACCAGCATAGCGCAGCAATTAGGCGAAGCCAGTGCTAGTTTAGCCTATAAAAAAACTCGTATTATCACCTGCATCGCAGACGGTCAAGCTCGTTCACTGCCTCAGCCGGTAAACTGGCCTGTGCCTGAGCTTGGGCTCAAGATAAGCAATTTATCTAACGTATTTGCCGCCAACAAGCTCGATATCGGCGCAAGAATTATGCTCGATAATCTGCCACAAGGTCAGTTTAATACCGTGATCGACTTAGGTTGTGGCAATGGCATATTAGGCTTACGCGCCGCGCAGCTCTATAAAGATGCCGACATTCACTTTGTCGATGATTCTGATATGGCCATTGCATCTGCCCAAGCCAACTGGCAGGTAAATATTGCTGATGCTGAGCCAAATGCGACCCGCCGCGGCCACTTTCATTGGGATGACTGCTTGACCCATTTAAATGAACAAGTACGTCCGGATTTAATATTGTGTAATCCGCCGTTTCACCAAGGTGAAGCGATAACCGACCACATTGCTTGGCAGATGTTTAATCAGTCATATCAAGCCTTAGCTGACAATGGCATCTTACATATCGTGGGCAACCGCCACCTCAATTATCATATTAAACTTAAGCGTATTTTTGGTAATTGTCACACCGTGGCGTCAAACGGAAAATTCGTTATATTGCAAGCAAAAAAATAGCAAAGCTGTTCACGTAACAGGCAACTTGCTAATAACAAAAAGTGTTCAAGCAACAAAAGGGGCGTATTGCCCCTTTTGTATAACGGCTTTATTCGATATGCACCAACACCCTATCCACCAGCTTTAAGGCAGAGGTCATTCCCTGCAAGTCTGGGTAAACTGCGCCATCTCTTCCTGAGTGGTGCCCACGCCCAACTCGCTTCATACTGACAAACTCTTCGCGGTTATCTAAGTTGACGATGGCCTCATACACAATAGAAGGCTGCGCACTAAAACCACTGCCGGAATATATCTCATCCTCGGGAAAACGATCGCTTGAGTAATACTCATTAAAGTCGAATGACTGATTCAGCTCCATGCGTAACCGATATTGACCGCTTAGCGGCTGCTCCAAGGCACTACGCAATATAAAGTTACTGCTCATTGTCGCGCCGCTATAGGCATCAGCCACCAGTTTTTTGCCATTCTCTGGAACATATTCACCGCCATTGAGTTCGGCTAACTTATGCAGAAATACAGGCAAAGATTCAGTACGAAAGCGGCTTGATTGACTCTCAGGTTCAACGACAAGGTCAAAGTCATCTTGTAGTTGGTATCCAGGTTGCTCAAACGGGTTCGCCGTAAACACCACTCCCTTATCGCGCTGGGCCACACGATTGGCAAAACGATTTTCTGCCAGCTTGCTGGTGACATAGATAGGCTGAACCAGATCACCCTCGAGGGTTTCTAACCAGATAGCGTATTGTGGCCATTGAAAAGCCGCACCTGCGGTAAATTCAACCGCTAGCTTAGGCGCACTGTCACTAGCTTGTTGGCTACGATCTAACACTAAGTAGCTAACATCAGTACTCTGCGCCGCTAGGTCGCTGCTGCGCATGGTCAAGCCCCATTGGTAAAAAGAGCTAAATGGCGGCAAGCTCATCAAAGTGGCCAAGGTCATTGCGCTAGCCAGAATCACGGTCACTGGCATAGAGTATTTACTGCGGGCTTTGGTGCCCATGTTGCGCACACTGAAGTAGTTTTTAAGCGGTGCCCAGTTATAAAACAGGTGCCAAGCAAGCATTAACAACAAAGCACTGCCCATTACAGTATGCAGCATTGCAATAAGCGTGTTATGACGCTGAGTGAACATCAATAAAGAGGTGAATAGCATCACCACAAGGCAGCAAAATAGAGTGATTCCCACTAAGGCGCGCCAGTTAATCCATTTAGAAAACATATAAAGTCTTTAATCAGTGAATGATGCATCCAGCTTTACAGCGACGGAACACAAACACCTCAAAAACTTTCTAAAACTTTCTAAAATTGTTATTTATCAGATATTAACTAGGCTTTCAGGTATAGCTATTGGCAAAGACTGCTGGGTGATATGGCCTTTAGCAGCATCACGATAATGGCGCGCTTGGCTCAGCTGGTCTTGGGCTAAATGCAATTTAGCTAGCATCAGCTTTACACTGCTGGTTCCCATGGGGCAGAGGATCTGTTGATGAAACCGCAGCGCTTTTCGCATCGCCTGCTCTGCGGCATCGAAATGTTGCTGTTGCTGCAACATCAAGCCTTGTAACTCATGAGCATAGGCACTAAAAAGCAGATCATTTACTTGCTCACTGGCGTTTATCGATAACTGCAGCGCATTTAACGCCGCCTCAATCGCGCTCGTTTGCAGCGCACGAGCTTGCCAGTAGTACAGCTGCCCATGGAGACTGTCATCTTTACCCGTGTGACTCAAAGCTAGGTCTATCTGTTTGCGTGCTGCATCATACTGATGCTGCTCGACATACCACTGCGCTGAAAGCAGACGAATACGGGCATTATCTGGCATTAGCGTTGCAATACTGGCTAGCATTTTTTGCGCATCAGCAAACTGCTGTTGCCGATATAATGATAACGCTTCAAATACCAATGCATGACTAAGCTCACTTTGATAGTCGAGCCGTAATGCCGACTGGCCGTCGTCAATATAGGGCTTGATCCGCTGAGCGAGTTGATTGAGGGCATCATCCACCGTTTCACTAAATATGACGCCTTTTTTAATGTCTTGGCGCAGATGCAGCTTATAGGCTAAGTGGTATTGGCGTGTAGTGCCATTGAGCTCAGTTTCTACGACCACATCCGCCCCAGAACGGTTGAACACTGGCCTCATGGGCTGAGTACCAAAGCCATGAGATAATGACAAACTGTCACTGAGCCCAAGTACGTAGCTGATATCCATCACCTTGGCACGGTGATTGAGCTTTCCAATCAGTTGCTCCATTGCCCCAAGTGGCACCCAGTTATGGTCCTGTCCGGAAACTTGATTATGCACAGGTAGAATAATCACTGTGCCATCAGTGACCTGCGGCTCGCTGCTCCGCGATTGTTGAAACCAATAGATCGCCGCCACAATGACGCAGGCCATAGCAAAACCATACACGGCCAATTGATTAATACGTTGCGGATGGTTCTTTGCTGTGTGGACTTGATTATCGCGAGGCATAACACTCGGCAGTGGTTCTAACATCACCAGCGGCTTTGGCTCTTTTACCGGGTCGCTATCTACCGCTTGGGCTGAGGGTATGGCGACCTTGTTTAGCGGTGCTATCCAGGCATAACCCTTACGGGGATGAGTTTGCACCACTTTTATGGTGCCAAATACACGCCGAATTTCACTGATAGTTTGAAATAATACCTGTTCATCACAACAGACATCATCCCAAACCTCTTCCAATAATTGCGACTTACTGCAAACCTGTTGCTGTGATTCGATAAGTGCCAACATTAACGCCAAGGTTTTAGGTCTGACTTCAACCTGTCTATCGCCAAAATCGATCTGCCGTTGTTGGCAATCGATAAAAAAGCCTTCACCTTGATAATGACTGTTCAATGAGCTTTCCCTGCTTTCAAACTCAACTAAGTGATTGAATAGTAAAGTAGCTGACACAAAATTAAAACATCACCGACCACTCACTTTACCCTGCCGCGTTGAGCTCCCGCCAGTCAACCAACAAATAAACCACTGATATTATTTAAAAAACAGCCTGTCGCCCTTCATCATGCGGCTGAGTTTTGGGGGCAGAAAACAGTATTTGAAAACGCTGTTTGAAGCTCAAGTTAGGCTGACGGACCTCATAAAACATATCGCGCCATTCAGCAAAGGTCACCACCAGTGGATTAAAACTGTTTACCGGCTTGGTGATGCCATATTCCACGGTCTCTACTTCTGGTTCAAAAGTTCCGAATAAGCGATCCCATATGATCAAAATACCCGCATAGTTTTTATCGATATATTGCGGATTACGGCCATGATGAACACGGTGGTGTGATGGCGTATTTAATACCCATTCGAGTATCCCTAAACTTTTGATGGCTTGGGTATGCACAAAAAACTGCAGCCCCAAATTGAGCAGCACCACAAACACCACCCAGTTGGGGTCAAAGCCAACAATGACTAGCGGTAGCCAAAACAGCCACATACCAGCGAGCGGATACATTAAACTCTGCCTAAAAGCAGTGCTAAAATTCATGTTCTCTGAACTATGATGTGCCACATGCGCAGCCCACATCCAGCGAATTTTATGGCTTGCTCGATGAAACCAGTAATAGCAAAAATCTTGCGCAACCATCAATAAGATAAAGGTGGCTACGGTCATTTGAATATCAAACAAGCGCCAATCAAAAAATTGTAGATAGATTGCCGCAATCAACAAACCGGTTAAAATATCAGTGAGCTGGTGCATGCCAGCAAGCACGAAATTACACACCACTTCGGGCAGATGATAACGGGCATTAAGCGGTAATTTATTGCGTTTGTCACCGAAATACCATTCCAGCACAATACAGGCGAAAAATATCGGTGCTAGCACTAAAAGTAACACTTCAGGGTGCTGAATAAGCGCATTAAAATCCATCTTTATCATCCTTAATACTTATTATTGTCTTTATCAATCAGGCTGTTCAAATGTGACAATTACGCCTACCACTTGGCAAAATGATCTTCTGTTAGGCCTAACACGTTACTGATTTGATGCACGCAGCCTTTGGTGTCTGTGATGGTGCCAGAAAAGGTGCCGATGTATTGCCTAAAGTTACTTTTCAATAGCACCAAGTTAAGTTTCTCTTTGCGGCAATTATGCGGCGTAAACTGCAAGTCAACCCTGCCATCGTCGCTAAAGACACGCCAATCGCTATCACGATTATGGCGCTCAAACTCAAAATGAACCGCGCCTAACAGATGCCTTTCACCGTCGACCCAAAATACATTTTCATTACTGCCGGTTTCGTTAACACCAGCGGCCAAATTAACACCGATGATTTTATCTGCTATTCGGCCGTTAATACTGGCCCATCGCCAACTGGTTTCGCGGCGCATAAATCCAGCCGAAAAATCATAGCCGCCTAATGCCTGATTCAATGGTTGCGGCTCATGTTCAATAGTCAAAGTACCGGATACCTTGAGGCCATTGTGCTTTTGAGTGTAAGTCCAGCCGCTGTAACCCGTTGGGGTACACACAGCCATAGGTAAACTGAGCGCTAACGGGGTTAACCGCAAGTCAGCCTGAATATGTTTCATATTAAGGGTTAATTGCCATAGGCCATCTTCAATAACAAAGGCCACCTTGCCACCAGCAATCGATGAGCGGCCACTGTATGGTGAGTCAGTCATGGTGTAGCCCAAACCCAGCGGCCTAAAGAAGTTATGCTCAACTAACTTATTGGCCTTGATGTCATACACATAACAAAAGCTCGACCCAACATAGCGAATATCGGCCAGGGCGACGCCAATCATATAGCGCGGTGTAATAATGGCGATAAACTGAAACTGCTTATAGGCAAAATGTTTAGCTAGGCCAGAACGCGGGGTATCCATTTCAGAAAAGTATTGAAACTTGTCGACACCTAGTTGCTTGACGATGCCGTCAAAATGGCCAAACTCGGGCTTATCTGAGGTTATCAACTCTTGGGGAGCGCGTTGCGTTTTTATCATGACACTTTCAAACCTAGCCTAGATACATTTCGTTAACAGTTGAACTTTTACTCTAGCGGTTAAACCACCAAGTTTAAAGAAAAAATTAAGCCTATTGCCCAGCAGGAAAACTGCAGCTGCGTCGCTAAGATGCAATCTGACTAAGATTCAGATAATCTAGTTAAAATTCAATTCTGTTAGCCCATGGCCGTGAGCAAAGACCTCGACCTCAATTTACTTAAAGTGCTAAGCATGCTTTTGGAGGTACAAAGTACCAAGAAAGCCGCTGAGCGATTAGATCTTAGCCAACCTGCGGTCAGCCGCGCCTTAGGACGTCTGCGTGAACATTTTTCTGATGAGCTATTTATCAGAGAAGCACACGGACTCAAACCCACTTCTAAAGCGCAAGAGCTTGCCGTGCAACTGCCTGCCGCGATGAGCATGCTCAATAATGTTGTTAGCGGTAAGCCTGTGTTTGAACCAAGTCAATATAGTGGCAAATTATCCATTGCTGTTAATGGCTTTATCGCCCAGTGGTTAGCCCCAGCACTCATTGTTAGCATCAACCAACAGGCCCCCAATGTGGAGCTGCATATCCTCAACTGGGAACACAGTTCTAGCGCATTACTTAACGATGGCAAAATTCATCTCGGGATCAACTATTCGCCCTATCATTTATCTAGCCACTTTACCCAGCAAACCATAGGTAGCGATGAGTTTGTATTTATCTGCCGCAAAGACCATCCATTAAAGCAAGACACGATTTTCATAGAAGACTTTAGCCGCTATGACATCGCCTCATTTCTTATCCCAAACTGGAATGAAGATGGTGCCATCGTGGCGCAAATTCTGCGAAGATATGGCATCGATGCCCGAGTGCCACTGCGCACCAACCAACTAAGTATTCTACTTGAAGCGGTCAAGCACTCTGATATGGTCAGTCCCTGCTCGCGCTATACCGCTGAAAAACTCGGCAGTGAATTTAGAACGCTAAAAATCGATCCAAAGCTCACCGTGCCCTACTCTGATATTGCCTCGATTATGGCTCACACTCACTGCAACCATCCGCTACACATATGGCTGCATCAACAAGTAATCGACTGCATTGCGCAAATCACATCGGCGCGCAAATAACCACAGACTAAACATTGCCCACACAAGCAACGTATTGCTTAGCCGCAGTCAATTGCTAAAATTTAAGCTTAAAACAAGATTGCCAAGATATATTGACCGGCTTTAACCACGGCCCAATTCATAGCAATGTCACTCAAAACCTCAGCGCGCATTATATTGGTCGCTGCACCAATACTCTTCAGTCCTTTATGCCAAGCACAGGAGTCTGCCCATTCGGTTGGTGGCTCGATGGGCTATGGCTTTCATGAATTTGAAACCCAAGACAATATCAATCGCAATTTCAGCGATAGTTTAACCGCGGATATTTACTATCGATATATGTTAAACGATTACATCGGCGTTGAAGTTGGGGCAACCACGGGCAGCGGCGGCGCGTTCAGTATTTTGTCTGACATATGGACCGACGTTAAGCGTTTGCAATATCACGGTGTGAGAAGCAACCTTATCACCCAGATGCCGCTCAACCATCGTCATAGTCTTTACCTGAAAACCGGCCTCACCCAGCAATGGATCAAATACGACATTGAAATTGATGACGTTCGCACCCAAGTTAAAGATACTGATCATGGGTTTTATGGCGCTGTTGGGTGGCAATTTTCTTTCAATAGCGGCATGAAACTCAGCGCCGAATATCAACATGTCCCATTAAACCAACTGACTTTGCGCAGTTACAACGTAGGGGTTAATTGGCCGATTTAAATCAGCGATAGTGCCAGCGAGAGTTCGCTGCTAAACGCCGCTACTCAAGTTATGGCATGCGGCATCAATTCTGGTATGCTGAGCATCATTAAATTTGCGTCAACTAATTAACATAATGAAATTAAGATTATTTCCACTTTTTGCTATTGCGATATTAGCAGGCTGCGCCAGCTCTCAACCCACTCATATCGCACTGTCGCCGCAGGCTCCAAATGTTGAAGTACAAACTCAATCTTCACAACGGCTTGCCATTGAAACTATTGATACCCGCAAGGCAAATTTTGTCGTGCGTATGCATAAAGGCGACGATGCGGCCAAATTGGTCAGCCCAAGTGAAACACCGCGCAAACAAATCGATAGTCTTTTTAGAGACGGGTTTCGCCAAGCCGGTTATGTGATTGATCCCTCCGCCACAGAGCATGTGCAAATCCAACTGGAAAAATTGCTCGCAGACGTGAACGAGAACACTTTTGGTTACGAAGCCAACACAGAGGTGGTGATCAACGTTATCGCTAACAATAGCCGTAATCGCACGTTGACCAAGCGCTATACCGCAAAAAATAATCACAGCGGACCATTTAGCCCTGACTTTGCCAAAATGGAACTTGCGATTAACCAGCTCATAGCAGATCTTAGCCGAGATATACTGCAAGACCCTGAGCTGAATCAGTTTATTCAACCATAATATCCTTTGGACTCAACCGGAATATAGCAAGGAAAAACCTATGACTCGTTGGCTTACCGCTTGTTTATTGTTAACCATTAGCACATTAGCTCAAGCTGTCGATATTCAAGAGGATACCCTGTATCCCCAAGTAAAATTAGAAACCAGCATGGGCACTATTATCGTTGAACTTAATCGCACTCGTGCTCCAATCACCGTGGACAACTTTCTCATCTATGTAGTGACCGGCCAATACGACAACACCTTATTTCATCGCATCATCCCAGAGTTTGTTGTGCAAGGTGGTGGGCTCGACTTAAAGAAAGAAGCCCGACCTGAAAATGCCGCTATTGTAAATGAGTCAGGTAATGGCTTATCCAATGGTTTAGGCACCATTGCCATGGCCCGCGACAACAATCCACACTCGGCCACCAGCCAGTTTTACTTTAATGTTGGCGACAATACCAATCTTGATCCATCATCTCGCCGTTGGGGTTATGCAGTATTTGGTGAAGTGATTGAAGGACTCGAAGTGCTCGAAGCAATGTCGATAGTCACCACTGAACACAATAGCAAACTGGATTGGCCTGACTTCCCTGTAGAAGATGTCATTTTGACCAAGGCAACATTGTTAGCAAGATAAGCAATCACTAGTGTTTTTCACTAGGTCATTGAAATCGAACAAATGATAATAGTTCTCAATTAAGAACGGTCATTTTTGTAAACTTTTGAACAAATACTCCAAGTCCGCACTATACTCAAATGGCACTGGCAAGGAGGCGATAAGATGACCCCTAATGAGTTCATCGATAATAAAGCGCCCCAGCTGGCTCAATATGGGAAAGCGTTCTTGAGCGATCAACTCGATTTCAATGAGATCCAGCTATATCTATGGGACACCCTAGAAGAGTGGCAGCAGTTTAACCACCAGGGTGAAGCGCAAACCGATATAGAGCGAGTGTTCTGGCACCTACTACATGCTTTTGACCGTTGGCCAGACTGGATGATCCGTGGTAATCAATTTTTGCGTAAGCAAATCGATGACTGCTGTGATTATCTCAGTATAGGTGGCAACATCCCGTCAGGCTGTGTAGGGATTAGACCAAGCTCTGAGTAAACCGTAAAGACCAAGCCCGGCACCGAGTGCTGGGCTTTTACGTTTTAAATGAATAACTTTTTCTAAGCTATAGTCATTTCTCTGTATCCGTATTAAGCTAGCTTTACGCTACTTTCAGAATCCATCCAATGCCCCAAGCTATTTCATCACGGTTAACTGACTTTAAGTCTGCGCTATCGATATACCTACACCGTCGCGTGTTATCGTTACTGCTGTTAGGCTTTTCTGCGGGCTTACCACTCATGTTGGTATTCTCAACCTTGTCATTTTGGCTTAGGGAAGCCGGCGTTGACCGCACCGCGATTGGCTATTTTAGCTGGGTTGCGATGATTTACGGCTTTAAGTGGGCATGGTCTCCGCTAGTCGACCGACTCTCTTTACCCATTTTCACCCGCTTACTCGGTAGGCGACGTGGTTGGATGCTGTTTGCTCAATTATTACTGGTATTGGCCATACTTGGTATGAGCCAAAGCGATCCTTTGCAAAACTTGGAAATGATGGCATTTTTTGCCTTGCTCGTTGCTTTCGCCTCCGCCACCCAAGATATCGTGATTGATGCATTTAGAATTGAATCAGCATCAGACAAGATGCAAGCCGCTCTCGCCGCCGCGTATCAAGTCGGGTACCGCAGTGCGATGATTATTGCCACCGCAGGTGCGCTCACTATCGCCGCTTGGGTAGAACCCAGCTCAGATGCCTATCATTTAGCTTCTTGGCAAACCGCATATTTAGTCATGGCAGGGTTAATGGGCGTAGGTATTATTACCACCTTAATGAGCGCCGAGCCCACGGTAAAAGTGCAGCATGCCGATGTAGCTGAAGCCAAGTTGAAACAGCAATACATTGCCCATTACCCACCTAAAGTGGCCGCATTACTTTCGTGGCTCAATACAGCCTGTGTACTGCCGTTTAAGGACTTCTTTAAACGCTATGGTAAGCACGCGATACTGATATTAGTCCTCATCTCTACTTACCGTATCTCTGACATTGTCATGGGAATTATGGCCAATGTATTTTATGTCGATATGGGCTTTTCTAAAACAGAGATAGCCACCTTAAGCAAAGTCTATGGCCTGATTATGACCTTAGTCGGCGCCGGTGCTGGCGGCCTGTTGGTCGCTCGCTACGGTACGATGAAAATTTTGCTGCTTGGCGCATTTTTAGTGGCGACGACCAATTTATTGTTCGCCTATCAAGCAATGATTGGTTATAACGTGCCATTCTTAACCTTAGCCATTTCTGTCGATAACTTCAGTGCCGGAATTGCTACCGCAGCATTCATCGCTTATCTCTCCAGTTTAACCAGTGATGGCTTCAGTGCGACACAATACGCGCTTTTATCCTCAATTATGTTGTTGTTCCCTAAGTTTGTTGCTGGGTTTTCTGGGGCGGTCATTGACGCCTATGACTATGTTACGTTCTTTATTGGTGCTAGCTTGATCGGTTTTCCTGTCATCGCCTTGGTATGGTTAGTGGATAAATATGTGCCTAAGCCAAACCGAGATACACAGGTAAACCATGACCACAGCAATGAGTCACAAGCGAGTAATGGCTAAGCTCAATATCGATGTAGCCAATAAACTGCGATAAAGATTATGACTAGACACTGATGGTCAAATTCGCCAACCAATAATGATTATGGATAATCAGTTTAAATCTTGACGACTAGCTTAGGTCAAGATAACTAGAAAACAATATAAAAATCAAACACTAAAAATACTGGCTTGCTATTTGCTATAAACAGAAAAACTAAGTCACTCAACATATTAAAAGGACATGGATATGGATATCACTCAGATCATTATCGTCTCAATCATTTTTCTGGCTATTTTTGCCGCAGACTTTTTCAAATACCGATTTCGTATTAAGCAACTTGAAGCGAAAATAGATAGCAGTGATAAGATGAAATTGATCGATGAAGTCACTAGCATTCAACACCGGTTAGTGGTGTTAGAAAAAATCATCACAGATAAGGGCTATGAGGTTAACGAAGAGATTAACAAGCTTAAAGATTAAACCGTAAAACAAAGGGCTATGAGGTTAACGAAGAGATTAACAAGCTTAAAGATTAAACCGTAAAACAAAGGGCTACCAAATTGGTAGCCCTTAAATTATTAATATTTAGCGATATGGATCAATCGCGAAAATTATTAAATTGAAATGGTTGTCCCAAATCTGACTCTCGGGCAATACCCATGACGCGTTGTAAATCATCACGCTTTTTACCGGTCACGCGGATAGAATCACCTTGAATCGCCGCTTGCACTTTTAGCTTGCTGTCTTTAATCAGCTTGACCAACTTCTTTGCAACCAAGCTTTCAATACCTTCTTTGAAGGTCACTTTAATTGAAAATGTCTTGCCGCTATGCACGGCTTTATCAGACACATCCATAGAAGCGGGATCAACGTTACGTTTACTAAGCTGATTACGTAGCATGTCCACCATCTGTTGACACTGAAAATCAGACTCTGATGACAAGCTTACTTGATGGTCTTTGTAGACAATGTCAGTCTCAACGCCGCGAAAGTCAAAACGGCTATCCAGTTCACGCTTAGTATTATCTACCGCGTTTCTCAATTCCACTTCATTGACTTCAGATACAATATCCATTGATGGCATAACATTACCCTTATTTTAACCCAATCATAATTGCGACTATTTTACCTGCGCGAATGGCGATGGGCAATCAACAATCAGACCCTAGCCAACAACAATTATGGGTGACATTAGCCGCCCATTTACCTATGATTGAGTAAATGAAAATAATCATAGTTAACAGTGAAGTCTCAGCAGAAATATTTCAAAATCGCCTTTCTTTTCGCCGTAGTTGTGATCAGCTATTTGGTGTTCTCAAAGCCTAACTATCCACAGCTGTTTAGCAATATGGATAAAGTCGGCCATTTTGGAAGTTTTTTTGGCCTGGCATTTTTGACCCACTTCGCCTTTAAATTAAAATGGCTTACCTTAGTGACAGTGTTAGCCGGCTATGCGGCCTTGATTGAGTTAGTGCAATCTCGACTGCCTTACCGTAGTGCCTCCTTTGCCGATTTTGTTGCTGATATGATGGGTGTGGCAGCCTTCATGCTATGTTACTGGCTCGCTAGCCGTTATATCCGAGCGGGTAAAATTCGCTCGGGCGATCAAGAAAAGTGAGCACAGTCATGTTTACCCCCAAAGCCGACATTGCCATTTTAGGCGCTGGCGCAATTGGCCAATCATTCGCTTATCAGCTGCGTAGTAATGACTCTGCCCCGCTACTCATTAACAGAGGCAACACTCAGCAAAACCATCAGCAGCGGCTTACCTTCAAGCAAGGGCAAAGCAGCACGCCTTACCTATGCCCACTTGCCAGCGTGAGCCAAATAACAGCGCAGCAAGTCTCGTTAGCACACGTTAAGCTGCTCATCGTTACAGTTAAAGCCTACCAAGTCGTCGATGCATTGCGACCACTGATAGCCATGCTGCCGCCTCAATGTCATATATTGTTAATGCACAATGGCTTAGGTCCACATGAAGTCGTTGAATCACAACTGCAAGGCCGCGGGCTTAGTCTAGGTACCACGTCCCAAGGCGCTTTATTGCACAATCAATGGCAAGTAGAGAAAACTGGCGATGGTAAGACGCAAATCGGTCACTATGTCGGGCCGCTAATGCCAAATGTGATAAAGTCACAATTACTGTCTATAGCAAACAGCCAATGGTGCGAGCCTATATTGCCTTTTTTGTGGCAAAAGCTGGCTGTGAATGTGGCAATCAACCCGCTTAGCGCGATTAATTTGTGTTGCAATGGCGAGTTAATCGATGAGAAATACAGAATTACTATCAATAAGTTAACTGAAGAAGTCGTCACGGTAGCCGCAGCAGATGGGATTGAACTTGAGCTTACTCAGCTACTAGAGCGCATTTATGCGGTGATTGACTTGACCGTTAACAACCGCTCATCCATGTTGCAAGATATTAGCTTTGAACGTATCACTGAAATTGATGCCATTAACGGCTATGTCGCCGCCAAAGCCAAACACTATGGTTTAAATGCCAGTGAAAATGAGCGCATGGTTGCGCGGATTAGGTCACTGCAAAATACCTATAAGCGGGCTTAACAACTCAGATAATCCAGCATTAATAAGATATGCCATAGCCCTGCATAATAGGCTTGATAGCGTTTTGCCGTTGTAACTCCGCCATACGTTTATCAAAAACAGTCATCACCTGCTGCAATTTCGCTGCCGTCATCTTAGGCGAAAAAGCCACATAGATATTTTCTGCCGCCACACAACCCGCGTTGATAAACTCCTCTTGAACATTTTGCTGCGCAAGTTCATACTCTACGGCTATTTGAGTGAACAAAAAGCTATCAATACGGTTAAGTCTTAATTTGGCGATGCTCTGTTTAAGGTAAGTCGTTGGCTGGCTAAGCACTTGGAATTGATGCGGGTTTGCTTGTTTGTAGTCATTAATTTCACCCAATGACGCATCTAAAATCACCCCAATTTGCTGCCCTTGCAGCGACTCAACTCCCTGATATCGCCAACTTGAATCAGCCTTGGTGAAAAAGCACATCTTCTGCTGTCCAACCGGCGCAACAGGAAAGCGCAAATTTGGCGCTTCTGTTTTAGTTGGGCCCAACAAGAGATCAAATTGCCCTTGCTCGGTCAGACGCACAGCTCGAGTCCAAGGGAAATATTCAACAACAAGGTGGTATTCACTTTGTGCAAATACCGCTTGGGTAACATCTAAGATATAACCCGCTTGGGCGCTATTTTCACAAGTTTGCGGACACCAGTCAGTTGCCGCCACTTTGAGTATATTGGCGCTAACTGGCGCTGCGGCAGTTTCACCAGCTGAAGCAAAGGCAGGCAGTGTGGCACTAGCCAATAGGGTCATACCGAGCCAACTTTTGGCTAATTTAAGGGCGCTGTTATTCATCTGCAAAGCGAAGAAGACATCCGATGGTGACGTGACTGGCTATAGTTTATCATTTTACCCATTATGCTTTGGTTGCTGATACAAAGTGTCACATAGCTAGAGCACGCTTGTCTATGCCCTAAAACGCAAACGATATTGCTGCTATCTATGACTGACCAAGCCTTTATATTAGCAACTGACAATATAATTGACAGCACAATAACTGTCATCTGACCAGCGCAACTCCTGCTCCGCCTAGCCCGCGCACAATGAAGCCAATCACGCTACACAAGCATCAACATAAAGATTAGACTAGTGGCTTGTTATCGCTGTGACTACCTATACTGATTAACATGACTCAGCCAAACAGTTCGACGTTTACGCCATTTTCCAAACTCACCATGATGCGTTTTTATCTATTGATGATAATCGCGACGCTTATCGCGGTGCTATTTATTGATCGCCCATTGGCTAGCATGTTGTACAACAACGCCTATCAAGGCAGCTACCTTAAGCTGCTAAGCCAGGCCCCCCTGTTTTTTCAGGTATTAGGACTTAGCTGTGTGTTATTACTGTGCCTTCCCCGCTATCGCCACACCATGCTGCCGTTGGTCAAACATCTACTGCTTACGGCATTGTTTGCCAGCGGGTTGCGTTGGGGGGGGAAATGGCTGTTTGGCCGCACTTGGCCGGAAACTTGGGTCAACGAGAATCCATCATGGATCCATAGCGGGGTCGAGGGTTTCTACCCGTTCACTCAAGGAATGGGCTATAACTCTTTTCCGTCAGGGCATACTCTTTTTACTGTCGCATTAGCTTGTTGTTTTTGGTATCACTTACCGCAATGTAAACTGCTGTGGGGCTTAGGGATTGTCGCGGTATTTATCGGTCAACTGGGGCAGAATTATCACTTTTTAGGTGACACGTTAGCCGGTGCTACCTTAGGTGTACTCGCCTGCCATTTAGCGCACCTCATTGTTAAACTGCCTAGCCCCAAATAACCAATATCGCCGCGATGGCGATGAGAATCAATGCCAGAATATCATAGAGTTTCGTACTAGATTTTAAGTAAAACCGAGCAATCAGCAAAGTGATAAACACCTCTACCTGCCCAAAGGTTTTTACCAGCGCCACATCTTGCAGCGCCATCGCACTAAACCAACCAATCGAGCCTAAGCAGCTTGTTAAGCTTATAGTAAACACTAACTTACTGGGTTTAAGGATCCGGGCTAGCAAGTCACGATCCGATAGCGCGATATAACCTAATAACAGCACGGTCTGCAGCAAAATAACCCACAATAATACCCAAGCGGCACTGTGCATATAACCAAAGGGTAAGCTAAGGCTTGCCTCTCGAGCGCACAGTGAAGTTAATGCGAAAGCACTGCCACATAGCAGACCAATACCGGCAGTTGCGACAGACAAGCGGCTCCCATTGGGGCAACTCATCATCAAAATCGCTACGGCACCAATAATGACCCCAAGCCATCCCATAAGACTCATTTCTGCACTAAAAAACCATACGCCAAGTAGAGCCGCGACCAGCGCCTCACTCTTAGCCAGTCCAGCACCGATGGCATAATCGCGCATTTTAAACAGTGTCACCATTAACACGGTTGCTGTTATCTGCAGCAAGGCTGCTGCGCCTATCAATCGCCAAAAATCGGCATTAAAATCATGAGTAAAATCGGGCAACGCGCTGGGTTGAACTTGATGCAACGCCACTAAATAAACGGCGACCAAAGGCCCGGCCCAAATAAAGCGCGCTAGCGTCACCCCGGCTACACTCATTTGTTGACTTAGTTGGCTCTGAAAGACATTGCGCCATGCTTGCATGAAGGCAGCTAACAGCGTGAACCCAATCCACATAACTGATTCATAATTCGAGAGGTTTGAACACTAGGTTATAGGGAATGGCCAATGAATTCGAGCAGAATTTCAAAAGTAACCTTGAGCTTAATTTCGCGGGTAATTTCAAGTGCAGTGTCAAAAGGAGATATAGATCTAGTCAGCCGAAGGCTGCTTGCTGTCGCTATTGTCACCATGAGGGGTATGGCTGTAAGGTCATATTTTACAAGCACTAAAAAGGGCTTCTATAAAGAAGCCCTAAAACGCAATATGTACTGCTTAGTAGGTGTAGCTAGCACCCAAGCCCAGTGGGATACCCATAGACCAATATAGTAGTAACCAAGCACTCCAAATACTCAACAGCGCAATACTAAATGGCAGCATCATCGAGATAAGTGTACCAATACCAATGCCCTTAACGTAACGCTGACAGTATACAACCACCAGTGGGAAGTAAGGCATCAATGGCGTAATGATGTTAGAACTAGAATCACCAACACGGTAAGCCGCTTGTGACAAGTCTGGACTGATATTAAGTTGCATCAACATTGGCACCAACACCGGACCAATCAATGCCCATTTCGCCGAAGATGAACCAACAAACAAGTTAACAAAACCGACCAAAATGATCATACCCACAACGGTGATTTCAGCCGATAAGTTCATCGCTTTTAAGGCGCCTGCGCCCTCTACAGCAATCAGCGCACCAAGGTTCGATGCAGAAAACGCCGCCACAAACTGAGCACAGAAAAACGCCATCACGATGTAGTGCGACATGCCACTCATCGATTTTGACATCGCCTGAACCACATCACCTGATGAGTTAAAGGTCTTAGTTAAATAGCCATAAACTAAGCCAGGCAACATAAAGAAGATGAAGATCAGCGGCACGATTGATTGCATCAACGGCGCACTAAAGCTGGTTAGCGAGCCGTTAGCATCTCGCAATGTTGAAGTTTCTGAAACCGTTAGCGAGAAGAAACCGATAATCGCAGCAAACATCACCGCCGTTGCAATACGGAACGCTTTAAGCTCTTTGGCGGTGATCTCATCCATTGCTGGAATGTCGACTTCATCGCGGTTAACTTTATGAGTTCGATTTAGACGCGGCTCAAGCACTTTATCTGTTAAGTACCAAATCAGTAATGTGATAGGTATGCACGAAGAAGCAACAAAGAACCAGTTGTTAAGTGGGTTAACCTGAATATCAGGGTCTGCAATTTGCGCCGCTGACTGGGTAAAGCTTTGCAGTAATGGGTCAATCCCCGATGGAATAAAGTTAGCACAGAACCCGCCTGAAACCCCGGCAAAGGCAGCTGCGATACCCGCCAATGGATGGCGACCAACGGTAAAGAAGATCACCCCAGCCAATGGAATCACCACCACGTAGCCGGCATCGGTTGCCGTGTGCGAAATAATACCCACTAACACAACAGCAGGTGTCAATAACTTAGCTGGAGTCACTTTCAACATCTGTTTCAGCGCAGTATTGATATAGCCAGAGTGCTCAGCAACACCTACACCTAACATAGCAACAAGAACCACACCGAGCGGTGCGAAGGCGGTAAAGGTGGAAACCATGGTAGTTAAGAAGTGAGTAAGCGCTTCGGCACTTAATAGGTTGGTAACCGCTATCGGTTGGTCAGTACGTGGATCAATGGCTTCAAAACTCACCCCTGACAGTGCCCAAGAAAGTCCCCAGACCGTAAACAACAGCATCAAGAACAACATCGCGGGATCAGGCAGTTTATTACCTATACGTTCAATCCCATCGAGCACTTTACCAAGCCGTCCTGGTGACGCGGCCTCATGTGACATAACCCTATTTCCTCTTCTTTGTTTTGGTTGCTGCTTGTAGCACAAATTATGGTGACAACAGTTACAGCTATTTTAATATAGCAGCACCATACAGATGCACCCTGTAGCCAACCTTAAAAACATCACAGCTTTAGAGGAAAATAAACAAAAAACGCTTACATAAAATGAAAGTTGACTGATTGCAACAGCTCACCGCATATCCATGCTAAATAGGTTGCCCAGCCATAACCAAGTACAGAAAGCAACACTGCAACTGGCGCGAAGGAGCGATGATAAGCTACGGCCACAACCGGCGCTGATGCCGCACCGCCAAGATTACATTGACTCGCGATGGCCATATAGGCAGTTGGGGCTTTTATCATTATTCCTACCGCCATCACACACACAACATGAAATAGCAGCCAGATAAAGCCGATCACAAAAAATCGGGGGAAATCACTAATCGCTGTAATATCCATTTGTAATCCCATTATCGCAATCAACATAAACAGCATCACCGACGAAACAGATTCAGATCCGACACTCTCTAAGTCGCGAACTCGGGTATAAGACAAAACAAAGCTCAAACTCGTCACTATCATCACGAGCCAAAAAAAACGGTTGGTCAGGCTAAACCGCGCCAGCTCAGGATAATGCTGACTAAAATAGGGCGCCAGATAATCCGCGCCAGCATGCCCTATTCCTGCTACACCAAACGCTGCCGCCAGCATGAAAATATAATGCTGCAGCTGTGGGATTTGCGGCTCAGCCAAGTGCAACTTATTGGCAGACTTAACTAAATTTTGCAGTCCTCGAGTGTCAGCTTTAATCCTTTTATCAAGCCAAGGTGCGTGCTGAGATAACATTAGCAACACCGTCATCCACAATGCCGAAAACACCACATTGACCGTTATCATCACCGAAAATATGCTGTCGCCAACGTGATAAACTTCTTTCATCGCAAGTTGATTTGCCGTCCCGCCAACCCAGTTACCCGCCAAAGTTGCCATGCCTCGCCAAGCAGCGTTCTCACCACTGTTCGCCAACGAGTCTGGACTCATTCCTTGAAATACCATGAGTGCAAATGGGCCACCCAGCACGATACTTATCGCCCCCACTGTAAACAAGATAATCAGCTTGGGTCCTAACTGCAGAATACTCTTCATATCAATATTAAAAATGAGTAATGCAAGACAGGCTGGCATGAAATAGTTAACCGCAATATAAGGTAAGTGGCTCTGACTAACGTCAACAACCCCAAAGGTATTAAATAGAGAAGGCAGAAAGTAACACAGCACCATGACTGGCACGTATCGATGAATCGTACGCCAAAATGGATGGGATAGTTGGCGAGTATAGTAGATAGTCCCCAATAGCCCACAAATTAGGCCAAATATAATGGGGTCTTGATCAATCATGCTCAGACCTAGCAGGGTTTTTCATTTTCGCAAAATTCAACAAATTTTCTCACTAAATCAGCCTGTTTATCATCATCACGAGTCACTATCCAATAGTTACGCTGATGACACCATTGAGGGAGTACTAACTCAGACAAATCTCCTCGTTCAACCTCTTCTTCGACAGCAAGCCAAGGTAATATACTTACCCCGATTCCGGTGCCAATGGCTCGTTTTATCGCCCCCATGCTCGTCATGGTTAACTCTTGATTCACTGATACATGAGCGCTTTTTAGTAGCTGTATAGCGCGCATGTGACTCATTGAGTGAGTTTGATCGAGTACCCAAAGCTGTTCTGATAGCAACTCAGCCGTTATTGGTTGATTAACGATACTATTTTCAGGTGATGTCACAATACATATTCGGTCGCTAAACCAACGCTGGGTATGGAGGTTTTTGCTAGTTGGTTTTACATCGATAAATCCAATGTCTAATTCACGTTCACTGACTAATGACTCAATCGCCAGACTGTTATCAATCAACAATTTCATCTCTACCAGTGGAAAAGCTTTCTTAAACAGCGGTATTTTTCGCGACAGCACATAGTTCCCGACAGTTTTACTGCTTCCAATCTTAAGGCTGCCACGCACTCCAGTGGTAGACTCGCTAAAGATCTGCTCCAATTCTAAGCTTTTTGATAGCATGTCATTGGCGTAGGGTAAGATCACTTTGCCATTGTCATTGATTGATAAACCATTGGCGTTACGGTCAAACAACCGATTACCTAGCGATCCTTCTAACTCCTTCAGTGCCATGCTCACAGCGGGTATAGATAGATGCAGAGCCTTGGCCGCTTTAGATATTTGCCCATGGGTGTAAATCGCTTTAAAAATGACTAACTGTTTTAGCGTAATACGCATAAAAACGACACTTGTTAAACAAACGGAATAAGGCTAATAATAAGTCACTTTGGCTAAGAGGATAGGCCTTAAATCGCAAAAACGTTAACCATAACGGTACTAATTATTAACCTTACGATCAGCTACGCATATTTTCATCGCTAGGCTGTATATTAAAAGCTAGCTAAAAGTCATATCGCAAGCTAATAGAAGCAACATTGTCATCTTCTAGGGTAATTAAAGGGCCCGCATTGTTAATTCGATACTCACCTTGATACATGGCGTAGTGCGCAGCAACACGTGTCGATTTAGATAAACGATAATCTACACCTAAGGTTAGCGAATCGATATCAACATCAGTTGCTTTGTCATAACTCCCCTCAACGACTGCAGCATTGTTTTTAAAGTACTTACCAAACCCGGCTTTATCTTTTGCATACTCTGCTTTTAAATTAACACCGTTAAGGTTATACACCGCCGCTAAAAAATAGGTATCCCCTTGCTTATCTTCAAACTTCTGACTTTTAGTGTTCTGATATATCCCAGCCAATCTCAAGTTACCCATCTTTTGCTGATAAACAGCACGATATGCATCAACACCAGCAATTGTATTATAAGCTATCGCTGCATAATAACTATTCGCTTTTAATTTACTATCTCCCAACACAATACTGACTGCATATTGAGATTCATTAGAAGACTCATAATTATCATCAACTAAATAAGTAGAATTAACCGTAAATAAATCAGAAATTTTAGGAGAGTAGTAAGTAATTCCGTCCGCTTTTCTTACTTGGCCAGCTATCATACGATTATAGGCAGCATTGGTGAGTGCAAATGTCTCGGCACCACCTTTAGATGTTTTAAATACCGTGTCATTGCGGCCAACCAACACTGCTCCCAATGCTGACTTAACCCCCAAATAGGTATTTCTTGGTGAAAAAGTCTCGTCAGCATCAGTCATACTATTCACTTGAAATTCAGCACGATAAACAATGGTTAACGCACCAGAAACTTTGCTTTCTCCCTTAACCCCTAAGCGGGATAAATTGTTTTCGATAACCGTACCTGACTTGCCATTTTGGGTTGTCGTCCCCGCATCAGAATGAGCAATACCAATATCAAAACGACCATAAAAACTGGGCTCCTCTGCGAATGAACTACAAGAAATCGACGACATTATCGCTATAACTGAAATGTACCTTGTGTTTATCATCATATTCACCTTAATAAAATCTATTTTTTATTTTTAATGTAGAAACTGGTCTACCGTTGCGATGAATAATAAATAAAGAGAGAATTTAAAACGTAATATTTGTCACAGGAATTTAAATAAAACCCAACCTTAAATAAAACTTAAAACGCTTTAACAAAAACTGACACAGGTACCTAATTTGATATAGATCGAGTTTTTTCACCTACGGTTTAATTAATCTTGGCCCATACAAACAAGCGACAAAAATGCCGCAATAAAAAGTAGATATGGAGTATATGATGAAAATAACTAAACTCGCTTCGGTCATGGCAATCCTAATGTTGTCATCCGGCGCCGCTGTCGCAAAATCGACTGATTTAGCTAAATTCCATGCAGATATGGATAGCTGTCAGTCTTGCCACACTAAACCGTTAAAGGTCAGTGACAGTGAAACCCATGAAAACCAGCAATGCCGTTCATGCCATGGAGACTATGAGGATCTTGTCAACAATGAACTAACTTTCGATCCGCACGCCTCTCACCTTGGTGATATCAACTGCACTTCATGTCATTCCGCTCACTCAAAACCACAGTTAACTTGTAACAACTGCCATAACTTTGAAATGGAAATGCCATTTGCTGACGCTAAAGAGAAAAAACGTTGGGATAATGGCTGGGACCAGGAGAAGATAGCTAAAGCCATTGCCAAAGGGCCATCAGAAACGGTCGATGTTATCGTTGTCGGTGGTGGTTCAGCTGGCTTTAATGCTGCAATTTCCGCACAAGCGGCAGGAGCAAACGTCGTCCTATTTGAAAAAGCGGCTTACACCGGCGGCAACTCCATGTTAGCGGCAGGCGGTATCAACGCTGTCGGCACACCACAACAAAAAGCTAAAGGGATTGAAGATTCTATAGATTGGTATGCAGAAGATGCCATGAAAGGCGGCCGCTATCAGAACGATCCTAAGCTGGTGCAAATATTAGCTGAAGAGTCAGCTGGCGCAGTGGCATGGCTGGAATCGTTAGGTGCTAACATGAACGATTTAAAACGTTCTGGTGGTGCTCGTGTAGAGCGGACACACCGTCCATCAGGTGGTGCGTCGGTTGGCCCACATATCATTGATACCCTTCGTAAAGCTGCCGATGAACGCAATATTCCCGTTAGAGTGAATTCACGGGTTGAGAAAATTGTCCTCAATGATGATCAATCTGTAGCGGGTGTTGTAGTTCATGGTAAGCACAGTGGCTACAATATGGTCGCAGCAAAATCAGTAGTACTGGCAACAGGCGGTTATGGCATGAATAAGCAAATGGTCGCTTACTATCGTCCAACCATGAAAGATATGACCAGCTCAAACAATGTCACCGCAACAGGGGATGGTGTGCTACTTGCCAAAGAAATTGGCGCCTCTATGACCGATATTGATTGGGTACAAGCACACCCAACCATAGGCAAAGATAGCCGAATTTTAATTTCTGAAACTGTTCGCGGAGTCGGCGCTATCATGGTTAACACCGACGGTGAACGTTTCATCAGTGAATTGACCACCCGTGACCGCGCATCTGATGCCATTTTAAAGCAGAAAGACCAATACGCTTGGTTAGTCTTTGATGAGCAACTCGTAGAGAAGAAAAAAATGGTTCGCGGCTATGAGCATCTAGGTATGCTTAGCAAAGCCAACACGATTGAGGAACTGGCTAAGATCACAGGTATGAGCAAATTAATGCACACCGCAAAAGTCTATAACGAATACCAAGCTAAAGGAAAAGATAGCGATTTTGGTCGTGAAGATATGCCTTTAAATCTTAGCAAGCCACCTTACTATGCTGTGAAGGTTGCACCCGGTATTCACCATACAATGGGTGGCGTCGCGGTTGATACCGATACCAATGTGCTAAATCTACAAAGCTGGAAAATGCCAGGCCTATTTGCTGCAGGCGAAGTGACTGGCGGTGTACATGGCTACAACCGGCTAGGAGGCAATGCGATTGCTGATACGGTTGTATTTGGCCGCAAAGCAGGAGAAAACGCTGCCAAATACTCACTAAAGTAATTGTTCGTTAACATCACCCTGCGCCATTTTTGCTGAGCTCAATCATTGAGCTCAGCTTTTTTCGCACTAAGTATAGATAAAGTTTGCTTCCTCTCTGTACATAAGTCTCTACTAACAGCATCTAGACCAAAAAAAGCCCCGCTAGATTGCGAGGCTGATTTTTGCTGTATTTGACTTACTTGCTGGTATCTATCGGATCGAAAGATTTCACTAAGTCATCAACGGCCTTCATCTGGGTTAGGTAGTTCTCTAGTTGATGCAAAGGTAATGCACATGGGCCATCACACTTCGCTTCATCTGGGTTGGGGTGTGCTTCAATGAACAAACCTGCAAGACCGAGTGCCATACCACTGCGCGCCAATTCCGTTGCCTGTGCACGACGGCCACCGGCACTATCACTGCGCCCACCTGGGCGTTGAAGTGCATGGGTCGCATCAAATATCACCGGGTAACCCGATTGTTTCATCTCATCCATACCCAACATATCAACAACGAGGTTGTTGTAACCGAAGCTTGAGCCGCGCTCACAAAGAATAATGTTGTCGTTACCGGCTTCATTAAACTTAGTGATGATATGACGCATCTCATGGGGAGCTAAAAATTGGGGTTTTTTGACATTAATAATCGCCCCGGTTTTCGCCATTGCTACCACAAGATCTGTTTGACGGGCTAAAAATGCTGGTAGCTGAATAATATCCACTACTTCAGCCACTGGTGCACATTGATGCGGTTCATGCACATCGGTGATCAATGGCAGATTAAATGTCGATTTAATTTCTTCAAAAATCTTCAGGCCAGCGTCCATACCCGGACCACGATAAGAGTTTACTGATGAGCGATTAGCCTTATCGAACGATGCTTTAAACACATATGGAATGCCCAGTTTTTGGGTCACTTCTGCATAATGCTCGGCAATTTTCATCGCCAGATCACGCGATTCCAATACGTTCATTCCGCCAAACAATACGAAAGGCTTATCGTTACTGATCGCTATCGCATCCAGTGTAATGGTTTTCATGCTCATCTATAACTTCTCTCTACCTAGGCCAATAAGAATTGGCAAAAACAATATTAATTCTGCTACTGCTGTGCAGCCCTATGAAGCAATAACTTGAAGCACTTGGCCACAGAGCCATGCCATGTATGTACCTACAGCATAGCCTAGTACCGCTAACAGTACACCGACAGGTGCCAGCGCCGGGTGAAACGCTGCTGCAACCACAGGTGCAGAGGCTGCGCCGCCCACGTTAGCCTGGCTACCCACAGCCATATAAAATAGTGGCGCTCGGATCAGTTTGGCTACCAGCAACATAAAGCCAGCATGGACTAACATCCAAATGATACCAATGGCAAAATACCATAAGTTTTCAGCATCAAACAGTTTAAACACATCCATATGCAAGCCAATAGTCGCAACAAGGATGTACAAAAATGCCGATGCCACTTTAGAGGCACCTGCCGCTTCTAAATGGCGTACAGGACTAAACGACAACGCTAAACCAATAGTGGTAACAGTGACGATTAACCAGAAGAACTTAGAAGTTAGGCTGTAATCACGCGTCCAGGGGTAATTGGCTTCAAAAAATGGCCCTAAAAAGTCTGCCACCATGTGCGCTAAACCGGTAATACCGAAACCTACCGCAACAATCATCATCAAATCTTGTAGTGATGGAATTCGTGCGTGCTCCGCATGGTACTGCTCGACCTTCACTTTCAAACGTTCAATTGCAGAGGTATCGGCACCGGTTTTGGCATCAATCTGCTTCGCTTTAGAAGCCATAAACAACAAAACTGCCATCCAGATGTTGGCAACAATCACATCCACCGTCACCATGATCGAGAAGATATCACCACCGGTTTCATAAATCTCTTTCATTGCCGCTTGGTTGGCGCCGCCGCCAATCCAGCTACCCGCCAACGTGGTCATGCCGCGCCATACGGCTTCAGGTCCACTCACTCCTAGTACTTCAGGATGCAAAGCCGACACAATTAATAGTGCAATGGGCCCGCCAATCACAATGCCTACGGTTCCCGTTAAGAACATAATAATCGCTTTAGGCCCAAGTCCTAAAATAGCTTTTAAATCAACACTTAAAATCAGTAACACTAAACAAGCGGGTAACAAATATCGAGACGCGACGTAATAAAGCTGCGACTCATGCCCATCAATAATGTTAAACGAGTTCAGTAATGATGGCAGGAAATAGCACATTAGCAGTGCGGGTATAAAACGATAGAATTTTTGCCAAAACGGGTGGCGACTGTTACTGGTGTAAAACACAAACCCAAGTATTACCGCCAGCAGGCCAAGGCCCGTGGCATCGTTAGTAACCAATGCGGTACTGCTGCTCATGATATCCCCCTAGATAACATCTCGATCTTTATTATTTGTTGTTGGTTTTGTTTTATTTGTTGTTGCCCAGCAAACAACAGCGACTTTATCAGGCTCGGATCAGGCAAAAAGCCGCACATTCAATGTGCGGCTTATCCGTTAATGATAAACTTCGCGGTCGTCGCTCAGTTCTTTTAATTGTAATTTGACTAATTCAGTGACCGGATCATGTGGGCTGTTTTCCACAAAATGTTTTAAGTCTGCAGCGGCCACTTTGATACAACCCAATTGTTGGGCAATGAAAGCCCGCTCGCGATTGAGGTTTAAATCATCTTCGTGCCACTGTAGTAGCAAGTTGCAGCACTCCATGGCAGCTTCAAACTGGCTGGTTAATATCGCCCCCGCCTTGAGCTCATGGATCATCCTCGACAAGATACGCTTTAGGCTGACGGGCTTGAGGTAACTCGGCTTAAAAGGCGCGCCATTACCCAATTCACCACGAACAAATACATGTAGCTGATGCCGTGTTAACTGCTCGCCATTTAGCGGATTAATGTACATCACTTGACCGTTAATGCGGCTCGACAACAAGGTAGTGCCGGGCAGCAATAACACATCGAGCTTTAAATCCAATTGCTTAGCCAATAACATCAACACTGTGGCCAATGTCGTGCTATTACCTTGACGACTGGTAATGCAGGTCGCCAGGTTAGCCGCTTCAAGACTGAAGTAAGACTCGCGCGCACAGAAGCCTAGATCTCGATAAAACCACTTTAATAGCGCATCAAGGCGTGCTTGCTGGTCTACCAAGTAATGGCTTAATACTGAACCGGCAAGTTCATACCAAGCCCACTTGGCTTTTTCTTTGTCACCAAAACCCAAGTGCTGAGTAACCTCAAACGCACTCTCAGGTAAGGTCAGGGTATCTTTTAACTTCAAATGACTCATTAACCTAGTAAAATCGCTTGTTTGAACATGGCAATTTTAGCTGCATAGACAATCCATGCTACGGCACCTAATGCTGCAAAAGTTTTAAATAGTCGGTTGCGGTTGGCTTTGAGTGCAATCGCACCTAAGAAGATGTAAGCGACAACAGCACCTAGCTTTTCAGTAAGCCAAGGATCTGCAAATGGGTACTGTTTAATAAAGAAGCATAGGGTTAGGCCTGACAACAACAAAAAGGTGTCTACCACATGGGGGGCCACTTTAAAGAATTTCTTATCCATCATTGAAGACTGACGAATATGTAGTGCAAAACGTACGATAAAAAACACCACACTAATAGCAATTAGCGTTAAATGAAGGTGTTTGATTGCAGGGTACAAACTTTCCATTTTCTACTCTATCTTGGCTGAGAAAGGCGCTAGTGTAACCTATGTGTCAGCTAGGCACCAACATGATAATCAAACAGGCTGGGATTAAGCGATGAGTAGACTGAATCTAGCGTAATTTCAGCGCTAACTTGCGATAAGTCGATAAGTCGATAAGGAGTGTTCTGATACAAGTTGCACGACCGTGACGCTCCCTTTTAGCACAAAATGGTTAAGTTGAGGCGATTGACTCTGCCGCCAGCGCCAGTAACGCCTCAATATCATCACCACTGATCAGTTTAACGTGTTGACTAATTTTAGCTGCCGGCCAATCCCACCATGCCAATTGCTTAAGCGCCTTAATTGTCTGATCATCAAAACGCTGCTTTATCACCACCGCAGGATTACCGCCAACCACACTGTAAGGCGGCACATCATTAGTAACCACAGACTCACTGGCGATGATGGCACCATCACCAATATTCACCCCAGGCATGATAATCGCTTGATGGCCAATCCAAACATCATGACCGACAACGGTGTCGCCTTTATAAGGCAACTCGCCCGCAGCGGGCGTGGCGGCTTCCCAGCCATTGCCAAAAATGAAAAAGGGAAAAGTCGACGCGCCAGAGGTTTTGTGATTAGCGCCGTTCATAATAAACTTCACCTCGCGCGCTATCGCACAAAACTTGCCGATGATCAGTTTGTCGCCAATAAAAGGAAAATGGTACAAGACATTTTTCTCAAAATTCTCGACACCATTTGGATCGTCGTAGTAGGTGTAATCGCCGACGATAATATGCTCACTAACAATGAAGTTTTTTAGAAAACCAACTTGTTTAAACTCAGCTAAAGGGTACTGAGTATCGGGGTTTGGACCTGTCATTACGCCTCCTTTTGCGACGGTTTATCTGCTTGCCTATCTTGCGCCTGCTTCCCAGACCAATAACCGGCGAGCATCGCACCAGATAGGTTGTGCCACACTGAGAAAATCGCTGCTGGTAATGCAGAAGCCGGGCTAAAAAACTGCACACATAAGGCGGTAGCTAAGCCAGAGTTTTGCAAACCCACTTCTAGCGAGATGGTTTTACACACCTTGTGACTAAAGCCGAGTAGATAACAAACACCATAACCGAGTGCTAAGCCACTGGCATTATGTAATATCACCGCCAGCAGTACGATTGCTCCTATTTGCTCAATGCGCTGGGCATTGAGAGCAACAATGATAGTTATCGCCATACAGATGGCGACTACAGATATCCAGGGCAATACGCCTCTTATTTTGCTAACCGAGGCGGCTAAATAGTGATTGGCCAACAAGCCCACAATAACCGGTAACAACACAATTTTGGCTAAACTGACTAACATCGCCAGCACTGGAACCGCCACCACCTGCCCCGCAACCAATTCGATAATCATCGGGGTGAGTAACACGCCCAATAAGGTCGAGCAGGCGGTCATAGTGATTGATAGCGCTAAATCGCCTTTGGCCAGATAACACACCACATTTGATGCCGTACCACCAGCAACACTGCCCACCACCACTAATCCTAAGGTTAAGTCAGCATCAAGCCCGAGCTGCTGACTGATTAACAGTGCGCTCAATGGCATCACACTAAACTGCAAGACTAATCCCACGCCCACGGCGCGGTATTGCCTAACGGCTGCAGTAAAGTCACTGACATTAAGTGATAAGCCCATTGCCAACATGATGATCACCAGTAAAGGCACAATCAGATTACTAAAGCCACTAAACAGTTGCGGCTGCCAATAGGCACACGCTGCACCAATCAGCGCTAAAAGTGGGAACAGTCGGTTAATGGTTTGCATAGTCTTTGGGTGTCATTCCTTGGCAAAAGCAGTTACAAGCACAGTTATCTTTTAAAAAGCAGTTAGTGGCAGTCAACATAGCAGAGACTGTAAGGGATAAAAACAATAACGCCACCTGAGTATCACTAAGGTGGCGTTATGGCATTGCGCGCAAAGGTCGCGCTTAAGCACTATATTAGCGCGGCAACCGGCCTAATGTGCACCTGTCATTACTGCCAAAGTCACGCACTGTTGCAACGCTTTCATAGCCTAGGGCAATCATCTTGTCGCGGAGTTGCAGCGCCTGGCCAAATCCGTGCTCAAGCAACAGGTAGCCACCAGGGGCTAAGTAGTCTTTTGCCGCCGCGGCAATATAGTAAAGATCAGCAAAGCCATGCTCATCTGCGGTTAAGGCACTTTGTGGCTCGAAACGCACATCGCCTTGGTTGAGATGTTCATCTTCGGCATCGATATAAGGAGGATTAGATACAATAAGCTGGAAATCGTAACAATCAACGGCATCAAACCAATCACTTTGAATGATCTTGACTTGCGGTTGCTGTAAATGGTCACGATTCGCCTTAGCCAATGCAACCGCTTCAATCACCTTATCAACGGCGGTAATTTGCCATTCCTTACGCTCATACGCCAGCGACAAAGCGATTGCGCCAGTACCCGTCCCCAAATCAAGCACTTTAGCTGAGTGCGCTAACGGCAAGTTGAGCGCAGTCTCAACCAAAATTTCGGTATCAGGTCGTGGGATGAGCGTACTGGGATTGACCATAAAGGGTAACGACCAGAATTCACGCTCCCCCACAATATGGGCAATTGGCGTGCCTAATGCGCGCCGCGAGACCATCTGGGTGAAGCTGTCGATCTGTTCGCCATTTAACCTGTCATCTGGCCAGGTATACAAATAACTACGCTGCTTATGAATCACGTGAAGTAATATCACTTCCGCGTCGAGCTTGGCCGATTCTGAAATCTCGGCCAATTGCGAAGAAGCCCACTCAAGGGCCTCTGAGATAGTCTGAAACAAGGGCTATCCTTAACTTATTATCTGATGCAAAAGGCAGACGTTATTCGTCTGATAACGCCGCTAACATATCGGCTTGGTTTTCTTGCATCAACGGCTCGATAATGACATCGAGATCACCTTCCATGATTTCATTTAAACGATACAGCGTGAGGTTAATACGATGCTCACTCATGCGCCCTTGTGGGAAGTTATAGGTGCGGATTCGCTCTGAGCGATCACCACTTGCCACTAAGCTACGACGAGTGGTTTCCTCTTCACTGCGACGCTTCTCATCTTCTACCGCCTGAATACGTGCAGACAGTACGCTCATTGCTTGGGCACGGTTCTTGTGCTGCGAGCGCTGATCCTGACATTCAACCACAATACCCGTTGGAATGTGAGTAATACGAATCGCAGAATCAGTTTTGTTGACGTGCTGACCACCCGCACCAGAGGCGCGGAAAGTATCCACTTTAAGATCGGCTTTGTTAATCTCAATCGCTTCAGCTTCAGGGATTTCTGGCAATACAATTACCGTACATGCTGAAGTATGCACGCGGCCTTGGGATTCAGTCTCTGGTACACGTTGTACACGATGGCCACCGGATTCAAATTTCAAGTTACCGTAAACACCTTCGCCGGAAACCTTAACAATCACCTCTTTAAATCCGCCATGTTCGCCTTCGTTAGCGTTCATCACTTCGACTTGCCAGCGCTTACCTTCGCAGTAACGGCTATACATACGGAACAGATCGCCAGCAAAAATAGCCGCTTCATCGCCGCCCGCACCCGCGCGAATTTCAACAAAGGCGTTGTTATCGTCATTGGGGTCTTTAGGTAGCAATAGGATTTGCAATTCATCTTCTAGCGTTTCGAGCGTCGCCTTGGCTTCTTTGATCTCTTCAGCTGCCATCTCTTTTAGATCAGCGTCATCTTCGTTAAGCATCTCTTTGGCTGCTTCAAGATCTTCTTCTGCCTGCTGAAAAGCTTTAAAGCTTTTTACCACGTCCTCAAGTTGAGCATACTCTTTGGACAAAGCGCGAAAACGCTCCTGATCGGCAATAATTTCTGCGTCACTTAGCAGCGCCAATACTTCTTCATTACGCTCAAGCAAGCCTTCGAGCTTGCGAATTACACTGTCCTTCATTAAAACGCTAACCTTAGTCTTTATCTAATCCGAGCGCCGCACGTAACTGACCTATGCTATTGAGGTCGCCTTGGCGGCTGGCTGCGGTTAGTGCTTGCGTAGGGGCGTGGATCAGTTTATTGGTCAATTTATTCGCTAGCTCAAGGATCAGTTTTTCACTGTCTCCGCCTTGGGCAAGCTTATTGATTGCACGCTCTACCAACTCATCTTTTATCGCCATACTGGCCGTTCGATATTCACGAATGCTATCGACGGATTCTAATGAGCGAATCCATTCCATAAATAGATGAGATTCTTCTTCAGCAATTAACTCAGCTTTCTCGGCAGCCTCGCGTCGCGAGGCCATATTTTGTTCAATAATGCTTTGCAAGTCATCCACGGTGTAAAGGAAAGCGTCATCAAGTTCGCCTACTTCTGCCTCTATATCTCGCGGAACTGCTATATCAACCAACAACATAGGTTGATGACGACGTTGCTTCAGCGCTTTTTCTACCATGCCTTTTCCTAATATAGGTAAAGGACTCGCGGTAGAGGATATCACGATATCGGCTTTAGGGAGATACTCTGGTATCTGTTCGAGTGTAATTGCTGTGGCACCGAACTCTTCGCACATCGCTTCCGCACGTGAAATTGTACGGTTTGCCACCACCATCGAATCAACACCGTTATCTTTTAAGTGACGGGCAACCAGTTCAATGGTTTCACCTGCCCCTACAAGTAGCACCTTAGTGGCACTTAACGCCGAGAAAATATGTTTCGCCATACTTACAGCAGCAAATGCCACCGACACTGCTGCGGCACCGATTTCAGTTTCGGTACGCACTTTTTTAGCAACAGAGAAAGTATTTTGGAATAAGCGATCCATGGTAACCGCGACAGTCCCAGCCTCTTTTGCTTTAACAAAAGATTGCTTTACCTGCCCAAGGATTTGCGGCTCACCTAAGATGAGGGAATCCAGTCCAGCGGAAACGCGCATCAAGTGCTGCACCACTTCTTGTCCCGCATAGCGATACAAACAGGGTTCAACATCTTCATGATTTAACTGATGATACTCTTCTAACCATGCAATCACATCGGCCTCTTCGCCGGTATTGCAGTACAATTCAGTACGGTTACAAGTTGAGATAATGACCGCTTCACCTGTCTTAGTACGACTGGCGAGGCTTCTCATTGCATCATGAATTTTATCTGGGGCAAACGCTACCTTTTCACGTAGGTCTACCGTAGCGGTTTTATGATTAATACCGATTGCTACAAGGCTCATTTGACTCGTTCTGGACTCTTGGCATCTCATTTATTGAGGCTCATTCTACTGAATTGAACCAACTAAAAACAGAATACGCTTAACAAAACCGAATAATAATATTAATTGTCACCGATTTTTTTAATTAAACCATGAGTATCGATAACGATAATTAGCCGGTTAGTTGCTGGTTAGTCACACCCTTGTGAGCTAGGCATGATAGGCGATTGAGCTAAATTTGATATCAAGCATTGGTATTTTGGTCATGCCCTCGTATGATATGTCTCATCAAATATCAGCAATAGACGAATAATTTGAACCACTTCACAAAAACAGCTTCTATTTTCTTTTTTGCGATGTGCATATTGTTGCAAGCTTGCTCAACTCGGCCACCACAAGATTTAGTTAATGTGAACGTCAATCATGTCAGCCAGGCCTACGCTTGGGAAATGCAGGGCAAACTTGCTGTGCGCACCGAGCAGGACAAATTCAGCACCAACCTCTATTGGTTGCACACCCCAACACGGGATCGGATAACCTTAACCACGATGCTAGGCACCACAGTATTATCACTAACCCGTGACCCATCGGGCTCAACTTTGCAGTTAGATGGCAATACTTACCAAGATAGTGACCCGCAACGTTTGTTAGCACGCCTTACCGGCTGGTCAATTCCCATTGACACATTACCTTTATGGATCACCGGACAGGTATCCGCTACGGATGTGGTGACAAAGCGTGATGATGCCCAGCGACCAATAAGTGCCCATACCCATGCCGCGACGTCTCCATGGCAGGTACAGTTCAAATCTTGGCAGCAACAAAGCGGCGCCGAATTACCTAGGCTACTAGATGTCAACAAAGATAGCATTCGTCTAAAAATTCAAGTGAGTCAATGGCAGGCGCTTGCACCTAAAGACAATCAAATCACCAATGGCGTCGCCATTGCGACTGAAGGAATACTCAGTGAATAACCCCCGCTCTAACCGATGGCCAGCCCCGGCTAAACTTAATCTGTTTTTACATATCAATGGCCGCCGCGATGATGGTTATCATGAGTTGCAGACCCTGTTTCAGTTTATTGACCATTGTGACTACCTCGATTTTCAAGTGCGCGAAGACAGCAGCTTACAACTACACTCATCGATGGCCAGCGTTGTCCCTGACAGCGATAACTTAATTCTCAAGGCCGCAAAATCGCTACAGCAAGCCACAGGATGCCAGTATGGCGCCGAGATTTGGCTGGATAAACAGCTGCCAATGGGCGGCGGGATCGGAGGGGGTTCTTCTGACGCGGCCACCACATTAGTCGCCTTAAACCAGCTTTGGAAAACCAATCTTAGTAATAAACAACTGTGCGAAATAGGATTAAAGCTAGGCGCTGATGTCCCTGTTTTTATTAATGGTTTAGCAGCATTTGCAGAGGGCGTCGGTGAGCAATTTACCCCAGTAACACCTACCGAATATTGGTATTTGGTACTGGTGCCGGATGTACATGTATCGACCGCAGAAGTGTTTGCTAATCCAATGCTTACCCGTGATACCCCTAAGTTAGACTGCCAAACTTTAATGAGCAGTCCATGGCAAAACGATTGCCAAAAGCTCGTATGCGATCGTTACCCGCAAGTTGCCAAAGCCTTGGCGTGGCTGATAGAATATGCGCCGTCCAGAATGACCGGAACCGGAGCATGTGTTTTTGGTCAATTCAAACAGCAGCAGCAAGCGTTAGATATCTTGGCAAAACTACCTCAAGATATGCGCGGATTTGTCGCTAAAGGGGCAAATAAATCACCATTAGCGTTGAGATTATCTCAGCCTTAAAGCCATCCAAGAACGTAATTTACGCGCTTGGCCACTAAAATGAAGCATACGCCTGAGGTTCATACAGTGCCTGACATTAAACTATTTGCTGGTAACGCAACACCTAGTCTCGCAAAGAAGATAGCAGATCGCCTATTTTGTAAACTTGGAGACGCAGAAGTTGGCGTGTTCAGCGACGGTGAAATCAGTGTCCAAATTAACGAAAATGTACGTGGTGCGGATGTATTTATCATTCAATCTACCTGTGCACCAACTAACGATAACTTGATGGAACTTATCGTCATGGTTGATGCATTGCGTCGTGCATCAGCTGGCCGTATTACGGCGGTAATCCCATACTTTGGTTACGCCCGCCAAGACCGTCGTGTCCGCAGTGCGCGTGTACCAATCACTGCAAAAGTGGTTGCAGACTTCCTATCAAGTGTGGGTGTAGACCGCGTGTTAACTTGTGATTTGCATGCAGAGCAAATCCAAGGTTTCTTCGATGTTCCAGTTGATAACGTATTTGGTAGCCCTGTACTGCTTGAAGACATGGTCGCCAAAGAACTGGACAACCCAGTTGTAGTATCACCAGACATTGGTGGCGTAGTACGTGCTCGTGCTGTTGCCAAGTTGCTTGATGATTCTGATCTAGCCATTATTGATAAGCGTCGCCCTCAGGCGAACGTTGCACAAGTGATGCACATCATTGGTGACGTTCAAGGCCGTGACTGCATTATCGTTGATGATATGATTGATACTGGCGGAACACTGTGTAAAGCAGCTGAAGCACTAAAAGAACATGGTGCTAACCGTGTCTTTGCTTATGCTACTCACCCTGTCTTCTCAGGTAACGCTGCTAAGAACCTAGCTGAGTCTGTTATCGATGAAGTGATTGTCACTGACACCATTCCATTGAGCCCAGAAATCGCTGCAATCGACAAAGTATCGCAACTGACTATGTCTACTGTTATGGCTGAAGCGATTCGCCGCGTAAGCAACGAAGAGTCTATCTCTGCAATGTTTAAGCACTAATTCGCGCTTTAAACAGCTAAAAGGCACTCCATTGAGTGCCTTTTTTGTTGTCAATAAACTAGGCTCAAGCGCAATTCAACAAAGGGGCAATTGCTGCTGCGGAAACAGGCCGAGAAAAGTAGTACCCTTGATAGATATCTACGCCTTCTTCACGAAGCAAGTTCCTTTGCTCTTTAGTTTCTACTCCTTCAGCGACCGATTGCAAGCCTAAATTCTGGCTAAGCTGTACAATGGTTTTAACCACCATTCTGTGTGGATAGCTGGTTGCACTGTCATCAATGAAGCTTTTGTCTATTTTCAATACATCTATTGGCAGCTTCGTCAGGTACCCGAGTGATGAATACGCTACCCCAAAATCATCAATTGCAATTTTGCATCCCAAACTTCTAATCGACTCGAAGGTATCGATATAGCGTTCTGGTTGCTCCATGATACTGGTTTCTGTGAGTTCAAACTCGATACCATGTGGATTAACGCCGGTACGGGAAATACTTTCGGTGATCAGCTTAACGAGCCCGCCTTGCTTCACCTGCACAGCAGAAATATTAATTGAAACACTGAACTCGCTATCATTTTTCTGCCATAGAGCAAGTTGTGCCATCGCCTCTAATAGCACCCACTTACCGATTGAAGCAATTAAACCCGTTTTCTCTGCTATGGGTATAAACTCAGCAGGTGAAATCGCTCCTAGGGTAGGATGATTCCAACGCAGAAGTGCTTCGGCGCCTACCGCTTCACCAGATGCCAACGAAACCTTGGGCTGATAAACTAAGGTGAACTGTGACAGTTCAATAGCTTGATTCAATTCGCTTTCCAAGGCAACTTTGCGTTTAGCCTGATCTAACATTGATGGGTGATATTGCACTAATTGACCTTTACCGGCTTTTTTAGCACTCAACAAAGCGAGATCAATGGCACGAGTAACAGAGATAGCATCCATATCAGCATGATGAAATTGAATGTACCCACCAGACATTGATATATGGATTAAATGATTGGTCAGATCAAATGCATTTTCACTGTGGTTAAAGAACTGCTGATCAAGTGCCGCAAAACTGCCATCAATTGAAGCACCGCCCGCCTGCGTTAATATCATCGCAAATTCATCACCGCTTAGTCGAAACACGCAGCCTTTTTGTGCGACAAACTGATCTAACCGCGTTGCAACACCTTGCAGTAACTCGTCACCCACTAGGTGGCCATACTGGTCATTAACTTGTTTAAAGTTATCTAAATCTAGCAAAATCAATATGAAACTGTGGTTTGAATCCGCCGACGTTGCTTTTATCTCAGCGTCTAACCGTTGCAAGAATGCTTTTCGGTTTCCCAGCAAAGTCATGTCATCAGTGAGGCTTTGCTGCTGGAAGTGCAGCGATTGTTGCCGCGTTTTTGACTGATAAAGAGACATTATCGATGCAAAAGTGGCAATCACAACTATCTCTAAACTATCCTCAACAAAGTCGAAAATATCATGACTAAAAAGACTGGGAAGATAGGTAAGAAGCAGCGCAAATGCAACGGCTATAGGCCACAATGAATGTGGAAATAAAATTACGTACATCAATGGAATAAGAATGAATGCTTCTTCAATTTTTTCCATACCCATGGGGTAAAGCACCCCTAATGCAACAAACGTGACAATCGCCAAAATGGCGGTGATTTTCTTTAGCAGCGAGCTGCGAGTAAACCGTGAAGTAAGTAGTAACACGGCAACTGCAGCATAAAAATAGGTGATGTTTGTTCCCTGGTGCAGCTGAAACATAATGAGAAAAACGATTGCAAGCAATAATACATATGTGCTGCTCAAAATCAGCTTTATATGCCTAGCTTCAATCCCTTTCAAGCTAGAACCTTGTCGAAAACCCAATGCTGCCTCCTAACTCCTTACCCTGTAAAATTAATACTACACGGCAAAACAGCTTTCGCAACATATAACCAACAAAGGCAGATAGAAATTCGGGCAATCAATAGCAGCTAAATATGTAATACCAATCAGCATAAAGTGGTGCGGGGATAAATGGCAACAAAAAAGCCTGTCATCAAGACAGGCTTTTTTGTTTTCAATAATGGTACGGGAGGAGAGACTTGAACTCTCACACCTTGCGGCACCAGAACCTAAATCTGGCGTGTCTACCAATTCCACCACTCCCGCAC
>NZ_KI912500.1:40771-69830 GCF_000518805.1 Shewanella waksmanii ATCC BAA-643
GGTACGGGAGGAGAGACTTGAACTCTCACACCTTGCGGCACCAGAACCTAAATCTGGCGTGTCTACCAATTCCACCACTCCCGCACGGAGTTATCTATTTTACATCAAGATAAGGATGCTTCCACTAAGTAATTTACTTATATAGAAGATGGTAGCAATGGCGGGACTTGAACCTGCGACCCCAGCATTATGAGTGCTGTGCTCTAACCAGCTGAGCTACATTGCCATCTTTTATTACATGCCCCTCTTGCTGAGGAACGGGGCGTATTATGCTTATTCAGCGTATGCAGGTCAACAGCTTTTTTTCGCTATTTTAAACTATCTCGCTTGTTCGGCTATAACTTCACCAAACTGAGCAGCAGATGGACAAATATCGCTGTAATTCGCTGCTCTACTCGCTATCACTGCCGCTATTACACGCCAATTAAAAACAAAAACGGCCCAATCAAATGATTGAACCGTTATTATTATTGACGAAAAAACGCCAATTTGGCACTTTTATTTAGACATTAAATAAGAAATGCATCACATCGCCATCTTTAACGATGTAAGTTTTACCTTCTACACGAAGTTTACCCGCTTCTTTAGCGCCAGCTTCGCCTTTATATTCGATGAAATCATCGTAGGCCATCACTTGTGCACGAATAAATCCACGCTCAAAATCGGTGTGAATCACACCTGCTGCCTGCGGCGCAGTAGCACCGACGCGCACGGTCCATGCACGGACTTCTTTAACACCCGCGGTGAAATAAGTGTGCAAATCAAGTAGCTGATAGCCGGCACGAATAACACGGTCCAAACCTGGCTCTTCTAAGCCAAGGTCAGCCATAAACTCATCGCGGTCTTCAGCGTCCATTTCAGCCAGTTCTGATTCAATGGCTGCACACACCGCAACGACCACAGCGTTCTCTTCAGCGGCAATCGCTTTAACGGCATCTAAGTGTGGGTTATTGTCAAAACCATCTTCCGATACGTTAGCAATGTACATGGTTGGTTTTAACGTCAAGAAATTCAAGTAGCGTACTGCTTCAAGCTCTTCTTTAGTCAATTCCATTGAACGTAGCATTTTGCCTTCATCCAAGATAGGACGCATTTTTTCAAGGATTGTCACTTCAAACTTAGCATCGGCATCACCGCCTTTTGCTTTTTTAGCTTGACGAGTAATAGCACGCTCACAAGAATCTAAATCGGCTAATGCTAGCTCTGTATTGATCACTTCAATATCGGCTGCTGGCGATACTTTGTTAGCAACGTGGACAATGTTGTCATCTTCAAAACAACGTACCACGTGACCAATTGCATCGGTTTCACGGATATTGGCTAGGAACTTGTTACCTAAGCCTTCACCTTTAGAGGCACCGGCAACCAAGCCCGCAATATCAACAAACTCCATGGTGGTTGGCATTACGCGCTCAGGATTAACGATAGCGGCTAACGCTTCTAGGCGTGTATCCGGTACCGGTACCACACCAGTATTTGGTTCAATTGTACAAAACGGGAAGTTAGAAGCTTCGATACCCGCCTTTGTCAATGCATTGAACAGAGTCGATTTACCTACGTTTGGCAGGCCAACGATGCCACATTTAAAACCCATACTTTTACCTTTAATCAATTAATAACGGCATAGCGCCGAAAACATCGCAATGCTATCGCCTTGCTTAATTTAACCCGCTTTGAAGGAATGCAATCTATGCATTGCCTTACTCATATCTTCTTTAAACAATATCTCTGTTGCTCGCACGGCTTCGTCAATCACCTCATCAATCAGGTTTTGTTCAGACGCCGGAGCTTTACCTAACACAAACCCGCTAACCAAGTTTTTATCTCCCGGATGGCCAATGCCAATCCGTAATCGATAAAAACCCTTGTCATTAGCAAGCTTGGCAATTATATCCTTCAGGCCATTATGTCCACCATGCCCTCCACCGAGCTTAAACTTTGCTACACCTGGGGGCATGTCTAGCTCATCGTGAGCGACCAAAATCTCTTCAGGTTTTATACGAAAAAAGTTCGCGAGTGCCCCGACTGACTTACCACTCAAATTCATGAAGGTGGTTGGGATCAGCAACCTGACATCTTTACCCTGCAACGTAACGCGTGCGCTGAGGCCATAATATTTGCTGTCAGGTACTAAGCTAACACCACAGGTTCTGGCAAGCTCGTTGACATACCATGCCCCCGCATTATGACGAGTGCGGTCATACTTCTCACCGGGGTTAGCAAGTCCAACGATTAACTTAATATTACTCATAACAGCGCTAATTCTCTTAGTAGCAGTCGCAATAAAACGCGGCATTTTAGCACTCAATCTACTTGGCAACAAATCTGTTATCGCGGTCGCTATCCCAAGCCGACAATCAGGTCAATAAAAGCCAAGCTACAAAGGGCAATTAGCCCTTTGTATTGAGAGTATAAATCAACACTAAAGCGAATGTTTGCCAGAACAACAGCAAGGAAAAGCTAGCTGGCCTAAAATGTTGGAACAAATTAGTCGTTTGTGAGGCATGAACTAGCACTTAGGTTTTGAAGCTAAGGTTATAGCGCTAAGGTTATGCCGCCAAGCTTATATGACTGAGTGCCAATGTTGAGCGCCGCTATCAATACTGCCTATTGTAAACCCATTGCGTACTTAAGCACTTGGCGCTTAACGGGGCCGTCAATATTGGCCAGTTTTAATGCGCCATTGCGTAATAGCTTTAGTGGCGTAAAGTCATTGCTAAAACTGGCGTAGAAAAGGTCCATAGTCGACATCATTAGCTGATTGTCGTAATAGCGACCTCGCTGATACTGTTGTAATGTCGCAGTTTGCCACCAAGGCTCACCACTGTCTTGTGCCTGCTCTATCACATTGATTAATGCAGCGACATCTTTAAAGCCAAGGTTAACCCCCTGCCCTGCTAGCGGATTGATAGTATGAGCCGCATCGCCAATAAGCACTAAATTATCGGCATAGTATCGCTGGGCATGGCGCCGAGTCAGCTTAAAGCTGGCTTTATTAGAAACCGTAAACTGTCTATCTAAGCGGGCAGGAAAGTGCTGCTTAATTTGCTCTGCAAGTTGGAGATTGCTCATACTGGCCAGCTGTGAGATCCGCGCGGCATCATCGTACCAGACTAAAGATGCGTGTTTACCAGGTAAAGGCAGCAGTGAACGAGGGCCTGAGGGGGTAAACTGTTGCCACGTGACATCTTGCTGGTCAATCTCAGTATCGATGTTTATCAGCATCGCACTTTGCCCATAATCCCAGCCGGTGAGTCCGATATTGGCCCATTGGCGAACTTGAGAGTTAGCACCATCTGCGCCCACCAGCAACTTAGCCGCTATTTGACGATTATCATCTAAGGTTAATTCAACGCCATCTTGACTATATTCTATCTGACTGACTTTGGCAGGACAGCAAAGGGTAATGTCCAAGTCATGCTCAAAGCAGCGCCACAACGCTAACTGAATCAAGCGGTTTTCGACAATGTGTCCTAGGTGAGTAGAGCTGACTTGATCGGCATGAAACTGGGTTATACAATCATCGAGTTCCCAGGTTTCGAGTCCACGATAAGGCGCTTTACGCATTTGAGATAAATAAGGCATCGCCCCTAGCTGCTCAAGTAGACTCTCAGAGGCGACACTAATAGCCGATACTCGAATATCTATTGCCTGAGCCGGATCATATTGTTGCGGTTTAAACGCATCGACCACTGCCACCGATAAACCTAGCTTAGCTAAACCTATAGCAGCTGCTGCTCCCACCATGCCGCCACCAACGACAACTACATCTTTTTGCAATGCTTGCGTCACCTTAACTTCTCTCCAAAGAGACAAAATATGTCAAATTTATTCAATCGGTCAGAAGATGTTGCTATACCGTCATCTCTCACACTTACTTACAATGGCGACATAAAACACATCAATTGCTGCTTTACACTTGGATTTCATTCAAAGTTCGACCCGTTAAGGAGAGACAGATGAAACCACTTGCAAAGACATTATCCATGGCAATGATACTCTTAACCGCCACACTATCAACTGGTGTTCAGGCTGAGATTAAAACCAATACCATGGAAACCATGACTGTCACTTACCGTGATCCAGTTAATTATGCCCTATATCTGTATACCCAAGAAACCTTGGCACTGCAGCGATGGGAAGTGGAGCAAGGAATTTTGGACGATGCGCGTGAAATTTCTACACAACTTGCCGCCAACTACCTGAATCAAGATGATAAACAAGTAAGTGTTGCCACAAGCAGGCACCTAACTACGCAACGCAAGAGTGAGTAATTTACCGCTTACTTAGTGTAAAAGCTGGTCAGCTAACCAACGACAGGGTAGAATGTCGCGCTATTTTTCCCATGGTTGCAACTAGTGGCGCAAGAGTAATGAGTAAAAAACTCCATATTAAGACATGGGGCTGTCAGATGAACGAATATGATTCATCAAAAATGGCAGACCTACTAGATGATTATCAAGGTTATACCTTGACTGAAGAAGCTGAAGAAGCAGACGTACTGCTGCTTAACACTTGCTCTATTCGCGAAAAAGCGCAAGAGAAAGTGTTCCATCAGCTTGGTCGCTGGAAAACACTAAAAGATAAGAATCCCAATCTTATTATTGGTGTGGGTGGCTGTGTTGCGTCGCAAGAAGGTAAAGCGATTAAAGACCGGGCGCAATGTGTCGACCTCATCTTTGGCCCACAAACCTTGCACCGCTTGCCGGAAATGATTGACCAAATCCAGCAAGGTGGCAAAGCCGTGATTGATGTCAGCTTCCCTGAAATTGAGAAGTTTGACCGTTTGCCTGAGCCACGTGCTGAAGGTCCGAGTGCTTTTGTGTCCATTATGGAAGGTTGCAGCAAATACTGCTCGTTTTGTGTTGTGCCTTATACCCGTGGTGAAGAAGTCAGCCGACCGCTCGATGATGTCATTTTGGAAATTGCGCAACTTGCTGAGCAAGGTGTACGTGAGGTCAACCTTTTAGGCCAAAACGTTAACGCCTATCGTGGCGCAACGCATGACGATGATATCTGTACCTTTGCTGAGCTATTACGCTATGTCGCGGCTATCGATGGTATCGACCGATTACGTTTTACCACCAGCCACCCAATTGAATTTACTCAAGACATCATTGACGTCTATGAAGACACCCCTGAGTTGGTGAGCTTCCTGCATCTACCGGTTCAATCAGGTTCAGATCTAATTTTAACCCAGATGAAACGTGGCCACATGGCCATTGAATATAAGTCGATTATTCGTCGTCTACGTAAAGCGCGACCTGATATCCAGATCAGCTCTGACTTTATTATTGGTTTCCCGGGTGAATCAAAACAAGATTTTGCCGACACCATGAAACTCATTGAAGATGTGCAATTTGACCACAGCTTTAGCTTTATCTATAGCGCGCGCCCTGGTACACCGGCAGCAGACTTGCCTGATGATGTGTCAATGGCCGAGAAAAAAGAGCGTTTAGCGATACTACAAGACCGTATAACCCAGCAAGCACTGCGTTATAGCCGTCATATGCTAGGTTCAGTACAGCGCATCTTGGTAGAAGGCCCATCAATTAAAAACCCAATGGAATTACGCGGCCGCACAGAAAACAACCGCGTGGTTAACTTTGAAGCTTCTCATAAGCACATTGGTAGCTTTGTTGATGTTGAAATTGTCGATGTATATACCAACTCACTGCGCGGCGAATTTATCCGTGGCGAAGATGAAATGGATTTACGTCGTGACCTACGCCCATCAGATATTTTAGCTAAGCATAAAAAAGATGATGATCTTGGCGTCACTCAGTTTAAACCTTAAGGGTTGAGTCACGGTGAAAAAAGGCGGCATTGAGCTGCCTTTTTTTCGCTCAGTACGT
The DNA here is from genome assembly GCF_000518805.1 of Shewanella waksmanii ATCC BAA-643. Lineage (GTDB taxonomy): Bacteria > Pseudomonadota > Gammaproteobacteria > Enterobacterales > Shewanellaceae > Shewanella > Shewanella waksmanii. The sequence goes on from NZ_KI912500.1 coordinate 46,627, forward strand.
TTGCGAGACACAAATTAGCGTTAGCATTTGCACCGCTTGGCTCGTAAACTGTAATCATTAAGACATTGATGAGTCATTCGGAGCCATATTTTTGTCAAATAAGTTAACCACACTGAACCTATATTTAGAGCCATCAGACAACCGGCGCCTCGCTTCTTTGTGCGGCCCTTTTGATGACAACATAAAGCAACTGGAACGTCGTATCGGGGTTGAAATCAACTACCGCAATAATCATTTCCAGATTGTGGGTCAAGCAAGGAACTGCCTAACCGTCAATAACTTGCTAAAGCAACTTTATATAGAAACTCAGCCTGTTCAAGGTTCAACACCTGATTTAGAGCCTGATACCGTTCATGTCGCAATACAAGAAGCGGTTGCATTAGAAGCAGAAACGCCTCGTGATGACAAAGAGCTGTATATCAAGACTAAACGCGGTGTGATTAAACCTCGCAACCCCAATCAAAGTGATTATGTCGCCAATATCGTTCGTCATGACATCACCTTTGGTATTGGTCCTGCTGGTACCGGTAAAACTTATCTTGCGGTTGCAGCGGCTGTCGATGCGCTTGAGCGCCAAGAAGTGCGCCGTATTTTGCTGACCCGCCCCGCCGTTGAAGCTGGCGAAAAGCTCGGGTTTCTACCTGGTGATTTAAGCCAAAAGGTCGACCCTTATCTACGTCCCTTATATGACGCACTATTTGAGATGCTTGGCTTTGAAAAGGTTGAGCGCCTAATTGAGCGCAATGTCATTGAAGTTGCCCCGCTAGCCTATATGCGCGGCCGTACCTTAAATGACGCATTTATCATTTTGGATGAAAGCCAAAACACCACGGTAGAACAGATGAAAATGTTCCTAACCCGGATTGGCTTTAATTCTCGGGCGGTGATCACCGGCGATATCACCCAAATCGATTTACCTAAACACCAAAAATCAGGGCTACGCCACTCGATAGAAGTGCTTAATAAAGTCGAGGAAGTCAGCTTTAACTTCTTCCAAGCTAAAGATGTTGTTCGTCACCCAGTTGTGGCGCGTATTGTCGAAGCTTACGAAGAGCATGAGCATCAACTCGCCAGCGAAAAAGCCAAACGCGAGAGCCAGTATAAACAAGCAGAGTCGAGCTCCCATGACGCATAATCTCGAGCTTGATTTAGATCTGCAATACGCTATTGACGATCCACAGCTTCCTGAGCGTGAAAATTTTGAACTTTGGGTCAAAACCGCGCTCAGAGACACTATGGCACAGGCTGAATTGACCATCAGAATTGTTGATGAGCAAGAGAGCCAAAGCCTAAACCACAGCTACCGTGGCAAAGACAAGCCTACTAACGTGTTGTCTTTCCCATTTGAAGCACCGCCAGAAATTGAGATTCCCTTGCTTGGAGATCTTGTAATCTGTGCTCCAGTGGTTAAAAATGAAGCAATTGAACAAAAGAAAACCTTGCAAGCGCATTGGGCGCACATGGTTGTACATGGCTGTCTCCATCTGCTAGGGTATGACCATATTGAAGACGATGAAGCTGAAGAAATGGAATCATTAGAAACCCTTTTAATTCAGCAGTTAGGCTTTGAAAATCCATATAAGGAACAATAGTAGGTCAGCTGACCACGAGAATATTATGAGTGACGATATCCCACCGAGTACCAACGCCCAAAAGAAGGGCTGGTTAGAAAAAGTAAGTCAGTTATTCCAGGGCGAACCTCAAAGTCGCGACGAATTAGTGGAAGTGATACACGATGCTGAGCAGCGTGAAGTCATAACCGAAGATACTCGCGAAATGATAAAAGGTGTTTTAGAGGTATCAGATTTGCGCGTGCGAGACATCATGATCCCGCGGGCACAAATTGTGGCACTAAAAATCGATAACTCAGTTGAAGAACTACTTTCAACTGTGATCAGTTCAGCGCATTCGCGTTTTCCAGTGGTCAATGAAGACAAAGACCATATTGAAGGCATATTACTCGCCAAAGATTTAATTCAATACGGTTTCAAAAACAGTGATGAGCCATTTGAGCTTACGCAAGTTATTCGCCCCGCTGTCGTCGTTCCAGAAAGCAAGCGAGTTGATGTATTGCTTAAAGAGTTTCGCTCACAACGCTACCATATGGCCATCGTAGTTGATGAATATGGCGGCGTGTCAGGTCTAGTGACCATTGAAGATATTCTCGAAGAGATCGTCGGGGATATTGAAGATGAGTTCGACCATGACTCGGCTGAAGAAACTGAAATCAGAAAAATCAGCAAACAAGTGTATATGCTCAAAGCGTTGACACCTATCGAAGACTTCAATCAGACATTCAATACAGAATTCAGCGATGAAGAGTTTGATACGGTAGGCGGTCTGGTTTCTCATGCGTTTGGTCATTTACCGGCCCGCAATGAAAAAATCACTATCGAAAATATCGAGTTCAAGGTGATTAACGCTGATACACGTCGCTTAATTCAACTTCGAGTAAAGCTTCCAGAAGTACAACCTCAAGAATCAGAGGCTCAATAGAGCCTCTACCTCCACCGTTTTACAAGAGAGCTCCATGGGACTATTTAGCCGCCTAACAGGCCTGCATCCGATAATAAAATATCTTATCGCCTACTTAGTCGGTGCCAGTACGGCGCTCTCTTTTGCTCCCTATGGCTACTGGCCGATTTATGTCATTGCACTTGCAGTTGGCCTATGGCAAAGCCAAACATTAACGCCTAAGCAAGCATTTAAGTATTGGCTCAGCTTTGGCTTTGGCTGCTTCAGTGTTGGCATAAGCTGGGTGCATGTCAGTATGGCCGACTACGGCGGTATGCCACTTATCGCCTCCATTGCCCTCATGGCATTGCTGGCTTTATATCTCGCTTTGTACCCTGCAATTGCCGGCTATTTGAGTCAGAAGTACGCACTCAATGTTGTTTGGCGTAATTTATTGCTGTTCCCTGCATGGTGGGTTGTACTTGAGTGGGCTAGAGGCTGGGTGTTAACTGGCTTTCCTTGGCTTTGGGCCGGCTACAGCCAAACCCATGGACCATTGGCGCCGTTAGCCAGTGTTATAGGTGCACTTGGCTTAACTTATCTCATTGCACTGCTTGCCGGCACACTAGCATTAACGCTGCATAAGCAGTTTAAACCTCTAATAGCAATAACTGCGATGTTAGCGTTAAGTACTTACGCCGTGGTACAAACCGATCCCATTAGCCGCAACGGCGACAGTGTTAATGTGGCATTGGTGCAAGGCAATATTGCCCAAAGTATGAAGTGGGAGCCCGATGCCTTATGGCCAACTATGGTCAAATACATGGATTTATCGCGCCAGTCTTTGGCTGAAACCGATATTTTCATTTGGCCTGAAGCCGCGATTCCGGCGCCTGAATACTTAGTGAAAGACTTTTTAGATAACGCTAACAAAGTGGCGAACCTCAATGACAGCGCGATCATCACCGGCATTATTGGCTACCGTAACGAAGATTTTTATAACTCACTCATCGTGCTCGGTAACTACGATGAAAAACAGCAAGTAGATGCCAGCTACGTGGGTGACGGTAGCAACGAGTTCCGTAAACATCATTTATTGCCCATTGGGGAATTTGTACCACTTGAAGACTTACTACGACCACTCGCGCCGTTTTTCAACTTGCCCATGTCATCGTTTGCACGGGGCGACTACCTGCAACCCAACCTCAGTGCTTTAGGTTACCAATTGACCCCCGCTATCTGCTTTGAGATCGCATTTTCAGAGCAAGTTAGAGCCAATATTACCGAGCAAACCGACCTGTTGCTGACAGTGTCAAATGATGCCTGGTTTGGTAGTTCAAACGGCCCGCTGCAGCATATGGAAATGGCCCAAATGCGCGCCATAGAATTTGGCAGGCCACTACTGCGAGGCACTAACAATGGTGTAACGGCTGTAGCTAATGAATATGGTGAAATTACCCACCAGCTGCCACAGTTTGAAACTGGAGTATTGACCGCTAACGTGCCCCTTGTCAGTGGCACCACTTGGTATACCCGGCTAGGTGAATGGCCAGTATTGCTATTTTGTACACTGGCATTAATGTTTGCCACCATAAAAGCTTATCGCCGCAAATTAACTAGTTAAGAGAAATCGCTGTCCCATGAAGTTAAATGGATTTACGCTCGTTGAGCTTGTCGTTGTCATTGTTGTTTTGGCGATTTTAGCGGTTGTTGCTACGCCCAAGTTTATCGGATTAAGCAGTGAGACCAAAATTGAAGCCATAAACCAAATCCAAACAAGCACTAAAACCGCGAATAGCTTGGTATACGCCAAATCACAAATGCCTAGCTTGAGCAGCCAAGCCGTTTCTGGCCGTAGTGACCTGTTAGACATAGATGTAGACGGTGACGGTACAATCGATACTCGCCTGCTACGTGGTTACTTGGACAATACCGATATAGAAAAATGGTTGGAGTTAGACGATATTTTCGTCATCGAGTATCAAGGGATACATTTCACCTACATTGGCTATGATGATAACGGCGACGGCAAGGTCACTGACGACCAATGCTATTTCCGCTATCAACAAGCCAATGAAACCAGTGGTCCGCAATACACCACTAATGAAACCGGTTGTTAATCGATAAAATTAAGGCGTTAGCGCTTCACGGATAAACTCCTCGCTGTCGCATTGCGGACAATCAGGGATCACACCGGGAAACTCAATTTTCATTTCGTGGTTACAGCCGGTGCATATCAACACACCTTGCCCGACAATTTCGCCGCTTTGGTAAACCCCTTGATGTTTAAAATCTTGGGCAACTTCGTGCCATTCGACCTGACTGCGGTCTGTGATTTCACTTAGCCAATGCCATAATGTATTTTCAACAGCGATTAACGTGGGGCTATGACCTAAATCGTGGGCATTTTTCTCTTGTAAGTAGTTGGCGATGTCACGTTTTAAAAATTGTTCGACTAATGCAAGCTCGTCGGATTTAGTTTGCTCCTTCAATGCCAAGAATTGTTTACTAGTAGTAACAGTCTTATATAACTCCTTTACAGTCATAGAGTTATCAGACAAATATTCTGATTTAACTTGCGCAATCAGAGCCTCATAAAGCGACAGTAGTTCCGAACTTCGTTCACTCATGTTAAATACTCCTTAATGCGAACCTTTTTAATGACTCACTTCTAGTTTATTCTATGCAGATCTAACTCGCGCGGAAAGTGCGCAAGATCAAATAATAGGCGGCCTGGCCGGGAAACATCAATGCAAGAGCAATATTTACCTTCTGAGATTGAAGCTAAGGTGCAACAGCACTGGCAAGACAAAAAAACATTTGAAGTCACCGAAGACGAGAGCAAAGAAAAATATTACTGCCTTTCTATGTTCCCTTACCCATCGGGTCGACTGCATATGGGACACGTACGTAACTACACCATAGGTGATGTCGTTGCTCGTTACCAGCGCCTGCAAGGTAAAAATGTATTACAACCGATTGGTTGGGATTCATTCGGTCTGCCTGCTGAGAATGCGGCGATTAAAAATAAGGCTGCGCCAGCGCCTTGGACCTATGAAAACATCGATTACATGAAAAACCAGCTAAAAATGCTGGGCTTTGGCTATGGCTGGTCACGTGAAATTGCCACCTGTACACCAGAATACTACCGTTGGGAACAATGGTTCTTCACTAAGCTGTATGAAAAAGGCCTAGTGTATAAAAAGACCTCGTCGGTTAACTGGTGTCCAAACGATGAAACCGTATTGGCTAACGAACAAGTTATCGACGGTGCTTGCTGGCGCTGTGATACCAGCGTTGAGCAAAAAGAGATCCCGCAGTGGTTTATTAAGATCACCGACTATGCTGACGAGCTGCTAAGCGATATCGACAAGCTAGACGAGTGGCCAGAGCAAGTTAAAACCATGCAACGCAACTGGATTGGTCGCAGTGAAGGCATCGAGATGACCTTCCAAGTCGCAGACAGTGATGAGTCGTTTGATATCTACACTACCCGTCCTGACACTGTGATGGGCGTGACCTACGTTGCTATTGCTGGCACCCATCCATTGGCAGAGAAAGCGGCAGCAAACAACCCTGCACTTGCAGCATTTATTGAAGAATGTAAAAACGCTGATACCACCGAGGCCGCAATGGCTGCGATGGAGAAGAAAGGCGTTGATACAGGCCTTAAAGCCATTCACCCACTAACAGGTAAATTGGTTCCTGTTTGGGCTGCGAACTTTGTGTTGATGAACTACGGTACCGGTGCGGTAATGTCGGTACCTGGCCATGATCAGCGTGATTATGAATTTGCTAATAAGTATGGCCTTGAAATTGAAGGCGTAATTAAACCAGTCGATGGTGAACTCGACATCAGTGAAGAAGCCTACACCGAAAAAGGTGTGCTATTTAACTCTGGTGAGTTTGATGGCTTAGACTTCCAAGCGGCATTTGATGCAATTGATGCCAAACTATCTAGCGAAGGTAAAGGCAAGCGCCAAGTTAACTTCCGTCTACGCGACTGGGGCGTTTCTCGCCAGCGTTACTGGGGTGCCCCCATTCCAATGGTGACCTTGGCTGACGGCAGTGTTATACCAACGCCAGAAGATCAGCTTCCTGTTGTATTGCCAGAAGATGTGGTCATGGACGGCATCCAAAGCCCAATCAAAGCAGACAAAGAGTGGGCTAAGACCACCGTTAATGGTCAAGAAGCGTTTAAAGAAACGGATACCTTCGATACCTTTATGGAATCATCTTGGTACTATGCGCGCTACTGTAGCCCTGATGCCGACCAGATGCTTGATCCTGCTAAAGCTAACTACTGGCTGCCTGTCGACCAGTACATTGGCGGCATTGAACATGCTTGCATGCACCTATTGTATTTCCGTTTCTTCCACAAGCTGCTGCGTGATATTGGCCTAGTCGACTCAGACGAGCCAGCTAAGCGCCTGCTGACTCAAGGGATGGTATTGGCAGACGCTTATTACTACACCAATGAAAAAGGCGCCCGTGTATGGGTTGCACCTTCTGAGGTTAAAGTATTAGAAACTGACGATAAAGGCCGTACAACCAAGGCTGTTGATAGCGATGGTAACGAGTTGGTTTATACCGGCATGAGCAAGATGTCTAAGTCGAAGAATAACGGTATTGATCCACAAGAGATGGTGGATAAATACGGTGCTGATACTGTGCGTCTATTTATGATGTTCGCTGCGCCGCCAGAGCTTACTTTGGAATGGCAAGAATCGAGCGTTGAAGGTGCTCATCGTTTCATCAAACGTTTGTGGAAACTAGCACACGATCACGTCGCAATCGGCGCAACGGTAGCACTTGATGTTAAATCATTAGATAACAATCAAAAGGCGCTACGTCGCGAACTACACAAAACCATCGCTAAAGTCGGTGATGATGTAGAACGTCGTCAGATGTTTAACACTGCCATTGCGTCGATTATGGAGCTGATGAACAAGCTGCAAAAGGCGCCTACCGCGACAGAGCAGGACCGTGCATTGTTAAACGAAGCGCTGTCAGCTGTAGTACGCTTACTCTACCCTATTATTCCACACACAAGCTTTAGCTTATGGAATGAGTTAGGGCATGAGGGTGCTATTGAAGACTCACTTTGGCCAGAAGTTGATGAAGCGGCTTTGGTAGAAGACAGTAAGCTGATTATCGTACAAGTTAACGGTAAACTTCGTGCTAAAATCACCGTGCCAGCTGATGCCACTAAAGAGCAAGTTGAGCAAACAGGGCTTGCTGAAGAAGGCGTGCAAAAGCACACCGATGGCAAAACCGTACGTAAAGTGATTTATGTCCCAGGTAAGCTGCTTAATATTGTAGCTAACTAATAACCAAAGGAACGAATGCGTAGCTTATGCTAATTAAACGCTTATGTTTCGCCCTGTTAGCACTGAGCATTTTGCTCAGTGCTGGCTGTGGCTTTAAACTTCAACGTAGTTACTCGATTCCAGAAGAGCTTAAAACACTCCATTTAAGCAGCCCTGATGAGTACAGCGAGCTAAGTCGTCTAGTCCGTGAACGCCTAAGGCTTAGTAGTATCGCCTTAGTTGAGCAAGGTGATGACGTAGCTCAGTTACGCATCATTAAAGACTCACTTGATCGCTCAACGTTATCGCTCTATCCAACCGGTAACGTGGCAGAATATGAGTTAACTTACCACGTCACATTTGCGGTAAAGTTACCTCAGCAGGAAATCCAGCCTTTTACGGTTGATATCCATCGCGATTATCTTGACGATCCGCGTACCGCATTGGCAAAAAGCCGCGAGATGGAATTGTTACTTAAAGAGATGCGCATTCAAGCCGCAGATCAGATGATCCAAACGCTTGCCTCACTTGAGACTGAGTAATGCGGGTTTACCCAGATCAGCTTGCTAAACAGCTCAATCCGCTTAAGGCGGTATATTTAATCTTTGGCGATGACCCTTGGTTGACAGACCAAGCGCGTCGCCAAATCATCAGTAGCGCACGCAGTCAAGGGTTTGATGAAAACGTGCAGCTGTATCAAGAGTCCGGTTTTGATTGGTCAAGCTTAGTTGACGAATGGCAATCAATGAGTTTGTTTGCCAGCCGCCGTATTATTGAACTGACACTCCCACAAGGTAAGCCTGGTGCCGATGGCAGCAAGACCTTTAAACAGTTACTTGACGTACCGAACCCTGATACGATTTTACTGATTAAAGGCCCGAAGCTTGCGGCGGAACAAACTAAAAGCAAGTGGTTTAAACTGCTCGATAGTGATGGCCTATATGTGCCATGTACCACGCCTGAAGGACCTCAATTTCAGCGTTGGTTAGACACACGCATCAATCATTTCAAACTGAACCTGAGTCCAGACGCTCGGAGTATGTTAGCCGCACTTTATGAGGGCAACTTACTTGCTGCCGATCAAGCCTTGCAACTACTCAGTCTATTAAGCCCAAATGAGATAATAAACACCGAGCAACTATCGGCTTATTTTGAGGACCAATCGCGCTTTTCAGTATTCCAACTCGCCGATGCGTTACTCGCCAACCAGCAAGAAAAAGCTCAGCATATCCTCAGCCAATTGCAATCTGAAGGGGTCGCTCTACCGATTTTACTTTGGAGTCTGTTTAAAGAGCTAAGCAGTTTGCTCACCCTAAAATCGGCACAAGATCGCGGCGAACAACTGCAAAGCCTATGGCAGAAAATGCGCATATGGGATAAACGTAAGAGCCTTTATCAAGGCGCATTGCAGCGCTTAGAGCGCACGCAAATAGAACATATGCTCGCCGTCACCTCAAGCATTGAGCGTAAACTGAAACAACATGGCGCAGAAGACTGGGTTGCCATCAGCCATCTATGTTTGCTATTTGACCCACGCGCCCACCAGTCGCTTGCGCATATCGAGTTCGATTAATATGCACATCGGCATACTAGGTGGCACATTTGACCCAATCCACTATGGACATATTCGCCCTGCGATTGAAGTACAAGCGCAGTTAGGGTTAGACCAAGTGTGGCTGATGCCCAATCATATTCCGCCGCACAAAGCCGGCACCCACACGAGCACTGAAGACAGGTTGGCCATGGTCGGTTTAGTCACCGAAGACTATCCGCAGCTGGCGTTATGCGCTATTGAGGCCCAGCGAAACAGTCCTTCATACAGTGCTGAAACGTTGGCACAACTGGTCGATGAATATCCACAGCACACCTTTGTTTTTATCATGGGAACGGACTCATTCGTTAACCTCGACAAATGGCATTGTTGGCAGTCGCTGTTCGATTATTGCCATATCGCCGTATGTGAGCGCCAAGGCTGGCAGCTCGCACCAAACAGCCTGATGGCGCAGCAGCTTAAACAACGTCAAATAACGACTGCGGCCCTCAAGCACCAACGCTGTGGTGGCATTGTATTGGCTAGCATTACCCAGCAACCATACTCCTCAACCAGCATTAGAGCCCATTTGGCTGAAAATCAAACTATTGATGACGCCCTCCCCACCTCAGTTAGCCAGTACATCAAACAGCATAATTTGTATTGCTAATTTATGTAGTGTGATGATAAAACATCACTTTCATATCTGCTGCAATTGAGTGGCAAGCTCAGTATTGATGACACAGCAATCATTCATGGTAAAAATCAATCCAAAAGATCTACAGACCCTATAGAACCTGTTATACTGCTTCGCTGTTTGAAATGAATGAGGAAATACGCGTGCAAAGCGCCGAGCTAAAGCAGTTTGTCATAGACAAAATCGAAGATTTAAAAGCCAAAGACATCGTTACTCTTGAAGTGAGCGATCAGTCTAATGTTACTGATTTTATGGTAGTTTGTTCAGGTACATCTAAAACTCACGTTAGAGCAATTGCTGAAAATGTGGTAGTTGAATCTAAGCGAGCCAATATCCATATCAATGGTGTAGAAGGCCGCGATAGTAGCGAGTGGGTATTAGTTGACCTAGGTGATGTGATTTTACACGTCATGCAAGATCAAACCCGCGACTTTTATCAGCTTGAAAAGCTGTGGTCTGCCAAGCCAGAATAATGAAGTTACAGTTAGTCGCTGTCGGGACCCGCATGCCCAAATGGGTCACCCAAGGATTTGAAGAATATCAACGCCGCTTCCCTCGAGATATGGCTTTTGAATTGATTGAGATCCCCGCAGGAAAAAGAGGCAAAAATGCAGATATCGCCCGTATTCTGCATAAAGAGGGAGAGCAGATGTTAGCTGCGATTCCGAAAGGCAATCATATTGTAAGTCTTGATTTGCCAGGGAAAAATTGGACGACACCTGAACTAGCGACTCAACTTAACCGCTGGCAACTCGATGGCCGAGACGTGTCTCTGCTCATCGGTGGCCCAGAAGGTCTAGCCCCTGCATGTAAACAAGCCGCCAGTCAAAGTTGGTGTTTATCGGCTTTAACTATGCCTCACCCACTTGTGCGGGTGCTGGTAGCAGAAAGCCTATATCGTGCTTGGAGCATAAATAACAACCACCCGTATCATAGAGAGTAGCCCTGTTGCTATCAGTACTCATGGGCGGGTATGCTGTATAAGCCCTGTTTTAGAACACAATTGGAGACGGTATAATTGGCGCCAAGAAAACGCATGGCAATGCACAACCATGCAGCCGAAGCCTCGCTATTTAAACGTAGAGCCATCTTCACATTTGTCTGTGTTGTCCTGTTACTGTCGGTGCTGTTGGTCAATTTATATCACCTGCAAATTCTTTCATTTAAAGACTACGATACCCGCTCTAACGATAACCGAATTCGTGTCGTGCCAGTCGCGCCAAGCCGTGGACTGATCTACGACAGACACGGGCAGTTATTAGCTGAAAACCAGCCCTTCTTCTCATTAGAGATGGTGCCAGAGAAAGTCAAAGATATTCCAGCCACACTGGACGCATTAAGTGAAGTTATTGAACTGGATGAAGAAGCACAGCAAGACATTATTGACTCACTTAAATATCATCGCCGCTTCAAGCCTTTAACGATTAAAAATCGCCTCAGCGAATCTGATGTTGCCGAGTTCAGCGTCAATCAACATGATTTCCCAGGAATTTCGGTCGAGGCAGGCCTCAAACGCCATTATCCCCATGATGGACTAATGACCCATGTGCTTGGGTATGTAGGGCGCATTAATGACCGCGATCAAAACACCTTACAACTGTCAGGCGAATGGAAAAACTATGCCGCCACTAATGATATTGGTAAACAAGGCATTGAAAAGTTCTATGAAAGCTTACTCCATGGCAAGCCTGGACACCTAGAGGAAGAGGTCAATAACCGCGGGCGTACCATTAGAACCTTAAAGTCGGTTGAGCCAGAACCTGGGCAAGATATCTATTTAACACTCGATTTAAAGCTACAGCAAAAAGCAATGGAGATCCTCAATGGTCGCCGCGGCTCTATTGTGGCGATTGACCCGCAAGATGGTGGCATTCTAGCGATGGTCTCAAGTCCAAGCTATGATCCTAACCAATTTGTACACGGCATTAGCTCTAAAGCGTACAGCGCGCTGCTCAATGATAAATCACGCCCATTAATTAACCGCGCCACACAAGGTCAATATGCGCCAGCCTCTACCGTCAAACCCCATATCGCTTTACTGGGCCTAGAAGAGCAAACCATAACCGAGAAAACCCGTGTGTGGGATCCCGGTTTCTGGCAGATCCCCGGTGTAGAACGAAAGTACCGAGACTGGAAACGTTGGGGCCATGGTTGGGTTGATGTTAACACGGCAATTGTTGATTCATGTGATACCTATTTTTATGATTTAGCATACAAAACAGGTGTCGATAAGATTTCAAACTTCATGCAACACTTTGGCTTTGGCGAGCGCACCGGGGTCGATATATTTGAAGAGTCTGCCGGCATTATGCCATCGCGAGATTGGAAGCGAATGCGCTACAACCAACCTTGGTATATTGGTGACACCATATCCGTTGGCATTGGCCAAGGATACTGGACGACCACACCACTGCAATTGGCTAATGCGGCGGCCATTATGGCAAATAAAGGTAAGCGCTATGTACCGCACCTGCTTAAATCGATAAAAGACAGTACGGCTAAAATCGATACCCCTATTGATGAGATGGCACCTGTTGAGTTAAACAACCCAATGAACTGGGACATCATTAATGAATCGATGAAAAATACCGCCCATAAATCGCGCTTTGTTGACGCCGGTTACACCGCAGCGATGAAAACCGGTACCGCCCAAGTATTTAGTGTCGCAGAAGATGAAAAATACGATGCCGACACGGTTGCAGAGCATCTCCGCGACAACGCGCTCATTATTGCTTATGCCCCTTATGAAAATCCCACGATAGTCCTAGCTGTGGTGTTAGAAAATGCGGGTTGGGGTGGCGCGAATGCCGGCCCAGTAGCCCGCGCTTTATTGGACGAATATATCCTTCGTGACTCTTGGAGAACGCAATAATGGGCAGCCATAATCAAAGACCGAATATTTGGCAACGCCTGCATATTGATCTGCCACTGTTAATCGGTCTGCTCGCGCTGATGGCTTATGGCTTAGTGGTTATCTACTCCGCAGGTGGAGAAGACCCAGCCCTACTTGAGCGACAGTTAGTGCGCATAGGCCTATCGCTAGGCATCATGTTTGTGGTTGCGCAAATCAATCCAGAGGTATTGAAACGTTGGGCCTTTCCCATATATATCATGGGTATTATCTTGCTACTTGGCGTGCACTTCTTCGGTGAGATCAATAAAGGGGCACAGCGGTGGCTCAACCTGGGTTTTATGGAGTTCCAGCCCTCAGAACTCATCAAGCTGGCATTCCCTATCACCATGGCCTGGTATATCAGTAAATTTCCACTTCCGCCGAAAAAGCGCCACTTGCTAGGTGCAGGGGTGATTTTGTTAATCCCAACGTTGTTAATTGCTAAACAACCAGATTTAGGCACCTCTATTTTGGTTGCCGCTTCGGGCATTTTCGTGCTGTTTTTATCCGGTATGAGCTGGCGAATTGTCGGCACCTTTGTCGGCGGTGTATTAGCGATGCTGCCAGTGCTGTGGTTCTTCTTAATGCACGACTATCAACGAACCCGAGTACTAACTTTACTTGATCCAGAAAAAGATCCACTCGGCGCTGGTTACCATATCATCCAGTCTAAAATTGCGATTGGCTCCGGCGGCCTATCTGGCAAAGGTTGGTTACAGGGCTCACAATCACAACTGGAATTTCTGCCAGAGCGTCATACTGACTTTATTTTTGCGGTGATTGGTGAAGAGTTCGGCTTAATAGGCAGTCTTATTTTACTGGCCCTATATCTATACGTGATAGGTCGTGGATTGGTTATTGCTTCGCGGGCACAAACCAGTTTCGCCCGTCTGCTTGCTGGCAGTATTATATTAACTTTCTTTGTCTACATTTTCGTTAACATCGGCATGGTCTCCGGCTTATTGCCAGTAGTAGGTGTTCCCTTACCATTAATCAGTTATGGTGGTACGTCGATGCTGACATTAATGACAGGTTTTGGCATTCTGATGAGTATTCATACCCATCGTCGTTTTATAGATAGATAATAAAGGATTGAACGTTGAAATTAGCCACCCAACTGTTTGCGCCACTGTCTTTTGCGCTATTGAGTTTTTCAGCCTTATCAACCGCTAATGTGATCCCCGCTGATGGTGATATTAGTGAAATTAAACAAGCATTTTTTACCGCTCAGCAACAGCAAGGCTTTAGTGAGCAAGCGATTGAAGACTACTTCAACAATGCCCAATATGAGCAGAAAGTCATTGATGCGATTACCACCCCATGGGAAGCCAAGCCCTGGCACCAATATTACCCTATCTTTCTGACGGAAAAACGCCTAGAAAAAGGCTTGGCGTTTTGGCAGCAACATGAAGCAACCATCACCAGAGCCGCTGACCAATTTAATGTGGATCCACAAATCATTGTCGCCATTATTGGTATTGAAACCTTCTATGGCGGCTATATGGGTAACTACCCAGTAAAAGATGCACTATTTACCTTAGGCTTTTACTACACGCCACGCGCCGATTTCTTTAGACGCGAATTTGGTCATTTGCAAAAGTTGGTTGAAGAGGAACAACTCGATATTAATCAACTCAAAGGGTCCTACGCCGGCGCGATGGGTTTTGGTCAGTTCATTCCTTCTAGCTATCGTGCTTATGCCGTGGATTTTGATAATGACGGCAGACGCGATCTGCTCAATAGCACAGAAGATGCTATTGGTAGTGTGGCTAACTACTTCCACCAACATGGCTGGCAGCGCGGAGCGCCAGTGACCTTAGCGTTAACAGACGACCCGCGCTCTGACAACATTAAGCTGTGGGACAACAAGAAGCCTCACTACCAAGTGAAGGACATTCTTTCTCCAACCGCGTCGTTGCAACAATCAACCGATATTGATGTGACTCAAAAAGCCATCGTGATTGAATTGGAGCAGGCTGATAACAATGAGTACTGGTTAGGGCTCAACAACTTTTATGTGATCACCCGATACAACCGTAGCCCATTGTATGCCATGGCGGTCTATCAATTTAGTCAGCAGCTACAAGCCGCTTTTGAGGCAAAGTAACATGAAACAACTCGTCGTAATAATGACGCTCATCTTACTGGTAAGCGCTTGCTCCAGCAGCTCGAGTAGCCGCTATAGCATGTCCAATGATAAAGCCCCAACTCATGCACCGGATGTCTCTAAAGTTGAAGATGCCCATCCTAAATATGAGCCCTATAGTCGAGGAGGCAACAAAAGTCAGTACACAGTGCTTGGCAAAACTTATCGCGTCCTCGAAACCGGTAAAGGGTATGAGGCAAAAGGGGTTGCTTCTTGGTATGGCGCTAAGTTTCATGGTCATTTAACTTCCAACGGCGAAACTTATGATATGTACTCCATGTCTGCCGCACATAAATCATTGCCCTTACCTAGCTATGTTAAAGTGACCAATGTTGCCAATAACAAGAGCGTGATTGTGCGAGTTAATGATCGCGGGCCTTTCCATGACAACCGTATTATCGACCTATCCTATGCCGCAGCGCATCGTTTAGATATGTTAAAAACCGGCACTGCTAACGTCGAGCTTGCAGTTATCTATATAGAGAGTCCAGAATCGATGGCACTGGCACAACTCAAAGATCCGCAGCAGCAACACTTTATTCAAATCGTTGCGTCGTCTGATAAACAACGAATCGACAATTTGGCGCAAAAACTTAAAAGCCAATACTCGGTCGATGCGCGCACTATCACCCAAGGTAATTTGTACAAATTACAGCTTGGTCCCATCGGCCAACAACAGTTGGCGACTAAGCTCAACCAAGAGCTTAAGCAAAACGGTTACCCACAAAGCTATATTGTTACCGAGTAGTCCGAGTAAATTATCATTCAGTTAGCCAAAGATTAATGAACCTTCACTGATTTCACTGGTCGACTAATGGTATACTCGCGCTAATCTCAGCTTATTTTTCGCATTCAACCCAATAAGACGCACTCAGTAATATGAAATTTATTAACCAAAGTTTGAAATCACTTTTGCTCGCCGCCTCCGTTTCCGTGGTTACCGTACAAGCAGCGCCTGTTGTCACCCCCGATGCCCCTAAAGTTGCCGCGAAAGCCTTTGTACTAATGGACTACCATACTGGGCAAATTATTGCTGAAGAGAATGCATACGAAAGCCTTAACCCAGCCAGTTTAACTAAAATGATGACCAGTTATGTTATTGGTCACGAAATCAAGGTTGGCAACATTTCACCGGAAGATCAGGTCACCATCAGCAAGAAAGCTTGGTCTAAAAATTTCCCAGACTCTTCAAAGATGTTTATCGAAGTCGGCAAGCAGGTATCTGTTGATGACTTAAACCGTGGCATCATTATTCAATCAGGTAACGATGCGTGTGTGGCAATGGCAGAGCATATTGCTGGCACCGAGGATGGCTTTGTCGATTTGATGAACTCTTGGGCTAAGCAACTAGGCATGCCTGATAGTTACTTTGAAAACTCACACGGCTTAGACTCAGATAATCACAAGACGACCGCCTACGATATGGCTATTTTAGGTGCAGCGCTTATCCGCGATGTACCAGAAGAGTACCGCGTCTATTCAGAAAAATCTTTCACCTATAACGGCATCAAGCAGTACAATCGCAACGGCCTATTATGGGATAAAAGCATGAACGTTGATGGGATTAAAACCGGCCACACATCTGGCGCTGGTTATAACCTTGTCACTTCAGCAACCAAAGATGGCATGCGTTTGATTACCGTAGTAATGGGCACAGCCAGTGAATCAGCACGTAAAGCTGAAAGTAAAAAGCTACTTAACTATGGATTCCGTTTCTTTGAAACTATCACCCCATATCAAGCTGGCGATAGTTTTGTCAGTCAGAAGATCTGGTATGGCGATAAAGAAGCGGTTGAGCTAGGTGTCACTACCGATACCCCTATTACCATTAATCGTGGTCAAGCTAAGAACTTACAAGCAAATTTCGAACTCAACAAAGAGCTAACGGCACCACTTGCCAAAGGCGAAACTGTCGGGCGAATCTACTTCCAACTTAACGGCAAAGATATTGCCCAATTCCCACTTGTGACACTTGAAGCCGTTGAAGAAGGTAGCTGGTTCAGCAAACTAATGGATTACTTCAAACAACTATTTGCAGGTTGGTTTGGTTAATTCCAACATCTTAAATAAAGCCACCTGCGGGTGGCTTTGTTGTTTTTAAGGATCCGTGCCTTGAAAAAGGTATAATCGACACCATATATGCAGCCATAACCTTTAAGGCAGAGAATTAATCATGTTAGATACTAAATTTGATGAGTTAATGGAATTTCCAGCCTCATTCCCATTTAAAGTTGTTGGTGACGCAGATGAAGCACTAGCAGACAAAGTGGTTGCTGTTGTGCAAAAACATGCACCAGGTGACTATGCGCCTACCACCAAAGCATCTAGCAAAGGGACTTACTATTCAATTACTATCCGCGTCACTGTGATCAGTAAAGAACAAGTAGAAACTTTGTATACCGAGCTTGCCGCCATTGAAGGCGTAAAACGCGTACTTTAATTCAACAAAGTGTGATCTAGATTACATTTCGTCAAGATGGGGCGTATAATACGCCCACTTAATGTCCTAGGGGAGAGGTTGCCCTTGCAAGAACGTCCGCTTCACATACGCCATCTAGGCCGCCAAGACTATGAAACCGTCTGGCATGCCATGCAACACTATACCGATAATCGTGATGCAGAGAGTCAAGATGAGTTATGGATTGTTGAACACAACCCGGTGTTTACTCAAGGCCAAGCAGGTAAAAGCGAGCATATCCTTAATCCCGGCGATATTCCGGTAATTCAGGTAGATCGTGGCGGCCAAGTCACCTACCACGGACCTGGACAACTGGTCGTCTACCCACTGCTGGACATTAAAAGATTAAAAGTCGGCGTCAGACAATTAGTGACTGATATTGAACAGAGCATCATCCAGATGCTTGGCGAATACCAAATTGAAGCGTATGCCAAAGCCGACGCCCCTGGCGTTTATGTCGATGAGCGCAAAGTTGCTTCATTAGGACTCAGGATCCGTAAAGGTTGCTCTTTCCATGGCCTCGCACTAAATGTGGATATGGACATGAGCCCTTTTCAAAGAATTAACCCGTGTGGGTATGCTGGAATGGAGATGATCCAGTGCAAAATGATTAATGGTCCGCAAACAGTAAAGGAAGCGGGAGACCAATTAGTCGATAAATTTAGCCAGATCTTAGGCTTCCAAGAACTAGTTCATCATCAAGGATTAGCACAGTCATATGAATAGGCCAGAAAGACTACAACCCGGCGTAAAATTACGTGATGCAGACAAAGTTTCACGCATTCCGGTAAAGGTCGTGCCCTCAGAGCGCGAAAACATGTTACGTAAACCTGACTGGCTACGCGTTAAACTGCCAGCTTCTAGTCAACGTATCGATGATATCAAGCAAGCACTACGTAAGAATGGACTGCACTCTGTCTGCGAAGAAGCCTCTTGCCCTAATCTGGCCGAGTGTTTCAACCACGGGACAGCAACATTTATGATTTTGGGTGCCATCTGTACCCGTCGTTGCCCATTTTGCGATGTTGCCCATGGCCGCCCTTTAAAGCCTGATGCGCAAGAGCCTAAGAAATTAGCCCAAACCATCAAGGATATGAAGCTCAAATACGTCGTAATCACCTCGGTAGACCGAGACGACCTTCGTGATGGTGGCGCACAACACTTTGCTGACTGTATTCGTGAAATCCGTATCCTTAATCCTGAAATCAAGATTGAGATTTTAGTACCGGATTTTCGTGGACGTATTGATGCTGCATTGGATATTTTGGCCACTGAGCCACCCGATGTATTCAATCACAACCTTGAGACCGCTCCCAAGCACTACCGTAAAGCGCGCCCAGGTGCTAACTATCAGTGGTCTTTAGATCTGTTGCAAAAGTTTAAGCAGCGCCACCCAAATGTGCCAACTAAATCAGGCCTAATGATGGGACTTGGTGAAACCAATGAAGAGATCGCTCAAGTACTACAAGACTTGCGTGCTCATGACGTTGAAATGCTTACCTTAGGTCAGTATCTGCAACCGTCAAAGTTCCATTTACCTGTAGAGCGCTACGTTCCGCCAGCAGAATTTGACGAGCTCAGAGAGTTTGCAGAGAAAATTGGCTTTACCCATGCCGCTTGTGGCCCAATGGTACGCTCAAGCTATCACGCCGATCTACAGGCACAAGGTAAAGAAGTAAAATAAGCCTTAATAATATAAAAAAAGCGCCTTTAAGGCGCTTTTTTATTAGCTAATCAATCTAGGGCTAATCCTAGCTCCATCAATATTGCATCTTCACGTCCATCAGCAGCAGGGTAATACCCAGCGCGCACAGAGGTTTGTTTAAAGCCTAACTTGCGATATAACTCAATGGCGCCGCTATTGCTGGCTCGAACCTCCAGCATGACTCTGTCAGCCGCTAAAGCGCGGGCTTTATCACAAGTAGTCATAAGCAACCGCCTCCCCAACCCTTTACCCTGTTGACTTGGCTCAATACAGATATCAATAATGGTGGCATCTTCAAACAACAAATACAAAATACATGCGCCAACGAGTGCTTGCCCGTCATAAAGCCCTAACACGTGGTAGAAGCGGCCAAAACAGCTATTAATCGTCTCCGTGGACATGGGGTACTGGTGACAGGATTGTGCCAGCCTAGTTAGCGCAGGTGTGCTGCTAGCATCGAGATCATCTATGCGATAACTTGCCACTATTTTATCGCTCATAAATCATCTGCCATAAGGCTTTTTTGGCTTCAACATTGCCCTCTAATTGGGCTAGCGGTGGTGACGATAATGTACAAGACACTTTCGGTAACTTACGAAGTCGCATATCCCAAAATACACCGCAATCTTTGCGATAACTCGTGGTGACATCAATGGCATTAGTGTCATGCTTTAATATCTGCATAACGCTAGCAATAATTGGGTGTTGCTCGTCAATCGCGCTACCAGCATCAATAAGAATCGATAAACGTTTATCAGCTGGTGACGCTTTTGACCAACGGTCTATTGCCATAGCATCTAAAAAGGCTTCTTTATCCAACAAGCTTACCTTGGTATTCAATGTATCTGATAGCTGAGTATATAAGGCGAATGGCCCTGTGCAAAACACAAATAGCCAACTTATAACGAGAATAGTAGAAAATAGAAAATAAACGTTCAGATAGCAAAAAGCCGTTCATTTCTGAACGGCTTCTCTGAATGTGGCAGGGGTGGCAGGACTCGAACCCGCAACCATCGGTTTTGGAGACCGCTGTTCTACCAATTGGAACTACACCCCTGTTGACGTGGGGCATTATGCTAAAACACCCCCAAAAGGTAAAGGACTTTTTAGCTAAAGATGCATTGATTGCAGCTTTTTCAGCCAAGAAGCCTCATTTTAAGTCATTTAGTCGCAAAAAGCGGCCATACTCGTCAAAACTACAAACCACAAGGTGACGGTAAAGCAGGTTGCATCGGCTTAACCCTGTCTACGAAAAGCTCCCCCGACGCTTGTAAGGTTCGCACATTTTGCTGCATTTCATTGAACTCTAGTACCTTATCAACTTGATGATAAACCCAATCCACATCTTGCTGATATTCACGCAACTCATCAGAATCAACAGGTCCGATAGAACCATCCGCGCCCTTAGGCATAAACCACAAGTTAAAGTTTATCGACATCGGTTTTTCCGGGGCGACTTTGTCCGAATGGGTGGAGATTAGCTCACCATCTACATAGTACTTTACCGAATCCGGCTCAACCGTCATCATCAGAACTCGCCAACCAGCATAGCCTCCGGGTTTGCGGGTGTATTCATTCACTTTAGTCCAGGGTTCTAACTGAAATGTTTCCCAAGTTGTGGTCCACATAGCACTGTCACTATTGCTTCCCCAGCCACCGTTGGGCAGGTACTCGAAATCAACCTCGCTGTAGCTTGGATCCATAGGGTACGCCAAGGGGCTAATGGTATAGAAGGTCTGAATCACCTCATCGCCATCAGGGCCATAATTGGGCTCGTCGCGAAAGAACACTCTCGCTGCATAGGTGCCATAAAGGTATTTACGCGCATGGCACACCTGCGTATGACGGGTGTTATCCGCCTCTCCTGCCGTGACTGACTTCATCGAAAACCCACCTGAGTTAGCCCCGCTAAGTTTGGGATGAAAACTCACCCCTCTGCAGACCAAGTCGCACCTTTGATGCCTGGATGTCCTGTCTCAGTCCTAGCTTTCCAGCCGTTTTCATTAAACTCTGCGATATTTTGATAATCGAAATCATCAAAAAATACCGCTGGCTTGGCATTTGTTAAACCAGTAAAAAAGACTCCTGCCAAACTAATAGCTAATAGCGACTTGCTGTACTTCATAATGCTCCCTTAATAATGACAACGCTGTCATCAAAACTTAACACTCAAACCTTAGATGTGTAATAACCCTTTAGTATTAGGAGTGAACGAACCCAAGATCTGGTAATTATCAACTAATTCTAGAACGCCGTTAGACTCGCCTTTCCCGGCTGTCCGCAACAAGAATCAACAGCACCTAGTTCATCCAAATTTCACTACAACTTCACTGTCAATTATGGCTATTTGATTGCGATATGAGTTGCAGTAGGGACAGGGAAAATCAGTAAGCTAACGCTTTTCCTCATTGTTGTTAGCGGTATTAAACGCGTTAGAGTTCAAGCCATTAATATGAATGAGCAAGAACAGCGCTACTCAGTATAGTTTTGAAGATAACTAGGAACTGTAAACGATAACTATATCCCACTGAGAGCCTATCAAACAATGTTGACCTAGAGACTTTTCTAAAACTAAGAAGCAAGGCATTAGTAGCTATAATGCAATAGCAAATGAGGCCCAACCCACTCACCTCAGCTTCTAGCGAGCTAGTCCCGTTTAGACATTTACTCGTCCTTATTCAAGTGCCACTGGCTTTGCAATGGCTATCCCATATTTAGTGCTTTAAATGACCTACTCGGTAAGCGCAGCGCACTCATGGGGCGAAGAAACTCCTATATGAATGCAACGCGTTCAGGAGCTTAGTGGTTTGTTGCGAAGCTGGAGGCGAGGCACACGGCCTTTCCTTGGCATCCATGCCATCAAGGCATTTGTTAGTCCTAAACATCAGATTTGCCGAATGCCAGAAACGCATGGACGCAATTTCTGGCCAAGCTCAGCGGCAGGGTGACGTAGGCCGTCTGGAAATGGCCAGCTTCGAGCGCGCTCTCCGCGCTACATAAGTGCAAACGCACTCACTTCGCCCTACTCCACATGGGTTTGAGCCTCACTACGTTCGGACTTTTTACTTCCCCATGTTCGAGTGTCATTTCAAAGCCCGTTAAACGAAAAAATCCCCAACACAAGCTGCTTGGGACTTATCGTTACTGTTTTGTGTTCACTTTTCTAAAAAGTGAAAACCAAAGTGACGCCTAAAAATGACCGACTCTCGTAGTTCGCGCAGCGAACACATGGGGGCGAAGAAGCCCTGCTTTGGATGCATCGCATTCAAGGGCTTTGAAGCGCGAGTAACTTATTACGAAGTGGAGAGCCCGCTCAGCGGCAGGGCGACGTAGGGAGTCGTTCTTTTCGCGCAGCGTATATACGAAAAAGCCCTAGCGATTTCTGCTAGGGCTTTTTCGTTACTGTTTTGCCTTCACTTTTCTAAAAAGTGAAAACCAAAGTGGCGTCTGGAAATGACCTACTCGGTTCGCGCTGCGAACACATGGGGGCGAAGAAGCCCTGCTTTGGATGCATCGCATTCAAGGGCTTTGAAGCGCGAGTAACTTGTTACGAAGCTGGAGGCGAGGCACACGGAAGTGCCGAATGCCAGAAACGCATGGACGCAGTTTCTGGCCAAGCTCAGCGGCGGGGCGACGTAGGGAGTAGGTATTGCACACACGTGCTTAAGTGGATAAGCCACCTAATATAAATACTGACTCATTCGAGCCATTAACTAGCCTATTTTATTATGCTTGTCTAGTCCTAAAATAGGTTGACGGTTTTTATTAAGCCAGTTGGTATTCCCAACTGGCTTTTTCATGCACCTCATTTGGGGTTTTCATTCCTAAACTAAGGTGCGGCCGTAATTGATTATAAATCTCTATCGATTCCTTGATTAAAACGCCAAGCTCTTTCATCGTTCTGCAGCGATTAAGCAAAAACTCTTGCTTCAAAATACCATTCACACGCTCTGCTTGTGCATTTTGGTAGCAGTCATATCCATCTGTCATTGATGGGGTCATTCCATAGGC
>NZ_JAEH01000034.1 GCF_000518805.1 Shewanella waksmanii ATCC BAA-643
CAATTGCTTTTTTAATCATCAGCTTCTCCACTATTGTGAATTTAAGTGTACTATACCTTATACCAATCAGTATAAACATTTAGTCACTCAGCGAGAGTTTAGCGGTACTGAGGTAAGGTCCTTAAATGCTCCTGCATTAATGACATTCACCACATCCATGTGGCTTGCAACGAGTGAAGAGCATAGTTGTTCTACGGTTAAGCTCGTTAACTCAGCATCAGAACCGCTAAAACTCGCCATTGTGGCGCGTTTTTGGCTACCTACTTCTGCGTTGAATAATTTCGCAAGGGAACAACCATTGTTTCAATTATTCGCCTTGAATTAGTTTGCCAAAAGCGCGCTGAGTTGATCAAATTCTTATACTGATTGGTATTACATCACCAAATAACGCCCAATCCTACAAGTAAAACTATGATTAAAGGGTCCCAAGGCGTTAAATAATAAGAGTGAACCGATATGATACAAGCTCTATGTAAAATGCTGCTGACCGCAATAGGTTGGCAGGTAGAAGGCGCCATGCCAAAACAAGACAAGTACCTAGCGATAGTAGGACCACACACCAGCAATTGGGACTTTATCATCGGCGTGATAGCCCGTGGTGCCATTGGCGAGAAGATTAATTTCTTAGGTAAGCACCAGCTATTTATTGCCCCTTGGGGTTGGTTTTTTCGCGCCATTGGTGGCACACCGGTAGACAGGCGCAAAAGTAATAATCTCGTCGATGCTGTAGCGAAACTGTTTTCCAGCAACGCCCAGTTCAAACTCGCGTTGGCCCCAGAAGGAACCCGTAGCCCAGTCACTCGCTGGAAAACCGGCTTTTACCACATCGCCAGCCAAGCACAGGTGCCCATTGTGACCGTAGGCTTAGATTTTGGCCGCAAAGCCGTGGTTATTGCTCCCGCGATGACTGTGAGCGGCGACATTGAACACGATATGGCCGCGATTCTCGGCTTTTTCCGCACGATCAAAGGCCGCCACCCTAAAAATATTCCGGATTATTCCGCCTCTGACCCTAAGTGATCGCGACTCGATCAGCATATAAAGTCGCTGATGCTTGGGGCTTTAACAGCTAACCATGCATCCTGGGCCGTATACAGTTTGCTAAATCCGCCATCACTGGTTATAGTCCGCGTCACCACTCATTTTGTATACAATCCATATGAGCATTGAGACTTGGCTACTTTATCTGATGGCAATTCTATTAATTGCCATCTCTCCTGGCACCATCGCGGTATTATCCATGAGCCATGGTATTCACTTTGGTAAAGTTCGCAGCCTAGCCACCGCCTTTGGCAGTGTTAGCTCTGCTTTGTTGTTAATGTTTGCTTCTGCCGCTGGCTTAGGGGCATTGCTAAGCGCATCGGAGTATGGCTTTACCATCCTTAAATACTGTGGCGCGGCATATCTGCTTTACCTCGGTATTCGCCTGCTATTAACCAAAGCTAGCGGTCACGGCTTAGACTTACAGCATATTAAGGGGAAAGGGTCTGCCAAACAGATGTTTAAAGAAGCATTTTTGGTTGGGATCAGTAACCCCAAAGATCTGCTTTTTTTTGGCGCTTTATTCCCACAATTTATTGATATGACCGCCCCGCAAGGACCACAACTCGCGATATTGGCCGTCACTTGGGCAGTAGTCGATTTTAGTTTTGTGATGCTATACGCCAGTATGGCAAATGTATTGGCGCCTAGCCTAAAGACCAGTAATAAACTGCATTGGTTTGATCGTGCCAGCGGCGGAGTATTTATTGGCCTGGCAGCCATTTTGATCAGCAAGCAAAATTAATAAACCAGCCCGATGGGTTCACCACACCGGGCTGTTGCTACAAAAATACGTTAACCTTGCTGCAAGCTACGTAAATCAGCGCCACTCGGCGCTTGGAAGGCTTTTAAATTAAACTCTGGCAATATCGCGAAAATATGGTCGAAGATATCTGCTTGAATGTCTTCATAAACCGCCCAGCGAGTGTCATTGGTGAAAATATAAATCTCTATTGGCACCCCTTCTTTGCTCGACTCTAGCTGCCTGACCAGCAACGTCATCTCTTGATGTATTTGTGGGTGCTGCTTGAGGTACGCCAACATGTACGCACGAAACGTCCCAATATTGGTGAGCTTACGCCGATTTACCGGCGACTCCGCATCAATGACAGCGGCATTGTGCTGGTCTAGCTCCGACTGCTTCTGCGACAGGTAGCTCTTGAGGTGATTAATCTTACCTAAGCGCTGCTGATCTTCTTCAGTTAAAAAGCCTACCGTATCAATATCAATTACCACTGAACGTTTAATTCGTCTGCCGCCAGACTCAGACATACCACGCCAGTTCTTAAACGCATCAGACACTAAAGCATAAGCTGGGATCATGGTGATGGTTTTATCCCAGTTTTGCACTTTCACTGTGGTAAGTGACACTTCCTCAACCGAGCCATCAGCACCGTACTTGTCCATCTGAATCCAGTCACCTGGACTAACCATGCGATTGGCAGCAAGTTGAATGCCGGCGACAAAGCCCAAAATGGTATCGCGAAACACCAACATCACTAAACCGGTTGCCACCCCTAAACCACTGAGGAAGATTAACGGAGATTGATTGGCCAGTACCGAGATAGAGATAATAATGGCAACGAAAAATAGGAACAGTTTAAACAGCTGCACAAAGCTCTTGATTGGCAAGCGGCGACTAACCAAATTGACATCGGCTATCTCGTTAACGGCATCAAAGGCACTGAAAATAGCCCTTACAAGCAAGATCACTATGGTCACGCTCAATAAGCGGCTAGTTAAACTGCTTAGCAGATGGTATTCGGCCAGCGCCATCGGCACTAACAAGCTGAGCACCAATGCAGGGACGACATAGGCTAACTTTTCCAGCACTCGATAGCGCATGAAAATATCATCCCAAGAAACCCGAGAGCGCTGAATGACCACATTCATCGCCCGTACGACACCACGGCGAACAAACATGTAGGCCAATAATGCCAAGACTAAGCTGGCCAATAACATGATAGAAGTTGAAGCGCCGTCACTTGGCACACTATTAATGCCCCATTGCGATAGCCAGTCGCTCAGCTGAAGTCGTATCTCTTGATCTAAGGGTTGCTTTTCCATGTTGATTTTCCGTTGCCCACTAGCGATAAAATCCATTGCGTAAAAAATGACACCTACCTCAACCAGTCTACACCCGACCAACCAAAATGCTACAATTAATACACAAGTCTTTATTTTAAAATGAATTTTAGCACTTAAATTTGACTGGTAGAATCAGATTTACCACAATCGTTCGACTCGTTCAAATTGGGGGAATAGAGTAATGATTCGTACACTAATTGGCCTGAGTGCCATCGCCTGTTCGCTGCCAGCTTTGGCAAACACCTATACTGATGATGAAGATGTGCTTAAACGTAAGCCCATCATGAGCGTCAGTGTCGACTATGTGCCCGCAGCAAACAACATGTACGGCGTTACATTCGCCCCTTATCATTATGACCCTGACTACAGCAACTGGGGTTATTATATTGGTTATGCCCGCAGCAAAGATGAAGATCTGGTCGTTGAAGAACCTGGCGAAGCATACAGCCGAGAAACCCTATGGCGTTTTGGCCTGAGCTATACCTTGGTCGACAATTTCAGTGTGTATGGCGGTGCCACTGCGTACATTTATGAATTGCACTCAACTAACAATATCACGCCTTTGTGTACCGACTGTAAACCAGTATGGGAAAAAGAGGATGATAAGACCTGGGGTGCCGAAGTGGGCTTTCGCTACATGATGGATATGGGTCTGATGATCGGCGCGGGGTATAATTCCGCCACAGAATCGGCAGTGATTAGCGTCGGTTTTGCCATGTAATACCGCCAATAAAAAAGGGCCTGACGGCCCTTTTTTGTTGCTTTAAGCAATCCACTTACAAGCTAGGTAACATGCCTGCTGGTAAATACACATTGTAGCTTGCGGTGAGCAACAACTCAGTAGCCGCTTCAATGTCTGGCCCAAAGAAACGATCTTTATCATAGTAAGCTACGCGCTCACGTAACTCAGCTTTAGCATGTGCGATTGCGGTAGCTGGTTGCAACGGCGCACGAAAATCTAAGCCCTGTGCCGCGGCTAATAACTCAACGGCCAACACGCCACGGGTGTTTTCTGACATATCTCGTAAACGGCGCGCTGCAAATGTTGCCATCGACACATGGTCTTCTTGGTTAGCCGATGTAGGTAAACTATCTACTGACGCAGGGTGGGCATAGGTTTTGTTCTCTGATGCTAGCGCTGCTGCAGTCACCTGAGCAATCATAAAGCCTGAGTTAACCCCACCATTTTCAACCAAAAATGGCGGCAATTTAGATAAATTAGAGTCGATCAATAGCGCGATACGACGCTCGGCAATAGAACCTAACTCAGCAATCGCGATTGCCAGATTATCTGCGGCCATCGCAACAGGCTCAGCGTGGAAGTTGCCGCCCGAAATAATATCGCCGGTATCTTGGAATACTAACGGGTTATCGGTTACACCATTGGCTTCGGTTTCAAGTACTTCTGCAGCATGGCGGATTTGAGTTAAACACGCCCCTAAAACCTGTGGCTGACAACGCAATGAGTATGGGTCTTGCACCTTCTCACAATTAACATGATCTAAGCTAATCTCTGATTCTTCAGCCAATAAATGACGGAATATCGCAGCCGAATCTATTTGGCCTTTTTGACCACGGGCAGCATGAATACGTGGATCAAATGGGCTGCGACTGCCCATGGCAGCTTCAACACTCATGGCGCCAATAACAGAACTCGCGGCGAATAGATCTTCTGCGTTAAATAGGCCTTCAAGTGCCAGCGCCGTTGATGCTTGGGTGCCGTTAAGCAGAGCCAAACCTTCTTTGGCGGCCAGTTCAATAGGCTTAAGTCCGGCAATGGCTAAACCTTCAGCCGCGGTAATAATCTCACCTTTATGGCTCATCTCACCTTCACCAAGCAGTGGTAAGCACATATGCGACAGCGGCGCTAAATCGCCTGATGCCCCAACAGATCCTTTCTCTGGCACACAAGGATAAACTTCGGCATTAACCAAGGCGATGAGGAAGTTAATGACTTCGAGGCGAATGCCAGAGAATCCACGGCTTAATGAATTGATTTTTAATACCATCATTAGACGCACGGTGGCATCTTGCATATACATGCCTGTACCAGCCGCGTGGGAAAGTACAATGGAGCGCTGCAATAATTGCAGGTCATCTGCGGCGATCTTAGTGTTTGCCAGCAAACCAAAACCGGTATTGATACCGTACACTGTGCGGCCTTCATCAAGCACTTGCTGCACTAAACCCGCACTGGTATTGATATCACCAATGGCACTTTGAGCCAACTCAAGGCTAACTTTACCACGGCTAATATCACGGATTTGTTTCAGGGTTAAGCTACCTGGGGTTAATACTAAATGGCTCATGATTACTTCTCCTCATTTAGCATTGGCAGATCTAGCCCCTGCTCTTTGGCACAATTTTTGGCAATATCATAGCCTGCATCAGCATGACGCATAACGCCTGTCGCAGGGTCATTCCACAATACGCGACCTAAGCGCGCTGCGGCGTCATCGGTACCATCGGCAACAATCACAACACCAGAGTGCTGACTAAAGCCCATACCAACACCACCACCGTGATGCAGTGATACCCATGTCGCACCGCTTGCGGTGTTAAGTAGCGCATTCATCAGTGGCCAATCTGATACGGCATCTGAGCCATCTAACATCGACTCTGTTTCGCGGTTAGGGCTGGCTACTGAGCCTGAATCTAAATGGTCGCGGCCGATAACAACTGGGGCTGAAAGCTCGCCATTCTTAACCATTTCGTTAAAGGCTAACGCCAAACGCGCACGATCTTTTAGTCCTACCCAGCAAATACGAGAAGGCAAACCTTGGAATGCGATACGCTCACGCGCCATATCCAACCAGTTGTGCAGGTGCGGGTTATCAGGAATAAGCTCTTTAACTTTGGCATCGGTCTTATAAATATCTTCTGGGTCACCAGAAAGCGCCGCCCAGCGGAACGGACCAATACCTTCACAGAATAACGGACGTACATAAGCTGGCACAAAACCAGGGAAGTCGAATGCGTTTTCAACCCCCTCTTCAAATGCCATCTGACGAATGTTGTTACCATAGTCGGTGGTGGCTGCGCCAGCCGCTTGCAGCGCTAACATCGCCTTCACCTGCACGGCCATCGACTGCTTAGCCGCTTTAACAACGGCAGCTTCATCAGTTTTACGCATCTCGATAGCTTGCGCTAACGTCCAGCCTTGTGGCAGGTAACCGTCGAGTGGATCGTGCGCGGATGTTTGGTCAGTCACCACATCGGGGGTGATGCCGCGTTCAACGAGCTCGGCAAACACGTCTGCGGCGTTGGCAAGTAGACCAACCGAGACCGGCTTACCGCTGTTGTTAGCTTCATCAATCATCGCCAAAGCTTCATCAAGGCTGGTTGCCTTTTTGTCTACATAGCGGGTGCGAAGACGGAAATCGATACGGGTTTCATCCACTTCACAAGTGAGCACTGAATATCCTGCCATTGTCCCGGCAAGTGGCTGCGCGCCGCCCATACCACCAAGGCCACCGGTAAGAATCCACTTACCACTGGTATCACCATTAAAGTGCTGCTTGGCCATGGCAACAAAGGTCTCGTAGGTACCTTGAACAATGCCTTGCGAGCCGATGTAGATCCAAGAACCTGCTGTCATCTGGCCATACATGGCCAAGCCTTTCTTATCTAACTCATTAAAGTGTTCCCAGTTAGCCCAATGTGGCACTAGGTTTGAGTTAGCAATGATAACTCGTGGGGCATTGTTGTGAGTCTTAAACACGCCCACCGGCTTGCCCGACTGCACTAGCAAGGTTTCGTCATCTTCAAGACGTTGTAGCACTTCCACGATTTTGTCATAACACTGCCAATCACGGGCTGCACGGCCAATACCGCCATACACCACTAGATCTTCAGGTCGCTCAGCCACATCTGGGTGTAAGTTGTTCATCAACATACGCATTGGTGCTTCTGTTAACCAACTTTTACAACTCAGCTTACTGCCAGTTGGCGCGATAATGCGACGACTAGGATCGTGTCTGTTATCCATTGGAACTACCTCGTTCAATTTGTTTTTATTTGATTATTGTTTATTGCTGTCTTGCTTGTGTTTACGTGCTGTTTCGGGCCAATTAACTGAAGGTCAAATGGCCACCTAATCTAAAGCGACTGCCAGGGTGTATTAAGCGTGCAAAGCTGACGACACCTTGGCGAGACCAAGTACGGCGACTAATTTGCAAACAGGGTTCACCGGCCGGGATACCCAGCAAATCGAGCTGTTGCTTCACCGCAAGTTTGGCTTCAATGGTGTGCTTCGCTTCGGTTAGCGGCGCCACCATAGATAAATATTCATGGGGAGTTTGTTGGGTAAAATCCTGGGCTAGATAATCGGGTACTAAGGCTGGGTTAACGAAACGCCCTTCTAACTGCAACGGCACCCCTTGCTCGCAATGTACCAATAACGAATGATAAACCTCTGCACCTTCTTCAAGGCCTAAGGCAATGGCAATGGCTCCAGTGGCCTGTGTTGATATCAGCTGCACTTGTTCAACGCTATAGCCGTGGCCTCGATCTTTAATTTCATCGGCAATGTTGCGAATCGCCATCATTGATGACTGGCTTTTTAACCCCGCCACAAAGGTGCCTAACCCTTGCGAGCGCTCCAGCACCCCAGATTCAGTTAATTCGGTGAGTCCGCGCCGAGCAGTCATCCGGCTACAATTGAACTGTTCAGCTAACTGATTTTCCGATGGCACCCGCGTGTTCTCTGCCCAAGCGCCAGACTCGACCTGAGTTAAGATATATTGCTTAATTGCTGCAAATTTTGGCGTCGCCATCGGTGTTCCCTTTTTAAGCTACTGTCCCAACCCCGCATAACAACCGGTGAACAGCAGTGATTTACCCTGATCAAAAACTTGGCTACAATCCTAGCTTGTATATACAAGTAAATACAAGCTAGCGATGTATTTATTTTCGATGCTAGTATTCAATGTCGCCAAAA
Source organism: Shewanella waksmanii ATCC BAA-643 (assembly GCF_000518805.1). Classification (GTDB taxonomy): domain Bacteria; phylum Pseudomonadota; class Gammaproteobacteria; order Enterobacterales; family Shewanellaceae; genus Shewanella; species Shewanella waksmanii. The sequence goes on from NZ_JAEH01000034.1 coordinate 8,069, forward strand.
ATAATGAATAAGAGAGTGCACCATGTCGTGGGATCAGGTCTGGATTGATATCAATATCGCTACAATGTCACCATCAATATCAACGCCTTATGGCGCTATTACCGATGGGGCCATTGCTGTAAAAGACGGTAAAATAGCCTGGATTGGTGCGCGGACTGAATTGCCAGAGTTTGACGTACTCGCGACCCCAATCTACAAAGGCAAAGGTGGCTGGGTTACACCAGGTCTCATTGATGCTCATACTCACTTAGTATTTGCAGGCAACCGAGCTAACGAATTTGAATTACGTTTACAAGGTGCCAGCTATGAAGAGATTGCTCGCAGCGGTGGCGGTATCATTTCAACAGTTAAAGCCTGTCGCGAAGCCAGTGAAGCAGAGCTGTTTGAGCTCGGACGCCAACGCCTCAACGCTTTAGCCAAAGAAGGCGTCACTACGGTAGAGATCAAATCTGGCTACGGGCTCGATATTGAAACTGAATTAAAAATATTGCGCGTTGCCCGCGAATTAGGAAAACATCACCATGTCGACGTGAAAACCACCTTTTTGGGGGCCCATGCGATTCCCCCTGAGTTCAGTGGTGATAGCGATGCCTATGTTGACCTAGTGATCAATGAGATGTTGCCCAAAGTTGTCGCGGAAAATCTCGCCGATGCGGTGGATGTGTTTTGCGAAAATATCGCCTTTAATCTGGCGCAAACAGAACGTGTACTTCAGGCGGCGAAAAAGGCAGGACTGACGATAAAACTCCATGCTGAGCAGCTCTCGAACATGGGCGGTTCAGCCATGGCGGCAAAACTCGGCGCTAAATCCGTGGATCACATTGAATACCTCGATGAAGCCGATGTAAAAGCACTGAGTGAAAGCGGAACCTGTGCCACCTTACTACCTGGGGCGTTCTACTTTTTACGCGAAACCCAACACCCACCAATCGACCTACTGCGCCAATACCAAGTGCCAATGGTGGTGGCCAGCGACTACAACCCAGGTTCATCGCCATTGTGTTCTAGTCTATTGATGCTCAATATGGCCTGTACCTTGCTGCGCTTAACGCCAGAGGAAGCCCTAGCCGGTATGACACGTAATGCCGCCAAAGCACTGGATATTGAGCAACAGGTAGGCATATTAGCAGTCGGTATGCACGCTGATTTTTGCCTGTGGAATATTAGTACCCCTGCACAGCTAGCCTACACCTACGGCGTAAATGCCTGTGTCGACGTCGTTAAGAACGGTCAATTAGTGCATCAGTAATACCGACAAAAACTATATCAGGCTAGAAGTCACCTAGCTTGATATGGTTTTCATACAGAAATCTAATTAAAGAACTATTTAATAAGTAATCAAAAATAATGACATTACTCATACCTTCTTCCTATTAAAGTTATCTTTACGAATATTTAAAACCCAATTTAATTCATAATCCTCATACCATTGACGGACCAACCTTTATTTTATACTTTCAAATAGCTAATTATTTATATTTAGCATTAACATATAGATAATCACATTAAGGACATTCATAAGAATGTAGATAAGGAATATCATGAATAAGAAATTAACTTTAGCTTTAGTTGGTATTGGTATGAGTATTGGTATGGCAACAACAGCCAACGCATTGCCTGGTGATCGTTTTTGTCAAATAGCGAAAAACAACGCTAACTATTATTGTAATGCTACTGACAACATGGAGCTTTGTCGTTATTGGGCTAAAGAGGCTCAACGCTGTGGTCCACTAGAGATCTAGTTAATGTAAAAGCCAGCGAGTTATACTCTCTGGCTTTTTATACTGGATTAAATACATTTTTTCATGGTTAAATTAATATAATTAGGCGTTTATTAAGGTAATCGTTCCCCATTAGTATGACATCGGCTTTGCGGTATCAAAGCCTAAGCCACTAATTTGTGGGATGCGCCATACTTGCCGCTCAGTATCGAGACTGCCACCAAGCTGCTCAAACACAACGCGATCAACAATTCCAACGCCTTTGGCTGCCATGTCAGCAAAATTATCTATACCATTATTATCAAATCCGCCGCGGGTACGATGAATATTAAACTGGTCGGCAAACTGACGATCAAAAGCCGCTTCTATGCCTTGCTTACCAATGACGAAGCCCAACAAACCGCCCCAAGTCGCAGCCGGGTTATCAGAATCCCAACCCGCTAAACTGGCAATTTTGATGGTTTCCACAATATCCGCTTCGCCATAGAATAAACTCACCAGACTCGCAGCAAAGTTAATCCCAGAAGCAAAGCAGCCATTACAATAACGTTGCTGCGCAGTAATATCGTAACCATCTTCCTGGTTTAGTTGATATTTAACATATAACTCATCACGCACGGTTTCCCAGCGCGCACCAGTTAGGTAACGGCTTTTGACAAAGTCATACATTTTCGCTGCATAAGATGAATTGGGTAATCGCTGCCGCGCCTGATCGGCAATGGCAAAAAGCTGTGGCTTTATCGACTTTGCAGGATCAATACCTGCCGCCAGCGCGTGCATAATGACATAAAACTCCGCTGCCCAAGCGGCATTTTCTCGCGCTGTAGTTCGGATCGGTAAATAGGCCATGTTCAACGCAACATCTGGGCGAGTGGGCGCAAACAGACCAAAAATTTCAGTGGTGAGTTGCGCATCAATCATCTCAAATTCTGGATTGTTAGCCGGATCACTCGTCGCCGGGGGTAAAAGGTCATGCTCGGCCATCAAATCATACGCACGCTGATTAGACACCCATAAGTAATTCTGCGCTTTACCAGCATCATCAACACCAAAGGGTGACTGCGATTCTGAGTAAATGTGGGTTAACCAACCGTCGCGGATCTGCTCTGCCGTTAATATCGAGGTTTGGTGCTTATCAAGCAAGTGCTGATAAATATATTCTATGTCGGTGTCATCATCTGAACCCCACACCTCGCCAGGGTCTTTAAACACAAAATCAATGGTAGCCGATAAATCACTCGGGACCCCTTGGCCCCAAATACTAGGCTGATCGGCTTTGCCCCAATCTTCTCGGGTATAAAACACACCATGGGGCCCGGCACCGCCAATCTTATCCATCTCGGTAACCAGCCCAGTCCAATTGGCAATACTCTGCCCTAACCAAAAGCCATAAAGCTTATCTTTGTAGTCACGGCGTGAAATCTCTACGGCGACTAGTGAAGAGACAACTTGGCTGTCGGTCACTTTGCTACTAGAGCTGCACGCCAATAATAACGACGCCAACAGTACCACTGCGCATACGGTTAAATTGATTGCAGATGGCAATGACCTAGCAATCATCTGTTAACGGTAGATAGAAAGGACCATCGGTGGTATTGGGTAACACAGCATATAGAAGTAGGCAGTTGCCGCTAAAAGGACGATCTTTGGGGATAATCAGAGTGATAAAGCCAAAAAAATCTATCACTCCCCAGTCTGCCGTAAACGGATCGGTTACCGCGCTAATCGACTCAAGTGACATATCCAATGCATTGGCTAAGTTGCTACTCTCTGCAGAAACATAACCCATAGTGGTATTGATTGTGGTGTCATTGCTGATAATAGAGCCATTATTGAGCTGGTGCTGATTTTTAATCACCGCCTTTGAATACACTAACGAGTTAGCCGAGCGCAGTGCCCCTTCAAGGGCTTCCATATTCGCCTTCACGGCGTCACTTTTTAAGTTAATAAACTTAGGCGCGGCGACCACAGCTAGAATGCCTAGCACAATGATAACCACCACCAACTCGATCAATGTAAAGCCGGTATGATTGCGCTGACTGATCATAAACTTGCTCCACTACTTAGCAATAACAGTAACTTGTGTAGATTACCTAATCTATCCTGATACTAGGCTAGACAAGTGTCAAGTCCGCTTATTTAAGTACTCAATCAAGCTAGATTCTGACGGTTTAGTAAACCGCTATAATCTCCACCAACTTGACGTTACCAGCAATATCGACTCTCACCTGTTCATCAAGATATTTGCCCAATAGTGCCGCTCCTAGTGGTGAGGCAGGAGTAATGAGCATCACTTCATCAATGGCTAAGTCGGCTTCAATCTGCCGACAATCAAAAGCCACTTTGATACCGCCAGCACAAGGGGAAATAAACAATGCCTGCAACTGCTGCTGAGTATCTTCGATAAAGACTAACGCCCCCACAGCGATGGCATCGGCCTGTTGAAAATACCTGACAGGCAAGGCATTGATTGCGTCAATGTTCTGCGCCAACTGAGCCACGCGTTGGGTTTGCCCATGGGCCAAATAGGAAGCTTCAAGGCCAAAGGTTTCATACTTGCTGCGCGCGACACTCTCACTGTGGGTCGCTGTCGCATGAGCTTGATTAGCCGCAACTTTAGCTGTGCGGTGCAACTGGGTTAGCGCATGAATAATCTGCCGGATAAGCAGCGGCTTGACTTGTTTCACTCACTTAACCCAGTGTGGAGTTTTGAACGTTGGCCTAAATTAGCGACCCCATAAACAACTAACATAGCCAAAGAAGAACTGATGGCCGAAATTGATTGGGCCGCAGTAAACAAAGTAGAAAAATCAAATGAAGGCGGGATCACCCAGAGTGAGATATAGGCCAAAGGCAGCTGCATCAGTACCGCACTAAACCAGTTATTCGGGTAGCGTTTAAATAGCTTGCTATACAACAGCAGTACTAGCGCGGCCAATAACAGCGCAGCCGTTAAGTCGTGCAATATCAAAATGATATTTTCTAAACTATTAGCATGAAAATCACTGATATTGCTCAGGTAAGCCAGCATATATTCGGCCGTGACACCAAAAATAATCAGGCTCAACTGAGCCAACAGCAATCCGCACACCAAAGCGGGAATATAACGCAATAATTGACGCAACAGCAGCCACCCTTTAATCCTTGCTCAATTAGCGCATACTATTACGGATACCCCCGTTATCGCAAACCTAGCTGGGCGATGCCACAATATGGCTAGTCATCACCGCGCTGTAATTGACTAAATTGTTCAATGCTGTCGGTGTAGTGCTTTATCCAAAAAGGATGTTGGGTGTTATCGAGTGCTAGCTGCTGATGCTTAATTGCCATATCATACTGTTTTAACTCGCCATAGGCTGCGGCAATCGCATCATGGGCGGTCGCCGACTGTGGCGATTGCTTAACGGCAAATAGATAAGTCTGCAGCCCCTGTTGCGGATCTTGCTCTGTTTGCAACTGCGCCAGCTTGATTAACGAGCTAACAGGTGAGACCTCAAAGCCATATTTTTGGGTAGAGAGCTGTTGGTAATAATCAACAATTGCTTGCGCGCCTTGCATGGCGATCCCAGAGGTTGGCGCTAACGGAGTATGATAATCATCAAACAGTAACTCAATACCATAAGCTGTTGCTAACACGGGTTGGGTCATGTAATAAGTGCCGTCAAAGCGTTTAATGCGATAATCAAGCCTATCGGTTGCGTGGGTTTTGAGTATCGCTTCCATCTGAGCAAATGACGCTAGCTGACCTTGTTCATATCCACTATCACTGGTGCTCATCAACAGAAACCGAGATTTACCTTTCATTGCCGCCAGCTTTCTAGGTGCATCTTGCAGCACATAAGCAAAGTCTTGGCTCAGTACTGGGCTAGCAATAAAGTAGGCATTAAACAGTTCGGGGCGATTAATCAGCATATATAGGCCCAAGCCCGCATTGCCGGTAAAGCCGCTGAAAATGTTAAAACCGTTGCTGCGATACTTATTGTTAATGGCAGGCAACAATTGCTGCTGCATAAAATCGAGTAACTGTGTGTCACCCTCTACTTCAATGGCCGCCTTTTTCATATTGCCAAGGACTTCATTACCATCAGGTGCGGTAACAATAATAGTTTCTAGCCAAGGCCAACCACTATTGTGGCTCATCCAATCGTGCATACCCGCCAAATAGGCATGACTGCGGGGGTGAAAATCAAACAACACCACATACTGCTTGCTGGGCTGTTGCTGATAACTGCTTGGGAGTGTCACGTTAAAGCTGATGCTCGACTGACTCTGTTTCAGCTTAACTGTCAGGGTATCTTGCTGTGCCCCGTCAGCTATCGCCATTGCATCGGTCGTCACCAGCAGTAGAAGAAGCGCATAACACATTGATAGTAAGTTGTTTTTAAGCAAAATAAATATCCATTTAGTTTTGTTACTCCATAACCTAGCAGTATTTATTGGTGCTTAATAGATCAGTTTTCGTCTTCACTGCTGCACTTGCCGGTCAAATTCGGTAAATTTAATACAATTTGAGCAGCAAATAAGCTAGCCAAAGTGTTCATTTCGGCATAGGATCGTGGCTAAGCAGAGAGTGCATTGACCTAATTTGATAGTGGAGAACACCAATACCATGGGTATCAGAGCCATCGTTGTAGATACAGCAGGTACAACAACCGATCTTAATTTTATTAAAGAGACTTTGTTTCCCTACTCGGCTAACGCTCTCAGTGAGTTTTTAGCAGCTAATCAGTCTAACGTGCTAGTTGATAACTGCATTTGCGATGTCAGAGATATCGCCCTTGAGCCAGACGCGAGTTTGGAGCGAGTGGTTGAAATTCTTCAGCAATGGATCGCAGAAGACCGTAAAGCCACACCACTGAAGACCTTACAAGGGCTGATCTGGAAGCAAGGCTACGCTAAAGGCGAGTTTACCGGCCATATTTACCCTGACTTTATCGATGCTATCGACGCAATCAAAAGCCAAAATGTGCGTTTATATAGCTTTTCTTCTGGCTCAGCAGAAGCGCAGCAATTGCTATTTAGTCACAGTGATGCCGGTGATCTGACCCCTAAATTTGATGGCCACTTTGATACTCGTACCGGTAACAAGCTATTTAAACAAGCTTATTGCAATATCATCAACACTATCAGCTTAGCGCCTAAGCAGGTGCTATTTATTTCAGATGTTGTTGAAGAACTCAAAGCGGCACAAGAAGCCGGTATGCGTACCCTGCAAATGGTGCGCGATGACAAGCAGCGCACCGCAGAACATCCACAAATTACCAGTTTTGCTGAACTAAGCCTTAGCTAGCAAGTAGTCAATAATAAACAAGGGCCATCACGGCCCTTGTTTGTATTAAAGCCCGCACTTAAGTCTCAGCTAATTAGTCGTAAATTGACCTGCTTTCATGGCTGGGAATGCTGGAGACACGCAAGGTTTAACCTCAAATCGGAAACCATCGCCGGCATCACGGTCAGTAAATATCTCTAATATTTCATAGTCATTGAGCTCGACCACTTTCGACTCTTCCGCTTTCTCACAACGTGACTTACTGTCGGCCTCTAAATTATACGCAAATTGCGCGACCATTTTACGCACGAACTTTTGATACTTTTCACGAGTATTGTCCTGTTGCTCTATCAGTTCAAGCCGCTGTTCGTCAGTCGTCGTTGGCTCGCTGACTTGAACAACACCATTAGTCAGCTCTTCTATCAATGAAGGGTCGCTAGATTCTGCATCCACATCTTGTAGTGAATTTCCAGCCTGCCGTTGTGCTTTAACGTCTTCTTGCGCTTCTGCAAGTAATTGGGCTGCTTGCTGTAACGCTGCATCCCCTGGAGCGAGTTGCTCAGTCAGATCAATGCCGATGTTGATATCGCTTACTTGACCATTGATGGTGTTCTCGACATTGGTACCAATGTCATCTTCATTGATCTCAGGAACGATATATAACACCAAATAAAATAACAACGTCGAGGCCAGTACTAGCCTAACCAACAAAGTGGTTTTACGAAAATGCTCATTTTGAGTCAATCGTGGCAAGGTGATACCTAATGGCTTAAGCATCAAGATCAATATCAAGTAAAACGGCACCACTAATTGAATAGCCAATATGGCAAGGGCGGTAATTAACACAAACCAAGCAGGGATATATAACAATAACGCCATGTTATGGGTATAACTAAGGTGGCTAGCTGGCACACCGGCGACATCATTAACAATACCGGCGGCCCAACCTAAAGCAAAGTTGGCCACAATGGCGTAAAACAATAACAGTACCGCCTTACCAGCTAAGCTGTGCCATATGCGTTCGAAAACCGGCCAGAATTCGATACTTAAACCCAACACAGTTAGAATGGCCACCCATGTAAAGGTGTCAGTGCCCACCACGAATACAAACGCCAAAAAATACAGCTTTTGTGCCACAGTCAATTTATCTAAAAAGGCACCTATCGCATTTTTAAACCAATACCAGGTAGAGCTAAACGGGTTAGGTAATGCTTTTATCGTGCTGCCAAAACGACGGTAAAGATCAGACATATTTGAAAATTCCATTTCTTATTGTTTTTTGCCACAGGGCCATAATAGAGCTTTTGCAACATAAACCCAACAAAGCTTGTTGCTGGCGCTAGCACCTGTTACGCTGGAATAAAATTCAAACAGGCGTTTACATCTATGCGAGACTTCAAACAACAATACCCCATCCATACTGCCATTAACGTTGCGTGGGGGGAGATGGACGCACTACAACACGTTAATAATGTTGTGTATTTTCGTTATTTTGAAACCGCCAGAATCGATTTTTTCAATCAAATAGGCTTACTGGCTGATTTAAAAGTCACCCAAGTCGGGCCGGTAATTAGCGAGAATCAGGCGCGCTATAAGCGCCCGGTAACTTTTCCCGATACACTGCTAGTGGGGGTATCAATTAGTGATATCAAAGCAGATCGATTTTTAATGCACTACCATGTTTATAGTCAAAGCCAACAAGCGGTCACCACCATTGGCAGCTCTCTGGTGGTTATGTTTAACTTTAAAACAGGTCAAAAAGCGGTGTTAGATGGCCAGCTGCTTGAGGCACTACATAAATATTCCCAAGACGATTAATAGCGAGGAGTCGTTATGCATTCATTGACCATAGTCCATCAAGAACCACAACAGCAATTTGTCGCTGGTATCCCTGAAAACCAGGCTCGTCTGCAATATGAAGTGAACGGCCAAAACATCAATTTTCATCACACATTTGTCCCCGACAGCATGCGCGGCCAAGGCGTTGCCCAGCAACTCGTAGAACGAGGGCTCGAATGGGCAAACAGCCAAAACTACGTTATTAGTGCAAGCTGCAGTTATGTGCAGAAATTTTTATGATGCTGGACCAGTCAGTGCCTGTAGCTGAGCTTTAACTTCAGCACCAATTGCTTGGCTGCGATTTTGCTGGTAATCATAGTGAACTAAAGTGGTTTGCGCCTCTGCGGTTTTCACTTGATTTTGCCAGCTCTGCTGGGTCACCTCAAAGCTACTATTGCCGACACGGCTAATCCAGGTTTTAACTTCTACCGGTGCGCCGTAGTGGGTTGGCGAGGTGAAAGCAATGGTAAATCCGGCCACAATCAAGTTCCATTGGCTCAAATCTAGCTGCGGGTTAAAGATTTCAAATACTGGCTCTCTTGCCGCCTCAAACCACACTGGGATCACAGTATTATTGATATGGCCTAAGCCGTCGGTTTCGTTAAATCGTGGTTGGATGGTTAACTGGAATAAAGATTCTGACACTTGATTGTCCTTATTGTCGGTCGGAAACGTTTTCGATAGCAAATCATACCACTGCCCAGCAGATTACTATCGACTAAATATAAAAAAATGGTGGCCATAAAAAAAGGGATGCAATGCATCCCCCTTTCACTGTTATGCCCTAGCGATACATGGCACTAATTTCGCTGGCATACTTATGATAAATCATTTTGCGGCGCAGCTTCATGGTGGGCGTGATCAACCCCGCTTCCATAGAAAATGCTTCGGGTAGTAAAGTGAATTTTTTAATTTTTTCAAAACCCGCAAGCTCACTTTGCAGCGTTTTAAGTCGTTGTTCGAAATGCTCAATCACATGACTGTGGCGCAACAACTCTAACGGAGACTCATATTTCAGGCCTTTTTCTTCTGCCCAAGCTTCTAGCGACTCATAGGCAGGTACAATTAAAGCGGTCACATAGTTCTTGGCATCAGCCACGATGGCAACCTGCTCAATGAACGGACAACACCCTACAGTGCCTTCAACCCGTTGCGGCGCGATATACTTACCATTAGAAGTTTTCATCAGCTCTTTAATGCGATCGGTAATAAACAAGTTGCCCTGCTCATCTAAACGGCCTGCATCACCGGTTTTCAACCAACCATTTTCAAACGTAGCTGCCGTCTCTTCCGGGCGATTGAAGTAACCACGCATGACGGTATCACCGCGGACTAAAATCTCATCATCTTTACCAATTTTCACTTCAACTTCAGGCAAGGTTTTACCATTCGAGCCCGGCACTCTGTTTTCTAATGTGTTGCAGGTGACAGTGGCGCAGGTTTCTGTCATGCCAAAACCACATAAAACCGGCACATCAATGCTTTGGAAAAATGCACTCACAGAGGGATCAAGTGCTGCACCGCCACAAGGCATAAACTTCAAACGGCCGCCCAAAACTTGTTTCAACTTACTAAAAACCAGTTTATCGGCTAGCTTCCACTGCAAATTAAGCCAGGCTGAACCTTGCTGACGTCCTTGCTGTACTTCCGATTGGCGATGACCCACATTCAAGGCCCAAGCAAATAGTTTCTGCCTTGCCGCCGGTGCTTTAGACACTTTTTCCTGTACAGCGCTATACACCTTCTCCAAGAAGCGTGGCACGACACAAAGTGTATGTGGACGTACTTTTACGATAGCCTCTTTGGCTTCCATCGGGTTTTGCAAGTACACATTATGGCCACCGCGACACAAGACATAAAAGCTCCAGCCACGCTCAAAAACATGACTAAGTGGCAAGAACGCAAGCGACACATCACCGGGGGTGAATGGTAAAAAGTTATCGTGCTGGCGTACAACCGATGCAATATTACGATAATCGAGCATCACCCCTTTAGGATCGCCCGTGGTACCAGAGGTATAAATAAGGGTTAACAGATCATCTAAATTGGCTGCATCCAGTCGAGTTTGTAATTCAAAATGCAAGTCCGCAGCAAACTCTCGGGCAATTAACTCATCAAAATGGCAGTGGTTTTCGTTGTCCTGCAACGTTACTTGGCGGTCAAAGACCACAATCTGGGCTAAACTCGGGCAGTCTTTAGTTAACTCACATGCCATATCATAATGCTGCTGTTCACCAACAAAAATCACCTTAGCTTCAGCATCATTAACAATATACTTAGCCTGCTCAGGAGTACTGGTTGGGTATATGGGTACAACAACAGTGCGAGCCTTAAGCGCACCAATATCAGCACAGGTCCACTGCGGCATATTGTTAGCTAACAACGCCACACGGTCTTGGCTTTTTACACCAAAATGCAATAGCGCCAACGCCACTTTAGTGCTGATACTATCAAACTGGGTCCAGCTCACTTGATACCAAGGAGCTTGCATTTCGAATCCTTCGAGCGCGATGGCATCACCAAGAGATTGGCTTTGCTGTTTAATAAGATGGATTAGGTGGTATTGCTCGAGTGACATGGGTTTAGGCCTTATTTAGCGTACAGGTGTACCTGTTTTTTTAGTATTTTAACTTTAACATACACTAAAAATAAGAGCTTTTGCTCAAATTCTGTTAACTACCGCACAGATTTTCAACTTTTGTGCTGTTATAACAAATCGCCTGACCAAAGTTTTTTCTTTCCAATCCATAGTGTTAAGCATGCTAGCAACACTAAAGCTACATCAATAAAAATCCAGGGAGAAAAGTGCTGCTCAGCCGACATCTGTGACATGGAATAGGGTAAATAACCGGAAATCCACCAGAGGCAATCGGCAATCATGCTGCAGAATTAAGCTTTACATCTTACCGGCTACATCACTATTTAAGACATTACAATTGATTGCGCTTCTTATCCGCATCCGCCTCTACTGCGAGTTCTGCTGCAAGCTCTGCCAATGCTTCCTTTTGGTCAGCAACAGCATCAAATTGATACTGCACAAAAGCTTGATAGTACTTATTATTTAACGCATAGAAAGTAAGTAGACCAAATACAATACCAATAAGATAAATTGGCAGCAGTTTCGATTGAGCATCCATAAATAGCACTGATGGTAAAAACACGCTAAAAAGAACAATCATATAGTAATTGAATGCGGTAGCCGCAAAAAAAGATCCTCGGGTCACCGCGAAATTAAAACCGCAAAAGACCAATATTGTCCCAAAAAAATAGCCAAGTTGAGGCTCAATGGAAAGTTTCGTATATGTCGCAAGAATTACGTAGTTAAGTGTAGTAATCGAAAAAATCATCAACATTGTTGAAGATAGAAAGGCAACAATGGCTTTTAAGGGGGGCAGGAGGCCAACAATATCATCATCGCTTCTTGGAATATTGCTCGGTTTCATTAGTCATTGACCTCTTCGTACACGCCGATAGCCAAGGCTTTCACAGTACCGGTTAGTGCACTACCAGAAAAACTCAAAGATGCACCAACCGCATCTTTGAGTTGTAAACGAAATGCATGGGTTATCTGGGTGCCAGTATACTTTTTAATCAGCCCCTTTCTGCTCAACGATTTAATCATCCGGCCAGAAGCACCAGGCAAATTTAATCTGGCTATTTCATTATTTAGTCGCCTTTTCTCTGGTCGAGATAAGCCTTTTAAAATCTGCAAAGTGCTCTTAGATGTGCCCACTTGCATCATTTTAATCGTCTTTATCATAGAGGCCGATGCGGCACCCGCTCCAGCTAAAGAGATAAGATCAAGTGCCCTTGTCGCTTGTCGATACCACTCATTTGAATCTAGCAAATCATTAAACTGAGGCTTTGAATACTCATTGAATGTACGTATCCCACCATTTGCACACTGCAAAGCACTTGCTGAAGCGGCACCTACCGCTAGATAAGTCACCACACTACTAGTTCCACCCGTTAACGGAATCGCTGCACCACTGCCTAATATGACAGTCCAGCCAATAAAAGCTGCACCACAACTCAATATGGTGCCAGCAACTTCCGATACGAGTTTTGACTCTCGGATATTACCTTGACTCCCCCGCAAGTGGGACGCAAAGGCTGCTTGATTCATCGCTTTAGGCGGTTCCCGAAGCACTATTTTGACAGGGTCAATACGGCATACTGGCTCAAAGGGGCGTAATTCAACAATATTGAACTGACCATCAATATAAACAACACCCGCACCTGTGAGACCGGAGATAGCATCGATATTATCAAAGAGCGTTTTTGTGTCTAATTGTGATTGTATTCGCTGACTCAGTTGCTCATCAAAAAACGCTCGCGTACTTGAGTTGAATGTTGGCCGTCCATTTGCCATTGCTATTGTCATGGTTCCTTCCATGTTGTGAACACAAGGATGTTATTGTACTCAACAAAAATGAATTAACCATTGCCGCAAAGTATTACAAACAACCGAAGAACATCGCTTAGCACTATTTTTCAGCGCACTGCCAATGGGTTATTCACCAACAGAAACTACAACGAATTCAGCTTATAACAAATCGCCTGACCAAAGTTTTTTCTTTCCAATCCATAGTGTTAAGCATGCTGGCAACACTAAAGCTACATCAATAAAAATCCAGGGAGAAAAGTGCTGCTCAGCCGACATCTGTGACATGGAATAAGATAAATAGGCCGAATAAACCACCACCACCGCCATGGCGAGCGAAATATGTAGCACCCGATGTGATAAACAACCTAAGCCCAGCAGCAAAGCGCTGCCAACAAAAGTCGTGATCACCAAGTGAAGCCACATTAATAAGGTAATATCACTATTAAACGCCGCCACGATTGCGGCTGTCACGGCCATTAGCGCTACAATAATACCAATCAGTCGATTTTGACCACGAATAAACAGCTCGATCATTCCCTGTTTGCCATCAAAACCTGGTAATAAATAGAGTGTTTCTACCCCGCGCCAACGCTGAATACGACACCAATGCACCATGGCGCACAACACACATATAAACTGCGAAAACAAAAATAACACAGGCATCTGACTGCCCATTGCCGCCGCGATAGCCGCGCCAACAATCGTCATGACCGGCAATAGCAGTAAGGCCATCACCAATAGCGGACCGACAAAGTAGCTCAAGGGATGCAAAAACGATTCAAGTCGATTGAGCAACTTGCCACTGCCTAGATTCGGCAGCCAAAACCAGCCCATTTCTAAGCCATTTTGATACACACTTCTGGCGTCCGCATGCCACGTAGCTGCCGACAGCTGCCGGTATAACAGTATACTTGCTGTCATGAGTACCACTGCGAGCAAACCGTTATATTGCTGTAAGTGACTGGCTAAATCCGGTAGAAAAGGCAAACTGATAAACAACACAAAAGACATATGAAAAGTGGCCGGTCTTTTGCGGGTTACACTAATAAAAGCTAACCCCAGTAGAGTCGCCAATAGAAACTCCGTTATATAGTTTTCTATCTGCCAAAACTGGGCTATTACCATCGCCAAACAGCTAGATATCAACATGATGAAACCGGACTGCACGAGTAAATTTTTATGGTAGTCGGGAACCAAGTTAGCCCATTCGGTAGCATCGAGTCGCATTAACTGCCATGCCACCGCAGTGGCACTTGAGACCTGCATCATGGATAGCATGATGCTGAAATCATTAATTTTGTCGGGTGCTAGCAAAGGTGCTACCACAATCATGACTAACGCCATTAGCGCCACACCTAAAAAGCTGGCACTACCCACATCAAAAAACCAGAATCGCATCATGCCTTTCAATGGCGCCAAACTATTCATCGGTGTAACTCCATGAACAGCTGCTCTAAGCTGACCGATTCGCTACTTTGTACTGCGGCATCATCATTGAAGCTCCGCAGGTAATTGTCCACCAACACGCTGTCTCCGCAGCGGTTCAGTACATTAAAAGAGTCCGGCAACGCGTGCCCGGAGGCCAGTTTGAGTAATTTAACTTGCTCCCGAATGCTATCCATCTCCTTAAATAGGACTAACTTGCCGGCTTTGATCAACGCCAAGTGACTGGCGACTCGCTCTAAATCTGATGTGATATGCGATGAAAATAACACGGCTGAACCGGAATCTAGCGCCAAATCAAATAGATCAGCCATAAAGCGGCGTCTGGCAATGGGGTCAAGGCTGGCAACAGGCTCATCAAGGATCAATAATTTGGGGCGATAAGCCATCGCCATGATCAGTGCTAGCGATTGTCGTTGACCCACAGATAGACGTTGGACCTGCTTGGTCCCATCCAGCTCAAAACGCTGCAGCCAATCTTGTTCTAATGCGATATCCCACTGCGGATAAAAAGAGCTATGCAAACTCAGCGCTTTTTCAACGGTAAAGCCTTCATAGCCAAACGGTTGCTGTGGCACATAACCCAGTTGTGACTTAGTGGCAGAGGCAATATTGGCCACCGACTCACCCATCACTTCAACGCAGCCTTGGTCAATCTGTAAAATACCCAATGCACAACGCATCAAGGTGGACTTGCCCGCGCCATTTTGCCCCAGCAATCCCACAACCATCCCCGAGTGAAGTTCAATAGAGAGATTATCAATAGCCGTGGTATCACCGAACTGTTTGACTACACTCTTAAAGGCTAAAATTGGTTCCACATTCATCTCCATTGCCTGACCTACCAATAGTAATTTGGGTTACTTCCAGTGTTTTGTTAACGCATCTTGTAGCTGTTCAATTGATACACCCAGCTGTTTAGCTTGGGCGATTAATGCTTGCAGTTGAGGTGTAAGTAGCTCAGTGCTATCGCTGTCGACGTCTGTTTGCCGTTCTGCCACGCGTGTCGGCTGCCCACGGCGGCGCTCAAGCCAGCCTTGTTCTACCAGCATTTGAATCGCGCGGGAAACTGTCATCGGGTTGACGGCAAGGTGCTCGGCAATCTGCCTAACAGAAGGCAATACCTGCGCCGTTTGCCATTGGCCGCCCACAATCAAACGAATAATCTGTTCGTTTAATTGGCGATAAATGGGTTCGCCACTACTGGGGTTGACATTTAGTTGTTCTAACATTAGCCTTTAATTACTGTATTAATACATTGATACACCGATACACTATTTAAATTACCACAGATACAAGAAATTTCAACAAAGGAATAAGTATCATGTTTGATGGAACACTCGACCCAACACGGCAGACAACGAGCCTACAACCCAAATATCGACTGGCACTAAAAACCATTTTGCCAGCTGTACTTGCCCTAAGTAGCTATAGCTTCCCCATTGCAGCTATGGCCAATACAGAAGTACCGCAACCAGAAGCCCAGCACGCTTGTTACGTAACAGGCTTGTCAGAACAGGTTCGCTGCGGCTCGATATTGGTACCAGAGAATCATCAACAACCTGAAGGCAAGCAGATCGCCATTCATTACACTGTGTTGCCAGCGATTAAATCAAACTTTGGTGCAGAGGCATTTTTGGCGATAGCAGGCGGCCCCGGCCAATCTGCCATTGATAACGCCGCTTACTTTGACAAAGTTTTTAGTAAGGTACGCCAATACCGCGACATTTTACTAATCGATCAGCGTGGAACTGGCCGTTCTAACCCTCTTAATTGTGAAGGTGAAGGCTTTGAAGCCGGTTTGGCACTCAATGATGAAAGCATTGATATTGCCGCAACCACACAGCACTGTTTAGATGAGCAAACCGCAGACATCACTCAATACGGCAGTGAAAGTGCACTTAAAGATTTTGAGGCTGTCCGTCAGCATTTGGGTTATAGCAAGCTTCATCTTTATGGTATTTCTTACGGTAGCCGTATGGCGCAATTGTATATGCGCCACTATCCACAGGTGCTAGAAACCGTGACCCTGGACGGTGTGGTCCCGATGCAACAAAGTGTGGTCGCCATTGGTGACGCCATTGAGCGAGCAACACAAATACTGCTTGATGAATGCCAAACAACGCCACTTTGCCAGCAGTCCTTCCCTACACTAGCCGCAGACTTTGCCAAAGTAGACAGTCGCTTGGCCGAAGCCGCTATTACCACCACGACGCGTCACCCGCTTACTGGTGAAGCAAGTGAACTGCTTCTCACCCGTTCTAAATTCATGGGTGCAATAAGAATGGCTATGTATGGCGCTAACATTCGCGCACTTCTGCCCTATGCCATTAACCAAGCTGCACAAGACAACTTCCAGCCCATTCTAGGCTTGTATGCACTCAACATGGATGGCATCGGCTTAGCTATGGGTATGCACTCTTCTGTCGTCTGTGGCGAAGATTGGCCAAGGCTTGATGATGCGATGCGTCAGCAATTACAAAGCAACTACTTTGGCGAGCAGATGTTAATCGGCTTTGATGAGTCTTGCCCAATTTGGAATATGCCGGCAGTCAGTGAAGATTTTAGCGATGCCATCGCGAGTGACATCCCGACCTTACTTCTGTCAGGAGAAAATGACCCTGCCACGCCACCAAGCTGGGCAGAACTGGCCATGGAGAAGATGACCAACGCAACTCACCTAATAGCTCCCTACGCTACCCATGGTGTCGCACATCAATCTTGCGCCAACAACCTAATAGCAGACTTGGTAAACAGTAGAGATGTAGCACAACTCGATAGCGAGTGCTTAAGCCGCGATGTCAGCCGTAACTTTTACCTTAATGCCAGCACAGTCGAGACAACCACCGCCGCCAACGATGCCCAAGGAGCGAGCAATGATTAAAGTAGCCAACCTATCTAAACGCATTGGTGATGTACAAGCACTCAATGACTTAAGTTTTAGTGCTCAAGATGGCCAAATAACCGGATTGCTCGGTCCTAATGGCGCGGGAAAAACGACCTGCCTACGTACGGTTTTTGGATTACTGAAACCCGATGCTGGCCATGCCGAAATAGACGGTATTGATGTGGCGAAATCCCCCATAGAAGCCAAGCAGCAACTGGGTTTATTTCCGGATCCATTTGGCCTATATGAGCGCCTCACGCCAAGGGAATATATTCGCTACTTTGCTGAACTCAACGGTTTAAGTGGCAAGCAAGCCAAACAGGCGGCTGCAAAAGTCTTAGATAAGCTGCACATGAACGATATTGCTGACCGTAAATGCAAAGGGTTTTCACAGGGTCAAAGAATGAAAACCGCCTTGGCTCAAGCCATTGTGCATGAACCCACTAATATCATACTCGACGAGCCGACTCGCGGCTTAGATGTGATGAGTACCCGCGTACTACGTGATATTTTGCGCGACTTAAAGCAGCAAGGTCATTGTGTGCTGTTCTCCAGCCATGTGATGCAAGAAGTGGCAGCACTGTGTGATCAGGTCATTGTTATGGCAGACGGCAAAGTCGTTGCGGTCGGTAGCCCTGACGAACTCTGTCAGCAAACAGGCAAAGCATCGCTAGAAGATGCCTTTATTCAATTAATCGGCACAGACGAGGGAATCGCGGCATGATAGCGCAAATACGTACCATGTTAAAAAAGGAATTAACCGACGCAGCACGTGATAAGCGCTCAGTCATGGCCGGGCTTTATTATGCGATAGGTGCGCCATTAATGATGTGCGGCATGTTTATGTTGCTGATAAGCCAAGTTACCAGTCCAGATGCCCTCAATATCAACATTGAGCACTCAGAGCGGGCCCCAGACTTAGTCAAGTTTTTAGCCAGTAATGATATTACGTCTATTGATGATAGCAGCCGCAAAGATATCGTACTGAGCATTAGCGAAGACTATGCCAGCAATATGGCGAAAGGTTTGCCAGCTGAGCTCACGCTTAGCGCAGATAACTCTGACGAAAAGTTACAATCATCGATTCGCCGCTTAGAGAAAAGCTTACAGCTATACAGCGCCGAA
The DNA here is from genome assembly GCF_000518805.1 of Shewanella waksmanii ATCC BAA-643. Taxonomy (GTDB): domain Bacteria; phylum Pseudomonadota; class Gammaproteobacteria; order Enterobacterales; family Shewanellaceae; genus Shewanella; species Shewanella waksmanii. The sequence goes on from NZ_JAEH01000034.1 coordinate 26,740, forward strand.
ATGGGCAGCTTGCGCCTGATTGCTCGCGGCATTGACCCTAAAGTTGTACAGCCTATCAAAGTTAATGTGGAAGATCAGGCAACCGCTGATTCTAAAGGTGGCATGATTCTGGGCGTGGCGACCTTCATGATGATATATGCCGTATTCATTTCAGGCATGAACTTAGCCATCGACACTTCAGCGGGCGAACGTGAACGTAACTCGTTAGCACTGCTGCTGAGTCACCCGGTGACCACACGACAAATTGTGTGGGCTAAAATGGCCGCCGTCACTGTCTTCGCCATGTTAGGTCTACTGCTGACCTTAGTGATCTCCAAAATTGCTTATGGTTTTGTGCCGTGGCAGGAGCTGGGCTTTAGCGTCAACTTAACCCCTGAGTTTATTGCATTGATGCTGATTGTGAGCTTACCCATCGCGCTAATGGCGGCAGCACTACAACTGTTTGTATCGTTTATGGCCAAATCATTTAAAGAGGCACAATCCTATCTCACCATCGTGCTCGTCGTGCCTATGATGCTGTCGCTCGCAGCGAGCTATAACATCGCCCCAGATACGATGCAATGGCTACCCGTTTCAGGGCAGATGCAGGCGCTAATTGCGTTCATCAAAGGCAAGGAGATCCCTATGTTGCAACTGTTATTGTCATCGGCATCTACGCTAGCCATCGCCTTTGCACTGACATTTGGAATGGAAAAATCCCTTAAAAGCGAAAAAATTGTTTTCGGCTTATAAATTACGCCGCCCCATAACACTAAGTGTATGGGGCCAACTATCACAACAAAGGACAATCAAAAATGGAATATTTATCAACTCTGTTCGCCAGCGAAAACTACGCGTTTATCGCCATGGTCGGTGCCATAGCAATCACATTATGGTTCTTACCCGCAGTGCTGGCGCTGTTTTTTAATCGCAAACACTTCAAACTCATTTTACTGGCTTGTATTCCTGCGGGATTATCATTTATCGCTTGGGGAGCTGTACTAATCTGGGCGGTGACAGGCAAAGTCGCAGAGAAATACGCCAAGCCCAAAAGTGCTTAAGTGGCAATATCAAATCGACACAATAAGGAGTTCGACATGGATAAACAAACACTCGTAATGATCATCATGCTGGCATTTATTGTTAGTGCGACTTTTAGTGAAGTCTTCAAATATTACCTGAGGACAAAGCGGGTTTCTCACGGCGATATTAAAAACAGCGAAATCGATCTGCTGCAACAACAAAACCGTCAACTACAGGAGCGAGTTGCCGTATTAGAGAAAATCGTCACTGAACCTAGTTACGATCTCAAGCAACGGATCAACGCACTATAAATTCAATACCACTCGGTTTCCAAACCCAGTTAGCAGCAGGTATGAGTATTAAATTTTTGCCGATAAGCGCGTGGCGTTAAACTCGTCAATTGGATAAACAGCTTACGAAATGAGCTGACATCTTCATAGCCCACGCGCTCGACAATTTGCTCAATGGCCAATTCAGTCGTTTCAAGCAACCGCTTGGCTTCATCCACCCGCAGTCGCTGCATATAACTGGCGGGGGTTTCGTTAACCGCCTTTTTAAAGCGCCTAATCAAGGTGCGCTTGCCAACGGCAAACTTATTGGCAATATCATCCAATAACCAATTTTGATTCAGATGCTGCTGCATCCAGTGTTGGATCTGCTTAATCAGCTCATCTTGGTGCTGCTCAGGATTAATCGCCATGGTCATAAATGGCTGCTGTGAGCAACGGTTAGGATCAATAAGTAAGATTTTGGCCATCTGTTGAGCGAGCTGTTCGCCCGCTAAAATACTCACCAAATGCAGGGCTAAACTCAAGTTCGAGGTAGTCGCGCCTGCGGTATGAATATGACCATCGGACACCACTAAAGTATCCATGCACAAATTCACATCTTTAAAGTTACGTTCAAACATCTCATTTAGCCACCAAACCGTTGTGGCCCGCCGGTTAGCCAGTAACCCTGATGCGGCTAACATTAATGTGCCAGAACAATATGCAGCCAAAGGCTTTTCGGTGGCAGAGAACAAACGCAATGGTGCAAATAGCGGTTCAAAATCATTTAAATAACTTTGGAATTCGGTTCGATTGGTCACAAATGATGATGCCAAGATCACCGCATCGGCAGCGGTTATCTCTTCAGGGGTTGCCAACGCTTTGGCTGGAATTTGAAAGCCTTGATTAGTGGTTACCGGCTGGCCATCATGGCTTATCACATGGCAATGGAACAGATCTTCAGTGACTTCAGGATCAACCCGCTTCAGGTAGCTATTACAAAAGCTAAACACATCTAGAAAGCCGACTATTCCACCAGCAACCACATTACCGGCCGCTAAAATATACACTTTTTTCACTGGCTGCCCCACAATGTCACTATTGACTTTATATTTGTCAATAATGACACTTATTTTAATAATGTCTAGTTTTTATACTGTGGTTATCACCTTGAAGTACTTTGTAAGGACACATACTATGAACAAGAGTCACACCCATATCAGCCTAAGTTTGATTTATCTTGTTGCCAGTTGGAGCTTACTACTGTGGTTACATTTCAGCACCGAACCCAATATCTTTGCCCATCTGGTCGCCATTCCAAGTCTATTGCTGTTTACCGGATTCAGTGCTTATCAAATCGTCAAAAAAGGCCTCTAAACTTGGTAGCGACACACCCTGCTGTTTTAGGGGAATACAACATTTAACTTAGGGTGACGCCAATACAGCCCTCAAACAAAAAAACCAGCCGAAGCTGGTTTTTTCTAGTGAAATTAACTGATTCAATCGTTAACTATTTGGCCTTAGGTCTAAAAGGCTTAATGACAGACTCATCACACTCTAAAAATGGGCCGTCCATCAAATCAATACAGTAGGGAATCGCTGGGAATACCGCATCTAAACATTCACGAATCGATTTAGGCTTGCCGGGTAAATTAACAATCAGTGAATCACCACGTAGGCCAGCAGTTTGTCGAGACAAGATAGCCGTCGGTACAAACTTTAATGACTCGGCGCGCATAAGCTCACCAAACCCTGGCATCATACGATCGCACACTGCCTCAGTTGCTTCTGGAGTCACATCGCGCTTAGCCGGTCCTGTGCCACCGGTTGTCACAATCAGGCTGCAGTTTTGGTTGTCAGCCATATCAATTAAAGTAGCCGAAATGACATCTTGTTCATCAGGGATAACTTGATAAACCGGTTCCCATTCCGACGTCAGGTACTCGTTTAGTACATCAATAATCGCTTTACCTGAAATGTCTTCGTATACGCCTGCGCTCGCTCTATCACTGACAGTAACGATACCGATTTTCGCTTTGCTCATGTCGTTATATCCTTTCAAACTTGCTGTTGTTGCACTAATGCCGGTCAATCTAGCATAAAGCGCCGGCATTTGGTTTGATAAATACCAAAGTTAAAGCTAAATTCGCCAGCTAGCGGCTATTAGCCGCCACCTAGCTTATTGAGTAAGCCACCGAGCTCTTTATCCGCTCGTTGCTTCAATTCCTGCTTAGCGCGCTCTTTTAACTGCTTTTCAGCTTCTTTCTTGGCTTGTTTAATCATGTTATCCAACATTGATTGCACAATGGCAGCTCCCACCTGATCGGCAGGCAGACCGTGCGGAAAGCCAACAGCATCAGCCATAAAGGTGGGTAAGGTGACCTGATAGCTTTGCTGGCCAACCGCCGTTAAGTCGACCGTCAAACTCACGCCCTCAACTTTCACTTGTTTAACTGCAATCAACGCTTCTTTACCAGATGATTCAGAGGGGCTAGGTGGCTCAGATTGGTTGGCGGGCTCTGCTTGTTTAGTACTGCTCGGTGATGACTGTAACTGCTGTGCCAAATTGTTTTTCAGCGCCTGCAGGTTATTGCTGCCGTCGGCGGCCAGCTCAAACCTAACACTAGGGCCAGAAATTAACACTTGGTTGATGAGCACTTCTTGGGTACTAAAGTTGCTGGTTTCAATATCCAATTTGATTTGTTGAAATGCCAGTGCCGCATTATCACTAAAGCCCTTAGGATTTTGCACTGCAAAGCCCTCAAGAGCACCAAAGCCCTTAAGCATTTGTAAATCAACGCTCGCCAATGTCACCGGTGTTTGCAGCAAGCGCGTGCCCTGCTTCTCCACCTGTGTTTGGACTATCCCATTAAGATTATTCAGTACCCAATAAACAACCACGCCCAATAACAACAATAAGGCGATTAGAACGGCGACAATGGCTTTTTTCACGGTGAGACTCCATTTGCAGGCAAGAATGCTGACGTACTTGTCAGTGTGCTAATGAAGTGTGCCTGAGCCCTGCAATAAAAGCTATGTGCAGCAGAGGATATCGCTATAATTTACCGAGAGACTTCGCCAATATGGCTTAAAATAGGGCCGCAGGTAAGTGGCCGCTGCTAATTGACTAGCATGAGTACAATTAGCAGCGATACGAGGTTAGTTAAAGGTGATAGAGATAAAGTAGCCCAGTACCGTAGCGGTGACGACGCCAATAAAGCCCGGCACCAAGAAGCTGTGGTTGAGCACATACTTACCTATACGTGTGGTACCACTGCGGTCAAAACTGATAGCCGCAAGATCGCTCGGGTAGAATGGGAAGAAGAAGTAGGCATAACAAGCCGGTAGTACACCAATCAACACCGCGGGTGGAATTCCCAAAGAGAAGCCCAGCGGAAGCATAATGGTTAATACCGCTGCCTGACTTTTTAAGAATACCGACACCACAAACATCGCAATAGCAAACGTCCACGGGTAAACCGCAACGATGTCACTGACAGATTCTACCAAGTAAGATTTATGATGACCGATAATGGTGTCACTCATCCAGGCAATACCAAAAATGATAATTACCGCTGTCATACCGGCTGTAAACACATTACTAGTGGCAATTTTCTTCGGTGAGATATTGGTTGCCAGCAAGATGATGCCACCCACAGACAACATCATAAACTGAATAGCCACCGACATTTTCACGCCTTCGGGTAGCAGTTGTTTACTGAATAACGCGATGATAATCACTGACAGAATACCGAGTAAGAAAACCGTCAGACCTTTTTTGGCAGTTGAATCAGTTTCTTCTTTGTCGCCGCTGTTGGACTCTGGATCCAGCAAAGCAGCTTTAAACTCAGGGTCCTGTAGTCGTGCTTGGAACTCAGGATCTTTGTCCAAATCTTTACCGCGTTTAAGGCTCCAAGTACACGCAACCAACACACCTATTAGGGTTGATGGGATGGTCACCATCAAGACATCAATCAAACCGATATCAAGCTGGTTATCGACTGCCGTGGCAATGACCACCGCTGCGGCGGCGGCAATCGGGCTAGCCGTGACCCCCATTTGCGACGCCACTGTGGCAATGGCCAGCGGGCGTTCAGGGCGAATGCCCTTTTTATAAGATACGTCGTAAATGACAGGCAGTAATGGATAAACTGAGTGACCCGTTCCCACCAGTACTGTCAGAGAATAAGTACAAAGCGGGCCTAGAAATACAATGTGTTCTGGGTGCTTACGTAATAGCTTTTCGGCAAACTTAACCAGTAGCTTCAGGCCGCCAGTTGCCTCAAGTGTTGCGGATGCGGCCACAACAGCAAGAATAATCAGCATCACACTGATAGGCGGTGTGCCCGGTGCAATACCAAACACAAACGCCAGTACCGAAACCCCCAAGCCCCCTAACAAGCCAAATGCAATTCCGCCATGCCGAATACCGACAAAGATGACGGCTAACAGCAACAACATATGGATATAAAACATTGTTCACCACCCTTTTTATTATTAGTACGTTGCAGATATACCATATACAGGGGAAATAATAGTGACGACTATCAAGCATTTAATAAGGGATAGAAACTAGTGTTTAAAACTGTGACCCCAAGTGCATTAACGCTTAGTGTCACAGTTTCGTTCTTGATATCAAACAGTCAACGCAGTAGACATACTGACTAAGCAGTCACGCAATGCGCATCGGGGACATAGGTGGGGTAATCGGTATAACCTTGCTCGCCGCCACCATACAAACTTAAACGTGCGTCGGCATCAAATTCCGTGAGTGGCCAGCCATGTTGAAAACGTGCCACTAAATCGGGATTGGTCACGGAAGGGGTACCAAATGCCACTAAATCAACATAGCCGGCATCCAGTAATGCTTGTGCCGATGCGTTAGTCAGCTTACCCGCCACCATGATCTTATTGGGGTACACCTGCCGCACTCGTTGACGAAAGCTGTCTGGTACTGGCACATAGGTGCCTATATTTTCTGAAAAATGCACATAGGCCAATTGCATTGGCAGCATTTTATCCAAGGCGTTGACAATCAAATCGGCAATCTCAGTATCAATTTGGCTTGAGCCCTCTTTAACGTGAGGTGACACTCTCACAGCCACTTTGTCAGCACCAATTTCATCTACCACAGCTTGCAGGGTTTCCAATAAAAAGCGCATACGATTATCTTGGCTACCGCCATATCGGTCCTGGCGTACATTACTGCTACTTCGCATAAAGGTATCGAATAGATAACCGTGTGCAGCATGCAGTTCGACACCATCAAAGCCAGCCTTCATCGCATTGCGAGCAGCCTGTACAAAGTCTGCCTGTGTTTGTGCAATGTCAGCCAAGGTCATTGCCCTTGGTGCTTCGGTTTCGATCATACCAAAACCGCCTTCAGGCAATGGCCCATAAACTTGATCGGGCTCCTTTATCGCAGACGCTGCAACTGGCTGCTCTCCTGCAATAATGCTGTGGCTACGACGCCCAACATGCCATAACTGAATAAAAATCTTGCCGCCTTTGGCATGCACAGCATCGGTCACTTTTCTCCAGCCATCAATGTGCGCCTGCGTATAGATCCCAGGGGTAAGCGAATAACCGCGTGCCACTGCTGAAACGGGTGCGCCTTCGGTAATGATAAGTCCTGCCGAAGCACGCTGCGCATAATAGCGCGCCATCATCTCATTAGGCACATCTCCAGGCTGATCAGTACGAGAGCGAGTCATCGGCGCCATAACAATACGGTTTTGAAGCTGGCTTGCGCCTAGGTTTATCGCAGAAAAAATATCGGTCATGATTATTGCCTCATCAATTTATGTCGCCATCATAGCAAGCTATTGACGAGATATTGAGCGCGATAACAACAAATCATTTTTGTGAAAAATGCAATAATAAGGCCGATTACAGTGTTAAACGTGTCTCGATAAAATCAATAAACACACTGACCCTTTTGGCCACAGTAGAGCTTTTGTAATACACGGCGTTGACCTGCTCTCTCCCTGTTTGGGTCAGTTTTTGCGATTCGAATAGGGCCACCAGCTCACCACTGGCAATATGCCGCTTGACCATAAAGCCCGATAAACACCCAATCCCGTTACCGGCAAGCACAAGCTGGCTGACCGTTTCGCCACTGCTGCAGGAAATACAGGGACTAATAGGCTCCATACCCGCTAGCGGCCAGCGATTTAATATGGCTGCACCACTAAAACCAATGAGCTGATGGTTTGCCAACTCAGCCGCGGTTTGCGGTACACCCTGACGCGCAAGGTATGTGGGCGATGCAACAATATAAAGCAAGCTTTGACCCAGCGCCCTAGCGTGCATGGTGGAATCTGCCAACTGGCCTATACGAATAGCGACATCGGTGCGCTGCTCGATGAGATCGACAAACCCTTCGCTGCTACTGAGTACCAACTCAATATCAGGATAACATTGACGAAACTCGGTGATTAGCGGCACCAATTGATGCAATACAAACGGGCTGGCAGCATCCACACGCAGTCGCCCTTGAGGTTTAACCTGGCTAAGCTCATCTTCCGCCTGTTGGATAGCACTCAGCCCAACTCGTATCCGCGCCACAAATTGGCGACCCTCTTCTGTTAATTCAAGGCGTCGAGTGGTGCGGTTAAGTAAAGTCACATTAAGCTGCTGTTCAATACGACTGACCGACCTCGATACCTTAGCCACCTGAATATCCAGCGCTTTGGCGGCAGCAGAAAAGCCTCCGGCATCGACAACGGCCAGTAAAATATCTAAATCATCCGATCGAGTTTGCATGCAGGCGCCTAATCACAACACTAATTATTGCAATAATAGCAACAATTGATGAGTGGCGTAGTAATCAATTTAACGGTAAAGCTGGCCATAGTTGTCAACATGACGCTCCCATAAAGGCGGCGTACCTATGTATTCGACCACGGCGTTGACGAACTCTTTTACCAACAGGGTTTGTTTACGGTGGGGATAAATAGCGTAAATAGCCCGATCGAGATTAGACAGTACATGGTCGGTCAGCAGCGGTACTAGCCCGAGCTCATCGGCACTTTGGTACAGGTTAGACAAATCTAACATGGTGTAGCCCATGCCATCACTGACCGCACTAACCAATGCGCTAACATCGCTCATTTTCAAATTACCGCGCATGCGATAGTTCTTAAACACCTCACCGTGTGGTTGCTCGCTAATGCGTAATAAATCTAAACTAAAATCGCTATTGCTGTACACCACCGCCGGCAACTGCGCGAGCTCATCAGGGGTTTGCGGCAGCCCATACTTTTCAATGAACCCTTGTGAGGCAACAATGGCGAAGTGGGTATCAGCAATTTTTTTAGCAATCAGATTGGAGTCGGCTAACTTGCCCATCCGAAACGCCAGATCAAAATGATCGCCAATGATATCTGCTTTTTTATCGTCGAGGATTAAACTAATCTTCACTTGCGGATAGCGCTGCATAAACTGAGTAATAATCGGCTGTAGATACAACTGGCCAAAGTACACTGGCGAGGTGATCCGCAGTATGCCTTTAGGTTGGGACTGATAGGAGTCGGCAATGCTATTAATCTGATCTAAAGTATCAACTAAGATGTGCGCCTGAGCGAGTATCTCTTCACCTGCTGGCGTTAGGGCAAAAGAGCGCGTCGAACGATTCAGCAATTGGACGCCTAACTTGGCTTCAAGCAGCTTTATCTTTTTTGACAGTGCAGAGTTGTCCATATTGTGCAGCGCAGCCGCTTTAGTAAATGAGCCTTGCTGCACCACATCAATGAAAAGGGCCAATTGTTTGGTTATGGACACGGGCTACTCCTTGCTGCAATCGCTTCACTGTCTTAGTTATTAGCTTACCTGAGACAAGGAGTAACACCAACACACTCACCACCCAACAACCTTATTAGGGCTTAGATGGTAACGCCAATTGCTGCTGCACCATCCGCCAAGGTACCCATTTAAAATTTTGATGCTCATCGGGTAAACGGTTGCGCCCATCTTGCACGACCAACATGCCTTCAGACCATACACCTGCCCCCACCGCGCTAGAGGTCACCGCCAGTCCATCGGTTTCAGCACTACCATCATGACCCTGCTGGCCGTTCACACCAATACGAAAGCGTCCAACAAAGTCAAACGGTGGCTGGGCATCATAAAGCACATAGCTATCATTACCTTGGCTCGATACCACTAAATAGCTGTGATTTTGGGTTTGGTGGTAAATATCTAGTCCTTCAATATCTGCCACTAGCGGCCCACCAGCAGCGAGAATCATCTCGCCTTGTGGCTGTGAACCACTAAGATCAAACAGCCATATACCCGCATTTTCTTCGCCAACAAACAGCCGCTGGGTTTGATCATCCGCCACACAACCTTCTGGTTGCGTAGGCACCTTAAACTGTTGTACTTGTTGGGCTTTCAGGTGGTGTTTGTCCCATGTCAGTGCTAACTGGCTTATCGCGCCCGATTTATCATTAGCAAATGCGTACAAGCTGCCTTCATCGGGTTGATACAAGCACAATCCATAAATGTCAGTTAGGCTGGTTGCCTGCTCCACCAGCTGAGTTAGATGACCTTGCGGGTCAATTTCAAAAATACTCAGGCTATTGCGGTCTCGATTACTAGCAACCGCAATATCACGGTATTGGCCGCCTAATTTAACCCGCTGGCGAATATCAACATTATTGACACGCCCCGCAGCTAGCTGCTGCACCTGCTGACCCTGCATATCAAAGCTCAATAGTCCCCAGCGTTTGTTGGTACCCAATATGCGACTTTGACTCGGGTTGGTTGGATGTACCCAAATGGCGGGGTCATCCATGGTATCACCAGCGCGGTCTGCTATCGCGCTTTCAACTTGGGTTGGGATTTCACCAATCACGTCCTTCAATGACTTTGGCTCGGGCGAGAAGGCCCATTGCGCTTGATAATAACGCTTGTCAGCATCAACGAGATAGGTAACTTGGCTACCATCAATAGCGAAACTCTCTACCTCATCATGGTCCAACTTGGGGGTAAACAATCGCTTGCCTGAGAGGTTAAATATTTGCCCTGTACTATCACTTAACAGTACTTTGCCGCCAAACTGGCTAATGTCGGTAAAGGCATTATCGTTTTGTTGCAATACCAGTTTTCCCTCGGCGGGACTATTTGGCGCCGCCGGGTATTGCCAAACACCGTGTTGATTTTCAACTACGTATAACTGCTCAGTATTGCTATCTACAGTACACGTTAACGCACCCATCGCCACCGATAAACTGCGTAGTAACTGCGGCTGCCATTGCTGGTTGCTCATGAGTAACCACTGCTCAGCTTGGCCCTCTTCATTGCCAATCCATGCATATAAGTTGTTGTCGGCAGCCCTTGGTTGTAAACAGAGCCAATCTATCTGGATCTGCCGCTTAGGCAACAGCGCCAAACGTTGCATGTTATTGATATCAAGCTTGATCCCTTGTACTTGGTCTACTTGCATATCGTAGGTCAATGCAATATCTCCCCAAGTGTCGAGGTACTCAAACTGGCCCGGCACTAGCTGCTTAAGCTCGTTATCGACTAACGTCAGACCAGACTTTTCACTGACGAACAACCAATGGTCACGCCACTTTGCGGCTTGGCTGCCAGCCACAGGGCCCACCGGTATTGAGGCTTGGCTAACCGCACTAGCAGCCATGGTCTCACCACTATAAAAACCGCTCAGCCAAAGGCTGTTTGCACTTAAAATGAGTAAGCTATTTTTTATGTATTTATTTATTGTTTTCATAACTTGGCCTTACATATTGATGTACTGAATGCCTAACTGAAAAGTACGGCCGTACTCCTCATATTGGGCGTTGTAGCGCGACTGGCCGGTATAGACGTAGTAAGGCTCATCGGTAAGGTTTATTCCTTTAAAATAAACTGTGAAATTTTCAGTGATATAGCCTTTGGCCACAAAGTCCCATTGCGTATGCGCATCTTGGTAGATATCGAAATTAGCGTCATCGAGCTCGCTCACTTCTATTAAGTATTCGGACTTATAGGCAGCAGATAAACGTACACTGACATAACTATTTTCATAGCCAAATGACGCATTGGCAGTAAGTTCAGACTGGCTCGGCAGCGGGATATCACGGCTTTGCTTACCGTCATCTTGCCAAGAGATAGTGGCTGAGGAATCACTTACGGTGAAATTACTGGTAAAAATCAGCCCGCGCCAACCTTCCGGCATAAAACCAAACTCTTGTACGTAGGTCAGCTCAACCCCGGTGATGTTGGCATCATCACCATTGGTAAAGGTATTGGCTTTATCAAAATCTTGATATTGGCCATAACCTCCTAGGTCGGCTTCATAGATAAAATTGCTAATATCTTTATAGAAACCACTAGCAGATATCACACCTAAGCCGCCCATATAGTGCTCAATGCTTAAGTCCCAGTTCATTGACTCTAACGCTTCAAGATCGGGGTTACCAAAACTGGCTTCTAACTCATCATCGTCCACTTCTATCAGATAACCCGGTGCTAGCTGACCAAAAGTTGGTCGGACAATCGTGTTACTCCACGACGCTCTAAGTACGGTGTTGTCACTGTATTTGTAGTTAAGATGTACCCCAGGCAACCAATGCTGGTAATCTCTGTCGGTTTCGCTGGCAAAAAACTCATCTTGGCTCTCATCAAAACCAAAACCTTTGGTGTGCAGGTCGGTATGTTCAAATCGTACCCCCGCCAACAGCCGTAACTGATCGATATCGATATGCCCCATCAAGTATGCAGCACTGATGTCTTCATCAATATCAAAGTCATTAATGGTTGATTCAATCTCATCTTTGGCAGACTCTGCGTCCATACCATTAACCAATGCCCAAACGGGCGCCGCATCAATCGATGGGCCAAAGCGCCCTAGATTGTAATCGGGTTCTGGGCCGGCATAAGCACTCATTAGCAGCTCATCATCGGCAATGCCTTGCTCAGAGAAATCTTCGTAAATCCAAATATCTTCACGATTCTCTTTACTACGACCTGTGTACTTGCCACCAAACTTCACTTCAATAGGCAGCTCGTCTATCAGCCAGCGTTTACTCAAATCAAATTGAGCTGAAATCATCGTATCTACAGCGCTCGACTCGGCGATTTCAACTTTATCTATTTCATATTGATCAGCGCGATAGAAGGCTTCGCTAGCCGTCACTTTAGGGATTTGAGTATCATCAACGGCTACATCACTAAATTCACCGTTAAAATCTGCACCACCAATATGACGTGGCTTATCTGCAGTCGCCCGACTCCAACTGGTTTGATAATCGACCGTCCATTTGTCAAAGCGTGATTGACCGCCAAACACTAAAGAGCCTATGGCCTGATCTTCACTTCTGGCCTTTAAAGAGCGGGTTGCTTCTACATCGCCGCTGCCACCGACTTCAACACCATCTTCCCAAGCAATTTCATTGCCGTTCCGGGTTTCTGTATCATCAAATTGACTATAAAGCGTACGTAAATACATATCGTTGTTGTCATTGGGGCGAAAATCAAAATTCACTCCTAACCCAATGCGCTCGCGATTGATTTGATAGTCTCGTTGTTCCGCCTCTTCTAGCAATACAGGCTCATCAAATGCCCATTTACCACCAGTTTCTACGTTGTCTGAGCCGAAATCGCGGTTGTACCAACTCGCTGCAACAGCCACACCAAATCGGTCATCAAAAATATCACTGTAACTGGCAGCAAGTTTTGGGTTGGTGTTATCGGTAAGCTCATCGTAAGAGCCTTCAGCACTGACATTAAAATAGCTATCATCGCGGTCAAATGCGGATAAACTTTTTACCTCAATGGCCCCACCTAACGAGTCGGCATCCATATCTGGGGTTAAGGTCTTAGACACTTCTACTGATTGCAGTAAATCTGCCGGTACCACATCCAAGGCCACTGCACGGCGGTCACTTTCAGGCGATGGTAATCTAGTACCGTTCATTGATACTGCATTGTAATCTGGCGCCATACCACGAATACGCACAAACCGGCCTTCACCTTGGTCACGCTCTATCGACAGTCCGGGCACTCGCTGTAATGCTTCACTGATATTGGTGTCTGGAAAGTTACCTAAGGCGTCCGCACTTAACACGCTAACAAGGTTATCGGCGGCGCGTTGGCGATTAAGTGATTTGCTTAGGGCGCCGCGCTGACCAACCACTTGAATGTGCTCTAGTCCGGCCCCCTGCAATAGGATCTGACTATTGGTCACGCCATCTTGCCCCACGCTGATTTGCTCTCTGTAGGTCTGCCCACCCAAATAGCTCGCCACTAGGGTATATTCACCCGCCGCCACTTTAGGGAAAAAGAAGCGCCCGTCACGATTAGACTCTAGCTTGAGGTTTAGCTCTTCAATACTGACCAAGGCACCTTGCAATGGCAGTTGCGTATTGCTGTCCTTAACCGCTCCTTCGATACGACCAGCCCATGCCGCAGAAGGCATACACAGGCTGGAGGCCAGCAAAGCGATATAAAGAGGAGAAAGCGAACTCTTTAACGTCATGATTTTACATCCTATTGGTTGTTAGCTCTGATGGGCGGCAAAGCTAGGCCAAGGATGTGACAATGATGTGACGCCATCGCAGCGCCGATGTGAAATCCGCACTCAAAAGGCATAATTGTCAAGCTGTTGAGCTCATTTGACTGGGTTTACGCAGCTAAATTGCGAGGGCTGACACATAAAGCAAACAATACCCAGTCGGCGACTAAATCATTGTTATTATGAAACAAAACTACGAATCATCGGCAGTTATCTCTAAATAAGAGTTAGCAGCTAGAGGGTTTTTTCAGTAAACCGCTGACAGTTGCCTGAGCTAGTTTGCCCCCCCTAAGCCAACTGAACTCATCACAAAAACGTCATAGAAGCGCGATAACGTAATCGCTATTGTGATTCACACCCAAATACCTATGACCCATAGTTACAAACTCGCGATATCAATACTGCTTAGCTGCGCAGCGCTGCTGAGCTTATGTTTAGTACAAGCGCAACTGAAACCCACTACTGATGTGGATTGGCTAGATATTACTGCTGAAGGTGCGCTGTTATTACTTGGATTAAGCTGGCTAGTATTAGTGTTATCTGCACGCCCAGGGGGGCGCGTCACCCAGCTACTGCTTATCGGTTTGCTAGGATACAGTCTTGGCTGCTACATGGATTTGCTCGACGAGTTCTTTATCAATGATAGCCTACCAAGCTGGTTTAACTTGCTAGAGAAGCTACCAACTCCCATCGGCTTAGTGACATTAACCATAGGCTTGTGGCTATGGCGAGAGGAGCAAACCACAATCAACGAGCAATTGCGCACTCGCGAACAATTTTACCGGCAACATCAGTTGGTGGATCACTTAACCCAACTCTGTGATGCCCGCGCTATGCGCCACCAGCTCAATCAACATTTACGCCGACCACATGCGATTGCATTGATAATGATAGATTTAGATAACTTTAATCAAATCAATCGCCAACAAGGTTTTACCCAAGGTGACCAGTTACTGACTAACGTCGCACAGATGTTAGCAAGCCAATTACGCTCGCAAGACTTGGTATGTCGCTACGCCGGTGACCGCTTTGTCGTGATGTTAACTCACTGCAGCGAAGCCTTTGCCACAGCGATGGCGCAAGAACTGGTGACAGCCATTGCGCCCTTAGGTTGCCAAGCCAGTCAGGCTATTAGCTATACCAGCAGCCAAGATGCTCAACCTTCGAAAAGTGCTGAGCAACTTATCGAACAAGTGAATCAAAACTTAGAACGTGTCAAACGTGCACAGCAATGGCCCAAAGCCGGATGAAACGTGCGGCGATCGCGTACGCTGACGATAAGTGCATCGACAGTCAGCTATTGGTCGCCAACCTCGTCGCCCTGTTTCGCCAACGCGGGCTATCCATGATCACTTTGCTGGCGGGGACAGCCATATTTGAGCAAGACCTCAATCAATCCGGTCATAAAATTAGTGCCGTACAACTCAATAAATTGCTCGATAACGCTATCAAACAATGGCCAAGCGATGATTTGGCTTTCATCCTAGGACAACAATGGCTGCCAGCCCAAAGCGGCCCATTAACGCAAGGCTTATTGTGCTGCAAGCATTTTGGTCAGGCACAACAGTTTTGGCAACGCTATCACTGGTTAACCCAACCATGGCTGCAAATATCTCGCTGGCAAACACCGCAGCAGCAACACCTGCTCATCCAGCAAGATTTAGGCATGCCGCAATTGCAACGCTTTTTCATGGAATTAAGCTTATCGAGTTTAGTTGCTAGCTTTAAGAGCTTGAGCCGATCACGCTGGCACGGTCATTTTTCATTGCCTTATACCGCACCTAGCAATATCGATCAGTATTACAAATACTTAGGAGACTCCATTAAGTTTGAACAACCAATCTGTGTAGTCAGCTTCGACCAAACAATTGACCAACAACCTTTTGAAATGGCCAATCGACAGGGACTTTGGCAGGCTAATCGACAAATAAGACGGTTATACCTAAACAGTGACTTTCGAATCGGCCTGCCTGCTATGGTTCGCAGGTTAATGTTGCAGCAGATCCATAGCAACCAGAGCTTACCTGACATTGCAGCGCAATTATCTTTAAGCCCCGCCACGTTAAAGCGCCGACTTAAAGCATTTAACATCAGTTTCCAGCAACTACAGGATGAAGCTAAGTTACAACACGCTATCTATTTAATTGCCATAAATGGCGACAGTAACCCCCACATCGCCAAACAACTCAAATTTGCTGACAGCAATAATTTCCGCCGTTCATTTAAACGCTGGACTGGAAAGCTACCGAGCAACTTTAAATACTGGCTAACGAGCAAAATATAAAATTCTATTTTCAATCGTCATACAAACTAATGAAATAATAATATTTACCAAATTTAACATAGCGCTATTAAATCTCTGTGCTAAGTTTTAATGCCCTAATAGAAATTGACCATCTCTATTGGTAATTAAGGAGCGATTAATACCATCTGACAAAAAGGAAAACAGATGAAAACACATAATCATGGTCGAATTGGAATAAACAGCAACACATTAAAAACATTGCGAAAAAAAAGGATTGAGTCAAGAAAGGCTAGCCGATGAATGCGCCAAACAGGGATTACAAGTATGCGTGGCATCGATCAAAAGAGCAGAAGCTGGAAAAAACGTACTCTACCGAACCATAGTTAATATTGCACACTTTTTTAATATTACCGTAGATTATTTGCTTGAATCTGCCCCACTGCCACTTTGGCAATTTGCGAGCCAACACCCAAAATTTGTTAAACCCTGTATAGGTCGCGATTGGGAGTGTCATCAGCTTGCACAATTACAAGGATTAGCCCAACATTCCCTCCAAGGGCAGACCGTTTGCGTAACTGCAACGGCGGGCGCCGGCATATCCTGTTTATTAAAATACTATTGTCAACAACATGCCCAACAAGCGACGCTCCAAGCAAGCCAGCAAAGTATCTACATTGAATTTAGCAAAATCAGCACAGACAAAGACCACACCGCCTGCTTTATCTTGCAACTGCTAGCCCTAGCACCAAATACTAGCGATAGAGAGATTCGCGATAACGTTAAATCCTTATCAAAATCCTCTCTGCAGTTTTTAATCTTATTGTGGCTTACAGGCGTAACGCTGACTGAGACTGAACAACACAGTATTGCACAACTCAACCAACCACAACTTGACGATGTAATAGCGCAAGCGACGCAACTTTTACTACACCACTGTTCCGAACAAGCCGCTGCGATAATCATTATTGATGGCCTCCAAAGAGTCGATGAACTTTGCCTAAAGCTGGTAGGTTTTTTCATTCAAGCCGTGTACAGCAAACCCATACTTTGCGTGCTTGGTATCACCGAAGTTGCCGACTTTGTTCACCTGCCGATATGGCTTGAGCATGCCCACCAGATCAGACTTAAACCCTTAATGAATGACCATGCTAAAAAATTGGCAAAAAACCTATTAAGCCAACATGGAGTCTGCCCAATTAAACACGCCAACCAAGCCCAACGGGCGATTGAGCTAGCCAATGGGCACCCCGGTATGTTGGAGCAACTACTCTTAAGTCATAATAAGCTTGAACCACTGCCAGAAAGTATCTTAAAACCAATCTTGTCCAATCTTTATTCACTCACCACCGAGCAAATCACTCTAATAAAATATTTAAGCATACTCGGAATTAAATTCAGCATTGATAATATTGAGTTTTTCTTTAACCAGATAAATATTACCAATCCGCTTAGTCAAATTAACCAATTAATTTACCGAGGTTTAATCAAGCCAACCTCTGGGGAATACTGTTTTAATCACCCTTTAATAAGACGAGTTATTAAGGAGCAAATAAAAGCCCAAGAAAAAGTAGCACTGGAAACTATTTATCAACTATCACTGCAGTAAGTGATCCGTAAGTGATCCGGTTTGAATATAGCAAAGCCGTTAAATTTTCTTCCGCAGTCAATTTAGGTCAACGTTGTGAAGCGATAAATCTCGTTAGCCACAGCATTTTCCTGACTGCAACTGACATCAATTGAACAGGAAGGAAATCACTATGGAAGCACAACTGAGAATCCACAAGCGCAACACATCTTGGGTGGGGGAAAGCCAAGCGCTGACTCAAACTCGTCGAACTTTAAATGCGCTGGCACAAAGCCAACTCCCCGTCCTTATTCAAGGACAAACAGGTACGGGCAAGCGCATTGCCGCCAAAGAGTTGCATGAACTTGGTAAAGGTAAACATAATCCCTTTGTCACCGTATGCTGCAAACGTTGGAATACCAGAGATTTAATCAAGTTAATGGATGAGAGCTGGGAATATGCCCAAGGCGGCACCTTATTTGTACGAAATATCGAAGCAATCAAGGCCAATGACGCAGCACAAATTAAAGATTTTTGGCTGCGCGCAAACCAACAAGATGATGTCAGGTTGATTGCCTCAACCAGTCAAGCAGATAACCTCGATGGTAATACCATTAATATCGACAGTCACTTTCTAAGTTGGTTGCAATACCATTGCTTAACCATCACTTTGCCAACGTTATCGGAGCGCAGTGACGATATCCCAGCACTTATTCACTACTATCAACAACAAGATAGCGCGATGGACACATTGACCTTTACGCCCTGTGCAGCCAAAGTACTTAGCCAATATCATTGGCCAGATAACATTAAACAGCTCAAGCGCTGCCTCGATAAATTAGTGGTACTGGCAAGCACCAAGCAGATAGACAAGCACTGTTTACTGCAGCACTTTCCGTTAATGTTGCAGCCCGATAACGTCACTAAGCCAATCTCATTGTCTATGTTGCAGATAGATAATATGACTGATCGGAACCGCATCGCAGGCAACAATATTTTGCGTCTGGCGCTGCCCCACCAAGCCACTACGAAAATGACAAAATTGCCGCCGAAATCATTGTCACCAACCCTCAATAAGGAGGCTATCTGCGGCCATCACCCTGCACTCGACCGTGCAATACCCTATCTGTTTAACAACTACCGCAAACGGTTAAATATGGAAGATCTCGCCAGTCACGCCTGCGTAAGTCCTTCACACCTATCGTTCTTATTTAAGCGCTATGTTGGTCAATCATTTAAGCAAACTTTATTGAACCTTCGCATCAACGAAGCCATGAAGTTGTTGGTCGATAACCCTGAGCGACAAGTCACTCATGTATGTGATGATGTAGGCTTTTCTGATTTAAGTTTTTTCGTTAGAAAATTTAAAGCCACTGTGGGATTAAGCCCTGGGGTATACCGAGATCAACATCGAGCTTCGAACAACAATGGCTATAAATTCTAGTATCGGCTGCTACTTGTGGCTGCTAGTCGCAGTCTCAAGTAGCACTAATATCTGCCGAGATTTTACCAATCAGCTTCCTAATTGATACCAATCGCAATGGATTTGACCTTTCTATACTGACACCTGCGTTTGAAATTGTCGCTCTAATAGACACTCATATTTCGAACCACACGGATGATATTTAGTGAATCACAATTAATTAAATAAGGGTTTATTATGGCATTTCCAACAGCGGTCAATGACCAAATCACAGATTCAGTTACTCAAGCAAATGTAAAAGTGCTCGGCGACGCGCCAGCCATGTCGATGGGTAACTTATTTCAAGCCACCTCTCAAGCACTAGGTAATGCTGCGCACAACGCGACATCTGCTCAACAGCAAACAGCCATTACTGCACAAGCCGCCACCACAATGGGTGTGACGACCTTGTACTCAATCGATACAGCATCAACTGGGGTAGCCACCAAAGACATTCTTACCCCAAGCAGTAAAGTTGCCGGTCTGGGCTCTTGATTGAACACAGTGTACCGGTTTTACGCCACGCTAATACGAGGAGACAAAGATGGCATTTCCAACAGCGGTAAACAGTCAAATCACCGACTCTGTTACTCAAGCTAACGTTCAAGTTCTTGGCGAGGCACCAGCTGTCGCAATGGGCAACCTTTTTCAAGCAACGGCTCAGGCCCTAGCAAACGCAGCCCATAATGCAACTGCAGCACAACAACAAACTAATGTGACTGCTCAAGCAGTAACAACAATGGGAGTGAATCTGTTGTATTCACTTGATACCGCGTCTACTTCAGTTGCGACTAAAACCATATTGGGATAAACGCGAGCAATCGCTAACTCAATTTGTTCAGTCGCAATTGCAGTGAACAACCTTGTAATCATGGTGGTTACATACTTCAACCAAAAATAGGGAAAATATTATGGCATTTCCAACAGCTGTAAATAGTCAAATCACGGATTCCGTATCACAGGTCAACACTAAGGTGTTAGGTGATGCGCCTGCAGTTGCAACCGGCAACTTCATGATAGCAACCAGTCAAGCGCTATCAAACGCCGCTCACAATGCGACCAGTGGTCAACAAAATAACGGTGTTACAGCCCAAGCAGCATTAACGCAAGGGGTTAACACCCTCTATAGTATTGATACTGCATCTGCGGCTATGGGCACAGCGCGTATTTATCGCTAAGTCACTAAATAACAGCAGTGTTGAGTCCTCACAACTCAACGCTGCTATTTATTATTGTAGCGAGTAACGAGGTTTTTCATGGCAAATAGCAACAGTGCAATTGTCGAGAACAATATCAATGAAGCCTTGCCTTTCTCTGTCGCAGCAAGTGCGGTGACAATGGCAAGCTCTATCGGATTGCTCATGGAAAATGCCGTTTTTAATGAGAAAAACTCACAGGCAATTCAAAATGCCAGCGTATCTCAATGTTGTGTGTTTATTCTCGGTGCTGGTGCAGCAAAAGCCGCCAAAGGTTAGCACCTTATCGTTCACCATCAACAACAAGGATTAGTCATGAGTACAGTTAACGATCAAGTTACCGATGCAGTCACCCAGCTCAATGCATTATTAACCGGTGGCGCCGCGCCGCAGTCATTAAGTATGGTCGATATTGCCGGAGCGGAAACCATGGGCATGTCAATGTTCAACGCCATTACCGCCCAACAAAACGCCCAAACTTCTGCTTCAGCTGCGGCAACAGCAAGCTGCGCCAAAATGCTAAAAACCGAGGTGCCAGCCTTACCAGACAAAGATAAGAAAGATCAATTAGCACTGGCCTTACTGGAAATTGAACTGGCAGAGCACAAAGTGGCAATCAGCTTAGCGGTTAACACCTTGTACCAGCTTTATAAACAAAGCCACCCAACAGTAAAAGCTGCTGATGCGCAAAAAGCCTTTACTAGCGCGCTATCAAAGGCAGAAAAAGCCATTGGCTCAACCGTATCGGATAAGTCACAGATTAACACTGCCGCGGCGGAACTTACGGCGGGATTTAACAAGCTGGCGACGCCTGACAACTCAAGTAATCCGTCACAAACGCCACCCCAATAGGTTATCAACCCGCAACTGTGGTTGAGCAAAAGATAAGGAATAGCATCATGTCAGAGGTAACAACAGTCAATGCCCAGGTGACCAGCACCTTAGAAACGTTGAAAAACACCACTCTGAGTGGCGATATCATCAAACTTTCAGGAGCGGGCAAAGCCTATCAGTCCGTGTCTCAGTCATCGGCCATCGCAGTGCAAGATGCCACCGACAACCTTCGCAACGTCAATACCATGGCAACTACAGCTATGGGGGTGGCCATTTCACAAATGCTCGCAACTGGAGAAGTGGATAAATACAAAAGCATTATTGACGCAGCCAATAGCATGGTAAGTAATAGTACCAACAACTTCACAGCAATTGGTAACGGTGCCAGCCAGTTACTCGGTCAGTTTCCAACCGGTGAATAGCTAACTGGCAAGCTCCACCAGCGACAAACGTAAAGAGGCAGATATGAGCATTACGATAAACCAGGTTGATATTCAGTCGATAGCGCAATTACCCGATAACATTCAGACCTTATTCCAATTAATACCACAAGCGGAAACCTGGTTAGAAACCATGCGCAACAACCCAGAGTATGCATTTAGCTTTAGCTCTGCGGAGGAGTTTATTGAACAGTTGAATATAGGTCTACGCAACTCATCGTTACTGTACTTACCTAAGGTAAATGTCGTCGCTGATATTAAGAAACTATTGGAGCTGAGTAGCAATGACTTACGTGATCTATCCTATTTGGAAAATCAAAGCGCTGATACACCCAAAGCTGCGGCTTCAAGGGCAAATATATTGGCCAGCAATCATCTTATCGACAACCAAGCGTTTGATAAAATCACCCAGTTTTACAAACAGCATAATCTCACAACACATCCACTGACTTGGAGTGCGGCCTTTCATGAACAGATCACCCTGTATGAAACCATTGTCTACAGTGAGCAGGCTTTTTCACAAAACAATAAACAAGCCTCTGAAGCTTGTGAATGGGCGTTGGCAAAAGCACAAAACTTAGCAGAATTTGGCCGTTATTACCTAATATATCTTAGTTGGACTCATGAATTTCAAGGCAAACGTACTGCCAAAAATTTAAGCTTAGACCGCATTATTGACGCGTTAACGCCGACAGTTTTGGATAACTTAGAGTGTCCAGTGGTGACCTTTGAGTTGGATCAAATCAACTTACATCGCGCCATTGAACAGTGGTGTGACTCAGATAAACAAACCTTGGGCTTTACCGATCTATCCTCAGGATTACTGAATATTACCCTCAATATCGACTTGAGCAATGAAAGTGATGTGCGTGAACAAGCACATAGCTATATAAAACAACTACAAAAACAACTTGCTACCAACTTGGCTGCTGACAGCTATGTCAATCAGGCGGGGTTGTGTCGTTACTACCGCTTTGACCTACCTAATAACACAGTACAACTCAATCTCGATGCCAATGGCTGCCTCTGCGTTTATAGCGACAAACCCAATATCTCCAAAGTTGGCAGCAGTGCACTGGTAAAAAGGAGTTAAGCGATGACCACAACAGAAAATGCGAGTCCAAACACATCCCCTTCTATGGGGCAACTTGCTCAAGCAGCTATGCCTGCGGGCACACAACAGATGATAGCGAACATCGACACGATTCTTGCCTCAGCAAAGCAAGTCATCGACCAATCAATCATGCAATCCGAAGCGTTAATTGCCAAATCACAACATCAATTGGACGCTGATGTCAGTGCAAACCCTGCACCGGCTAGCGAAGCAACACCTAGCGCTCCGCTGGCGTCGACACCAACGGCAACAGATACACCTGAACAAGAGGCTTTGCTTAAGGAGCAGCAGCAATACCAACAAACTATGTTGGCACAGCAGCAAAAAACTCAACAAGCGGCACAAGAAGCACAGCAAGCACTTGCAAATAACAGCGCAAAAATGAGTCAGAACTTACTGGCGCAACAACAGGCCTATGAGAGCAACCTCAACCAATATGCAACCAAGCAACTTGAGCAGCTAACGCCAGATGTTGCTAAGGTGGAAACATGATTGCCATCGGTTTTTCTACCACTAAACAAACCCCAGACATTGACGTCAAGCAGGCTGCAGCCTTAAAGCAAATGCAGGCACTGCAAGCTCGACTCACCGAAGGGCCCAAATACCATACACTAACGCAAGCCGACCGGCAGCGGCTGATAAAAGAGGGATATGCTGCCGATCTTGTCGATAATTTGGTCTTTATCACTCAACGTAATGCCGCCAACTTATCAGGGGCAAAGGACCAGCTAATCACAGGTTTCACCTATGCCGCATTTGATCCGGCGCTATATGAAACCGATGAGATAAGTTTACACTTACAACAGATAAATCAAGGCTGCTGTTGTTATTGTGAAAGCTATCTCAGTGCGACAGAGAGTGGCAAAATCAGCCACTTTAGACCAGTACAACTGCTGGATGAAACCGGTATAAGCCCATGTGATATCGTCAATCAGTGTTCGCCTTATTACCACTTAGCTTATCAGCAAGATAATTTAGTCTATTGTTGCCCTGCCTGTGATGAGCAATATAAAGCGGGTCAGTTTCCTATCGTCGGTAAACGTTTCCCAGAAATCGAACTAGAGCACGAACAAGGGTTATTGATTGACCCCTACTATGACGACCCAAGACAGTATGTCCGCTTTAACCCCCAAAACGGGCAAGCCTTCGCCTATGACTTAGTACAATTGTTCTATCAGCACACACAATCACTCGATAAAGATGACATTGCCGAGCTACTGTGGCGCCAACCCAGTGCAATTCCTCTGCAATGCAATGCCGCAGGGCAATCCATTTCACAACAAGAACTAAACCAGCAATTTCAAACCTGGCGCAACCAATACCTCAATAGCGGCGGTGTCAGTAAAGGTCATATCACCATTACAACCTTGGGACTCAATCGCGCTTCACTGGTGTTAGCACGGTTAGCTTCACTCAATCAGCTCAAACTCTCAGCCTCAGTGGCAGATAGCAGCAAACTCAATGATATAGCTATGGATCATAGTCATGCCTATCGCAGTCTCGCAATCGATGCCTTGCATACCTGGCACTATCAACAAACAGATGAAAGCAGCGCAGTAACGTTACCCCCACTGGCAACCGGCCCTGACACCAACACAGCCATTGCTAACAGACCACAGGCATTTAAGTTTCCACAATGGTTTAGGGCGAGTTTGCGCTATTTTGTTACGGAGTCAGAGCTAGATAAGACCCAACAACGCCAACTGGTTTGCCTGTCGAGCAAAGACCGAGTCTATGGTCAGCAACCTAAGGAAAAATGCATTTTCTTACCAATTGATTGGGAAAAAGATACCAGCAATATCATTAAGGTGCGCTCCCATAGAAATATATGGGAAAGCTCTTTTTCAGAGCTGGCACGCTCACGGCCACTTGAGCTCATCAACCTGTTTACTCACAACGAAGTCTGGGTCGAAGGTGCTTTCGAAGCATTGACAACCTAACAATTACCACAACTCAACCAAAGGATATCAACCATGAACCGAGATCAACAATTAGAGCAAGCATCAGAGAAAAAAGTCATTGCTGAAGAAGCGGCTGCCACCAAAGCCGTCGTCGATGCCGATATTGACACCGCAAAAGAATCGACCGGTTACAGCAGCACCTCACCGGAGCAGGCTGAGCAAATTGCCCGCGATGCGGTCATTGCGGCTGATGAAGCGGTCGCGAGGCAAATTAGTGGCAAAGGCTCAATACTCACCCCAGAGGAAGCAGAGCGCCTAGCCACTCAGGCGGTGGTTGATACCGAGTGATATTAATCCCCTTTGTCCACCAGCAACGTCTATCAGCGCTTTATCACTTATGATGCATAAAGCGCTTTTTATTGCACAGAATAAAGCGTAATCACGTGATCCCATGTTCTACCAAGTCATTGGCAACTTTTACCAAGTTAAACAAATTTACCAACCCTATATTGGTCATAAACCAGCATATTTACCAACAGGCTAGCGCAAGTGTTTGCAAGCGAGACCACAAGTCAAAGACACTTAAAATGTTGCTGCTGACCAATGGGTAAATAATCGCTTATTTCCGACAACACAACACGAGAGGATACTATGCTATATCAACATAAACTGCGCTTAAGCACAGCACCGCAATCAAACCAACAATCTAGTATCACACCAAGTATGACTCATGAAGAGATATTGGAGACCCCCTATGCTCAGATAGCCTGTACCAGTGGCAATGTTTCGGTGACTGAACGTTTTGCGTTGCGCCATATCATGCCCGATGATAATAACCCTTACGCCATACTGAGTCCGTTAACTCGCTGGGATAATAATAGTACGGTCATCCATGCTAGCTGTAACGAGGTTGCCGCACGGTTCTCACAAGCCCTTGGCACCCCCCAATGTAAACCCTCAAAATCAGGTAAGACAACCAAATGCGAACTCAGATTCGCGCGAGTCAGTCATACTCAAAATGGCCGGGGTCACGACAGAGAGCCTGCCACAGTAACTGTTTCAGCCCAAAATAACGGTGGTAATTACACATTGAACCACTTAGCAGGTGTTGCCTGGGTTTGAACGCTGTTGTGAGAATCACCCAGTGGCCGCCTAGTCAAGTGTTGTAACCAAAGCGTGCCGCTCGACTCAACAAGCAAAACTCGGTCAAAATACTACCGTTATAAAATAGGTAAACCACAATAATGCCAAGCAATAATGTTAGCATCAGCTCTGCTAAGGCCATGGCGGCGGCCAACAAAGCCGCTAGCGCAGGTAAAGCTTATCAGGCTGTTGCCCAATCTGCCGGTATTACCATTCAAGATGCCACTGACTCACTGCGCAATGTCCAAACCATGAGTAACACAGCGCGCGGTGCGGCCTTGGGGCAGCTGCTTGCTACTGAAGATGTGGCAACCTTTACCGCGGTAACCACCGCCATCGCAACCATGGAAACCGCCTGCATTGCCAACTACACAGCCATTGGAGCGGCAGCCAGTGGTGTATTAACAGGCTTCCCTTCTAGCTAACATCAGCATATTTTTAACGATAAGGAGATCAAATGGCCAACTTTATTATCGGTGGCTGGACCCAAAATATTCACTATCAAGTCCCACCACAATTTGATGTCATTATGTATGGCATGGTCACTAATCTTACTGGCCTAACCACAGGTACAGCGGATGCACCAGGTTGGAGCCCAACAAAAGTAAGTGCGCCCAGAAACAGCCTAGCGACAGTGATGTGGACCTATGGTGGTGGGGGCGCTGCACCGAACAACATGCCAGATTCAGATCAAGGCATAGAGCAGATAGTGCAGTGCACTAAAAACCACTATTGGGATGGTGTTGACTTTGATGATGAAAGTAACATGAATATTGCAATGGTAATCGACACCATGCAGCAACTAACGCCAAAACAAAGCAGCTACACGTTTAGCGCAGGTTGGGATTATAACAACCCTAACAGCTCCACTTTAGGTGCGGCCACTAATCAGGCTGTGAAAAATATCGCTGCAGCCAATTGCACCAACCGTTTTATCTTGATGTGTTACGGCGCACAGATGTGGAGCATGCAAGATATTGAGCAAAATGTACGCCCAGCAATTGAACGTACGTTAGCCAATGGCGTCGCTAGAAAACACATTATTTTAGCGCTCACGCCAGCAGGATTAACCGACGACAACTTAGATTACTTTTTGAACACGGTGAAACACTATGATATTGGCGGATTGTTTATCTGGGAAGTAGATAAACTGCCGGAAAAAGCCCTCGCGTACATATCGGCATCACTCACATCAACCGCTCCAAAATCTGCCTTACCCTGTTAACCCTAAAGCCCATCTTTGATGGGCGCGATACCACAGCCGAATCACACCAACGCAGCTAAAATCTTTAGTAGCAAAGATGCGCAACAAATCGCTAAGGAATCGTAAGTTTTACCAAGTAGATGGTTAACTATTCCAAGTTGGTAAAAGTCACGCTAGTTATAGTTATTCTATCAAGAGCTAGCGCTTTTGATCTGAACATGGAGCCGCACGACGACAGTTAAGTAATACCACAATGTTGATCAAGCTAGCTCTATTCAAGCACTTACAGCATTTAATAGAGGAACATCTTACATGGAAGATTTTAATTTAAGAGCACAAACTGAAGTGGCGACCCGCCACGCAAAAGGCTTTGTGTCTAGCGCAGTGGTTAATCCTATTCTCGCCGACCAATACCAAACAGAAGACTACAGTTTTTGTCTTAGAGAAATAGGCATTTCTTCTAAAGACAGCAAAGAACCCCAACACTTTTTAACCAATTTAGAAGCCTATAGCATTATGCTAGCAGCTGATGAAGGCGGTAGTGGATTATCGCTAATGCCGCTATATAAAATACCACAAACCAAACCTATCAAAGCGACTAGCATTGCCGATGAAGCAAATGCCAACGGCAAAATTATCGTCGCAGAGCTCAACCATGTTGGACTACCTTTAGGGATCACGGTGTGGATAGATATAGAGAGTATTAATGCCTTAAGTGCTCAGCCAGATGATAAGAGCTTTACCGCAGAACAAACTAAGCAGTATCTAAAAGCGTTATGCGATTACGTCCTCGATGCAGGCTATTCCGTAGGTTATTACTATGGCAATACATCAGGTTGTAGCTGTCCATCTGAAGCACCGACATCAGGTAACAATGTTCTACAGTCAATTAGTTGCGCCAATGGGCTAGGTGAAAGTCAGTTCCATAGCATCTCAATTGGAGAAAATAACGATTCCTGCAAAATCCGCTGGGCGTATTATCAATAACCCCCCTATCGTGGCGCAGACATCACACGGTCTTGTACTGTGTGATGGCTTTGTTTCTAACCTACATGGCGATGCCATGCACCACAAAAATGCATAAAAGCCCCTAAGTTGTACCATTTCGATTGCGTTGTTTTGCCAATCTTTATTGTGTATTTAATTTCTATAATTTGCGTTGAAAGTCACCCGTTTGAACAACAGGGCTTTTAACTCATTCACAATCGAAAGAATAAGGAAATTTACAATGGCATTCCCTACAGCAGTCAACGATCAAATCACCGATTCCGTCACCCAAGCTAATGTAAAGGTACTTGGCGATGCACCAGCACTCTCTATGGGTAACTTGTTCCAAGCGACTTCTCAAGCACTCGGTAATGCTGCCCACAATGCGACTTCGGCGCAGCAACAGATGGCAGTAACCGCACAAGCGGCAACCACAATGGGCGTTACTACCCTGTATTCCATCGACACCGCCAGTACTGGCATGGCGACCAAAACCATTCTAGGAGCCTAGTTTCTAGCAGCTTAATCTCTAGCGGCCCAAAGCAGGCTGTCATTATTATGCTAAACATCAAAAAATGCCTGAACACTCGTGTTCAGGCATTACTTTTTCCCCTTTAGATTGACTAAATAAGTTACGAAAAAACGCCAATCAGTCACCTAAGTTAATCCAATTCTTAGCCCAAATAGCTGGCTATATTGATGGCTTCAAGCCACTAACCAAAAGGCAAACAAGGTGAACAATATAAACCCCAAGGCCAATTTCCAACTTGGTCAGCTTTACCATCAAAGCCAAGGCAACCCAGAAATTGTAGTGGCAATTATTGATGGCGCCATTGATGGGCAGCATGCCGATTTTTCCCAAACCAATCTCAAGATGCTAGACGACTCCCAAACAGTAACCTGTGACTCGGCCGATGCTCCTTCATGCCAACACGGCACCTTTATTACCGGTATCTTAGCCGCTAACCGAGACTCGCAAGCACCCGGAATCTGCCCGCAATGTACCTTCCTAGCCCGGCCAATATTTTGTCAAGCCGATGACCTAGCAAGCTGCCCGCCGGTCACACAACAGCAGCTTGCCGATGCGGTCAATCAGTGTATTGATGCTGGTGCAGATATTATCAATATGAGTGTCGGCTTGAGTGGCCAACCCGAGCCCTTATCCGCCGAGCTAAAGCAAGCCTACGACAAAGCAAAACAAAATGACGTGCTACTTGTCGGTGCCAGCGGTAATCAATTCAGCGAAGAGGTGAATAGCATCTTCGCCCACCCTTGGGTTATTGCGGTAAGTGCAGTCGATGCTCAAGGACAAATACTGCCTAGCGCCAATACGGGCCAATGGGTAGCTGAACATGGTTTGCTCGCACCAGGGGATCAAATCACCAGTACCGCTGCGGGCGGTGGCTATAAACAAATGACTGGGACCAGCGCTGCTGCACCTTTTGTTACCGGCGCAGCAGCCCTGTTGTGGAGCTTAAACCCCAGCGTAACTTCACAAACTATCTACGACGCTTTAATGCATCATGGCCCTAAGCAGCAAGCTAACATCCCAAGCGCACTAGATGGCGAGGCGAGCTTAGGACAACTTAACCGTGACTTACCCGCCAACCCTCGAGAACCGCAAATGATGACAACAACACCAATCAACACACCATCTGCATCAAGCCAAGCGAATAAGGCCGGTGATGGCAGCATAGAAGTGCAGCAAATAGACATGCAGCAAGCAAATATACAATCACTCAGCCCGCAATCTTGTGGCTGCCAACAAGCAAACGGCGCCTGTAGTTGCCAAACCGATCAACCCTCGCCCCCACCACTGGCCTATGCTGTTGGTATCTTAACCGTGACTTTTCCCAATCAAGGGGTTCAACAAGCTTTTGACAGCGCCGCACAACAGTTAAAAGTCAGCGAGCTAGATTACTATCAAGTGTTTAGTCACCAAGACAGTCAAACAAGGCAATATCCTTATTTATACCTTGCGGCTCAAGCACAGTGGCAACTAAGCATTGATGGCGCTAACCACTATTTGGTGGTGCCGCGCTCCATCGTTGAATTACAACAATGTATTGCCGCCCTAAAACCGCAGCCAAATACCTTGCAACCCGTTTACTCTACTGTCATAGGCTATATCGGCCCTAACGACAGCCAGAACTCGCTGCCCACTTTAATGTGTGAACAGCTCTTCAGCCAAACCATGGATGAGCTGCACAACATGTTAAAGAGCTATACTGGCGCCAGTTCTGATGCCATTCAAGATGTTATCCGCCAATTGGAGCTCAACCCTAACGCCGGAGACAATGACTTTGCCCGCGCAAAAAACTATTTGGCGTTTCGTTATCCCGATGTTTACCAACATACCCACCAGCTAAAAAACAAGAACAGCTCAAATAATGGCGATGCAAACCAATATTTCCTAGCCGATGTAAATTGCAATTACGCTGACATCGAATCAAATCAAACCCTGGTTGATGTGGTTTTCACTTATCAGGCAAACGATAGTGACCAACAAAAACACTACTATTGTTGTGTCGATGTTTCCGGTTGCTTTCCTTTTATCAGTAGCGCGATTCAACCTTTTATTCCCTACACCTTAGTGTCTTGAATCCACATACGTTATCCGTATAAAAAGGAGTTTAATTATGACAACGACTACACAATCTAATCCCACGGGCACGAGGGATGTCACAGCTAGCATCGCACCGCAAAACTGCGGCGGTGGTGAGCAAACTTTTGTATTTGCTATCGGTCAATTCCGCCCCTACTTCGCTACGCTCGATCTGCAACATGAATTTAATGCTGCATCGCAAACAATAAAGGCAACCAAGGGTGATTACTACGCGGTGTTCTCTCACACGATAAGTGCACCAGGGGAGAGTCAGCTTAGCGTCCACCCCTATGCCTATTTAGCTGAGCAAGCTTGCTGGGTGTTTACTATCAATGATGTCGACAGCTACTTAATGGTTCCCAGCTCTGAAATTGTGCTAAATGCCTTTATTTCAGCTCTTAACCCCTCACTCGCCCCCTCAGCCGTTACGCTGTGTGGCATGTTAGGCCCCAAAGCGCCTGCTAGTTATTGTGGCAATCTCAATCTTCCTTTAGTGATGACAAGCAACTTACTAACGCTCGACCAACAACAGTCCGAGCTGTTACCAATCAAAGCCAACAGTGGCATTAGCGATGCTGATCGCGCGGTCAATTTTCTTATGACTCAACTACCCAGCTTAAGCCAACAGCAAAGTCTTAATCTAACCAGCTTACAAAGCTTGAGTTTTCAGTTCAGCACTGCCGTTGATAACAGAACTGTTGTTGAAGTCATCTTAGGGTTTAACCAAAACGGCATAAATAATTTTTATGCCTGTGGCATCGACGTGAGCGATCAAAACCCTTTCCTTACTTTCCCGCTACGCACATTTGTGCCAGCCAATTAACTGAGGTGATCTGATGAAAAGCCTATCAATACAAGCCAACAACATCACAGGGAACGGTGTGCAACAGCAGCTCCCATGGCATGGCTTAAAAAAACCCTCCATTGAACCTGCCAATCATGACGATACAAACAACTGGATTTATGTGGTGGGTAAAATCAATGCGCTATTTCCATCGCTAAGTTTGGAGCAGGAGTTTTTGCAAGCGAGCCAAATAGCCGGAACACCGCCTCCAGCTAACAGCATGGCCAGCGATCAAGTCGAACTCGAACAAATCAACAGCCAACCACAACAGTCAAAGTGGCTATATAACGGCCTCAGCCAACCGCAAAACTTATACATTGCCAGAGAGATGAATTGGGTGCTAGAAAATACCGACAACAATCATCTATTCAGTCTATTACCGACTTCCAACCAGTGCTTATTACAGTTGATCTCCGCTTTGAGTCCAGACACCGGTAATATTATTCTTGTTGGCCAACGCTTAGCTGACGGACGTGTTGCGGTCAGTAATATCACCGCAACCAACACCCCGGCTTTGCAACAAGTTGCCCAACAGGAACAAAGCAAAAGCACATCCTTTACCCAAGTGGTCAATGAACTGTTATCACTTAACGCTAACAACGGTGAATCTGATGCGGAACGAGCGATTAATTTCACCCTATACAATAACGATAAAATTTATACAGAAACCTATGGGTTTTGCTATCAACCCAACACATCGGGAGCCAACCCAAGTGGGTACCAGCTGGTGAACGTCCAAGTCAAAACCCAAACCAGTGGCGATAGGCTCATCGCTAAGGTGATATTTCACTATCAAGGCATTAATACTGGCGCCAGCCAAAGCTGGTATTGCGCTGTCGATGTCACCGGCGAATACCCATTTATCACCGTGCCTTGGAAACAGCATCTATGCCACTAACAGGACAAAGTGAGCAATATACCTTAAAGCTCTGTACCAATAACTTGTGGGCAAGCGCAAACCAGAGCGGTCATCCAAGGCTCAAACACTGTTATGCGCAGGTCCTCGACCAAGATGGCAAGCTAGTGCAGAGTTTATCTTATGGTTTATCGGGTGTGGGGGCGGAAAAACAGTTGCAGACCGCATCCACCCAATGCCAAACATTGAGTTCGACATTATCAAGCCAGCAAGTCACCCAGTTTGTGGAAAGTTTTGCCAAGCAAGGCGAAAAATCCTATCAATGGGGCAAGCAAGATTGCTGCTCAATAGTCAACCACGCGGTAACACAAAGCTTAAATCAGCCTGTGTCTAAGAGCGTTGCCATCGCTCAACAACGACTGCAACGCTCAAGAAACTTATCCATAAAAGTAAACAATAAATATTGAATTTATATTATTGATTACCCTTTATGAACAATATTAAGCAGATTGCCCGACCGCAACACCAGACGCCCATGCCCACTGAAAGTTAAAGCCACCAAGCCAGCCGCTAACATCCATCACTTCACCAGCAAAATACAAACCCGGCACCTTTTTGCTTTGCATATCTTTAGATGACAGCTCATCGGTATCAACACCACCTAAGGTGACTTCAGCGGTGCGGTAACCCTCTGTGCCGTTCATTAATAGCTGCCATTGATGCAGATCGGCAACAATTTGATCGCGCTGAGCATGGACAAGCTGATTGAGCGCCATGTTAAGCAAAGCTTCATCAAACAAGACTTCAATGAGCCGCTTAGGTAGCCATTGACTTAGGGTGTTACGCAAACTTTGCTTAGGATGCTGAGTGGTCATATGCTGCAGTGACTCTGCCACATCCATATGCGGCAGCAGATTAATACTGATAGTTTCACCGGCACGCCAATAATTGGAAATTTGCAGAATAGCCGGGCCTGATAGGCCGCGGTGGGTAAATAGCAGGGCTTCACTAAACTCAGTGCCATCTTTAGCCGTGATAGTACTGGGCACAGCGATGCCTGACAGCGGCTCAAAGCGCGCCCTTTGCTCACTATGCCAGGTAAAGGGTACCAAGCCTGCATGAGTCGGCAGCAAGGTTAACCCAAACTGCTCGGCAACTTTATAACCAAAGGGTGTAGCCCCGAGTTTAGGCATAGAAAGGCCACCTGTTGCAATCACCAATGAATCACAGCTGTATTGGCCTTTACTGCTGTTAATGATAAATACACCACTGTCTTGGCGGGCAATGTCAATAATCTCTGTACGTAGCTGCACCTGAGCACCAGCCCACTCACACTCGGTTAGCAGCATTGCCACAATTTCTTTTGCCGAGTCATTGCAAAACAGTTGCCCATGGTCACGTTCATGGTATTCAATTCCGTGACGCTCAACGAGCTCTATAAAATCACTGGAACGATAACGTGCTAAAGCCGATTTTACGAAGTGTGGATTACGACAGATGAAATTACTTGGTTCAACTTTTTGATTAGTGAAATTACAGCGACCACCCCCGCTGATAAGAATTTTCTTACCCGCTTGTTTAGCATGATCTAGCACCAATACGTCACGTCCACGATAACCTGCTGTCGCTGCGCACATGAGTCCGGCCGCGCCAGCACCAATAATAATGACGTTATGATGTTTCACTTAAACAACCTCTTGCATGGATTCGCTGCATACACTTTTTGTCGGTGCGTCGCTGTGACGGCAGACAATAAAAAAGGGCGCTATTTTAGCACCCTTTAAAGCTTTATGGCATAAACCACATCAAGCTATTCATTATCGGCTGTTTCAGATTTCTTATCTCTAGCCAATAAAGCTTTAGCCGCTTCATGGGGCGTACCGCCTTGGTACAATACTTTATAAACCTGCTCAGTGATTGGCATTTCCACACCTAATCGCTTAGCCAAGGTGTAAACTTCTTTGGTATTACGATAGCCTTCAACCACTTGACCAATTTCTTGTTGCGCAGCATCGACATCTTTTCCTTGACCTAAGGCCAATCCAAAACGACGGTTACGCGACTGATTATCGGTACAAGTTAGTACCAAATCACCCAGTCCAGCCATCCCCATAAAGGTGGCGCTTTGGGCACCAATGGCTTCACCTAGTCTTGAAAGCTCAACCAGACCACGGGTGATCAATGCCGTACGAGCATTGGCACCAAAACCGATGCCATCTGACATGCCAGCACTAATCGCGATAACATTCTTCACCGCACCGCCAAGCTGCAAGCCAGTAAAGTCATCATTTGCGTATACACGCAGACGCTTTGGGCTATGTAGGAGCTCAACGAGATCATTGGTAAAGGTTTCATCGGTTCCCGCCACCGAAATAGCAGTAGGCATACCGGCGGCCAGCTCTTTAGCAAAAGTTGGACCGGATAATACCGCTAATGGATAGTTGTCACCTAAAATGTCACCGGCGACTTCTTGCAGCAAGCGCCCGGTTTCAGGCTCTAGCCCTTTAGTCGCCCAAACAATACGCGCGTCATCACGCAACAAAGGTTTAGCTTGTTTGAGCACTAAGCCAAATACATGACTCGGCACAACAACTAATACATTGTTAGAGGCGTTAAGGGCCGCTGCTAGGTCTGCTTCAGGTTGCAGTAATTCTGGCAAGGCAATGCCAGGCAAAAACTCTTCGTTAGCACGATCGCGCTTTAGATTGGCGATGTGCTCAGGCTCATGGCCCCACAAAAGGGTTTTATGACCGTTACTGGCTAAAGAAATAGCAAGGGCGGTGCCATAAGAGCCCGCCCCCAGTACCGTAATATCGGCAGTATTTTTCATGCGTGATTAAGCGCTTGCTTCTTCAGTAGCTTCTGTTTCAGCTGATGCTTGACGCTGTTGAACATATTGAGCAAATAGTGCGTCAAAGTTCACTGGTGCTAGGTTTAGTTGTGGGAAAGTACCACGAGCCACTAGGCTACCAACAGTTTCACGAGCATATGGGAATAGCACGTTAGGGCAATATGCACCTAAAGAGTGAGCAAGTTGTTGCTCAGTTAGGCCGCCGATCGCAAAGATACCCGCTTGCTGTACTTCACAAAGGAATGCCGTTTCTTCACCGTTTTTAGCAGTAACAGTCAGAGACAGGACAACTTCATATACGTCATCAGCTAGCTTAGCGCTACGAGTATCAAGATCTAGCTTAACTTCTGGATTCCACTCTTTTTGGAAAACAGCTGGGCTGTTTGGTGTTTCAAAAGAGATATCTTTAGTGTAAACACGTTGGATATTGAATTGTGGAGCCTGTTCTTCGTTGCTTGCTACTTCTTCAGCCATAATTTCCTACCTAATAATTTGTTACTGCTTCCCTAATTGGAAACACTGCTTAAGGGCTTTTGTTACTTAGGCCGATTAAGACCTTCGCCACCATCCCAGTTTTTTAGTGTCCTCAAACAATCGCAATGATCATTTGAGCTGATTTAAGAGGTGATACTCTACTTAATGATGCCGTTATAAAGCAATCATTTGGCGACTAATTTATCGCTTGCTCTTGGAAACAGGTAAGTTGTTCTGTTGCCAATCGCCCATACCGCCCTTAAGGCTATGCACAGATTCAAAACCCGCCTTAACCATAAGTTGTGCAGCTTGGGTAGAAACCATTCCCGCATTGCATACCATTATAATGGGACTGGCTTTATCGTTTTCAAGGGCTGACATCTGATTATTTTTAATATCAGACAAAGGAATGTTGATTGCACCAACAATATGACCCTTTTTAAACTCTTCTTTACTACGCACATCAACGACTTTAGCGTCTTGCTTGTTAATCAATAAAGTGGCTTGTTGATGATCAACATTGGTTACTTTAGATACGCTAGATTTATAAACACTCACCAAGAGTCCAATAAATAAACCCACCCAAGCGAGGCTCAATAATGGGTTAGCGCGGAAAAATTCAATATATTCTTGCATGGTTAACGGCCTACTTCAGTGGCTGGAAGTTCAGTAAGGGCACAGAGTATACCAAAGCGGCATAAGATTGCAGCAAGTTGTTCATGCTCTGGGCGCCTGAGACATAGACTAAGCGGGCATTTATCACAAAACCGATAGCTGTAATTGGTGTAAATGGCTTTTTCATCCCCCCCATACGTAGTAATATTTAACCAATTTCGATTTCTAACAACTCTTAAACTTTAAAAGGTACCACCATGACGACACGCAAACGCCCATTGGCCTTGCTGATCCTCGATGGCTGGGGTTACCGCGAAAACACTGACAATAATGCAGTATTTCATGCGAACACACCGGTATTGGATCGATTAAATAGCACTTACCCAACCAGCTTAATTTCAGGTTCCGGCATTGATGTTGGTCTGCCAGATGGTCAAATGGGTAACTCAGAAGTTGGCCATATCAACATCGGCTCTGGTCGAGTGGTCTATCAAGAGCTAACCCGCATAGGTAAAGCAATTGACGATGGTGAATTCGATAGCAACCCCGCACTAACTGCAGCAGTTGATAAAGCAATCGCAGCCAATGGCGCGGTGCATATTATGGGCTTACTTTCACCCGGTGGCGTACACAGTCACGAGGCTCATGTTGAAGCCATGTGCAAATTGGCCGTCAGTCGCGGTGCTAAGCAGGTCTACCTGCATGCATTTTTAGATGGACGCGATACACCGCCTCGCAGCGCCAAATCAAGCTTGGCGCATTTTGATGATCTGTTTACTACATTAGGCACTGGTCGGGTAGCATCTATTATTGGTCGTTACTATGCTATGGATCGCGATAACCGCTGGGATCGTGTTTCACAAGCCTATGAGCTGATTACCCAAGGAAAGAGCTTACACCAGTTTGACAATGCAGTTGACGCACTCGAAGCGGCTTATCAGCGCGACGAAAATGATGAGTTTGTCACTAGCAGTGCCATAACGGATACTCAAGGCAACGTGGCCATCCTCAACGATGATGACGCACTTATCTTCATGAACTTCCGTGCCGACCGCGCGCGTCAAATCACTCGCAGTTTTGTCGATCCCAATTTTGATGGCTTTACTCGCGATGTGACGCCTAAAGTCAACTTTGTCATGTTAACTGAATATGCTGCTGATATTGACGCCACAATCGCATATCCATCGGTTGATCTGGTCAATACCTTAGGTGAAGTTCTACAAAACAGCGGTAAAACCCAGTTGCGCATCTCTGAAACGGAAAAATACGCGCACGTCACTTTCTTCTTTAATGGCGGTAAAGAGCAGCCATTTGAAGGTGAAAAACGAGAACTGATTCAGTCTCCCAAAGTAGCTACTTATGACCTACAACCTGAGATGAGCTCGACAGAACTCACCGATAAGTTAGTAGAAGCTATTGAATCTACAGAATATGATGTCATTATCTGTAATTACCCTAACGGTGACATGGTAGGTCATACTGGCAATTTTGATGCTGCGGTTAAAGCCTGTGAAGCGGTAGATAGCTGTATTGGCCGTGTTGTAGAAGCGCTCGCTAAAGTGGACGGTGAATGTTTGATCACCGCAGACCACGGCAATGCTGAGCAAATGACCGATGAAAGCACTGGCCAAGCACATACTGCGCACACCAGTGAATTGGTGCCGCTGATTTACGTTGGACGCAAAGGCGAAATTAGCGCTAATGGTCGCTTAAGTGATTTAGCACCAACTATGTTAACCTTGATGGGACAAACAGTGCCTACAGAAATGACTGGGCGCAATATCATCACACTAAGTGAGTAAATAGTCTTTGGTTAAACATTGCATACGCCATACAGCCAGCATTATTGCTGGCTGTCTGTTATTTTGTTTTGCAGCGCAGGCATCAGATCTGAAACAACGTCAGTCTGAGCTGGATGCCATTCAACAGCAAATAAGCAAACAACAATCCGCGTTAGCAGACACCAATGCCCAGCGAGAAAAGCTGATCCAGTTACTCAAAAAAGATGAACAAGCCATCGCAAATGCTGCTCGCAAAGTTAATCAAACCCAAACAGAGTTAGCGACGACAGACGACGAACTTGGTAAGCTCAATCAGCAACAAGCTAAGCTCGATACTCTAAAAAAATCACAACAAGAAACGTTAGCAAATCAGTTAGCCAGTGCCTATCTGGCCGGTAATCATGATTACTCTAAAATGCTGCTCAACCAGCAAAGCCCTGCAACTATTGAGCGACTTTTAGCTTATTATCAATACCTTAATAACGCCCGCATGGCCTCCATTAACGAGCTGCAGCAAACCTTGTCAGAGCTAGAAGCGGTACACCAAGCGCAAACAAGTAAACAAGCTGAGCTCAATAAGTTAGTTATCGAACAACGCCAACAAGCTAAAGCGTTAAGTGAAGAGCAAACCCAAAGACAACATACATTGGCGCAATTGCAACGCACCTTAAACACTCGTGGTGAAAAGCTTGAGCAGTTGCAAATAGAAGAGGCCAGTTTAAAGCGGGTGGTCGAACAAGCACTCAAAGCTATGCAAGACAGCCCAGCAATGGAAGGGCTCTCAAGCAAAAATAAACTCAATTGGCCCACCAAAGGACGGATTCGTTCTGGTTTCGGTAGCCGCCGTTCCGGCCAAGTAAAATGGAAAGGGGTGATAATGGCCGCCCCTGAAGGCCAGCAAGTCAATGCCATTGCTGCGGGCAAAGTAATATACGCCGATTGGTTGCGTGGCTTTGGTATGGTGTTGGTAGTCGATCATGGTAAAGGTTATATGAGCCTTTATGGTCATGCACAAGCCCTGCTAAAGAACGCTGGTGACACCGTCAACAAAGGTGAATCCATCGCATTGGTTGGACGTTCCGGTGGACAGACCGAACCTGGCCTATACTTTGAAGTAAGGCATAAGGGGCAAGCTATCGATCCGGCGCGATATTGTAAACGCTAGATGATGCACATCCCCGTATTATAGGGGCTGTGTATGCAACGATTTATTCAAAACTTACTGTGTATTGTTATCGGATTAACCATAGGACTATCGGTCACACTGGCAGGTAAAGAAAACACCCAACCGTTCAATGCTCAGCTTAACTACCCACTATTACTTGATGTTATTAATACCGTAGAAACCTATTACGTTGACGATGTTAGCGAAGGTGAACTGATCAATGCAGCCATCAGTGGTATTTTTAAAAAACTCGACCCTTACTCTGACTTTCTCGATACCGAAGCCTATAGCGAAATGCGAGATTCAAATAAGGGCGAGTACTTTGGCTTTGGCATTGAAATCGCCATTAGTGATGACAAGGTCACCATTATTAGCCCTTTTCCCCACTCTCCCGCAGAAAGAGCAGGAATTCAAGCTGGCGACCAGATCGTCAAAGTTAACGGTAAAGCGGTCGATGCTGAAGGGTTAGAAGCGTTACTCAAAGAGATCCGTCACCACAGTAGCAACGACTTACGCTTGTCACTGACATTATCTCATCAGGGCTCTGAAAATGACTACCAGGTGGCAATGGAGCCCAGTTTAATTTCTATTCAGTCGGTTACCGCAAAGCTGTTGCCCGATGATGTCGGCTACATTCGCTTAGCCAGCTTTCAGCACGACTCTACCGATGAGATGATAGCCCAGCTGTCAAAATGGCAAACCGTGCCGCTACGTGGACTGATTCTCGATCTACGCAACAATCCGGGTGGCCTGCTAGACGAAGCGATTAACATAGCCGATATTTTTTTAGCCAAGGGTCGCATCGTGTCAACACAAGGTCGGTTTTTCGACGCCAATTCGGATTACTATGCCTCTCCGCAAACCATGATGGCAAAAGTCCCCTTACTGGTGTTAATTAATAAAGGGTCTGCCTCCGCCTCTGAGGTATTAGCTTCCGCCCTGCAAGACAATGGTCGCGCCACACTCATCGGCCAACAGAGTTTTGGAAAAGGCACAGTGCAAAGCTTGATCCCAACCTTAATAGAGGGCAATGCCATCAAACTAACCATAGCGAAATACACTACACCGAAAGGCAATGATATCAATACTATTGGTATTGCTCCGGATATTTTATTTGAAACAGCAGCTATGACTGAACCACAAAGTATGCCTATAATCAGCGAGCTTACACCCCATGACAGTATGGTAAACACTGCCATCACGTGGATTAACAATAGCGAGCTCAACAAAAAGGGCTCATAAATAAAAATAAAAACTAGTGCGCTTATTTCTTTTTATAGCAATATTAATATTTACTCAGGCAGTACAAGCTTCAAAAGTCGCTATCATCATTGACGATATTGGATATCGTCAAACCGATGAGGCCGTACTGTCTTTGCCAAACTCAATAACATTATCCGTTCTTCCCCACACTCCTTTAGGCGAAACCTTAGCACAACATGCGCATCAGCAAGGCCATGAAATCATGTTACATGTGCCAATGCAGGCGCTTAACGGCAAAACCCTTGGTCCGGGTGGCTTAACCAACCAAATGAATGAATTTGAGTTCAAACAACAGCTAGACTCTGCCTTTAACAGTGTGCCGTTTGCTGTGGGAGTGAATAACCATATGGGCAGCTTGTTAACTCAACTTGATGAGCCTATGCAATGGCTAATGGAAAGTTTAAAACAACGGCAAGGGTATTTTATTGATAGTGTTACCACTCGCTATACACGAGCAGGATCGACCGCAGACACAATTGGAATTCCATCACTCAGACGGCAAATCTTTTTAGACAATGACACATCAACGACTGGTCTAGAGAAGCAGTTCCAACAGCTCATAACCTTAGCCCATCAACAGGGCCGGGTTGTAGCAATTGCCCACCCGTATCCAGAAACCATCGACTTCTTAAACGAGAATTTACATAGGTTGAGCAGCCAAGGCATTACATTGGTCAACGCTTCGCAGTTATTGCCCTACACTATTGCCCAGCAACCTGGTAGTGCGACCACGCGACTTAAATAAGCCGTTAAGCAATTTGTAAAACGGGAATATTTAAATCGGGTAACAGTTCTCGCAACTCTGACTGGTTACTGACAATATCAGCCAATGTATATTGATCAAGCACCGCTAAATACGCTGCAACAGCATCTGCTAGCACACCTTTGAGCTTACAGGCTGGAGTAAAACGGCAGTAAGGCTTACTGCAGTCGATAGCAGCAAGAGAGTTTTCTAGCTGACGCACCAGTTGACCCACATTGATTTCGTTTGCTGGTGTTGCTAACCGAAAGCCACCACTCTTGCCACGCAATGTTTGAATATAGCCAAGCTTGCCCAAATGATGAATAATCTTAGAAACATGATTTGGAGACAGCTCAAACACGTCTGTTATCTCAGCAATACGGAATAAGCTCTCGCGTTCCGGTTGAATCGCAAGATACATCAGTGTGCGAATACCATAATCGGTATAACGTGTTAATTGCATGATAACCCTTCTAACTTTGAGTGGCCGCTTCGAGCGACTGGATTAACCATATCGCTTCATCATTCGTTGCGCCGCACACATCCTCGGTTGCCGCAAATCGTAAACAAACATCTGGACGTTCTGTTTGTCCAAAAATTTTACATAAATTGTCTTCGTTAAGTTGAATACAGCGCACTCCAGCAGGCTTACCATCGGGCATACCAGGAATTGCTGTAGTAATAGAAGGCGCAATACAACAAGCGCCACAACCTAATCGACATTCCATTGATTATTCCAATTATATTATACCTATAATTAGGTATATGACTTACGCATTGATCACAGCAGCACGATAAGGGCCGTTATTGAGATCACATATATGCAATAGCAATCACCGTCTCTGAGACTAAATCAATGCCTTTTGTTAACGGCCCAAGATTGTACCTTAATGTTATTAATGGCTATAGCAACAATTTTCAAAGTTGCACGATACTAGTCACACTAATCATATAAAATAAATACATGTTAATAGTAGCACAGGATTTAATATAGATTCCTAACCAGATCAATCTTCCGCTCACTAGTGGCAAAGGATCATGCTTTGAGTATATTGCACTGAAACCGGCTAGATCAGTTCAGTTACTTGGGCACTAACTGATTGTCTTTGAAAAGTAGGGGGGCGTCGAGTATCGCAAAGCAATGTGTTTACGAGAGCAAGG
This sequence comes from Shewanella waksmanii ATCC BAA-643, assembly GCF_000518805.1. GTDB lineage: Bacteria > Pseudomonadota > Gammaproteobacteria > Enterobacterales > Shewanellaceae > Shewanella > Shewanella waksmanii. Next base: position 68,975 of record NZ_JAEH01000034.1, read on the forward strand.
GCCATGGATAACGAACAGGCTCTGTATATGGATATACATCTTCCTATTCAAAAGAGTCTAACTCTCCATCGATAGAGAGTGTGCTAAACATTGTCGGGAACAATATAAGCCCCACTGAACCACAGCTTACTTAGCGAATTGCTTTCGTATCTCACGATTGTCTTTCACTGAATTGCAGATACGAAAAAGCCCTAGCATTGCTGCTAGGGCTTATCGTAATGTTGGCGAAGCGGACTTGCTCTTATCAAGAGACGAACCCGCGACCCCCGGCGTGACAGGCTGCTTTCTTTTTAAAAGAGTCTAATATCTCCAGGGATGGAGTGTATGCTAAACATTGTCAGGAACAAAGTAAGTGCAACTGAACTGCCGCTCCTTTAGTAAACCGCATGCGTATTTTGCTTTGATTTTTCTTTGAAATACGGATACGAAAAAGCCCTAGCATTGCTGCTAGGGCTTATCGTAATGTTGGCGGAGCGGACGGGACTCGAACCCGCGACCCCCGGCGTGACAGGCCGGTATTCTAACCAACTGAACTACCGCTCCTTTAGCAAAGTGCTTACGCATCATGCTAAATTCTTTTTAAGTCGCTAGCTTGTCAGAGCTAGGAGACACGATTTTCTAAGAAAATCTAAATAGGCGTCTGGAAATGACCTACTCTCACATGGGGAGACCCCACACTACCATCGGCGCAATTGCGTTTCACTTCTGAGTTCGGGATGGGATCAGGTGGGACCACAATGCTATGGTTTCCAGACAAATT
>NZ_JAEH01000035.1 GCF_000518805.1 Shewanella waksmanii ATCC BAA-643
CTTTAGATTTAGACATAGGAGAGTGCTCTATGGGTTGCGTCCAGTCTAATCTACCATGCTTTCTTAACCATGTAAGGACCGTACTTCGACCTTGAATACCGTAGTGCTGTTGAGCTTGCTTATAGGTTAGCTCGCCTTTTTCTACTTGACTGACAACGGCTAATTTAAAGCCTAATGTGTAATCACGTTGTGTACGTTTAATGCTAATTGTGCTCGAAGGTTTCATAGATAAGTCTCCAAAGTGTCAACTTATCTCAGGACGGGACAACGTCAGACACAAAAAAGCCCAACTTAATGTTGGGCTTTACAGATAAACTTAGTGCTACATTGGCTTACTTAACCTAATCACCACGCGTCGATTTCGGCCTCGTTCATCTATGGTGCTGTTTGATGCGACATGTTTGCGCTCGCCATGGCCCTGGGTATAAATACGGTCATCAGGAATGCCCGCTGCCAAGAAAAACTCTTTTACAGATTCCGCACGTTTTTCTGAAACTTTTTTGTTTACTGAGCGGCCGCCGTAACTGTCGGTATAGGCGTCAATGAGTACCAACTCCACATCTGAATCATAAGACAGATACTCTTGTACTTTGGCTATCTGCGCTTTTGAATAGCGGGTTAATTCTGCGCCACCAAATTCATAGGTTAAAACCGTAAAGGCAATATCCTCAAAACTATAGGGCAATAAATTAGCAAGGCAGGCTCTAAACTGGGTGTATTGACGGCTAAAGTTAGCCGCTGATAATCCCACGGCAATCTTGTTTGATTGATTGTACCAATCCGCATAATAAAAAGTCGGCTGCATCCCCTGCTCTAACTCTGCAAGCATCGACCACGCTGCTTGTTTAGGCACTTCACCACTAAAGTATTTTTGATAGGTCAGCTCAGTAATTTTCTTCGACACAACGCCTGGTCGCCATGCCGGTGCCAAACTCATTAATTTGGCATCTGTCACTGCATCGGGTTTAACCCACATATCCAATGAGAAATTCAAATCATGATCTTTTCCCGCGCGGCTGGTAAACACAGCCTTACCATAAGAGGGGATTTCATGTTCGAGGCGACATACAATGGGGGTATTATCACTAATACGCCAATTTGATTGGTCCAGTGATGCAACATAATGGCGCAACTCTGCTTGAGCCGTCAAAGGCAGACATACTACACAAGCTAGTAACCCTCTTAACCACATATTCCTTGCACTCTTCGTTTATTGCCGTTACTTAACCCTATCGGCACACTTTCCTGAACCTTTAGCCTAAATAATCATCAATCAAACATGACAACCAATTACATCTTAGCTCATAATAGCGTCCTGCTAATAAATTGGACATTTTAATGAGCGATATTTGCGACGCTAACAAACTTAATCATCGATTCCGTGGCTACTTTCCTGTGGTCATTGATGTAGAAACAGCAGGCTTTAATGCACAAACCGATGCGCTGCTCGAAATTGCCGTCACCTTATTAAAAATGACCGAACAAGGCGAATTAGTATTAGATAAAACCCTACATTACCACATTGAACCATTTGAAGGGGCTAACCTCGAACCTGAGGCACTAGCATTTAATGGCATCGATCCAAACAACCCACTACGTGGTGCCGTATCGGAAAAAGAAGCCTTTTTAGAGATTTTCAAAGAAGTGAAAAAAGCCCAAAAGGCCAGTGACTGCCACCGCAGTATTATTGTTGCCCATAACGCCGCTTTCGATCACGGCTTTGTCACCAAAGCAATCGACCGTAATGGCCTAAAACGAACGCCGTTCCACCCGTTTGCAACTTTCGATACCGCAGCGCTATCAGGCCTAGCGTTAGGCCATACCGTTCTTGCTAAAGCTTGTGGTATTGCGGGTATCGACTTTGATAATAAAGAGGCACACTCGGCGCTATATGATACTGAGCGAACTGCCGAGCTATTTTGCCATATTGTCAATAAATGGAAGGCGTTAGGCGGCTGGCCACTTGCAGTAGCCGAAGAGTCGCAATCCGACGGCGATGCGTGCTAGTCACAAGCACAAACAACAAAAAGCCGCTGTCAATTTACAGCGGCTTTTTTTCATACCACGATTGACTGCTAACGAAACACCGGGTTTTGCATATCCACATATTTGGCAATGACTTGCGATACAACCTTATTGTGTTTGAGCTGCCCTATCGCTTGATTAATTTGTGGCAACATATGCGCATGCTCTTTGCGCAATCGAATCACTAAATCGCCATCTGAATGCACAGCTGCCAATTCAACGTGCAGGCCTAACTGTTGCGACCAATAAAGCGCTGGCAAATCGCCACTTATAATGGCGTCTATACGCTTTTTATGTAATGCCTTTATCAGCTCTCGTTCTGAGCTAAAATCAGCACGAACGAAGCGATCGTCATCATGATACAGGTAGCCTCTAACCGTACCTATGCGCTTATCATAAATTTGCTCAATATCTTGCCAATCAGCTTTATTCTCTTCAAGCACGACAATGCGCTCGACTATCGGCAATATCGCCTCAGAATGTACAAAATTAGGCCCCAAATCCTGATGACTAAACCAGCTTGGACTGACTACATCAAAATCGAGCTCTCCCGTATCAAGTGCTTTATTGGTTCGATTAGGCGGAAGATTGATTTTCTCGATATCGATATTGGCTTGGGTAAATATTCTTGGAATTAACTCGCCCATGATCCCGGGGGCTTCGGGATCGCCAATATAGTAGGGATACCAAGTATTCGAGGCATTCACATTATATTTTAGCGGCTGTGCATGTGCTTGAAATGATGACCAGCACAACACTAGCATCACAACCCATTTCAACATTTCTGCCTCCCTACAGCTGTCGCCCAATCAACAATCAAAACCATCAGGTGATACTACCAACATCGGCACATTGTACAGATGAACATGCTACCTTAATTAATAACATAACACCCCAACAGTACAAAAGTCTGCATTATGCTGCTAATAAGGGTCAAAATGAGCCAGATTAAGTGAAACCAACTAGACTATGAGAGTCAGACAATGATTGTCGGGCTAAAACGGATTTTGCTATCAACACCGTGCCACAGGGAGCTAGGCCGTATGAATATTACCCTACCAGATAGAGTTAAACTCCCCTTCGAGTTTGATGCTAAACAGTTAAAACAGAACTTAGATTTGATCACCTCAGCCCAATGGACTGATCACTTTGTGGCTGAACATTATCAGGGAGACTGGCAAGCGATAGCACTTCGCTGCGACGCCAACGCTCAACATCCAATTAAAATGATCTATTCTGACCCCACCAGCACCGAATTTAAAAACACACCCTACCTGCAACAAGCGCCGTATATTCAGGCGGTATTGAACCATTTTCGCTGCCCGATACTTAATGTACGGTTAATGAAATTGGCGGCACAATCTAATGTGTTAGAACATGTTGACCATGATTTAGATAGTGAACACGGTAAAGCTAGATTGCATATCCCTATCACAACAAACGCTAATATAGATTTTAGGCTCAACTCACATTCAGTTCCCATGCATGCTGGTGAATGCTGGTACTTGCGATTGAGTGACCCTCATTCGGTCAGCAATGCCAGCGCCGAAGATAGAGTTCATCTGGTAATAGATGCTGAAATTAACCTTTGGCTCGCGACCCAACTAAAACTGCAGTAGCAAGACGTGATAATTAGCTGTCGGCCATAGCTTAGCCAACTAGCTTAAAAATGGGATTTCGCCCATAAAAAAAGCCGCATCTCTGCGGCTTAATTGTACATCGCTGGGACTCGAATTATAGCGAGTCAGCGTTGTCGTTTAGGTAAGATGCAACACCTTCTGGGCTTGCGTCCATACCTTTGTCACCTTTTTCCCAACCAGCAGGACATACATCGCCATGCTCTTCGTGGAATTGTAGTGCATCAACCATACGTAGCATTTCATCAACGTTACGGCCTAGTGGCAGATCGTTAACCACTTGATGGCGAACTTGGCCTTCTTTGTCGATTAGGAAAGAACCACGGAATGCCACACCAGCTTCTGGATGCTCAACATCATATGCTTTACAGATTTCGTGCTTAACGTCAGCAACAAGTGTGTATTGAACTTGGCCAATACCGCCTTTGTCTACTGGCGTGTTACGCCATGCATTGTGAGTGAACTGTGAATCGATAGAAACACCAATCACTTCAACACCACGCTTTTTGAACTCATCCATACGGTGATCAAAAGCAATCAGTTCTGAAGGGCAAACAAAAGTGAAATCTAGTGGGTAAAAGAAAATTACCGTTGGCTTGCCTTTAATCGCTTCAGTTAGGTTAAAGCTATCTACGATTTCGCCATTACCAAGTACAGCTGCAGCAGTGAAGTCAGGAGCCGGACGGCCTACTAATACGCTCATTTTATATCTCCATCTATGGATTGAAAAACGATTTTTCGTTTTAAATATATTGGCATTATAGGCAGTGTTTAATCTTGCACAAGGGTTTTGCGATGAATATCACTCTTTTAAATAAATATTCATCGAACTGGCTCACAAATGCACCATTATCAGCCAACTTCGTCGCTAAACCCCTACGTAATACAGGGATTAGAGTTTGTGCGGCACTATCATGCCTATGGTGTTCAACAACATATTATTAGCACCGTGAGATATAAGTTTGACCAAGGCGTTACCTTTGGGCGCAGCATTAAAACATCTGTCTAACATGCGTTGATATATCTCATATAAATACGCTTGAAACTGGACATATTGTGCTTTTACTGGCAAGAATAGCCTCTTAATCAAACTAAAAATTAGAAAGTATAAATATATGAATGCTGTTGTTGTTGCCGTTTGCTTAATGCTGGGCCTGAGTCTTGCGCGAGTAAATGTTGTGATAGCTCTAACCATCAGTGCGTTGGTTGCGGGCTTAATGGGGGGCATGGATCTTCAACAAACTGTTGATGCCTTTAACACTGGACTCGGTGGCGGAGCACAAATTGCCTTGAGCTATGCGCTGCTAGGTGCATTTGCCGTTGCCCTCTCCCACTCAGGATTGACGACATTAATATCACAAAAAGTAATTGGTGCACTGGGCAAAGAGCAAAGCCAAACCAATATTAAGCGCGTTCGATGGTTACTGCTGTTCGCCATCCTGGCTATGGCAGTATCTTCGCAAAACTTGCTACCCATCCATATTGCATTTATCCCTATTTTGATTCCACCGCTACTGCATGTCATGTCAAAACTCAAACTTGATAGACGTTTGGTCGCGTGTGTGCTGACCTTTGGTCTAGTGACCACCTATATGATTTTACCCGTAGGTTTTGGCGGCATTTTCTTAAACGATATCTTACTTGCTAACCTTAATAGCAACGATCTTAATGCAGTGCGCGAACAGATCCCATCGGCAATGCTTATCCCGGCTTTGGGCATGATTTGTGGTCTACTGGTTGCGGTATTCGTCAGTTACCGTAAACCCCGTGAATATCAAGCCAACGATGTTGAAACTGAAGAACTACAGCAGCAAATTAGTGGCAAAAATATCGCTATCTCTCTAGTGGCAATTGCAGCAACGTTGGCAGTACAACTCTATACTGGCTCAATGATTTTTGGCGCGCTAATCGGCTTTATTATCTTTAGTTTCTCTGGCGCACTGAGCCATGTTGCTGATCAAGATATCTTCAACCAAGGCGTGCGCATGATGGCCAATATCGGCTTTATCATGATTGCGGCAGCGGGCTTTGCAGCGGTAGTTAAAGCGACCGGTGATGTCACCACACTTGTCGCCTCACTGAGCGACATCATAGGCGACAACAAGGCCTTAGCCGCTTTTCTTATGTTACTGGTGGGTTTATTTATCACCATGGGGATTGGCTCGTCATTCTCTACCATCCCTATTATTGCCACTATCTATGTACCACTTGCCATTACCTTTGGCTTCTCTGTGCCAGCAACGATTGCCTTAGTAGGAACAGCGGCGGCGCTTGGGGATGCAGGTTCGCCAGCCTCAGACTCAACACTAGGCCCAACGGCGGGTTTGAATGCCGATGGTCAGCATGACCATATACGCGACAGTGTTATCCCAACCTTTATTCACTACAATATTCCGTTATTGGTATTTGGTTGGATTGCAGCCATGGTACTCTAAGCAAGTCTCGTTATTTAGCACGGGTTAGAGTCAACAAAAAAGGAGCCAATGGGCTCCTTTTTTATTTATCAATTTAGCGTGGGTTTCCCCATCATATTAATGGTTACTTAGTACCAAAAATCTTATCACCGGCATCACCTAAGCCTGGCAAGATGTACCCTTGCTCATTGAGGCAGCGATCAATTGATGCAGTGTATAGTTCTACATCTGGGTGTGCTTCTTCTAGTGCTTTAACCCCTTCCGGCGCAGCAACCAACACTAACGCTTTTATTGCGCTACAACCACGTTCTTTAAGTAGGTCAATGGTCGATATCATTGACCCGCCTGTTGCAAGCATAGGATCAACCACTAACGCCATGCGCTCAGGCATATTGCTGGCTAACTTTTCAAAATAAGGAACCGGCTCTAAGGTTTCTTCATCACGGTACATACCAACGACTGAAATTCTAGCGCTAGGAATATGTTCAAGTACGCCATCCATCATGCCAAGACCTGCACGTAAGATCGGTACCACTGTGACCTTTTTACCCTTGATCTGTTCGATTTCAACCGGGCCGTTCCAACCTTCGATGGTGACTAATTCTGTCTCAAAATCAGCAGTCGCTTCGTAGGTCAATAAGCTACCTACTTCAGCAGCTAACTCACGAAAACGCTTAGTGCTTACGTCTCCCTCACGCATTAATCCTATTTTATGACGTACTAAAGGGTGTTTAACCTCAACAACTTTCATCTTATTCTCCTGATGTATTTGGCGAGTTTTACCATCAAATTGAAGCAATTTTAGTAGATTTGTTCACAATGGAAAACATAAAGTTTTACAAACACACTAAATCGTGACCCAAGTCCTTTTGATAAATAGCAATCATCACTTTCGAGGCTGCGAACAAGCTGGTAGAATAGCGCCGCATAAAATCCAATAACGATGTACCCGAGAGGATCCTCCGTGAGCACTCCTACCCAGCTAAGCTATAAAGATGCAGGTGTTGATATCGATGCCGGCAACGCCCTAGTAGACAATATTAAATCTGCTGTTAAACGTACCCACCGTCCAGAAGTTATGGGCAACCTAGGTGGTTTTGGTGCTCTGTGTGAGCTACCAACTAAGTACAAACATCCAGTTCTAGTTTCTGGCACAGACGGTGTCGGTACCAAGCTTAGACTGGCCATTGACTATAAAAAGCATGACAGCGTAGGTGTAGACCTTGTTGCTATGTGCGTTAACGACCTGATTGTCGCTGGCGCAGAGCCACTGTTCTTCTTAGATTACTATGCTACTGGCAAGCTTGATGTAGAAACAGCGACATCAGTTGTCAATGGTATTGCCGAAGGTTGCGCCCAATCAGGCTGTGCACTTATCGGTGGCGAAACAGCTGAAATGCCAGGCATGTACGAAGGCGAAGATTACGATCTTGCAGGCTTCTGTGTTGGTGTTGTAGAAAAAGATGAAGTACTTGATGGTACAAAAGTGGCTGCAGGAGATGCGTTAATCGCATTGGGTTCTAGCGGTCCGCATTCAAATGGCTACTCGCTTATTCGTAAAGTTCTTGAAGTCAGTCAAGCGGATCCACAAACCTCACTTGAAGGTAAGCCGTTAATTGATCACTTACTTGAGCCAACTAAAATTTATGTTAAGCCGCTACTTAAGCTGCTAGAACAAAACGATGTACACGCAATGGCGCACATCACCGGTGGTGGCTTCTGGGAAAACATCCCTCGCGTACTACCAGACAACGCTAAAGCGGTTGTAAAAGGCGATTCTTGGCAGTGGCCAACAGTATTTAACTGGCTAATGGAAAACGGCAACATTGCAGAATTTGAAATGTACCGTACTTTCAACTGTGGTGTGGGCATGATCATTGCCCTACCTGAAGCACAAGTTGAAAGCGCACTCGCTTTACTTACCGCCGAAGGTGAAAACGCTTGGCTAATCGGTAGCATTGCCGCGCGCAATGGTGACGAAGAGCAAGTGGAGATAGTGTAATGCCCCAGTGCTATCGCGTATTAGTATTGATTTCAGGTAATGGCAGTAATTTACAAGCCATTATTGATGGATGCGATGATCACCTTAACGCTGAAGTTGTAGGTGTTATTAGCAATAAGCCTGATGCATATGGACTTGTTCGAGCTCACCACAGTGAAATCGATACCAGTTGTGTGATAGCGCATAAAGGCGAGTCTCGCGAAGACTACGATCTGCGCTTAAGTGCCGCCATTGAGAAGTATCAACCTGATCTTATCGTGTTAGCGGGCTTTATGCGCATTTTGAGTGACAAATTTGTCACTCAATACTTAGGTAAAATGATTAATATCCACCCATCATTGCTACCTAAATATCCAGGCCTGCATACTCACCAACGTGCCATCGAAGCTAAAGATGCTGAACATGGTGCCAGCGTGCACTTTGTTACGCCAGAGCTGGATTCCGGACCGGTAATTTTGCAGGCAAAAGTCCCGGTTTATGCCGAAGACGATGTCACTGTCTTGGCCGAGCGTGTGCATGAGCAAGAACATGCCATTTATCCATTAGTGGTTAAATGGTTCAGCCAGCAACGATTGCACATGCATGACGGTATTGCCTATTTAGACAATACCGCCCTCGATGAACGTGGCTACGCAGCAGACTAACTCGCGATACCGCTTTAATTAGCAACAAAATTTTAATAAAAAGGCACTTGAGCAATCAGTGCCTTTTTTTATTAATGTTTCTAGGCATCAGACAACACATAACCTCCCTGCACTTTCGTACATTAACAGTCGCTCAAATCAGTAAAATCTCTCGTTTTCGATACCAATCAAAAGCTAAAATAATCTTAAAACAGTAAAAGTCATTGTGTTTTATCGGTATTTGTCATTAGATAAAGCTCTCATGCTGCACAATACAGATGAACATAGAAGGTCCGATGAAAAATATTATTTGCGATATCGATGGTGTTTTACTGCACAACAATCAACTCATTCCTGGCAGCGATACTTTTATCCACCGCATTGTAGAGCAAGGCAATCCACTGGTCATTCTCACCAATTATCCAGTACAAACGGGTAAAGATTTACAAAACCGTTTGGGCGCAGCAGGTATTAATGTGCCCGAAGAGTGCTTTTATACTGCCGCCATGGCAACGGCTGACTTTCTTAAACATCAAAGCGGTAGCAAAGCCTATGTGATTGGTGAAGGAGCCTTGACCCACGAACTATACAAGGCTGGGTTTACCATTACCGATATCAATCCTGACTTTGTGATTGTGGGTGAAACACGTTCTTACAACTGGGATATGATCCATAAAGCGGCACAATTTGTCGCCAATGGCGCACGATTTATTGCAACCAACCCTGATACCCATGGTCCTGCGCATAGCCCAGCTTGCGGCGCATTATGTGCACCAATCGAGCGAATCACTGGTCGCAAACCATTTTATGTAGGTAAACCAAGCAGTTGGATCATTCGCTCAGCATTGAACCATATTGATGGCCATAGCGAAAATACAGTCATCATTGGCGATAATATGCGCACAGATATTTTGGCGGGGTTTCAAGCAGGCCTTGAAACTATTTTGGTTACCAGCGGTGTGAGTCAAATTAGCGACATCGATAAAGAGCCTTTTAGACCTAACCATATCTTTGATTGCGCCGGTGACATTGATATTGTCTAAGCCATAGCACGCAGGCAACCACACGGGCTTGCCTGCGTTTCACCACTGATTTTTCACGTTAATTCCCTCACGCGCAATATTGCGTAACAATTTAGTAAACTGTGCACGTTGCATCATAGCAAGGTGTTCGGTCATGATAGCCTACAACCGCATAGACGGTGTCTACAGATAAAAATCGATAATTAAAAACAACAAAAAATAATAATATTTTACGGGAATAAACATGCGACATATTATACCTCTTTGCGCTGCAATGGTTGTCAGTGCATGCAGTCAAGGTAGCTCAGATACAGGCAGCGAACATTTCACTCCAAACTTTGATGACCAACGATTTAGAGATGATATCCAAATTCTCTCTAGCGACCGATTTGAAGGGCGCGCGCCCACCACTCATGGTGAAAAACTCACTTTAGACTATCTGAGTAATGCTTTTGCACAAGCCGGGTTAGTCGGCGCCAATCAGGGCAGCTTTCTACAAGCTGTACCTATGGTCAGTTATACCGCATCTGAAAATCAGTCGATCACAATGGCGGGTATCGATTTAAGCTACCGTAAAGACATCGTTCTGAGTAGTCGTCACCAAAATGAGCAGATTGACATTAGCCAGGCTCCGCTGGTGTTTGTGGGTTATGGGGTTAATGCACCAGAATATGATTGGAACGATTACCAAGGGATCGACATGAAAGGCAAGATTGCCATTATGCTCGTCAATGATCCTGGTTTCGCTCAGCCAGAGTTATCACGGTTTAATGTCAAAGCCATGACCTACTACGGCCGCTGGAGTTATAAATTTGAAGAGGCTAGCCGACAAGGTGCGTTAGGCGCAATTATCATTCACGACACCAAACCCGCATCGTACCCATGGTCGGTGGTAGAAAACAGCTGGACTGGCCCACAACAAGATTTAGTCCTCAGCCAAGAAGTCATGGATCAGCGTGTGCAGATCGAAGGCTGGATTCAGCTACCACAAGCCCAAGCCTTATTTAGCAAAGCGGGTTTATCTTTAGACACCTTAATGGACCGCGCCGCTGCTGCGCCGATCGCCATCGATTTGAACCAAACGGCCGACATTGCGTTTGCTAACAGTGCGACCTTTACCGACAGCTATAATGTGGTCGCGACACTACCAGGAAAAGCCGCTGCTGATGAACATGTATTGTTCACTGCCCATTGGGACCATATCGGCGTTGATGATAGCAAGCAAGGTGACAAGATATACAATGGTGCATTAGATAACGCCTCTGGTACTGCAGGCATTCTAGAAATTGCCCGTCAGTTTTCTCAACAAGCAAAGCAAGGCCACCCGAACGATCGCTCAATTACCTTTATAGCCACCACAGGTGAAGAACAAGGCTTGCTTGGTTCACGCTACTATGCTGCTAACCCTATTTACCCTATCGACAAATCTGTTGCCGTATTCAATTTAGATAGCACCAATGTTTACGGAAAAACCAAGGACTATACGATTGTGGGTAAAGGTAAATCAGAACTTGAGACTTACCTTGAAGCCGCGCTGGTGAGTCAAAACCGAACCGCTGTTAGTGAGAGAAATCCCCAATCCGGTGGTTTTTTCCGCTCAGACCATTTCAGTTTTGCACAAAAAGGGGTACCTGCAGTATTTGCCGGTGGCGGAACCCAGCCCATTGACGAGGCGACTGCGGCTTATAAAGCGGCGATGAAGCAAAAAATGAAGGGCTGTTATCACAATGTCTGTGATGAATATCGTGCCGATTGGGATCTTTCAGGTGCATTGCAAGATCTCGCCATTTACTATCAAGTGGCGCATCAGCTTGCCAATAGTAGTGATTGGCCAGGTTATTACCCCGCTACAGAATTTCATCACCTAAGACCGGCCAAACAAGAGTAACGGGCTTAATGCCGACCCAATGTGATAAGCAGTATTGCCGATAAGCGAAATTATCACCTTTACAATAAGCGCCATAATGGCGCTTATTGTTTAATAATTAGTCAACCAATCAAAAGACAGCTCAAATTACTAAAATTATTAACCAAACAGCAGTTTTTTAAGTCACATTGATAAATAACCAATCAAGCTGGCAATCAACACCGAAAAATCAAACATACCCCAACAAATCCCACTAAAAATTATTGATAATACATTTTTGAAACCACAAAAATGGATTATCAATGCAAAACACCCTGTAAATACTCAATTTTTATCAATTTGATATTTGGCAATTGAGCAAAATGCTGTCACAGTAACAACCAATACAGATTTATAGAGTTTTGTTGGGAGTGCCATATGTGTTCAGTATTTTCTATCTTAGATATCCAATCAGACGCAGCACCGCTGCGCCAAGTAGCCTTGGAAATGTCCAAACTGCTACGCCACCGCGGCCCAGACTGGTCAGGTATTTATAGCTGCGATAACGCAATACTAGCCCATGAACGTCTAGCAATTGTCGATGTTGCTAACGGCGCGCAACCACTTATTAGCCAAGATGAACAAATCATTTTAGCGGTCAATGGCGAAATCTATAACCATAAAGAACTCAAATCGCAACTTGGCGAAAAGTACGCCTACCAAACTAACTCAGACTGCGAAGTTATTTTAGCGTTGTACCAAGAGTATGGCGTAGACTTCCTCGATAAGCTGAACGGCATTTTCGCTTTTGTGCTCTATGACAAGAGCAAAGATGAATACTTAATTGGCCGTGACCATATGGGAATTATTCCGCTTTACACTGGCCGCGACGCCGAAGGCAACTTTTATGTCGCATCTGAGATGAAAGCATTGATGCCTGTTTGTAAAACAGTAGAAGAGTTTAAGCCGGGACATTACCTAACTAAATCGGGCTACCAACACTATTATCAACGCGATTGGCAAGAATATGCTGCCGTAGCAGACAATGAAGCCAGTGTTGAACAGTTAAGAGAAGCACTAGAAGCGGCCGTGAAGCGCCAATTGATGTCTGATGTCCCTTATGGTGTGTTGCTTTCTGGCGGACTGGATTCATCGGTTATCTCAGCGATTACGCAAACCTTTGCCAAGCGCCGTATTGAAGATGATGGCGAAAGTAGCGCCTGGTGGCCACAGTTGCATTCATTTGCAGTAGGCCTCGAAGGGGCTCCAGATCTGGCCGCAGCGCAAAAAGTTGCCGATGCCATTGGCACGATTCACCACGAGATCACTTTTACCTTCCAAGATGGACTAGACGCCATTAAAGATGTGATCTATCACCTTGAAACCTATGATGTTACCACTATTCGCGCCGCGACCCCTATGTATCTGATGGCACGTAAAATTAAGGCCATGGGCATAAAAATGGTACTTTCTGGTGAAGGCGCGGATGAGTTATTCGGTGGCTACCTGTATTTCCATAAAGCGCCGAATGCCCAAGCGTTCCACGAAGAACTGGTACGTAAGCTGGATAAGCTACACCTATTTGATTGCTTACGAGCAAACAAAGCCATGGCAGCTTGGGGATTGGAAGCCCGTGTACCTTTCCTAGACAAAGAGTTCATTGATACCGCAATGCGCATCAACCCTGAAGCGAAAATGTCAAAAGATGGCAAGATTGAAAAGCACATATTACGTCAAGCCTTTGAGCATAAACTTCCACAGGAAGTCGCTTGGCGCCAGAAAGAGCAATTTAGTGATGGCGTGGGGTACTCCTGGATTGATGGTCTAAAAGATCACGCCGCTGAACAGGTTGATGATCTGCAACTGGCTAACGCGAAATTCCGCTTCCCTTACAACACACCTGAAACCAAAGAAGCTTACTTCTACCGTGTGTTCTTTGAGGAGCATTTCCCATTAGCAAGCGCAGCAGAGACAGTACCCGGAGGGAAATCTGTCGCCTGCTCAACACCTGAAGCACTAGCATGGGATGAAAGCCTACAAGGCATTATTGACCCATCAGGGCGTGCTGTTCAATCTGTACACGAAAGCGCGTACTAACACCGCATATTATCTAAGCTGGCTGGTAATCGATTGTTGCCGCCAGCTTAGGTGATCATTTAGTCACTTTTTCCACTATCATATAGGCATGTAACTCTGGGTGTTGATCAAACTCCAAATGCCGCAATTGACACCCTAATGTATTAAACAGCCCAACAAAACCAGCGGTGCCTAAAGATGAGTAATACACTTGTTGCCCCATCGCATCATCAACATGTTCGCCCGCTTGCTCAGTGCCACCAAAAGAGAAAATAAACACCCCGCCATCCGTCAGGCTATTTACAATATGGGTCAACACCTTAGCTTGCTCGGTTAACGGAACGTGCCAAATGCTATCCCAAGCGATAATCAAATCATATTGCTGCGACAATGGTTGCAGACAAATGTCGGCTTGAATAAAGTCGACGTCAGTAAGCTCTAGTGCAATATGGCGTTGTTTAGCTAAACGGAGCATTTGCGTCGAAATGTCTAGACCTGTGACTTTAAATTGATGTTCATCTAGCAACTGACTAAATCGCCCAGTGCAACCACAACCAATATCTATTGCAGTTAAAAACTTCCTGGTCATCGGTGACGTTTGAGCTGCAGTGTCGGTATCTCCATCGGCAGCGCTACTAGCTAAGTCACTGGGTGGCAGCTTAGTTTTGTGACTAACAAACCCGATAGCTTTATTTAACGCACTAAGGCCATTTTGATGATTAAAGCTATCTTTGCTCCAAAGGTGAGTCAGCCGATCGTAAGCTGCGGCAATTTCAATAGGCTTCATGATATCCCCTGTAAATTGCAGTTGAATTGGAAGGCCGTCATCACAGCCAAACCATGTTGATTGCCGCCATCTATCAAGCCTTTTTGACAAACTTAGCGGTAATTAATATCTCTCCCGCACCATCAACACGGCAATCAAGTTGATGATCTTTGCTATCGAATATTCGCCTTATCAACGCTTTGGTGCCAATCTTCAATCCGTGGGAACTACCTTTTACCTTTAAATCTTTCGCCAGTGTCACTTTATCGCCTTCGGCAAGCAAAGTTCCATTGGCATCTTTGACCTGTATCAGCTCCTCTTCATCGCTCTCTAGTGGGTCCCATTCATGGGCACACTCAGGGCAGATCATCAGCTGTTGGTCCTGATACACAAACGCTGACTGGCAATGAGGACATGGGGGTAACGACATGAAATTTCCTATAAAAATAAAAACTAACTTACTGCAGATAACAATCACTAGGTGACACATACCCAACTTAGCTCATCACTAATGTATGAGCCATACAAGCGGTATAAGGAGCACCATTGCCCCGTCAATTAGAATCTTATCTACTGATACCGCGCTGCACTAATGAACTCACCAAACGATTCGCACCAAATGATAACGCTTGTGTAGTCTGCCGGCTCAATGTTATCCGCAATAGGCACGATAAAATTACTAAAAGTCTTCACCGGCCCGACATTGACCATCGTCGATTTTAAACGTTTGAAATCGGCTTCTGTTTCGACAAACTCTGGAGATAAGTACAAACGATAATCTGGCCCCGGTGCTAATGAGCCCAATAAAGAGATAGATTCAGCGCCTATTACAATTCGCCCCTCGCCCCAATGCAACATATCACTGTCGACTAAATCACGCCTTAGTTCGGCCTCAAAGCGAACCTCACGCGCTAATTGTTGTATAACTTGATCTTTAGGTGCCTCAGGCGCTGTTAGAATAGGCAACGCATATATCCCAGCAGCAAAGCCCATCATGGCAATGATGGCGTGACTGATAAGCAAGAGAACGACGACAATTGGCTTCATTTACTACGCTTTAGCAACAGGGAATTTAGTCAGTTAAAATAGCCCATTGCCAAAGCGATTTAAAGTGGCTTAGCACCAATATCGAAAAATATAAAGCTGACTTATGGGACTCGAATCAATGATACGATCCAAATGATGATTGGCTAACATTATTGTTTTCCGCCATGATCTGAATTTCCCCAAGCAATGATGCTGTTATCAGATTTTATAGCGGCAAAAGCACTCCCGCCTTCTCCCCGAGATGGAACAACATCAATCACTTCAGTCAATGCTGAACTCGCTTTAGCACACGAGACGAAATCGACTTGTTTTTCACACAAAGGGTCTCCACCATTGCTAGCATCACCCCAAGTGAGAACATTGCCACTGGCAGTTATCGCAGCAAAGGCTTGATTATTGCCAACGATGGAAACCACATCGCTTAACTCAGCTTTTGCTGGAGAACAGTCGCTGAAAGGTGTATTAATGTCACAGTATGGATCACCGCCAGTGCTATCATTCCCCCAGGCGACGACCTTCCCGCCTTCTGTTATAGCTGCATAAGCTCCGCTATTTCCAGCAATGTCGGTCACCCCGACCAATTGACTTTGAACGTCGCTGCTGTTTCCACCTTTGGTGCTATTTCCCCAGCTAACCGCACTGCCATCAGATTTTATCGCAACAAAAGACTCCCCATTGGTCACAATGTCGATAACGTTGGTTAACTCAGACGAAGCTGGCGTACAAAATGAAAAAAAGCCATCATCACAATGTGGATCGCCACCATAATCCTTGTTCCCCCATGATATGACATCTCCCGATCCTGTTAGTGCAGAAAAAGCTGCTTCACTAGCAATAATATCAACAACATCATTAAGTTCACTTGCGACTGAACTTGCATCTCCTCCAGAGCCTTCATTACCCCATACAACTACGGTTCCATCTCGCTTTAATGCAGCAAAAGCACTTCCAGTTGCAGTAATACTTATCACGTCATGAAGATCACCACTCACAGTCCCAGAATCGCCACCATTATATGGATTGCCCCATGTGATCACTGTTCCATCGAGCTTAATAGCTGCAAAGGCGCCCCCGCCATTGTTATAGCTTGCAGTGATACTACTAATATTCTCCAGAGTTTGACCTCCATTATGCGCCCCCCAGTCGCTAGCGCCCCAAAGCACAACCGTACCATCTTGTTTCATCGCTGCGAATGCCCCGCCATTCGTGGCGCTAGTTGTCACTATTTGAGACACATTGTTCAGTTGCCTTTTTATTTCATCATAGCCAACATCAAAATTCTCCATTCCCCAAAAATTAACACTACCACTCCCGTTAACGGTCGCAAATGCATCACTTATTGAAGCAACCTGAATCACATCTTTCGGTTCATTTGCGACTCCTCGACATGGAAAGCCGCAGTGTATGTTGCCTCCATAGTGCTCATTCCCCCAAGCAGTGATTGTTCCATCAGCATGCAACGCTACAAAAGCATTGCCATTTGACGCTACTGTAGGTGGGGAATCGAGTGAAACTTCATTGTCTGAAGAATCATTACAACCCGATATGGATAAAACTATTGCAACACAACTTACTAAGCTGATTACTCTATGCATTTTCAATGTCCTTAGTACCAGTTACACCCCCCACCGATATTAAACTGTTTAATTTTTATACATGTGACCCAGATCACTTTTGGTGTTTCAAATTGTATCTAAAACAATAAATTAGCTGTGTATAGCTTCACATCAGAAAATTGGTAGAGTAATGGCGGCAATAATCCTTCATCCAATTAAATTAAGCAGGATATTGTTAATATTGATGGGACTAACAGGTCAAATTTACGCTAAAATAATACAAGTTTTATCTATCTTTGAATCGCTATCTAACGAAGCGATTACACTGAGACATTATAAAAAGAAGCAATTATGGAGAACATCTATTCAGACTAAAGAGCTTAACAAGTCGTCATTGACAGCCAGTGACTAATACCAATCTACGTTTGATTCTATAAACCGTTCAATCTCTTTTTGGAACTCTTGTTCTCGGTAAGCTTGTTCTATAGTTCTTTGCAGCTGTATATCTGAAATACTTAACTTATGCTTTCTACTCACACCAAAATAGATTAACCGCTGCTCTTGAAACTGATAAGGGTGTACTTTAAGTCGTTCTACAAATTGAGGAAATCGACGCTGTAAACTCGCGAGGGTAATTTCTGGGGCGATTAATAGATCGAAGCGTCCTTTAAGCAACATGTTCATCGCGATGTCGATGCTGTTGACCACGACTTTCCTAAGCTGTTTATCTTGGTCAAACCGTTCAAAGTAAAAAGTGTCACGCGAGACGCCAATGGTGTGTTGATGCAATGCTTGATATTGATGGATATCAGCGACGGTTAAATCACTGATAAATCGATAGGCGCTATCGAGCCTAAATGGTAAAAAATGTGCATAAGTCATTCGCTGTGGCTGTTGAATCAAACCGGCGACCATGTCCACATTGCCAGTTTCTAACATACGTAGACAACGGGCAAAATTCGGGCTTTGCTCTATCACCAACTCATGATCTATCAACTGTGCGAACAGTCGTGCAGCGACCACATTCTCTCCGGTTACCTGCTCATCTTCAATGATCTGAAACGGCGGGTAATGATCAACACACAAGCGTAACTTGGGCGCTGCCCAAGCCGGAAAGTTAATCACCACTAGAAATGCTATCCAAGCGCACAGCCTCAAATTGCACAACTCCCCTGTCCTGTTCACGGTGAGAGCATGACTATTTTTGCATTAAGCTCATCACCAGTACCTGCTAACGATTAACCCTTTAACACTTTAAAATAATGTGGCTTATCAATGTCCGAAACCATCATGGTTACACTGTCGACCTGTTGGGTGTACTCAGCTATAGCCTGATAGACAGTGTGCATTAGATGTTGTTTTTGTTCAGAACTACGCCCTGGCATAATGATAAGCTGGATATGAATAAAATGCCCTTCTTCAAGATGACCAACAAAGGCATGCGGCGCAGCATAACCTCGGGTTTTTACCGCTGCGGCTTCAAACAAACCGCTAGCAATAACACCGTGATGAATTTCATGGATAATTTGTTGCATATTAAACTGAGCTTGCATCGACTCAGCATACTCAACGACACAATGTGGCATAACACGCTACTCCGTCCAAACGGCATACTCGTTACCGTTGGGGTCGCTAAAATGAAACCGTCGTCCACCGGGAAAATCAAACGTTGGCTTAGTAATACAACCATTGGCTGCTATGATTTTTTGCTGTGTTGCCTCTAAATCGTCACTGTAGAGCACGACAAGCACCGAACCTGACTCGGTTCGGGCTTGCAAACTTGAGTAATAAAATCCGCCATTTAAACCCGCTTCGGTGAAACAGGTATACTCTCGACCATAATCAATAAATCCCCATCCAAACACGGCTTTAAAAAAGGACTTTGTTAAGGCTAAATCTTGACTTGGAAGCTCTAGATAGTTGATTTTGTTATGCGCAGACATATTAAGGTTCCCACTCTTTTTTCTATTTTGAGCATAGCAAGCTTTAGCCTAACTCGCACATTATTCACTCAGTAGTATCAACCTGAGCACACGGCATATCGACACAGGCTATAGCTTGACTAAACCGGCAAATAAACCAATGAGACCACCAAAAACACCACCCCAAATGACCAGCCAGCCCAAATGCTCCTTTATCATTTGTTGTACGATCTCTTTGACTAATTGTGGCGTCAGTTCGCTAAGGCGCTGCTGGACAATCTCTTCAATCTTGCTGCGCATGTCATCCAAAACATCGGGCTGCTCGAGTTCATCTTTGACTAACTCATAAAACTTGTCACTTTGAGCAATCTCAACCAAAGAGGCTTTCATCTTGTTAACGAAAGGCTCTTTTAACGGTGTGATAGCATCACTGCCACCGAACATTGCTAACATCCCGCCTAGCGATGATTGCTCGACAGTGACCACTAAAGCATCAAAAGCAGGGTCTAAATCGACTTTTTCAATCACTGGTGCTAAATCGATTTTCATCGCGCCATCACCATTTTGACTTAAAAAACGATCAATATTCTCATTGGTAAAAAACTGCTCCATCATTAAATCAGCTATCGCTTGCTTAAACTGTTCAAAACGTGCTGGGATGACACCAGAGCCATAAAGCCCTGGTACTTTCTCAAACAACATGTGCACTGCTAACCAATTGGTCAAAGCCCCAGAAAAGGCAAACAGACCAACGCTCAATACAAGCGGCTGTTGTAAAAAATAACCCACGGCAATACATAAAGCCGCAATAACGTTAGTAACAACACTTTTGTTCAATCTTAAATTCCCCAATCACCAAAAAAATAACGCCATATGTTACCACATGGCGTTATAGGTCTTACAAGTTCGCTTCGCTTGGTAAAGCGGAAATTTGATTAGGACACTGCGCACAATACCTCATCGAGGCTATCTATCTCGATAGGTAAAAATCCTGGGCTATTGAGCTTGTCACGTCGAACAGCAAGTACTTGAGTTTCATCGGCCAACTCCTTTGCCTTAGCGATTAATTGTTTCGCTATGCCTTGGCCACGAAACCCCGGATCGACATACAAATCATCAAAATACCACAGCGGTTTTAGCAATAAAAAGGAAAACGACGGGTAAAGCTGAATAAAACCGACCAACTGCTGCTCAACAAATGCCAGAAAAATCACACTATCATTTTCAGACAATCGTGCAGAAATAAACTGCTGGCTTAATTCTGGGTGACTTGGCTGCCCAAGACTACAGCGATAGTCATCAAAAAGTGGGGCTAGCAACTTTAAATCTTCATCGATTGCGATGCGAAAAAACATATACCATCCTTGATAATAGTTATGGCAGCGAAAGCTACGTGAATGCGAACCTTATATCCTTTTTTCAACTTAACCTTAGCATAATAGTCATCGCAGTCTAATCATAGAATAGGTTGATTTTTGTACTAATTTATCAACAAAAAAACCCATCATAAACTAGTGCAATAATGTTTGTCGACTACACTAAAGTCATCGGCTTTTACCAAGGAATGATTGATATGACCTCTGCATTTACCACCAATGGTGCCGTCAGTTGGCACGAACTCAGCTCCAATGACCCCCATGCATCCATTGCGTTTTACACCAAGGTGTTTAACTGGTCTTTTAAAACACTGAGTCTGCCCCACGGTCCGTACTATGTCATTGAGAGCGATGGCCAAGGAATTGGTGGGATTTGCGATAATATTCAGCCCAATACCCCAAGTCACTGGACGGGCTACGTCACGGTTAACTGCGTAGATGATGTTGCAATTAAAGCTAAAGAACTTGGCGGCGAATTGCTATACGGCCCCGAAGATATTCCTCAAATTGGTCGCTTCTGTTGGATTAAAGACCCTCAAGGCGCAATTATTGCTGCAATCACCTATAACAACCAAGCTGACTAGTCATTAGGACTAAGCTCGCTCTCTAGCGCGCAAGTCTTTATATTCAAACGCGATAGCATGCACTCTATCAATAGGAACACCATTAAGAAAGGCGGCTTTACGACTTGCATTGACAAAGCTAGGTTCGCCACACAATACCACTCGGTGTTGACGATCAAACTGATGATTTTTAGCGGCTTCGTCAAAGGGATCGGCAACCACCACTTTACCCGGCAAATTACCCTGCGGCGTTTTTGTAATGCAAGCAAGATAATGCAACTGACGATGGCGTAAACTTGCCTGCATTAGCTGACTATGTTGATATAATTCAGCAATATCATTTGTGCCATAGTACAAGAAAATATCACCTTGATGTCCCTGCTCTATCGCCTCTTGAGCGATATAATAAGCCGCCCCTAAACCTGTACCACAGGCGACAATGACCAAAGTATCAGCACTATATCCTTGTTGGTAGTAAGCAGCCCCTAATGGGCCTTGTAAAAGCAGTTGCTCACCGTTGCCAGCACGATGAAACAACCAATCACTAAACTGACCATTATATTTGCGCCGCACGTGAACGACAGCCTGACGCCCATGGCTGCCTGGTGCCAATGAATAACTGCGAGTCAACCCATCAAAGCGGCGAAAATTAACATATTGCCCAGCCCGGCCGTTGATAGGCTTACTCAGGTTTAGCGTTACTTCGACCACACTTTCCGACAAATATTTCTTGCTAAGTAGCGAGGCACTAATAAACAGATCTTGGGTCATCACCGATTTAAACTTTAATCCATCTGTTGGTTTACACAAACAAGAACAAACATACCCTTGCTCTTTCAGCGCTAGGTCCAGCCCCCGCTGTGCCCCCACTGGCAACTGACCACCTACATGTTGCACGAGACAGGTTTTACATACGCCCTTTTTACAAGAGAAATTTAACTTGTGGCCGGCCTTAATCAAGCTGTCCAAAACGGATTCATCTTCTAGCGAATCAAACGCTTGGCCATCTAAAAAAAATTGTGTCATCTGTTTAAACCATGGTTACATTATGATGTTTTGAAAACAAAACTTGGCTGCTATAATTGCCATTGCATTCATTTTAATAACAAAGTTATCTTGTAGGTCATTGTGTATCATCCGATTAGACCTTATCGCAGCTTAGATTAAATAGATAAATAAAAGGTTTCCATGTCTACACCCAAATCTCGTCGCGCTAGAATTCAACTCATGTATCAGCGCATTCCTAAGTATCAGCGATATATCGGCTTTTTGTTACTTTTTTACCTTCTATTTTTACTCTCAGTCAATCAACTCACCCCTTACCTGGTTAAAAAGTATGCCCCTGATACGCTGTCGGAGCGACTCAGCAGGCCTGTAAAGCTGGGGGACATTACAATTAACCCGTTTACCTTCGACACTCAGGTAAGTCAATTTGCTATCCATGAAACTTCAAGCGCTGATTTTGTTGGCTTTAGTGCATTGAGTTTCGATTTACGTTTTTGGCATTCACTTAGCCAAATGGCATTGAGTATTAACAACGTCAAGTTACAAGGCCCCTACGTTAATATTGAAAGCTTTAATGATCACACGGACGGTTTAATATTCAATTTTTCCGATATTATCGACAAACTAACAGTCCCAACATCAGAGGAGCAAACCCAAGCCGAACAAGATGCTCAGCCTAAAAATGACAGTCCCTTACCCCATGTTTTAGTTAATAATATTAGTATCGAGAAAGGACGCCTTAGTTATCATAACCTCACCTTAGGAACCGGACTCAATTACCCCGACCTTAATATCGATATCAAATCCTTCGATACGCGCGCGACGCTAAGTAACCAGCAAACGGGCAATCACTTTGATATCGCACTCACAGGCGCAAAAGGTGGCAGCGTTGCGACTCAAGGGCGAGTGCAGCTTAAACCTTTGTCTGTAAAGGGTCACTTAGCCATCACAAAAGTAGACTTAACACAATTCTGGTCATTTATTGATAAGCAGGTAGACGCACAGCTGCAAACTGGCAGCATAAGCTTTGAAACCGATTTTAACCTGTTCGAGCAACAAGACCCGCTTCAGCCTATTGGCTTTAATCTCAATAATGCCAGTCTTGCGGTGGATGATTTACATTGGGTTAATGGCGTTCGTGACCTTGTTTCACTTAGCAGTATTGCGGTGCAGCCAATCAACATTGATGCCAATCAGCGCAGTATTGATATCGGTAAAATCAGCAGTCACGGCCTACAAGTTCACGCCACGTTATCTCAGCAAGGACTTAATTTACAAAAAGATTTCAATTTCAAAAATAACCAATCACCTGCTGTGAGCAAGCAGGCTGCTGCAAATACAGCTCCAGACACAGAGGCTGAAAAAGTTCATTCTCAGGCTGAAAACTCGGCTTTATTTGATATACCTGAGCTACCTTGGTCAATCGCAGTAAACCAACTGCAAATCAGTGATTATGCCGCTAGCTTAACCGATAACAAAATCGCAAATGATAGCTTATGGGAAATCACTGATTTCAAACTGTCGACAGGCAGTTTTACCGACAAGTTAGCTGATCCGATAGATTACCAACTGAGTTTTAACATTAACCAGCAGGGACAATTTAATAGCGCAGGCGCGCTAGATGTCCGTACCCCTCAATTACAAGCAGACTGGTCTATAAAAGATTTCAACTTGGCCGCATTACAACCTTACTTGAGTCCTTACCTTAATATCGATCTTAAACAAGGTGACTTATCGGTAAACAGTCAGCTTGTGAGTAATTTGAGCCAACAAGCACAAGTTAATTTGGACGCCAGCATTGATAACTTACAGGTGCAAGACAAGCTACAAGATTTACCCCTACTAGAATGGCAAAAAGTACAGCTTAACCAAGCCGATTTTAATCTGCAGCAAAAAAGCTTAAACATTGCTTCTATTGACTTAATGCAACCATTTGCCCGCATCGTTATTGCAGAAGATAAGCAAACAAATTTTGCCGATCTTATTGTCAATCGCCACAGCGAAGGCGGACCATCAAACATCAGCGATGAAAAATCGGCCCAAGACAACGCTAATAAGGCCTCGACAACTGCGCCCCAAGGCACCACGGAAGACCCGCAGCCTCTTACAATCGCAATAGCTCAAATTAATGTCAGCGATGGGGCGACATTTTTTGCCGATAACTCTCTCAGCCCTAAATTTGCGGCCAGTATTGAGCAAGTGAACGGTCAAATATCTGAGATCAACTCCAATGCAGACAGCATTGCCCGCGTCGATATTAACGGCAAAATAGATAAATACGCCCCAGTAAAATTAAAAGGTAAACTTAATCCACTACTGAGCAATCCCTATTTAGACCTTAACTTGAGTTTTAAACATGTTGAACTCACGTCGGTCAACCCCTATTCAGGGACTTATGCGGGCTACTATATAGATAAAGGCCGGCTGTCATTAGATCTCAACTATCAATTGCAAGACAACCAGCTTGTTGGTAGTAATCACATGATTGTTGATCAGCTTAAACTCGGTGAGCCAACAGATAGCAGCCTTGCCACTACATTGCCGGTGACCTTAGCCATAGCTTTGTTGCAAGACCGCCACGGTATTATTGACCTTGGCGTGGATGTCTCTGGTGATGTCAACGACCCTGAGTTTGGCATCGGCAGCGTCATTCTGACCGCCTTTACAAATATTATTACTAAAGCGGTCACGGCGCCTTTTGCCTTGCTAGGTGACTTGTTTGGTGAAGATGAGCAGCTAGACAAAGTAAGTTTTGCTGCAGGCAACAGTGAAATAGATGACTATGAGCAATCTAAGCTTGCAACATTAGCTAAGGCGTTAACCGACCGGCCTAAGCTGATGGTTAATGTTGAAGGCGCAGTGAATGCACTTGACGATAGCGCTGCGTTGAAACAAGCAACACTCAACCAACAACTATTTACTATGGCCGGGCAAGCCAACAGTGACAGCAATCAAGAGCCGTTGTTAGCGAGTAATATCCCCACCAGTGGTGAACTATCTAATGCATTGCAACGCTTGTATACCCAGCAAACACAGCAAGCCCCTGAGTTGCTACTTGAGCAGGTAAAACAAGACAATCAACAAGCAGAGATAAGCGAGGAGCAGGTATTACGCCAGTGGCATATTGCCATGTATAACCTCACCCTCAACACACTTGATATCTCCCCTGCACAACTAGGGCAACTGGCCGCGCAGCGTGCTAAAGCTGTCAAAGCTTATCTCGTTGACCAGCAAAGCATTGCGGCATCAAGAATATTTTTGCTGGACAGCCAAGTTGATACCATTAGCAGTGAGGCCATCGCGCAATTAACCTTAGATGCCCAATAACGTCTTGTTGTGAATTTAATAAAATAGCTGATGCTATTGAGCGTGTTTTGCTACAGCAAACAAATAACTCATACCAGTCTTTAACAATGATGCCGCTTAAGCTAAAATCGGCGGCATCTAATATATCAAGAGGTTGTTCATGTTCATTGTTCGTTGGATTTTAGGTCGTATTATTTTAGTGTTGAATTTCGTATTTGCCCCAAAAAAGCGCCAGCGTCCGGTTGCAGAGCAAAACAAGATTGATGAACAAACTCAATCGTTATCCTTATACCAATATGCAGCCTGCCCTTTTTGCGTAAAAGTGCGCCGTGCGATGCGTCGTCAAAATTTAAATATTGCCTTGGTGGATGCCAAGCAAGATGAACATCAGCGTACCCTGACAGAGTTGGGTGGTAAAACTAAAGTGCCTTGCTTGCGAATAGAGGAGCAAGGTGAAGTGCGCTGGATGTACGAATCATCAGATATTATTAACTATCTTAACCAACGATTCGCCTAATTCAGCTTGATACGTAATCAGGCCGCGGTGGTATTACCCATCGCGGCCTGTTTTGTTTATGGTGCTGGCAAAGGGTCTTGTGTGGCAGCAACCATACCTTTAAGCACAATGTCATGATACGTCACTATACCCAATATATTACCCGACTCAATCACCGGTGCTTTATTAATCCCGAAACGTTCAAATAATCTGGCGGTGTAACGAATATCCATATCGGGGTCGACCGCAAACACCGGTTTAATCATAATCTCATAAACGTTCATGCGCTCAGGCGCGCGATCTTTTGCCAATACCTTGCGGGCAATATCACTCATCAACACCATGCCATAAGCATCATGTTCATGGCGCTTATTGACTAACAAAATACTGACATTTTTTTCAGTCGCCATGCGAATGGCGGCTGCCACAGTATGAAGCCCATCAACCATGACATAATCTTGAGTCATTACATCGTTATTAAAAATCGGCTTTTGCGGTCTCATATTTGATCCTCTATCTCTTTGCTGAGCAATTCAACTTGATGTGCAACGCCAACCGCATCTTCTACATCAATTTGTATGGCAATTCCTTGGCCCGGATTAGTATCAAAATGACCAATCCGGCAAATGGTTTCCAATATCTCACGGCTCATGTGCTCTTCAACTAACCAAAGTATCACATCACGCTGAATATCTAACCCTAACCCCATAAACGTTGTCTGTTTCACCACCCCTTCTCCGCGGGCATGATTTATCACCGTCGCCCCCGTTGCTCCGGCTTTTCTCGCCGCATCCAGTACATCATCTGTACAGGTTTCATCGACAAACGCAACAATCAATTTAAAGCGCATGTTCTCGCTCCTTTGCAACTTTTCTTTTGTTTACCAATTCGACTAACTGGGCATAGGCCATCACGGTGATCATTGGAAATAAGCTAGCAAACGCGATTAAACCGAAACCATCGATAAGCGGGTTACGCCCTTCAACATTTGTTGCAAGCCCCAGTCCTAACGCTGCAACGAGTGGCACTGTCACAGTAGATGTGGTGACACCGCCGGAATCATAGGCCAATGGCACAATCATTTTTGGCGCATAAAACGTCTGAATGACCACCACCACATAGCCGGCTAGAATGTAATAATGGATAGGATCTCCCACCACGATCCGAAAACACCCCAATGAAATTCCCATCGCGACGCCTATAGCAACGGAAATTCGCAAACCTTGAATCCCTATGGTGCCACCCGAAACTTCATTAGCCTTAATTGCCACAGCAATAAGTGAAGGTTCGGCAATGGTGGTGCTAAAGCCGATTGCAGCTGCAAAAATATACACCCATAAGTAGTCTTGCCAAGCAAATTGAGTTAACTGACTATCACCGTCCTGTAAGAAGCTGGTCGACGTCAGTTGCTCGGCCATACTTTCTCCAATGGGAAACAGTGCCATATCCAGACCGACGAGGAAAAAGCTCAAGCCAATAATCACATAAGCAAAACCAAGCACCACTTTGCGCCAATTAACTATTGGCCTTTTTAGCACCCCTAACTGAAATCCAAATAAGATTATTGCAATCGGGATGACATCCCGAGCCGTCAACAAGAATGTCTCGGCTATGGTCGCCCACATTGTCATTTCAACACCACCATTCCGTATAGCAAAACAAATATCATTGGCGTAAGACTGGCAAAGGCGATAAGACCAAAGCCATCTAACATTGGATTACGCCCTTTAATCACTGTCGCTAACCCAACCCCTAACGCAGTCACCAACGGCACCGTGATGGTCGAAGAGGTGACCCCACCTGAGTCATATGCAATACCAATAATGTCCGCAGGGGCAAAGCTAGTTAAAATCATCACCGTGACGTAGCCGCCAATGATGAGATAATGAATAGGCCAACCTTTAAGGATTCTTACTACACCTAATAAAATCGCCAAGCCAACTGCAAGCGCAACCGTGAGACGAAGTCCCATGGCGTACTCGTCCATCGCCTCTTCAGTGGGCGCTATCGCGCCCGCTAGGGATGCGACTTCAGCAGCTTCATTGGCCACAGCAGTCAACGCGGGCTCAGCAAGTGTGGTACCAAAACCTAAGGAAAATGAGAAAATAACCAACCAGAAAATGCTGCCCTTACGCGCAAGAGCTTGCGCTAATGACTCACCAATGGGAAACAAACCCATCTCTAGACCAAAAACAAAGAAGGTCAAACCCAGCACGATAAAGACTAAACCGATAAGAATGGAGGCTAAGTTATCTGGTGCTTGTTGCAGCACAAATATCTCAAAAAAGCCGACAACTAAAATGATAGGCACTAAGTCACGGAAACTACCTAACATTGATTTTAATAGCGTCACAATTGCTGCCATTTTTCCTCCCTGTACGATTGACGCTCCTACTACAGTTCACCACTTTGCGCCATAAGTTTAGTTTGCGCTCATCAACATAAAACTCAACAATAAATTAACAAAAGCTACGTAGTTTGTGATTTAAATCAAAAGTGTGGGAGATTCTTGCTCGCGAGACAGCCTGATAGGTGTCATGCATCACCCAAGTGACTGCTACTCATACAGTCGGAGCTACTCATACATAAGCTGTTTTTTTGATTTCAGTAGTGATTCGATAGCCGTACACCGAATATGCAAATATTGGCAACATTCTAGACTTGAGCCTGCAGTGATCCTCGTGCTTTAATATCCCTTCAAGAGGATAAAAATAACTATGAAACCAATACCGCTCTTAACCGCCTTATTATTGACCATGCTCGTTGGCTGCAGTGCTAAAAAAGCCACCGTGGAAGATTTTCAAGATCAAGTCGAAGATCAATTTCGAACCTCGATTAAGGGCGATGGCATTAAGTTGTTTGTCTATAAGGTGAGAAAGGTAAACAATAAAGAGCTCCCCCACGTCTACCGTGCTAAACAAGCTAAACGTAGCAGCCGCAACTCAGGCCCCGATCTCAGTGATTGGACTGAACAAATTGAGTTGGGTTTGCTTAAAACAATCGATATGACCGGCTTTTGCCGTGAAGGTTACTTCGAATTAAGCCGAATCATTGAATATGGCCGTGGTGAAATCCGCGGTGAGTGTATTGAAGGCGCGAGTGAAGCAGATAAACAAGCATTTGCATCTTAATACTACTGGTTTGCCCTTGCCTCAATGATGCTTGCTGTATCGTTAGACTTAGGGTGTAACACCCTTCTCACCTTAAGGCGAGCGCCATTTCAATAGCGCGCTTGTTTGCTACACTTTAATCAAGCTGCAATCACAAACCTAGCCGAACGGCTCACTTTACGTTAGAATCCGCAGCCGCAATTAGGTAACATCACCAATTAGCGTTCAAATAGTCACAATGAGTTGGTATACGGCATGAACAGAAAGCAAAAAATGATCAAAAAAACGGCAAAGCGCGCTAAAGCTCGCAAAAACAAACACACGCCGCCAACAATTAAAAAGTACGTATCTAAAGCTGAAAGAGCAGAAAACCAAGCCAAGCTTGAAGCTGAGCAAAACGCACAAGAAAGCTCAGCAGAAACCACTCAAGAGCAGCCAACTAGCAGCGAATCTGCTTAAATAACGTTGCACTATCGCAGCCACCATTAGCACTATAGCGCCTGAAAATCATGGCGCTATGCATCACTTGCGCTTGTTGTCATCACCTATTAGCATGTTCGTTACTTCATTGCTGGCTTCACAATCTCGCTCTTCACTTATCTGTGCCATCTGCGCACAACCCGACGATAACGGATTTGAAGTCGTGGTGAGTACCTCTTTCTCCAACTCATTGTTCGCATCATCTTGATGATTACCCGTTGTCAGGTAACTTGCTTCAACTCGGTCAACCAAGCGATAGGCGGTAATCACCCCCAATACCCCAAACAAGATTGAGCCAATAGCTTGGCCAATTAATACGCCCTGTACGCCACCCAATTGCGCACCAAAGTAAACGAATGGAATCGTGCCTATCGTGGCTTTACCCACATTAAATGCAGTGGAGTACTTGGCTTTACCCAAATTATTAAACGACGCATTAGCGACAAAAAGCGCCCCAGAGAATACAAAGAATACGGCAATATAGCTGCAGAAAAAGTCGATTAGGTCAGCACTGTCGCCACGCATATCAAACACGCTAATAATGACATTGCGCAACAAAAACAAGAGCAGCGAAACGCTCAAAACATACACCACACAAAACTGAAGCGCTTTGGTCAAACTTTCTCGCACTCGAGAAAATATCATCGCCCCAAAGTTTTGCCCCACTATGGGGCCGATGGCACCTGAAAGAGCGAATATCATCCCAAATGCTACTGGGATAATGCGCCCTAAAACCGCCCAGGCCGCAACATAACCGTCGCCAAAATCAGCTATGGCTCGGGTCACCACAGCATTGCCGATGGGGGTGGCAATATTGGTGAGCATCGCCGGCCCCGCAATAGCAAAAATAGGCTTTAGATCTGCGACAAAGTGATTGAAATTAAACTCGCCAAACAATTTATGTTTAACGATAACCCCACGGGCCGAAATGATTAACACCATGAAACGAGCTAATACTGACGCCAACGCAGCCCCTTCAATTCCCATTGACAGTAAGAAGATGAAAATAGGATCAAAGACTAAATTAACCCCACCGCCTGCCAACGTCGACATCATTGATAACTTAGCATCGCCCACGGCCCTCAGTGCTGCGCCAAGCGCCATCGCTAGACAAATCACCGGCATAGAAGGGATCAAAATATACAGATAGCTGGCCGCAAGGTCTGCAGTGTGACCGGTTGCCCCCACCCAACTCAGCAAAGTCGGAATAGACAAGGTAACAATAATAGCAATGACGATAGTCAGCGCCAAAGTAGCAACGGCACTGTTTAATAATTGTCTTTTAGCGGTTTCAACTTGCTTAGCACCAATCGCTTTTGAAACTAGCGCACCTAAGGCGATGGATAAACCGATGCCGATTGAGGTAGTGAAAAACGAAATGGTGCCTGCATAACCCACCGCCGCCGCAAGTTCTTTTTCACCTAACAGGCTCAAAAAGAAGATATCAATTAAATCTACAATAAACAGCGCCGAAATACCTATCGCTGCTGTCGAACTCATTACAAGTATATGGCGTAAAATAGAGCCTTGAACAAACTTAGCCGCGGTCATGACTATCCTTGTGAAGTGGTTTAAGCATTAGCAGTAGTCTTTAATACGTTTCAAGATCAAATTCGGTGCAATTATATCTCTGCTTCTAATTCGCTTCCGCATTGGTCACAAAAACGGGCCTGAGACTCATGTCCGGTTTTTAAACAGTTGCTACAGCGACGTAAGTCTTTACTCCTACCCATTTCTTGGGATATCTCCGCGGTCAATATGCCGGTCGGAATAGCAATGATCGAATAACCTAACAACATGGTAAAAGCCGCTATCGCTTGCCCCAAATTGGTCACTGGCGTGATGTCGCCATAGCCAACGGTGGTGATGGTCACTATCGCCCAGTAAATTGACTTAGGTATCGAGCTGAAACCATTATCTGGTCCCTCAACCACATACATGATTGCGCCCACCACCATCACAATTAAGCTGACAGAGAAAAAGAAGATAAACACCTTACGACTAGAATGTATCATAGCGCGCAGCAACAGGTTGCCTTCGCTAAGATATCGTAACAATTTAAACACTCTAAAGATGCGGAACAATCGCAATATACGAATAACCAGCGCAAAGTTACTGCCTGGGAATAGCAAGGCGAGGTAGCTCGGCAATATCGATAGTAAATCAACAATCCCGTAGAAGCTGCGAGCATATTTTATCGGATGCGCAGAGCAATAGAGTCGTAAAATATACTCGACGGTGAAAACTGCTGTAAACACCCATTCAAGTGCGCGAATTTGCTCACCAAATCGGGCATGAATACTGGCAACAGTATCGAGTAAAACTAGGGCTACGCTACAAATAATGCAGATGATCAAGGCAATATCGAAGTAGCGCCCCGATTTACTGTCTGTGCCAAATATCACTCGACGTAACTTCAGCTTCAAGGCCGATTCTTCAGAAGATTCACTCGCAGCCATAACTCTCAATACCTTGCTAATAAGTCCAAACCAGACAAACAGTTATAGTGCCAGTTAATCAGCAAAAGTCCAACCGCAACAGTCAACTATTATCTTCCAACTCGGGCGGAACTTAACCGCAACCTAAGACTTATCGGCTTTGAAATAGCTATCATTGGTAAGCACACTTTAATGCTTAAACAAGCGCCACCACAATGACGTAGGTCATTTGCTTTCAGTAAACGAATGATTTGAAAAGTACACTCATATTTAATGCAGCTTCCATCTCACTCGCAATGCTTATCCTGAGATAAGAAAAACAGCAGTAGAAACAGCAATAAAGGAATAAACTTGTCTTCCAATTCGAAAAGGCTGACTCAGTCGGGTATGATATCGGTTCCAGTCACGTTAGAGAGTAGTTGTTAGCACATGCGCTTTGTAAGTTTAATCAGTGCCATCGTTGTTTTTTTCAGTGCCAACCTTCTGGCCGCCACCAGCTCTCAACACTCGTCGCAAGGCAGTACCACTGCTTCCATTGGCAAAGTCGATTTAGTGGTGGTCAACAAATCAGCACGCAAAATGCGTTTACTGAAAAATGGTGAAGTGGTGCGTGAATACCGTATCGCCATGGGAGACAGACCCAAAGGCCATAAGTTAACCGAAGGCGATCAACGCACGCCTCAGGGGCGCTACCTGCTAGATTATAAAAAATCCGACAGCGCCTATTATCGCGCCATTCATATTTCTTACCCCAATGCAGAAGATCGTCTGCGGGCCGCAGCCCTTGGCTTAGAACCTGGCGGGCAAATCATGATCCACGGTCAAAATCCAAATTCATCCCTATCGCCTAGCGAAGCACAGAAACTCAATTGGACCGATGGTTGTATTGCAATAAAGAATCATGAAATGGATGAGCTCTGGCAAGCCATCGAAATTAACACGCCTATTGAAATATGGCCTTAAACCTAGCAACGAGTACCAAATGCAACCAGCAACAATAACTGTCGAAAGCCTGCAACAGGGCTGGACAAGGTTTGAACGAAAAATCTTAACTTTACTATCGGAATTGCACTTAGACCCGCTAAATTTACATTGCGATCATGTCGCTTTACGGGTCAATAGCACGCAAGCTGCTGATGAGTTAGTAACTTGGTTTAGCCGTCATGGTGAAATCATATCCAACAATATCATCAATGGCAGGCCCATTTTGATTATCGCGTTAGATACGCCTTTGCAATTAGGTAGCATGGCAATTGATTGCGTGGAGCTCCCCTACCCTGGAGACAAACACTATCCTCAAGAAGGTTGGGAGCACATCGAGTTGGTGCTACCTTGTGATGCCCAAGACTGTGACCAGCTATCGGAGCGATTAATCACGCTGGTGCCAGAACTTGCACCAGTGCTTAACGGAGACCGCCGCTTTAATATTAAGATGAGCTCACCAAAAGGTGAAGCCGAGCGTTTAGCAAATCCAACCATTGCTATCAAAGCGGATGATGTTTGTATCAAAATACACCCACACACCATACGGGACATTATCGCCTCTGAGCAGCGGTAGCGCTGGTTAGTTTATCTGGCTATTGCGATGGCTATTACAATGGCTAAGGCTATGCGAGTCATCGCTGATAGGCAGCATGGTTATCCTGCTCAATGGGGTTAATCGCTGACTGGGTTTTAAAGCATAGAGTGGATTAACTTTGCTTCTCTATATAGAGAATCACTTCGCCCACTTTGAAGCCGAACTTACTCATATCGGTTTTGTTAAACAGACGTTTTTCATCCAAAAGATACATCCAGTCATCTAACGTTACCGTGTAAGTTTCACCCTCTACCACAATATCAAGCTGATATTGCCAATACAGTGCACTACCTGATGTTTGGCCGCTGGCGATCCCTACTACATCATTTGCCGTGCCTTGATACTGATTATCACCCAACTTCTCTAACTGCCAAATTCGGGTCGACTTTTCACCGTCATTAAAACGAAACCATTCTTTAATCTCGCCTTTATTCCCTTGCCAACTGGCAAGGAGATCAACCTCGAACCGACGGATCATTTTTCCGCTTCTATCCAATACAATGCCATAGGCCACCAGCTTTCCATCGAAAAACTGTTCGAGTTTCAGATCGGGACGAGTGCCTTGGTAATCATCTAGCTCAACAGATGAGCAGGAAGCTAGCAGCATGCTAAGGCATAAAACCACCAATATCCTCATTGCGCCGCTCCTAACAGTGCCTGACGTAATTCAGGCTCAGTGGTATTTTCAGACAACCAAATCGCTAAAAAAGCCGGACCAAAATCGCGACTATCAACGCGGCCTAATGCAGTGTCACCATGATAAAAGTCACTCATGCCTTGCTCATCCACAATAATGGTTAACACATCACCCTGTTGAATATCGGGCCATAGTGTATTTAACGGTTGTGACCATCGACTAATTTGCTCGTCACTGTAGGCTAGGTGCTGCCACTGATCTTGTGTCGCTTCAATCAGCACATCGCTATCAATATCTCTTAAATA
The DNA here is from genome assembly GCF_000518805.1 of Shewanella waksmanii ATCC BAA-643. Taxonomy (GTDB): domain Bacteria; phylum Pseudomonadota; class Gammaproteobacteria; order Enterobacterales; family Shewanellaceae; genus Shewanella; species Shewanella waksmanii. Next base: position 34,232 of record NZ_JAEH01000035.1, read on the forward strand.
TTGGATCTGCAGCGCCAAAGGATAGTCACTTTCAGCACTGCCCTGCAAGGCTTGCCCGCTGCTGTACAAGGATGCACGATAGACATCCCAAAACAGGTAACTCATCTGCCCTTCACCGATTTTTTTCATCGCATCTATCGGCGCTGCGACGGCCATTGAACAACTTAGCCACAATGACACCGCAGCGATACATAATTTACCCATGCTATTTACCCCCGACTAGGCTAGTGCCAGCTTCACGGCGCATACCTGCCATCAAAGTGCGATAACAACCTGCGAGTACAGGTAACAAGATACTCCATACCAAGGCTAAGAAGGCTATCATTTGCGGCGTTGGCCAGCCTTGCCCTAAGCCACCGGCTTGAATACCAACCCAATAAGTCAATGGACCGGCAACGGCGCCAACGAGTGCAACCACAGCCAAAGACTGATGCATCAACCACTTTAAGCTATGGTTGAAAGTTAAAATAAACATGTACCATAACAACGCCAACCATAGCGGTAATAACGATGAGTCACTAGTAAACACCTGTAGTGACAACATTAATTGGTCAACCGCGATGCCAATGGGCACCAATAAAATCAACAGTAGATCACCACGCCGACTCGGTGATAACACAAAGTGCAGCGCCAAATTAATAAAGATGACTGCTGCGGCAACATCAGTATATTTAGCTGCCGCAAACCAGCTCAATTGAAATAACAGTAAGTTAATAATCCAAAACGCTTTCATCTGACTTCCCCACATATTGTGGTTTTCTGGCCACTAAATGATGAGTACTGATCACACGTTGCTTAAATGCCCCTTCGCAATAGGCAAAATAAAACAACCATAACCGCTTGAATTCGTCGCTGTAGCCTCGCTGAGCCAGTTCATCCCACTTGGCTTCGAAATTAACTCTCCAATCGTTTAACGTTCGAGCATAGTGCAAACCTATGTCTTGCAGGTTTTCCACTACTAAATCTGTTTGTGTCGCCATATGGTCAGTCATTATCGCGACAGACGGTAGGCAGCCACCTGGAAATATGTACTTTTGAATAAAGTCTGTACCTTTGCGGTATGACTCATACCTGCCATCAGCAATCGTTATCGCTTGGATCAACATTTTTCCATCGGGCTTCAATAGGCTGGAGCACTTGTGGAAAAAGCCTGCTAAATATTCATGGCCAACAGCCTCAATCATCTCAATCGACACTAGCTTGTCATACTCGCCAACAAGCAAGCGATAATCTTGCTTTAACAAGGTAATTTGACTTTGTAGCCCCAATTGATTGACGCGCTGTTGCGCCAGCTCGAACTGCGCATCTGAAATGGTTGTGGTGGTGACATGACATCCATATTCTTGCGCCATAAAAATAGCGAGTCCGCCCCAACCGGTACCAATTTCAATGACATGCTCACCTTGGGCTAATTCAAGCTTTTCACAAATAGTGCGCATCTTATTTTGCTGAGCTTGTGCTAATGTTGAGTTCGCTTGGTCATATACGGCACATGAATAGAGCATTGTCTCGTCTAGAAAGCGCTCATAAAGGTCATTGCCTATGTCATAGTGAGCCAAAATGTTACGCTTTGAGCCAGCTTCAGAGTTGCTGTTTTTGATTCTGAGCAGTTGTTTTTTCAACTTACTCAACCAAGCTGTGCTTTGCTCAAGTTTATCTAACTGGTGCTGATTCCTGGCCATGACACCGATGAGATCCGTGAGGTTTTTGCTGGCCCACTTACCATCAATATAGGCTTCAGCGGCGCCAATACTGCCATTGACCACCATATCTTTATAAAAACTACTGTCGAACACAGTAATTTGTGCCTTAAGATCAGAATGCTTGTCGCCAAAATGGAAATGCTGGCCTTGATCATTAAGCTCAATTGCACCATGACTAATATGATTCAGGACGGAAAAAACCAGTTTACGATAACGCTGCTCTAACCAATTGAGTGGCTTAGTCGTCATGACGGTATTTTGTATTTGTTCCATTAATAACCTCGTAAAATGCTAAGCAATCCAGTCTAAATTAGGCTTCAGGATGGGCGATAAACGGCACCCGCTTCCAAAAAAGTTTTAATGCTTGCCAGTAGATCCCCACAATCATCTTGCCGGTCATCATTGGCGTACTAAGCCAGGTTTTAAGCAACGACTTAGGCGTTATCTCCTGGCGACTCATCGCCAACGTGGCATCAAACACTTTAGTTTGCTGATGATTCTCTATGTGCACCATAACTTTGCTTTGTGGTGCCATAATCTTCCAGTGATATTGCATGTTCATTTCCATGAACGGTGACACATGAAAAACTTTATCGGTCTTACAGCTGCCAGCTAAGTCAATCAAGTAGTAGTGGCGTTGATTCCAAGGGGTGTTACTGACCTCAGCCAACAGGTACTGACAGTCGCCTTGTGTGTCATAGCAAAAGTAAAAGTTTATCGGGCTAAAGTAGATCCCAAGACAACGGCACTGAGCCATCATGACCACTTTTTCTCCCTGCCACTTACCACCAAGTTGTTGCACTTTATTGCTAATACGCTGTTTAAGTGTACCCGGTTCACTTTTTAGGTAATCTTTTTCACAAAAACGGATCGGGTTGTACCATTTATTACCAAAAACCAGACTCTGCTGGCACACGCTATCGAGTTCATCTAAATCAATGGCCATCATGTACATGCCATAATTGAATCGATGGGGCTTATCACCAAAGCGACGGTGTCTGACTTCGCCGCGATACACTGCACTAGATAACGCCATAGCAATTCTCCCTACAAGGACAGACCAAAGCGGCGAGTCACATCCAGGGCACTGCGTACCCCATCTTCATGAAAACCGTTGTACCAATAGGCACCGACAAAGTGAGTATTGTTTTGTCCGCAAATGGTATTGCGCTGTTGCTGACAGGCAACTGTGTGTTGATTTAACGTGGGGTGATGGTAGACAAACTGCCTAAGAATTTTATCGGGATCGATCTGTTCCGTTTGATTGAGGGTGACACAAAAGGTGTCACGGCTATCGAACCCTTGCAGAATGTTCATGTTGTAGGTCACACAAGCTGGACGCTGATTATTGCTGTCGAGTTGGTAGTTCCAACTCGCCCAAGCTAAACGTCGCCTTGGCAACAAACTGACATCGGTATGCAGCACCACATGGTTTTCACTATAAGGAATACCGCCTAAGATGCGCTGCTCATCGTCGCTGGGTTGATTAAGTAGGGCCAGCGCTTGGTCTGAATGGCATGCCATAATCACTTCATCAAAACGTTGCGTCACGCCACTTTTAAACACCAACTCAACGCCGTCATCGTCACGATTAATGGTGGCTAAATCCACTCCGGTAACCACTGGCTTTGACAATGTTGCCAACAGCGCAGTAACGTATTCTCTAGAGCCACCAGGTACCACGTACCATTGTGGTCGGTCGGTAATATTCAGTAAGCCATGGTTAAAGAAGAACTTGATAAAAAAAGCCAGCTCAAACTGTTTCATCTCCTTTAAGCTGGTTGACCAAATCGCAGCCCCCATAGGCAAAATGTAATGCTCGCTGAAGAAGTCTGAAAAGCCGTGTTGCTTAAGAAACGCACCAAGCGTGTCACCCTCTGTGTACTCTTGATTATGAAAAACATGCTTACACAGCTTATTGAACTTAATGATCTCTAAAATTAATCGCCAGAAACGCGGCTTAAAGATATTACGTCTTTGGGCAAATAGCGTGTTAACCGTATGCCCGTTATATTCAAAACCACTGGCCATATTAAATACGCTAAAACTCATCTGCGTTTTCTGGCCACTAATATTGAGTTGTTCGAGTAAACGATTAAAGTTGGGGTAAGTACGGTCGTTAAAAACGATGAACCCGGTATCAATGGCATAGTCTTGCCCATTGTGCTCAATATCGACGGTGGCTGTATGGCCGCCAACATAATGGTTCTTTTCAAAAACAGTGACCTCATATTGCTTATCAAGCAGGTAAGCACAAGTCAGACCGGAAATGCCCGAGCCTACAATAGCGATTTTTTTCATGATTGCATCCTTAGCGCAATTGCGCGCCACCAGCTTAGGGGCAAAGCCTTAAGTAACTTTAAGATAAAAATAAAACCGCCGGGGAAAGCGATCTCTGACTGGCGTTTTTCCACGCCATCAATAATATGTTGCGCGGCTTGCTGAGCGGTCACTTTAAAGGGCATATCGAAGGTATTTTTGTCGGTCAGTGGGGTAGCCACAAATCCGGGATGAACTAAGCTGACCCCTATTGCATGTTGTTGTAACTCAATTTGCATAACCTTAGCTAAATAACTCAAGCCCGCTTTAGACGCACCATAAGCTTGCGCCCGAGGAAAAGGTAAAAACTGCGCACTAGAGCTGACAAAAACTAGCTGCCCACCGGCTGATAGCTTACTTGTCCATGCTTCTAAGCAATAACCGATTGAAATCAAGTTAGTTTTTATCACTCTTTCAAACAGCGTACTGTCAAAATGCATCACATCATCTATGTACTCGCAGTCACCGGCGTTTAAGATGACCACGTCGAGCGACGGCATTTGTGCCACAGTGGCCAGCACCTGTGACTTATCGGTCACGTCAAATTGCAAAGTTTCAACGTTTACAAGTTCGCCTAAAGCCGCGAGTTTTTCAGCATTTCGACCACAGGCTATCACCTGCTCTCCACGCGCTTGATAAGCCAATGTCAGTGCATGGCCAATACCTGAGCTTGCGCCAGTGATAAGTACCCTAGCCATTATGCACCCGCTCGTTGTTTGATTTTACGCACCATAAAGCCCAGCACCGGCAAGTGTTCGTATAGCATCGCCCCCACATCGAGGTAATCGCGGTGATAGACCACTTTGTTGTCTTTGCCTTTGAGCATCGAATGACCTTCAACCACAATAGGCTTCGCCCCATTTAATTGTTTATGTCGGTAGGTCATGGTCCAATAAACAGCCGCATATTCATCAATGGTAAAACAGTTATCAATATGGAAACTACATTCGAGAACATTTTCATAAAGACCATCAAAATAGCCCAATAATTGCTCGAGCCCCTCGACCTTATGCATTGGATCTAAAAAGGTCACATCATGGTGATAAACCTTATCTAGTGCGACGAGGTTGTCAGTCCCTAGCCGCTCATAGACAGCAATGAAATTTTCTAACCATAGCGGCTTGGTCATCATGCGAGTAATTCCTAAGCTTGTTTGTAAAAAGAGAGTGCCCGTTCTCTGGCCTGTTTATGCTCAACAATGGGCTTACAATATGTCCCAGATTCACCTTTATCAGCGAGAAAATCATGGGGAAAATGAATCGCTTTATTCGGTACATTTTCTAGTTCTGGTAAATACTTACGAATGAAGTCACCATTTGGATCAAACTTTTTACTCTGTAGCAGTGGATTGAAAATACGAAAATAGGGCTGCGCATCACAACCGGTACTTGCCGCCCACTGCCAACCACCATTGTTAGCGCTAAAATCACCATCAATCAGGTGTTCCATAAAATACTGTTCACCTAAACGCCAATCCACTAACAGATGTTTGCTGAGAAAGCTGGCAACAATCATTCTTAGGCGGTTATGCATCCAACCGGTTTGATTGAGCTGTTTCATCGCAGCATCAACAATCGGATAGCCAGTTTGACCGGCGCACCAAGCGTTAAAATCACTATCAGTTCCTAGCCAACGCACATTTTGATACTGCGGCAGAAAGCTGTCACCTTTAATTAAGTTGGGATAGAAAGCCAATAAGTGCTTGTAAAAATCACGCCATATTAATTCATTAAGCCAACTAAAATGAACGTGTGAGGGGTCGCGAAGCACATCAGGATCGCGTTGAATTAACTGCGTAACCAACCAGCGCACACTAATGGCACCAATCGCTAGATAGGGCGATACACCGGAGGTTCCCTTAATACTGGGGATATCTCTATCATCATGATAATTTGCAACTTTATTTTCAAAAAAATTCGGAATTACCGTTTCAATAATTCGCTGGCTTACGGGCCAAGCGGCAGAACTTACCAGCGGGTAATTGAAATCATCAGGCGCTATTTCGCCGACCTCTGCAATCGCTTCAATACTTGGCTTTGCGGGTGCAGGGATACACGTCACTCCTCTAGCTGCAACCTCACTAAGCCAAGCGCGTTTAAAAGGAGTAAACACTTTGAACATCTGTTGCTGCTTATTGAGCACCCTACCTGGCTGGACGATAGGATCTGCGTCATAGAGCTGCAAATCGATACCTGCTGAACGAATCTGCTCATCGCGGCGCTGCTCGTTAACTTCAGGCTCAGTATTGGCGAACACTTGCTTATCATTTTGGCGATGACAAAAGTCGCGCAGCACTTCAGCTTGATGCGCAAATGTTGTCGCCTGTAAGTGAACAAGTTTTATTCCTAATGCAGCTAGCTGCTGAGCATATTGATTAAGGTGGCGACGAATGAAATCCACTTTAATGGCTGCTTGATGATGTTCACGCCACTGCTCTGGCGTAGATATAAAAACAGCGATAGTGGCATGATGCTCTATCGCTGCGATTAATGCTGGATTGTCATGGGTTCTCATATCCCGCCGAATCCATAAAATAGCCATTAGTAACCGTACCTTAACCGCAATGCCTGCGGATGTGGATTGAGATAAGTTTGCTTGGCTAGATACTCGTTAGGATACTCCATCAAATAGTGTTTGATGAGCGTTAATGGCACTAAGAGTGGAGTCACACCGTCACGGTAATCCGCTATCTGCTCTGTAAGCTCTTTGCGCTTAGCGGCATCGAGTTGTTTCTTAAAGTAACCCTGTAAATGCTGCAGTGTATTAGTATGACTGCGACGTGTCGCTTTATGCTTTAGCGCCGTCATCAGCCCACTAATATAGGCATCTGCTTGGTCATCCAGGGCCATATCGGCTCTGGCTAACAGGCGACCAAGCTCTCGATAGCTTTCTACATGATGACTCATCACTAAGTATTTGTGTTCACTATGAAATGCAATTAAATTATGTTTGGTAATCCCCGCCTCTTTCAAATCTAACCATTTCTGGTAGGTAAAAATTCGGGTGATAAAGTTCTCTTTAATCACAGGATCATTAAGGCGACCGTTTTCTTCGCAAGGCAATAACGGGTTGGCCAGCATCACTTGTTCCGCAAATACTCCCACTCCCGTGGATTCTGAACCTTTGCCATGGTGATGATAAATTTTCACGCGCTCCATCCCGCAACTAGGGCTTTTGGCGCAAAAAACAAAGCCAGATAACTTATCGTATTGCTTAGCTGCTTTTTGGCCAAACTCTTTGAGCGCATCAGTTACGTCACCGCTGCCATCTGGGCGCGATACAGTAATAATATTGTCGCGAATGATCTGTCTAATTGTCGGTCTAGGTATTGGCAGTCCTATGCCCACTTCAGGACAAACCGGTTTAAAGGCTGCAAATTCACCTAACTGTTCAACACAGAAATTAGACTTTTTATGTCCCCTATCAAAGCGTACTTGCTCACCCATGACACAGGCACTAATACCGATTGTTAGCTGCTTTTCCATAACCTACCTCTCCTGCCAGATTGCCACTTAAGCCTAATAGATAAATCGACCAATTGGGTTAAGTATTTGGCTTACGCCTTGAGTAAAGTGAATCGCGTCACTCGATACTGTCAAGCAAACACAGCCCTCTTGAGTTACTGGTTGATGTGTGTGCTCACCATCTAGCCAAATAAAATCGCCTACGCTGTAGTGCCCCATCTCATCATCAAAGCTGCCTTCTAGTAACAAGGTCACCTCAAAGCCTTTGTGAGTATGAGTGGGTACACTGCCGCCTTTATCGATATGCAGCAGGCTCATGCGCATTTCATCGTCATCTAAATCAAATCGCGCCCGAGATAGCTTTCCTAGCCCCTGCCACTCCTTGAGAACAACTTGTCGCAAGGCACTTGGTAAAGTCAGTAGCTTGCTATTAACTGCCACTTCGACTGGCGCAGTCTCAACGCTGGCGGTATCAGGCTCTAGCGCGGTTATCATGTCAATCATATCAAGCTCATCAATCTCACTGTTAGAGATGGGAGCTTCACCAATTAATTCGTTATCTGAGGCCGAGTTAAAGGCGCTTGCGGCTTGTTGCGCTGTGATTAATTCAACTTGCTGCTGACAGTGCTCACAAAGTTCAACATGGCTGGCCACAACCACCGATACCGACGCTGGCAATTGCCCGCTGACAAAAGCAGTTAAAATGTCATTTTTGGGGTGATGATTAATCATTGGACTCTCCCAGCTGTTTCTTTAATTTTGCAAGCGCTAATCTCAATCTCGACTTAATGGTGCCTACTGGCACGCCCAACTGTTTGGCGAGTTGCTCCTGGGATAACTCTTGGTAGTAAACGCCTTTAACCACGGCTTTTTGAGCCTCGGGTAGACTGTCGACATAGTTAAACATCTGCTTTTCCATCAGATGATCACCAAACATGACCTCTTCAGGTTGCTCATCGGCAAAAGTAGGCCAGATGTCATCCGCAAGTTGAACCTCACCTTTACTCTTGATCCGTCTCAACATATCAAACGAGGCATTACGCATAATGGTGTAAACCCATGTCGTTGCCGCACCTTTGTCTGCATTGTACAAATGGGCTTTTTTCCACACATTAGTCATTGTGTCTTGAATCAGCTCATTGGCTTGAGCTTCATTACCCAACTGTTTAATACCAAAGCGTTTGATTTTGGGAGAGAAAAACCGGAACAATTCAGTAAAGGCGCGTTTGCAGCGCACATTAGCAACGTCTACCAACCACTGAGACAACTCGGGTGGTACCTGATTTTCCATGGTGTTCGCGTTGATAGTGCAAACCTCTTTTTTGTCGATTGCTGCGACTGATTTTTGCATAGCTCGTGCTTTTAGTTGTTCGACATAATCATCAATACGCAGCAAATAGTTAAAGGGATCAATTTTTATTTACTTGACCTAAAATCAGCGTTTGAAGAAAACAAACTAGATTATCAAACTCATTTTCACCTATGAATTTTTCCTTCTCTATCAAAGATAAAGGAATGATCTCTAGAATTCTAGCACAAACCCAAATAGGGTCATCCAGATGCAGGGCATCATGTAGCTGCTGTAATGCTGGTTGTCTTTCATAAATTTCAGCCAAAAATAGTGCGAATTCGTCTGTTATGTCGTTGTGATGACGTGGAGCCCAATTAGGGAGTGTAGTCGCCATGGCGCTAAGCAGCCCATTATCACGATAGTTAAAATCATTTAATGCCACCAGCTTTTTGGCTCGTACCTCTATGACTAAAACATTGTCTTCACTGGTGTGAAAATCAACGATTTCAACATGACAGCCCCACTTGGGCACATTAAAGGCGAAATCCTTGTCATAGCGGGCAATAACAAAGCCGCCTTCTTTATAACTAGCGGTGACCATATCCAAATATTTCGCTTCAAAAATACGCAGATGACTCACCGCTCCCGGAAGCAGAAATAACGGTAACGGGAAAACACTTAATCGTGTGCATTCCCTATGCTGGGAGTGATGATTAGCGACAGATGAGGAGTTTGATAAATTTTCTACAACCACAGAATTATCCTATTGCGACGGCTAATAACTAATACGCGTGGGACAAAACTTGCGATCACCTATGTATCTTTTAAGCGTGAAGTCAGCAAGAAAAACCCGTTTTACTCTATCGCTTGCAACGGGAATAAATGGGTTTTAAAGCGAATCAAATACCCACCAAGGGCCTTACAACAACCAGATAATCTTTAAAAATGTGAATATCTAAGGTTTTTTACAGCATAAAAGACATTATTTTTGTATCAATTTGCATCCACCCGTTAACGCGCGAAACGAATGGTCGATATGCGATATCTGAGCAAAAAATCAGACGTAACCGTTTTAAATGCTCTAACTAACCATATAAAAATCTATACCGAGACTAACTGGCAGCAATTTACGCCACCAGCCAACAACATCCCATACATTTTTCAACCGTGATGTACTTCAACTTATTTTACTAAACAATCAATCGTTTCCAGTATATTTATCGTGATTAAACAAACCTGACAGTATAAACGCCAATTATCAGTAATGAGTAAACTTACGGCCTTCTACACCTCGTTAGCAATTGGAGTTTTCACTCAATAGATCAGGTTAATTAACTCCTGCATAATAATACCATTACAATACTTAGGGTTTTCTTTAAATAATGATACGCCTGCTGTTATATATCATTCCTTCTGCCATCTTAATCACCGTGGTGATGGCTTTTGTGACGCTCGATATTCACTATAACCATCAAAAGGCTGAACAAGACGCCCATAGTAAACTAGTGGCAAAAGCACATGCGATTTCAACTTTTGTCGCGACCCAAATGCGTCAAGATCAGCAGGAAGTCGACTACTTGGCGCAGTTAATCAGCACCCGTAATGCACTCAATACCAGTCGATATAAATATATCGAAGATATCTTTACGCAAATGATGTTAAGTAAACCTCGAATTGTTCAAGCTAGGTTGATTGATAATCAGGGGCTAGAGTTATTTAAAATCGTCCAACGTGGTGGTGCGCCTCAAACCCTTGATAGACAAGAGCTACAAGATAAGTCAGGCCATTTCTATTTTAAAGAGATGAGTACCCAAAGTGACCATGAACTCTATATCTCTAAAGTTAGTCTTAATCGCGACTACGGTGTGTTTGAACTGCCCCATCGTCCGGTTGTGCGGATTGGTAAAGCCGTGCTTGATGACACTGGTAATAAACTCGGCAGCGTCATCCTTAACTACGACGTCAATACCTTGTTTAATAGTCTCAATGACCTAGCAAGTCCCAACATCAATGTCATCATTGTCGATAAACAGTCGCAATTTCTACTTCACCCTAATCAGTCAATGACCTTTTGTGAAGACTTAGGTTGTAATAGAAAGCTGGACTTTAATAACTTCAAGATTAATCAAAATAGCCTGCTTTATTACGAAGATATCATGGCTTTTTCAGATATATTTAAACATGCGGACAACAGCCATTATTTCGACCGCATTGTGCTGCAATACAAAGCAGATTATCAGCCAACAATCACAGCGAACCACCGCCACTATGACTTGTACCTAACCTCTCACAAGTGGTGGGGATACATGGTGTTTTCCTTTATGTTTTGCATTTTATTGAGCACGCTGCTTTATAAAAACTATCAGCGCATTCAGTCGCAGATACAGAAAATGAAAATGCATGCAGTATTAGAGAAAGTCACCGAGCTTATAGAGCGATTACATGAAGGTGATGACCCGGTCACGGGCAGCCATGTGCAACGTGTCAGCCACTTCTCTCGATTAATGGCGGTAAAAGCTAAGTTACCAAAACCTGTGATAGAAGATATTCATCGCTATGCATCACTGCATGATTTAGGCAAGATCACTACACCCGATGCCATCTTGAGCAAACCAGGAAAATTAGATCCCCATGAATGGGAAGTGATGAAATTACATGTGGAAAATGGCTATAACTTGATTAGAGAGTTTAATCTCAGTCCGGTGGCAGAAAACATCGTCTATTGCCACCATGAAAGATGGGATGGTACGGGTTACCCAAGAGGGCTCAGCGGCAATGAGATACCAATTGAAGCGCAAATAGTCAGTATTGTGGACTGCTTTGATGCATTGATGTCCATCAGGCCCTATAAGCCTGCATATGATTTTGAAAAGTCTTCAGCAATCATCAACGAACTCAGCGGTAAGGCATTCAACCCTGAACTTGTGGCAACATTCAATCAACTTGCCCACGAATTTAGACATAGCCGTAGCCAAATAGAAGACCGCACCGTCAAAGTCATGGCTGCCACCCTCTCCTAAAACAAAAAAGCCAGCAATGATGCTGGCTTTTAGTTCTACGCATTACCGTAGTGAAGATGGTTTACATCTCGTGGCAATCAGCACACTCAGTGATCGTAAGATCTTGAGTATGTAGGTCCATATCAATCTCGTGCGCATCTGCAATCGAGTGACAATCTGCACAATTTGCTAGCGTTGCTTCAGACTCAACGTGCATAGTGGTGTCAATTTTTTCGTGACAATCAGTACAGTCTACTGCTACCGCTGAACCAGCGAAAACCAATGCTGCTACCATAGTTAAATATTTCATACATGCTCCTCATCAAGATGGGCTATCGCCCTTAATTGATGTCATCTCACATCAATTTATGAAACCATTAATCGCTAGTTACTCCGCTAAGCTAGAGTACTTCTGCCTAACCCTAATGTTTCACTTATTAGTTAATTTTCCCTGCCAAACTGTGCATAAAAAACCATGTAATTAATAACGTTACCACGGAATTCATCAGCAAGTTAAGGCTATTTTTAGCTACGTTCCTTAATTGAAGCTTAAGAATGTTATACTTGGTAGTAACTTGTCTAGCAGTTAACGTTTTATCCTTCGACGTTGTGAGCTACATCCAATTATTCTTAAGTTCCAATATACAAGAATACCATACCAGCAAAATAAAAAATTAACATTTGCAACATTTTATTTGAACAAGCTACTAATAGCGGCTAGCATGATAACTAAGCAGAAACAAAGCAAAAAAACCATGCCCAAAGTCCATTTATCGCGTCTCAAGTTCACTATTTTGCTCGGCCTTATCGGCTTAGTTATCAATCTGTATCCCATCCCGCTGTTTGGCAATGCACAATTGATTGTCGGTAATGCCGCCTATGTGATCGTGGCAATTTTACTTGGCCCTTGGTACGCACTACTTGCTGCTACAATGACTTCAATTGGGCTATTTATCGCCTGGCAAAGTTGGCATATTTTTGTGTTGTTTTCGATTCAAGCACTCTGGCTAGGCTTTGCTCGGCGTAAAGATATTTACTCCCTATATGCCGACATTGCCTTTTGGTTAATCGTTGGCATGCCTCTGTTTTATGGTTATGTGGTCATGTTCTCAGACATGCCTGGGAGCCATTTAACTTTTGTGACATTAAAACAAGCAATTAACGGTATATTTTGTACGTCTTTGGGCTCGTTGTTGGTCACTTTTATCCCGCAACTGTGGCAGTGGCCGAGTAAAATTGCCGATAGTCAGTCACGCCCTTTTAATGCCCAGCTCACCTATACGTTTACGCAAATTTTGACCATGGCGCTGATCTGCTCAGCACTACTTTTTAATCACTACTTTATCGACAAACAGCAAAACCATTTAAAGCGCAACCTCGAAGACACAGCAACTCAGATAGGTATTGCAACCAACAAATACATTGCACACCATCAAACCGCCATCAACAATGCGGCGAGTTGGCTTAGTTTATCGAGTCAACAAGACCAGCAATGGCAAAATATGTTGTCACGTATGCATCAAAATTACCCCAGCTTTATCACTATGTTGATGGCCAACGCTGACGGTAATATCAATGCTGCAAGTCCCATTAGTCGCCTAAACCAACAAAAAATAGCTAAAGGTAATATCAATATTAGTGACCGCGACTATTTCCATGAGGCGTTTTACAACCAGAGAACCTATGTATCACCGGTTTTCCAAGGTCGCGGGTTTGGCAGTGACCCAATAGTAGCGATTAGTGCACCTATTTATCAGCAAAATCAGGTTGTTGGTATTATCGAGGGGTCGTTAAATCTCAACAATTTTGGTCAGTTTGATATTAAACATGGTGTTGATGGCATCTCTATGGTGATCATCGACAATGACAATCGCGTTATCTATGCCTCTCCTGAATTGGGAATGGCAGCGCTCTCAAGCTTTACATACAGCTTAAGTGGTGAAAACTACAAAACAATTTTGCAAATGATTAACTTCGGTGATATTGACAACCAAAGTCCAGAATATGTCTTTACCCAGTTCGGGCTAGACAACGGTTGGTCACTTTATACCGTTAAACCTTTCTCACCACTGCTAAAACTGCTTGAGACACAATATTTATCTACGTTTGCAGTGCTGGTTATCTCGTTAATTATCACCGTCTTTTTAATCCAAACGATTAGTCAGCGATTAACGAGACCGCTAGAACTAATTGCTAAGAAGTTCTCTGAAAAGCGTACCGACTTTGAAGATGAGGCTGTCATCATTGAAGCTGAAGTACCGCTTGAAATTCAAGCGTTACATAGCAGTATTCGCCAAAGTAAGCGGCAACTCATTAGCTATCAGCTAGAGCTTGAAGAAAAAGTCGCCATTCGCACATTTGAATTAGAAAAAGCCAATACTAAGTTAAAGTCCCTTGCAGAGCGTGATGATCTCACCGGGCTTTACAACCGTCGCTATGCTGAGCAGAAATTTGCCAGTATTCAAGAGATGTGTCAGCGAACGGATGAAGCTATGACCCTTGCCATTATCGATATTGATCATTTTAAGGACATCAATGATAGCCATGGTCACTTAGTCGGTGATGAAGCGATTCGCATACTTGCTAAACAGATGCTGAAGTCTTTTAAGCGTGATACTGACATGGTTTCTAGATATGGCGGTGAAGAGTTTTTACTGATTTTGCCGCTATGTAATGTCCTTAAAGTTGAAGCGCACCTTAACCAATTTAAACAACAAGTGGCAGCACTATCGATTCCAACCGCTAAAGATGATAAAACCATCTCGATGACAATCAGTATTGGTGCTGTGATGGGTAATGCCAGTTACTCAAGCGATCTTGAAGATTGGTTTAAGATTGCGGATAGAAACCTTTATCACGCCAAATCAAATGGCCGCAATCGAGTGGTAACCTCAATGCAGCCAGACGCACCTTTACAGGCAACAAAACTTTAGCGCTAATGACCTATATGTTGCTCAATTCGTTGCAACATATAGGGGTAAAAAGGGTTCCATTTTTGCCGCAATATTTCATTAGCCGGCACGCTTAACAAGCCCCTTTCGCCGCGGGAGTCTGCGGCACCAATATGCACCCGTGGCAACTCATCCTTTGCAGTAGGGCCATACAGACTATCTTCTTTAGGGATAGGTAAAGCCACATGAGAAAGAGAATACACTGATGGCGGCCAAAACAGCGACAAAGCCTCTGTTTCGGTCGTGCCAGATTGATAGCGCACCGCTTCGACTTCATTTTGTGGTTTTAACCCCATGTAAGTCGCTAATGATGGCTGCGCTTTATTTTGAATCAAAGTAAATTCAAAATTGAACTGATTGGCTGCCAGTAAACTTTCATATGGCACCCGTGGATCTTCTGGAATAAGTCCCATATTTATCTGAGTTCGATTGATATCAAACATCACCAGTTGGTGCGCTACTGATTGCGGCAAATGCAGATAAAAATCATTGACTACGGCAGGGCTAGATACGGTCGCATCCATGAGTGATTGAAATGTCAGTGTCTTCGGTATTCGCTCACGCTGCGCTAAGGGCAACTGTAGCAGACGCCGAGAGTTGCGCTGTGACAACTGATAGACAACATCACCAGCATTAACCGCAAAAGAGCCATATTTAAATGGATCATATTCAGTCTGAATACTATTCCAAAGTAATTTATCCAGTGACAGTAAACGTCCAAGGTTTGCCTGCCATTTGGCCCCAGCCGCAACGGGCGGTAAACCAATAGCGGGTGAAATGAACACCATAGACTGATAAGCCGTAGCACCACCTTGCTCTATCGCGGTCAATTCATGGTTTAATGCCAAAGCAGCACCGGTTGAAAAACCAACCACATACAATGGCTTGCCCTGCAATTGCTGCTGCAAATGCTCTGTAGCCAGTTTGGCTGCCGCAGCCATATCTTGCCAAGATAAATTCACCAACCCCGAGGGCAATGTGCCATGCCCTGGTAACCGTAAGCCAAGTACATGGGCCTTATCACGAAAATGATTGCCGATATGCGATAAGACATAGGGTGAATCAGACATCCCATGCAACAAGAGCAAACCATACTCAGCTTGGCTATTTGGCCACTCAAAGCTGCGATTCCAATCAGTAGACCAATGCTTGGGATCAGCCAAGCTGCCACGTACATAACGATTAATAGGCGAGTGTTGCGCTAATGATGTGTTTTGGTAAACATGAGTTTCGACTTCATTGAACAAATCTTGCTCATTGGCAATATAGTCACTAAATGAGTCTATGGCGCTGTCGTGGTGATATTGATGCGCTAATAAGCGGGTATGCCAAATATCTAAATCAGGCCGAGCATTGAGAAAGATAACCGCGGTAACAATTAAAGTCGCAAAGCCTCCCATCGCGATATACATTGCGGCCATCAGCAGGTGCTTTGTTGATCCAATCACTAAGGTTTTCATTACCTGTCCTAAGATAGCCAGTTGAAGCGCATCATGGCTAATCCGTTACAATCATTTTATCAATTCCTATACTCAGTATGCAGAGGTATAGTAAAAGCCTCAACCGTATCTGTTTTTGCGCTGGCAGTTGTTATGCTATGCAACCCCCACAAAGGTGATTTATACCGTTATGATTATTGGCCCAAGTGATGCTCGCAGCATTTTCTATCTACCCACACCACCGATATTAGCTTCGGATTGGCGGCACGAAAACAACCACGCGATAGAGCAATTAATCGCTGACAATGGTAATCATTGGCGCAAGATCATGGTAATAATGGCAAAGTTGATGAGTCCATCAGATGAGTGGCGTGATTACCTAGCAAACCATTTGCTCAAGCATCATGAAGCGATTTATATCAACGCCATACAGTTATCACCGCATGCAACGCAGCACTTTATTTGTGGCAATAAGATGCAGCACCAACTTGAGCAGCAAATGAAAAACTGCACAAATGGACAAATTATTGCCCTACCCTATTTAGATTATCGACAATGCCCTAACGCGCTAATTGAGGAGACAAGAACCCAATGGCTATCGCCTCAATGTTAGCAATTAATCATAAATGGTGGGAATCGCTTCACGCTTATGTTGAGTGCGCAAATAGATAGCCGTTAGCTTATCTTCAACCTGTTGACTGACCGCTTTGCCTTCAAGAAAATCATCAATCTCATCGTAACTTAACCCTAAGGCAACTTCGTCTGCTAACTGCGGTTGGTCATCTTCTAAATCTGCTGTAGGCGCTTTGTTAACTAACAGTTCTGGCGCGCCTAAGAAGCTGGCAAGTTGCCTGACCTGACGTTTGCTCAGTCCAAATAAAGGGGCTAAATCACAGGCACCGTCACCCCATTTAGTATAAAAACCGGTAATATTTTCGGCACTATGGTCTGTCCCAACAACCAAACCACCGAGCAAACCGGCTATCTCATATTGGGCAATCATACGCATTCTGGCTTTAACATTGCCTTTATTAAAGTCGACGCGACTTTGCTCTGGCAAAGCCAATCCTGCTGCTTCAACCGCTGATAAAGTCTGCTGATGAACACCATCAACACCGGCATGTATGTTCACAGTCACTCGTTTTGAGGGGGCGATAAAATCACACGCTAACTGAGCTTCATCTTCATCTTTTTGTACATCATAGGGTAAACGTACTGCGATGAATTGATAGTCACTGCTCTGATGTTCTGCGTTTAACTCATCTACGGCCAGTTGACACAATTTGCCGGTCAAAGATGAATCGACCCCGCCGCTTATCCCAAGCACGAGCTGAGTTGCATTGGCGTCTTTCAATCTTGTTTTGATAAATGCAATACGACGCTGAACTTCATAATCAACCTCAATTACAGGTTGAACCTTCATTTCGCGAATGATTTGTCCTTTCACAACACAGCTCCAAAATAAATTAATTTAACCCAAAATCCCCGCATCATTATGTGATAACTTGAAATAAAATTCACGACTAAATTGTGATATTTGCGATTGAATAATAAGATTTTGACCCAATACCAATTAGCTTAATAAATGGGTCTACTCAGGTTAAATGTTGACAGACGGACTCAACCGACAAGTCGCTAATTAAAGCACTCCGGCATGGCAAGCAAACCTTTGTTCTAATGGGGTTCAATTAAACCGCGCAGCTAAATTGAAATCAGCGCTAGCGATTTAATCAATTTTGTAACAAGCTAAGACGGTGTTTGTCCTGACAACATGCCGAAACACAATAATAAAGATAAGTGAGCTTACAAATGGAATGGCAACTACTTTTTTCTCTGGCAATCATTCATAGCGTTGCCCTAATGAGCCCAGGCCCTGACTTTGCCTTAGTAGTCAAATTGGCCAGTCAACAACAGCGTCAGGTTGCTATTGCCGGTGCAGTGGGGATTGCTTTAGCTATCCTGATCCACTGCATACTAAGCTTGACGGGCATCAGTATTGTCATTCAAAGTTCGCCAGTATTGTTTATTTGTGTACAGCTTGCAGGCGCAACCTATTTAGGGTGGATGGGGCTATCAGCGGTCAAAGGGGCAATGGCTCAATGGCGGGCTAAGCAACAACTCACTCGCCTTGATAATCAGCAACCACAGCTAAGCCGAAGCCAAGGTTTTCTGCAGGGCTTATACACCAACCTACTCAACCCTAAAGCCTTAGTTTTCTTTATTACCTTATTTTCAGCCATGATAACGCCGCAAACTCAGCTATTAACTAAAGTTTCCGCCGCATTATTGTTACTCGTGCTGTCACTGGCTTGGTTTTGTATTATTGCGCTTTTCTTATCACGTCCCAACATTCAGCAAAAATTACTGAATGCCAGCGCCCTGATAAACCTGTTAACAGGGGCACTGTTTATTATTGCATCCAGTGTCATCATCATCTCATTGGCCACGTCATTAACATAGCAACCACGCCAACGTAGTACTAACAGCCAGTCTGCGATTTTGCCGTTAACTCAACAAGATTGACGTTGTGACATAGAAATAGATAAGCAAGCCAGTAATATCAACCAAAGTAGTAATAGCGGGGCTTGCTACTACCGCAGGGTCTTGCTTTAACACTTGCGCCATCAGTGGCAGCGCAGCGCCAATCACCGTAGCCGAAATTACCTGTAAAAATAAGGCGAGGCCGATTGCAAACGCCACTAGAGAAAATGTCAGGTTTTCGGGCAATTCAATACCATACGACAACAGATAAACTTTTGATGCGGTTAGCAAACCCAAGCACGCGCCGATGAACAATGAAATACGCAGCTCTTTCCACAAAACATGTAACCATTGAGAGAGCTTTAACTCACCCAATGCCAGTGCTCGAACAATGACCGTAGCCGCTTGACTACCCGAGTTGCCGCCAGTATCAGCCACCATAGGCATATACAAGGCCAAAATGGTCAATGCCATAATGGCATCATCATAGCTTTGAATTACCATACCTGAGGTAATGCCCACCACAGCAAGGCCCAAGATCCAGTAAATGCGCTTACTGATATGGGCAAATACCGACGTTTCTAAATAAGTGCCACCTAGCGCATCGGCCTGAATCCCCATCATTTTTTCTACATCTTCAGTTTGATCTCGCTGCATAACCGAGATGGCTTGCTGGCTATTGAAAAAGCCGACAGGACGGCCATAACTGTCAATCAGTGGCAAGCAGTCAATACTAGACTGACTCAATAAAGTTACCGCTTGCTCTTGATCTAAACTGACATGATAGGCAGGTACCCGCTGCATTAGACTCGCAATAGAACTGCTATGATCTTCGCCAGCTAAACGCGCAAGTTCTAACACGCCGAGATATTGGCCATCGCTATCAGTAAGGAAGCAGCTAGAATGGGTATAATTTTGTGTTTGCAACAAAGCCAATACGTCACCAACCACCATGCTATCCACCAACGGCATTGAATAGCCACCGGACATCACCGCAATAACGGGCTCGGTTTGACTTAATGCGATGGTCAGATCGGCATAGATATCCTCACTGATGGCTGCGCGCAGTACTTTGCGTTGTTTAACGGATAGCGGCGCAATGAGCTGATAACTTTTTGCCAAACTACACTGTGCAAGCATTTGCTTTTGCTGCTGCGAATTCATTTTCAACAAGCTTGTGCCGCTCAGAGTCGTATCGAGTTCTGACCCTAAAGCTAGCGTATTGGCTGTGTGCGTAATCGACAAACCTTGCTCACAAGGTAGTGCAATATTGGACATAAATCGTCCTCCCTAATTTTCTCGGGTTTAACGTATCGCTAAGTAAAATAAGGGGCGTGGGAGAAGCGGTTTATAAAAAACAGATGGGCGAGCGAATATCAATGAGTTGCTGTCCTTCTCCACGCCGCACATACTAGGAGGGTAATCAATTTCCATGTTTATCTCCTGATGTAGGGGTGAATGAAAAGGCACAAGTCACCTATGGGCGAGTGAGTACCAACTAAAGATTTTGAATAAGCTTTGTTTTTGAACGAGCTTTTTGCTGAATGAGCTCAGTTATCGCCGCGCATTATAGGTGGGCATATGGGCAAGTCAATTAACAGACTAAATAATCTTGAAAAATAATAGTTTGACTACAGGCAGAACACCTTGTGCAAACATCAATGCCAGATGTATTAACACTTTAATCGAACTGTCACAGCCAGTCATGAACGACTGCAACAGTTCAAAAAACAAGATTAAACTAGCCTAGCTGATGCTGGCTAATCATATAATCAAGTCCAGATGTAATGGCAGTAACTTGAGCAGCAACACAGTTTTCATCATCAACTAGCGGGCTGTCTGGGTAGACTTCAGTAGTGGTATTGTACTGAGCATCAGAAAACCCGGTACAGAGGCTCAGCGCTTTAGTGGCGTAATTAATCACCCCAAACTGACTGACGTCGACACCAATCAACTTGTCATTGTCATCAGCTGGCGCAATATGGGTGACATGTGATACCGCCTTGATAATGGCCTGTTGAAAATCGTCACAGGGATTTTCGCTATCACCCACTAAATAAAAACCATCGGGTATGTTCCAATTGGTATGCGCTACCGCATCCCTCGCGGCTAACGCTGGGCGAAACTCGCTATTATCGGTGTCAGTGGTTTCATGCAGGTCAATATGGGCAATCAAATCAATCCCCAAACTGGCAACCATGGCCATCAAAGCTGCTGACTCTGGCGCGGGACTATTAACCATAAAAGAGCGATTAGGATCAACGGCATTGGGGTTCCAACGATTGATGGTCTCGTAACCCCAAGGGCTGACACAAGGCGCCACTACAAAATTAAACTGTGGATAATGGGCAATTTGAGTTTCTAGAAAACGAATCGCTCCTTGTACGCCGCTTGTCTCATACCCGTGTACGCCCCCGGTGACTAACACAGTAGGTTTAGCTTGATCCCAAACCCGATTTTTAACCACAAACAGTGGGTAATTGCGTTCATTGTAAGGCAACTCTCCATACTGACTAACAACCAAGCTATCGGGCAGTACGTCAAGCTTCGCCACAACTTCTTGCTGATAACTGCGCTTAATGCTTTGTTTACTTAGCCATAATGTACGTTCATCCTTGCCCCATTTCTGCCCTACGCTACCAATCCCATAGGCTGAGCTTTGCTTGTCTGTCGTCATGCTGATCCTTTTAATTACTATTTTTACAGGCAGCGTAAGAAAAGCCTCAGGTATTTGCAATGCAAATTTACTCAAGTATTAGTGCTACGCTATACCAATTGGTGTTTTTCTAAACGATATAAAAAGGCTTTGTAGCTTAGCCCTAGCAATTTCGCCGCTTTAGTCCGGTTGCCATCATGCCTGTCCATCGCTTGCTGTAGGCAATGCTTCTCAAAGTTTTCCCACTCAATGCCCTCATCAGGTAACACAAATTGCGACTGACTGATAGCCGGAGCACAACTATTGAGCTCGGCAATCATCTCCTGTTCATCGGCGAGTAACACAAAACGCTCGATGCGATTAGCCAATTCTCGGACATTTCCTGGCCATGGGTGATCTAACAGGACTTTTAATGTTTTCGCTGTCAGCTTAGGCGCTGTAACGCCGTATTGTTTTGCGTGTAAGCAAAGGAAGTGTTCAACAAGCCGACCGATATCTTCACGGCGCTGACGCAATGCAGGCATGTGAATCGGCACCACATTGAGCCGATAATACAAATCTTCACGAAAACGCCCCGCCGCAACTTCAGCCTGTAAGTCTCGATGAGTTGCGGCAATCACCCGCACGTCGAGTGTCATTTCAGTATTTTGCCCAATGCGAGATACAACGCCTTCTTGTAAAAAGCGTAATAGCTTAGTTTGTTGCAGTAACGGCAGCTCACCAATTTCGTCCAGAAACAAGGTGCCGCCGTCAGCGGCTTCTAATTTACCGATTTTTAGCGTGTTAGCGCCGGTGTAGGCACCTTTTTCAGCGCCAAATAATTCAGCTTCAGCTAACGACTCTGGAATTGCGCCGCAATTAATAGTGACAAAGGGTTTATTGTGGCGGTCTGATAACTGATACAAGGCTCTGGCGGCTAACTCTTTGCCTGTACCGCTCTCACCACCAATGAGCACGGTGGCGTCGGTTGCACTGATGCGCTGGACCCGGGTATAAACTTTTTGCATACACGGCGCTTTACCCACTAAGCCAACCAGTTGTTGCTGCTCTGCCAGCGCTGAGGTTAACTGCCGGTTTTGCTGCTTTAACTGGGTAGATTTAGCCACTTTATCGATGGCTAACAGTAACGTCTGTCTTTGATAAGGCTTGGCCAAGTAATCATCTGCGCCAGCTTGCATTGCATCAACAGCATGGGTAATCGTGCCGTATGCTGTAGCAATAATAAAACCGATATCAGGGTAGTGAGTGCGTACATAACGCAGTAAATCCATCCCCGTAAGTTGACCGAGCTTCCAATCGGAAAATATCAAATCCGGCGTTTGCTGCTTTAAACTGACAATCGCATCTTCGACACTGGCTGCACTCGTCACCCTGTGTTCCTGTGCTGCTAACATCTGCACAATCAGTTTACGTTGTGCCGGTTCATCCTCCACCACTAAGATGGATATCGGACTATTTTGAGTCATGCCTACTTCCTTTTAAGATGCTGTGATTGCGCGAGCAAAAGTAATTGTGGCTAGCGTACCGCCACCTTCATTGTCTCGGTAATCGATGCTGCCGCCATAATGACCTCGTAGCAGCCGTTGAGCAATGTATAGCCCCATCCCTGACCCTTCTGCTTTAGAGGTAACATGAGGCTGAAATAGCTTTTGCTTGATAGCTTGGTCGATCCCCTGGCCTGTATCTCTAACTTGAATGACTTGAAACTGTGCTGACTGGGATAGCGTTACAGTCACCGACCCTTTCTCTTCAGTTGCTTCAACTGCATTAATCAACACTGCATGGATGATACTACGTAGCTCGGCTTCGGCACCTAAAATGGGCGACAATGTTTGCTCACTTTGTTGATCAAACTCGATATCAGGTTTAATGCCGCTAACAGCAAGTTCAAGCATAATATCTTGCACGATTGCACCTAGCGGTACCGGCGTGTCACGCCTAATTTCACTACTCGATAATGTGAGTAGTGACTGGATACTCTTATCCATTAGACTAATTTTCTGTTGGATTTGTACCAGCATCTGCTGTGATTCGTCCGCATTATTGGCATGAGATGCAGCCTCGGATAGCAAGCCCACTGTATGCAGCGGATTACGTAAACTATGTGCAATACCTCTGGTGACTTCGCCAAGCTCAGCAAGCTGCTTCTGCTCGGCCATCTGTTGCTCTTTATTACTTAAATCCGCCAGCTTAGTGCTCATTTTATTGAAACCATGCAAAATAGATTTAAGTTCTTTAACCCCCTGCTCTTTGACTTGAAACCCAAGCTTTCCTTGCCCAAGCTTCTGATGCCCTTGTGCCAATTTACTTAGCGGCGCACTAATATAATGGCTTAGAAAGTACACCATAATGAGTGCCAACACCGAGGTGATACCAATCATCAACAGGGTAATATTAGTTAGCTTGTTTAACTGCTCTGTTGCGCCGCTGTTGGGGACAGAAATAGCACGGGTGACATTAATCTGGTGAGATGTAGGCGAGTCAGGCAGCTTGATAATTTCCACGTTGCCGTTTTCCAACCACGATTGGGTATCGAGGTGAACCTCGCTAACCGCTTGGTTGAGTTTCGCCTGATAGTTGGCTGCTGCTTGGCGTTTTGCTTGCACAATCCGTAATTGTTGGTCTTTTATCAGCTCTTTTTCATAAACTTCGATCTGCCGTAAATGTTGCTTGAGCCGCTGCTCTTTATCCACAAGTTGCTGCTTAACAGCTTTATCTTCCTGCACTGAGCGAGCAGTTTGCCTTTGGATCTCTAACGCAGCAATTTCTCTGCTAATATCACCGACTTCTCGGCCTATCTCAGCAATTTCCATATCAAAGTCTTGATGTAACTCTTCCATCTCTTGATGTATCTGCTCTTCAACCTGCTGCTCATCAAATTCATCAAACTCAACCACCAGCTCTTGCTCACTGGCAATACTATTAATCAGGACTCGCACTAGGTCCTTAGACAGTGCTTCCGAACTACTACTTAGTTCTGCCTGCAACTGTGCCTTAAAGTAATGGGTTACAAAAAGCTGACTTACCGCTAAAACAATAATTAGCGTACCAAACAATATGAAAAGATAACGTTTTATCGACATAGCACTCTCTGTTAACCCGCAAAAATCAATTTAATCTTAAACCGCACACCGAAATCATGAGATCACAACTAGCATTTGCCCCAACCACAGACTTATTTAAGGCAATTCACCGGAACGCGCCAAACGTCATTTAGCTAAAAGGCCGGCAATTGACAACTTAAACTATTCATTAACAAGAAACATACCAGATCCAGAACGCTAGCAAATCAGTACCTTACACTTAGCTAGCCACCAAGTTATTTCCCCATATCAGGAATACCTAACCTGATTTGCGACAATACTCAGCGCTTCTATAGCGCAAGCAACAGCCAGAATTAAAACAAGCACCTGTTTTAAAAGAAAAATATAACATTGGCATGGGTTTCGCTGTAACAAGATAGCGCCGATAGGTCATTACCTTCGGCCAATGATAAGACGACACATGAATAACTTTTGATAAGGACGCCCTATGAAACTCAGCCATCTTTTGACATTAACAAGCCTAATGTTTAGCGGTATTGTTGCCCATAACTTACATGCTGCTCCAACCCAATTACAACAAGCACATACCCAAAAAACCATTAGCACTGAGATCCATCAAGATGAAAATGAACTCACCAATGTTAAAATCAATATTGATGGCGAATCACAACAGTACACCTTCACACCGGCAGAGATACAAGATACTGAGGGCTTAAAACAGAAACTTGCTGACCTCGATGAAAAACAGCGCAAAGCGCTTATAGCAACCTTACAGTCTGCGCCCCATCGTGGACAGTACAAGCACATTATTACTGCACCAACATTAACACCAGAAATGAAGCTCAAGCTACGCGATTTAAAACAGCAAATGGCTGATAAAGAAGCCAAAATGGCGGTCATCGTTAAGCGCTTCGAGTCAGATGCACAAGCAATGGAAAGCCAAAGTGCAGCGATGGAAGCTAAAGCGCGAGAAATTGAAGTCTACTTTGAGCAACATGGTGACCAATTACACCAACAAATAGAAGTGATATCCGATGAAATGGTCGAACTTGCTGAGCAAATTGTTGAAATAGAAGTCGGCGATCTTGATATCGATATCCAAGACCTCACGGCAGACAAAGTATTGGTCTATCACAGTGATAAACATCAAATCGATAAACAACAGTTGTTAGACATCATTTCACACGCCGACATTTCCGATGCCCAAAAACAGCAGATCCAGCAACTGTTAGACAGCGATGACTAAGAGCTGGCCAACTCGCAATCAGCCGCCTTACTGGTGGACTGATTGCGTAAACTCTGCACTCAAGTTCAAATAAATACAGAAAACCTGACAGAATTTTCCTAAGTTGTGAACACACCTATAGTATGCACCTTTGAAATTGCAGTAAGCTCTATGCACTAATTTTCTGGGGGGAATGATTATGTGGTGGCGCACACTCATCGTATTTTTAGCTTTTGTATTAATTGGCGCACATTTTATGCGTTTTGGCCAAAACCTGATTGCTGCATCCTTTGCACTAGCACCCATATTACTATTAATTAAGCATCCTTTTATCAACCATTTATTAAGTGCAACCTTAGTCATTTGTGCAATATTGGTTTGGGGACTGAGTGGCTATGATTATGTACAAATGCGCATAGCGATGGATGCCCCTTGGCTAAGGCTTGCCGCAATAATGAGCGCTGTAGCACTGTTTACCCTAAGCGCTGCCTTTTGTTCGCAGGGTATTGCCAAACTACGTTTACTACGCTCAAAAAGCCAATTTCACTAGTGCTGCCAAGCACAGCGCGCTAGGTTAGATTCAAATTAAACAGGCAGCGCTGAGACGCTGCCTGAGTGATACCACTGTTTACCATTACAATTGCAACGCAATTTATTCGACGATTTAGCTTTTTACTCAAGTGATTCAGCCAAGATTAAGTTTTGTTTAGCTACACTTTTCACATCAAACAAACTGATGTTAGTTGGCAACGTTTCGATAACTAGCTAAACTGAACAAAATAATTTTGTAGGCAATAAATGATGAGAATTCTGGTAGTTGAAGACGATCCTATCCTTTCACACCACTTAAAAGTGCAGCTCAGTGAATTAGGCAATCAAGTTCAGGTTGCACTGACCGCAAAAGAAGGGTTCTATCAAGCTACCAATTACCCTATTGATATCGCAATTGTCGATTTGGGTCTGCCTGACGAAGATGGCATTAGTTTGATCCAAAATCTCAGAAACGAAGGCCTCAAAGCGCCGATTCTCATTCTTACTGCACGTGTTAACTGGCAAGACAAAGTTGAAGGCCTCAATGCCGGCGCCGATGACTACCTAGTTAAGCCTTTCCAAAAAGAGGAATTAGTCGCTAGGCTTGATGCCTTAGTGAGGCGTAGCGCCGGATTTGTTAAACCACAAATCACCAGCGGCCCATTAGAGCTCGACCTTGCAGCGAAGCAAGTGTCTCTCGATGGACAACCCATGGAAGTCACAGCGTTTGAATACTTAATATTGGAATACCTGATGCGTCACTGCCATGAAGTCGTCGCTAAACAACGCTTACTTGATGTCATTTATGGCGATAAAGAGGGTGACCCCAATACCATTGAGGTAATGGTGAGTCGCTTACGTAAAAAGCTCACTAAAGGTGGCCTAGAAAACCCAATTGCCACTATTCGTGGTCAGGGCTATAAATTCAACCTGCCATGCAATTAAAATTTCTTAAACCTAAGAAACGTCTGCTCACGCGGATGTTTCTCACCTCACTATCTATCATAGCCCTAGTCGGCTTTGGTCTAGCATGGCTAGTAAATATCCTACATGCGCAAAACAATTATAACGAAGAAACCGCCCAGCTAATTGCGGAAATCCCCAAAGTTGCTGCAGAGCTACGTGAACACGATCTGATCCCAGATACCAGCTCATGGCTTGATGATAACAACACTGAAGAGAAATACGTTATTGCCAGTTGTGACGATAACTTCAAGCAGGTATGGACATCTTCTTTAGCAGTCGACAAAGGCTTATTTGATACTTGTGAGCGCTTTGATGCAATCCGCAATGATTCGCCGCCCTACTACCTCAACCTCGCGGATGACCGCGGCTACTTTGTTTACCTTTTAGCGGTGGAGATTGCCCATAATCAATATAACTTGTTGGTGATGAAAGACGCTGAGAAGCTCGAAAAAGAGCTCGACAAATTCAGCCGCTTGACCTACATCCGTTTAGCAATGGTACTCGCATTAGCGTTAGTGTTATTGATCAGTGCCGGTTATTGGGGAATGCGACCGCTCAACCGGATGCGCAACGAATTAGAAAACGTCAGTAGTGGCAAGACTAAAGCCTTGTCGGAAAACTATCCAGTTGAGTTAGAAGGTGTAACCCAAGCTTTAAACCAGCTGTTAGTACAATCAAGTGCGCAGCAGCAACGCTACCAAAATGCCATGAACGATTTGGCCCACAGCTTAAAAACCCGGTTAGCCGCTGTCCACGCGTTAACCGATGACAATGAGCTGAGCCGTCAAGCATCAAACGAGAAGATCATGGAGCAGGTGAGTCAAATGGATCAGCTGGTCAAATATCAACTCAAACGTGCCATGCTAGGTCGTAAAGGACTCAAGCAAGAACAAACGTTAGTGGCACCACTTATTGAGCAATTGTCGTCGATGTTGTTTAAGGTTTACCGTGACAAAACCGTCGAGTTTAGTGCCAACATCCCTAAGGAGCATGTGTTCCCTGGAGACAAAGGTGACTTAATGGAGTTATGTGGCAACCTGATGGAAAACGCATTTAAGATGTGTATCAGTCAAGTGCGTGTCAGCGCCACATACAATGATCATGGTGAGTTTGAGCTTATTGTTGAAGATGACGGTCCTGGCGTCGATGAAAGTATCCGCCAAAAAATCATCGAACGTGGGGTGAGAGCCGACACACAAAAAGCCGGTCAAGGTATTGGCCTTGCGGTATGTAACGAAATAGTCTCTAGCTACAATGGCAAATTGATTATTGGCACCTCAAAATTAGAAGGTGCCTCATTCAAAATAACTATCCCTATTTAGCAACTTGCTGATATAACTGCTCGGCACGATTAAACATGATCCAAGAGGTAGCGATATATTTATCGCCACTGATTGGAACATTGCCTCTATGGCTATGGGTAAAGCCAGCAGGAGCGATCACCATGGTGCCTTTTTTCGGTTTAAGCTTACGCTGTTGATAGTAAAACTCAGTTTCGCCACCCTCTGTGACATCATTGAGGTAAAACATATACAGCACCACTCGGTGCAGCGCTTCGTTATGCCCAATCTGTGGAAACTGCTCCGAATGCCAATGCGGGTAACCGCCCTCGCCTTGCAGGTAGTGTTGCACATTAATTGAGCCAGAACGATACAGGTATTTAACCAAGGCTTCTGCTCGCGGTAAGCCTTCAGACTCAAAATTATCAGGTGATAAGGTCACCGGCTGCCCATCTTGCCCGGCAACTTGAACCGCAACGCCGCCCATCAAAGCCAATGCATATTTGGAGAAATATTGGGTAGCATGCTGTAAGGTATATCCGAGCAGCTCGTCTCTGATAGGCAATAAATCTTGATAATTATCTAGCATAATATCCGTGCTATGCTTCTTAGATTTATCCACCCCATGACCCGTCTGCCCGGGTTGCGAACCGCTATGATTTGCTACGATAGCCATTAGGCGATCGCATAAATCATCGGGAATGGCATTGGGATATGCTTCAATAAAGTCCATTGTGAGTGTATGTCTGATTAATTTATAATCCTTCTATGCTGACATATCAGTTAAGTAATTGTAAAGCCAGTAAGTTCATATAGAATAGTGATAACAAAAACGCAGACCCCTTAGCTATGAAAAAAAGTCGTAAAGTGATGGTAAATCAACTTCAAGTCGGTAACTTCGTCAGGTTACCTGTGTCTTGGAAAGATCATCCGTTTCTGTTTAGTTCGTTCAAATTAAAACAACAAGCCCAGATCGAACTTATACGTAAGCTAGGGATAGAACATGTATTTGTGGATATTGATAAAAGTGAAACAGATCCATTGACCCCAGAGGTGGCGAGTAGCAAACCCCAGCCTAAAGTCGACACAGACTTGGCGTCACTCACAGAAGAGATGCAGAAGTCTAAGATAGAAAAAATCGATCAGCTAAAAAAGATGCGTCGCGATCTACAAAAAACTCAACAAGAATTTGACCGCTCCATCGCCAAAATGCGCAATCTGATTAACAAGCTCAGAAGCCGGCCATTAAACGCCATAGAAGATGGCAAAGAACTCATCCACGACATCAGCAATCAATTACTCAACACCGACAATCTAGTGTTGCATCTAATGGATGAGGCTAAAAATGACGATGGGATTTACTATCATTCACTCAATGTCTCTATTTTGTCGATGATCATGGCGAAAGAATTAGGCTGGGAGCGCAATGAAATAGAACTAGTCGGTTTAGGCGCGCTTTTTCACGACACAGGAAAGCTGAAAGTGCCCGCGCAATTAATGCGTAAAAAAACACCGCTAACACCGCCTGAAATCAATTTTATGAAGCAACACCCGATCATGGGTGCCGAGCTGCTTAAATTAGCCGATACTTTTCCAGAGCAAGCGCAATCTATTGTGCTAAACCATCATGAATATCTCGATGGTTCGGGCTACCCCAAAGGCTTAAAGAAAGACTCGCTCAGTAAACTTGACCAATTGGTCACTGCAATTAATCTTTACGACACGCTCTGTCATCCAGAAGGACGCAACAAAGCGAAAACCCCCTATGCAGCGCTAGGGTTTATATATAAAAACTATAAAGAAAAACTCAATCAAGAAGTGGTAGGCAAACTGATAAAAATGCTGGGTATTTATCCCCCTGGCAGTATTGTCGAGCTGTCTTCTGGCCAGTTTGCCATGGTCATGGCCGTCAATCTAGATAAAATTTTACTGCCTCGAATTATGGTTTACGACAATTTAGTTCCCAAAGAGCAAGCCCCAATCGTTGATCTAGAAGATGAGAAACTAACCATTGTTAAATGTATCCCGCCTGCCGCACTACCTGAAAAAGTGATGCAATACCTAAACCCACGAGAAAGAGTAAGCTACTTCTTTGGAGCTAATGGAAAGAAATAGCCCGGTTTGAAGACGCCATTTGTAGTAAAAAACTAGTAAGAAACTTGCTCAAAACCGATCCCTTGTCTAGGTTGAATCTATCGGCCATACAAATTAGGGATAGGTCAATGACTCAGTTACCAGACTTTGACAAGCTCCTGTGGCTTGCACAAAACGACCCTAACCATCTAGATAAACTGCAAAAGTTAGTATGCGAAGAAGCGATAGAATCTTGTGATGAGGGCAATCGCGCTCAATTGCTGTCGACCCAACATCACCTAGAACAGCAACTGGCGCGCTGCACTAACCCTTATCACCGCTGTAATACTGCAATGGCTGTCATGCATGAGAAGTTTTTGGTACTGAATCAAGCAATGAGCGACCCGCAAAAATTCAGACAAACCAAAGCTGATGTCATCCCATTTGCGATTAACGAGCGCTAATTAAATAGCGCATCGCAAGTCGCTACAACCAACCTTTACGTCTAAAAAATAGATAAGTGCCTGCTGCACTGCCCAACATCATCAAAATCGCCATGGGATAACCTAATTGCCATTCGAGCTCAGGCATATTAGCGAAATTCATTCCATAAGCACTGGCAATTACAGTTGGGGGGAGGAATATTACCGCTGCAACAGAGAAAATTTTAATAATCTTGTTTTGTTGCAAGCCACTAAAGCCCATAGCCGCATCCAGCAAAAAGTTTAATTTGTCGAAAATAAACTGGCTATGGGGCGTCAAAGACTCGATATCAGACAGCATTTCACGCAGGTCTTTTAGGTTATCTTCGCTAAGCTCTTGGCGGTAATAACGCTGCATATAGCGCAAAGAGCGCTGTGTATCGAGCAGACTAAGGCGAATTTTACCGTTTGAATCTTCCTGCAGAGTAATAAGTTTAAATACGTCATCCAACTCATTATTGTCAAAAACCTGCTCGCTTACCCCATCGACAACTGAATAAATATCTTCAATTAAATCTGACAGATAATCTACTTTTAGGTTAAACAAAGCCAGTAATAAACCTTGAGGTGTAGCGCTATCGATTCGCCCTAAGCGCAAATAGTTACGCAATAGGCGGATCAGGCCTAAGTCATCTTCTCGGATCGTAACTAAATAATTTTTACGCAGGTTAAAAGATACGTTAACGCTTTTGATATCTTGACCCGCACGCTGAGGAAAAAGCGAGTTAATATGCAAACCATCTTTGTTTTGATAAAAACGAGCCGAAGCTTCAATCTCGTTAATATCGTCCTCTTCTGGTACTTCTTCAACGGAGTAACGGCTTAACCACTCTCGTTCATCATCATCGGGTTTATACAGATC
Source organism: Shewanella waksmanii ATCC BAA-643 (assembly GCF_000518805.1). Classification (GTDB taxonomy): domain Bacteria; phylum Pseudomonadota; class Gammaproteobacteria; order Enterobacterales; family Shewanellaceae; genus Shewanella; species Shewanella waksmanii. The sequence goes on from NZ_JAEH01000035.1 coordinate 65,998, forward strand.
CAACCACAAGGTGTTAGCCGGTACCGTATCTTTTATATCAAGTTCGACAATAGACAATTTACGTGTCTGGTATACATAAGCTGTGATCATGAAGCCTCCTGAAAAAACACCATGAGCAAAATTTGCTGAACTCAGGCGCAGGGTGAAAACGCTGTCATTCTACCTGATACACAAGTATTGAAAAGATGAAACCTTGAATTAATGAATAAAACTACTGTTGTGGCTGTTTAGCGATCACTATACGCTCTTGATTTGAAAGGCGAATACTTAAACCATCAATCGTGGTTATCTGATTCTGACCAATATCTTTCTTATGAACTTTATAGACAGTTTCATTACCATCTAGTGGCGAAACTATGGTGACATGAATAACTTGATTGCCATCTTGCCAATTCCAGTACCAGTAACCGCCACTGGCTAACAGAGATACGGTAATAATGCCAAAAAGCACATACCGCATCACCATACGCTGGCCTATATTGGCGGTCGACTGGCCACGGGTATCAGCAGTTTTGGGTCGGCGTATATAAAAAAAAGCCCCAGCAATGACCAGTAAAGTCACTAGAATCTTGGTTAACACATTACGCCCTCAAAGTTATTTGCTAGTCAGTATAACCACTTCAATCCAAAAAAACTGTTAAAGCCGTCCAGCATTAGCGATTGAGTATCAAATTCTAATCATGTCGACATAATCTAGATATTTTCACTGATTTAAAGCTAGATCACGCCAAGTAGTGGTAGCAGAGCTAAACTAATGCTATAAAAAACTACGCTTCTTTATTTGGACAGTCGATGACAAAAAATCCTACATTGCTTAAGCAAACCCTACCTGGTTTTACCTTACTACTTGCCACCCTGGCACATACACCAGCATGGGCTGAAGCCATTATTAGTTTCCCTAGCAATACCGAAGTATTGGTGGCCAATGGCGAAGCGAATACCGCAACTACCTTGACGCTAGCCAATGGTACCCAACAAATTTTATTCAAACATATAGACAGCTATCGAGACTTTGGTGATAAGAAACGCTTTACATCGGAAGCCATCGTGCTCACCTTTACAGCTAGTGATGGTCGCTATGAAGTTGAATTACCTAACATCAACTCCAATCGCGGAGCAGATAACTTCAATAGAAGCCCTAGGCTAACCATCACAGATGAGCAAAGTAATGAGGTTAAGTTTAAAATTGATGTGCTAAAAAAAGACGGATTACAACTCGGCCGTAACTATGTCGAAGAGATCCACCTTTATAATGGTTATGCACCGGAGCCAAAAGCCCCGCCCAAAACCGCACCTGCAGCGGTCGCGGCTGTTCCAGCAACCTCAGCGGCTGCAACCTCCAGCTCCAGTGCCGCAAAAGCGGTAACAACTCCTGTTAGCGATACAACAGCAGTCAATACTGATCAAATCAATGTCGGCCAAATGCTAGACTTTTGGTATAGCCAAGCTGATGAGCAAACCAGAAAAGCATTTAAGCGAAGAATCGAAAATCAGTAATTAAAACCCGCCAACATCAAACCCGCCACACGGCGGGTTTGCCCCCTATAGCGAACGCACTTAAGCCACTAATACTTATACCAATCAGTATAAGGATTTGAACTACTCTCTTCGTTCGCGCAGCGAACACATGGGAGCGAAGAAGCCCTGGTTTGGATGCAGCACATTCAAGGGCTTGGAAGCGCGAGTAACTTGTTACGAAGCTGGAGAGCCCGCTCAGCGGCGGGGTGACGTCGAGGGTAAGTGATTTCGCGAAGCGCATATACGAAAAAGCCCTAGCGTTTTCTGCTAGGGCTTTTTCGTGTATTAGGCAAGGCGCCTGTCATGGCCAGCTTCGAGCTCGCTCTCCGCGCTACATAAGTGCATGAAGCTGCGCTTCATAAACGCACTCACTTCGCCCTACTCCACATGGGTATTGAGCCTCACTACGTTCGGACTTTTTACTTCCCCATGTTCGAGTGTCATTTCAAAGCCCGTTAAACGAAAAAATCCCCAACACAAAGTGCTGGGGATTTATCGTTACTGTTTTGTGTTCACTTTTCTAAAAAGTGAAAACCAAAGTGGCGTCTGGAAATGACCTACTCTCGTAGTTAGCGCAGCGAACACATGGGGGTGAAAGTTAGGCGCTTTGAATACGCAGTATTCAGCCCCTAGCCTTTTAGTAAAGAGTGAACGCGGAGAAGCTTGCCTTCGTAGCTGGAGGCAAGGCACACGGAAGTGCCGAATGCCAGAAACGCATGGACGCAGTTTCTGGCCAAGCTCAGCGGCGGGGTGACGTAGGGAGTAGGTATTGCACACACGTGCTTAAGTGGATAAGCCACCTAATATAAATACTGCCTTATTCGAGCCATTAACTAGCCTATTTTACTAGGCTCCAAACGCAAAAAAGCCACCTTAATAAGGTGGCTTCTTCACTTAAATAGGCGTCTGGAAATGACCTACTCTCACATGGGGAGACCCCACACTACCATCGGCGCAATTGCGTTTCACTTCTGAGTTCGGGATGGGATCAGGTGGGACCACAATGCTATGGTTTCCAGACAAATT
>NZ_JAEH01000036.1 GCF_000518805.1 Shewanella waksmanii ATCC BAA-643
AGGATATTTCTCTCTTCGGTTACTCGACGTAACTCCGCCTTGAGCTTACGTATTTCGTCTTGTTGATTATCAATGGTGACGTGTTGCTTTTCTGGCTTATCAAACTTGTTAATCCAGTTGTGCAAACTTTTGGGAGTAACGCCTAATCTCTCTGCCACATCGGCGATCTGGTGACCACGTTCTGTAACTTGTTTAACGGCTTCGATTTTAAATTCGTCGGGATATCGTTTTCCGCGCATGTAACACCTCATATTTTTGGTTCATTATAACTCTATGAAGTGTCTACTGTTCTAGGGGCTTACCAAAACGGTAATTGACGTGTCATTAATATCAAATCCCATTACTCCAGAATCTCTATCTATATCTGCATATCTTTGCATATGACTTCCTTGCTCATTGGATGATGAAAACATAACATTTGTAATTTACGGCTTGCGCGTTTTGCCAAGCCCCATTGAGAAAGCGTACACTCAATTTTCCACTAAAATCTATTAAAAACAAATCAACAACAGAAAATGTGTAAAACTGTTATCAATACACTTTAGGTAGAAACGTGCATGCTCGCTTTACTTGCCTGTTATCTCAACTATCTCAATAAATCTTATAAACAGGAGACGTTGCAAGATTTCATCTTACTGAATTTACTTTCCTTTATTCTACTACTCAATAGCAAATCGTGAATTCATATCATTAAACTTACCGATCAACCTTACAAAGCCGATACTACTGTATAAAACAACCAATATTAGCCAATAATAATTCTTGTGTAATATCCCATACCTGCGGCTAATATGAAAAGGCAGTTAAAAAGCAAAAACGAGTTAGGTAACCAAAGGGCGAAATGAAGCAACAATCGAATGTCGGTGCCGTTTAAAGAAAGTTGAAGAAGATAATTTTAAGTACTTCTAAATCCGAACTTGAGTAGTAACCACTAATATAATCAGTCTCATTTAAAAGCAATATTTAGAAGCTGATATTTAAAGGCTGATATTTGAAAGCTTTTATTTGAAGGCGGTTGTTTGAAGACGGTTGTTTGAAGACAATGGTAAAAAGCTAACAGCTAGCTTATAGCAAAGAAGCTAGAGCTTTTCTACCAGCTCTAGCTTTTGGATAATACCAGCCCTATTACTTTTTCGATTTTTCGTGATGCGCCCAAGGATTAACTGCTGCAGCCGGTTTAGATTTATTGGCTGCTTTTGAGTCTTTGCTTTGGCTGATATTACCTGCATTACCCGCATTAGCACTGTCTCTGCGTTTATTCGGTTTTTTGCTGTTTGCTGAATTAGCAGATTTAGCCGGTTTTTTAAGGTCGCGCTTAGCTTTGATTGGCGCACGATCGGCATCACGCTTGGCTTTGGGCACAAAGTTCAACACAGAAATGGGCACCACTTTTTTAGGTTCAAAACCTTCGACAACGCGCCTTTCAAGTAAATGATCAATTCGGCTTTCTATCATGCAAAGATTTTTAAAATCATCTTTTGACACTAAACTCACCGCTTCGCCACTTGCCCCGGCTCGGCCTGTACGGCCTATGCGGTGTACGTACTCATCGGCTGGAAATGGCAGATCGTAGTTGATCACCAGCGGTAACTCATCAATATCGATGCCTCGCGCAGAAACACCGGTGGAAATCAAATAGGCAATCTTGCCTGATTTAAAATCTGCTAAGATCTGTTCCCTATTGGCTTGAGTCTTACCACTGTGTAGACACTCAGCTTCAATACCACGCTTTTCTAGTTGGCTTACTAGCTTGGCGGCGCCATGTTTAGTTTCGATAAAAATTAACGCTTTCTGCCAAGTTTTCTCTTTAATCAGGTGACTGAGCAATGCTGACTTTTTATCTTTATCAACCGTCACCATCCATTGCTCAATAGCCGGCGCACTTTCTTGCTGTTTTACTGACAACTGCACCGCGTCACTAACGGTGTACTTTGCTAAGTCGCGCACTTTACGTGACAAGGTGGCTGAAAACAGCAGGTTTTGACGCTGCTCTGGTAGTTTGTCGATGATATCGGTGATGTCATCAATAAAGCCCATATCCAACATACGGTCGGCTTCATCAAGCACAAACATCTCAATCTCATCGAAATGAATAGCACGCTGAGTGTATAGATCGCGCAGTCTACCTGGCGTAGCAACCAGAATATCCAAGCCATCTATTAACGCTTGCTTTTGCGGCGCAAGATCGACACCGCCATACATAGCGCTGGTGCGTATTGATAAATGCTTACCATAGGCGCTGACGCTATCATTAACTTGTATTGCAAGCTCTCTTGTTGGGGTAATAATCAATCCCCTAACCCGCTTTTTGCGCCCAGCCTCACCTTTAGCTAACTTGTCTAACATTGGCAGCACGAAGCTGGCCGTTTTGCCGGTACCCGTTTGCGCGGCGGCAATAATATTCTTACCAGACGTCGCTACAGGGATAGCTTTAAGCTGAATCGGGGTCGGCTCGGTATAGCCTAACTCTTCTAGGGCGGTCTCAATAGCGGGGTTAAGCGATAGGCTTTTAAAGGACATGCAAATTCTCAGACTGTGTGATGACAATAAATCCCGCCAATGTGAGTTAATTACTTAACATCAGCGAGAAATTTTAATATTGCTGATTATAACAGGCTAATGACCTTAACAGCAGTAGAGATTGACCAAACCTACTTACTTAGAATTTTAAGCGAAATCACGTGGTGATAGACCAGCCATCAATAAACTCAGGCCTTGCACTAATAAACAACATTGAATACGTATGTAACGCGTTGCGGCGAGTCTATAGGTGTCACTAATATAGCCAGATAACGAGATAAATAAAAAGGATAAGTAATGTCTCATCTACTCAAGGATCTGGCTTGTACCACTCACAAAGTTACTCGACAGCTAGCCCCCATACCCTGTGCTCTTTTGCTAGCGCTATGCCCACTATCATCCATAGCGGCTAACATAGAAATAACCTCGCCTGACAAACACATTAGCATTACGGTACGTGACGACAATCTAAAGCCTGAATATCAAGTTTATTATCAAGGAAAGTCTGTTATAGATGCGTCTGCTTTGGGATTAGCTTTTCAAACATTAGGGGAACTGCAAGCTGGATTTAAACTTGTTGATAGTAAGACAAGTACTCACAAATCTACTTGGGAGCAACCTTGGGGAGAAAAACAATGGATGTTAGACCATCACCACAGTTTAACCACCACCTTCTCTAATGGTACATATCAATACAATATTGAATTTCGTGCATTTAACGATGGCATAGGCTTTCGGTATCACTTCCCTAAGCAAGCACAGCTTAGCGAGCTCAATATTACCCAAGAGCTAACAACATTTACTATTCCTCAACCAGAAGCTGCTCAAGCTTGGTGGATACCTGCTCGTGGTTGGAATCGCTATGAATACCTCTATAAAAAAACACAAGTAAGTGACATAGATAGAGTGCATACGCCGTTTACGCTTAAATTAAACAACGGCATACATTTGAGCATACATGAAGCTGCACTTACCGATTATGCCGCTATGACATTAGATCAACGCCGCAGCGGTGTGCTACGTGCTGACCTCACCCCTTGGTCGGATGGAATAAAAGTAAAAACTCACGCTGGCTTTTCTAGTCCGTGGCGTACGATACAAATAGCGCCAGATGCAAAAGGCTTACTTAACTCGTCATTAATCCTTAATCTTAACGAGCCCAACAAACTAGGTGATGTTTCTTGGGTAGAGCCGGGCAAATATGCAGGCATTTGGTGGGGAATGCATATTGGCGAGAATACTTGGGGTTCGGGTAACAAGCATGGCGCCACAACCAGCGAAACGAAACGCTACATGGACTTTGCCGCTGCCAGTGGTTTTATTGGCGTGTTAGTCGAAGGGTGGAACCTCGGCTGGGATGGCAGTTGGTTCCATAACGGTGATGTGTTTAGTTTCAGCCAATCTTATGCTGATTTCGATATTAAAGCGGTTGCCGATTATGGCAAGCAGCTCGGTGTTAGGCTGATCGGTCACCATGAAACCTCTGGCTCGGTCACTAATTACCGCAAACAAATGGATGATGCCTACGATCTTTATGAAAAACATGGCGTCACCCAAATTAAAACCGGATATGTGGCCGATGGCGGTGATATTAAGCGGGTTGATAAAAGCGGTATCGTTCGACATGAATGGCATGATGGCCAATTTATGGTCAATGAGTACCTGCATAGCATCGAGCAAGCTGCCAAACGTAAAATCAGTATTAATACTCATGAGCCCATCAAAGACACCGGGCTAAGACGTACCTACCCCAATTGGATAAGCCGTGAAGGTGCACGGGGCCAAGAGTTTAATGCTTGGGGCACGCCGCCAAACAATCCGAGCCATACGCCAACCCTTGCTTATACACGCATGTTAGCTGGCCCGATGGATTTTACTCCGGGTATTTTTGATTTAGCACCTGAAGGATTAGATGCAGTTAACAGAGTACAAACCACCTTAATGAAGCAATTGGCGTTATATGTGGTGTTATATAGCCCAATCCAAATGGCCGCTGATCTGCCTAAAAACTATGCTAAGTACCCAGATGCATTTCAGTTTATTAAAGATGTCCCTACCGATTGGACAACCAGTATCGCGCTGCAAGGTGAAGTGGGCGAATATGTGGTATTTGCCAGACAAGAGCGTGGCGGCGCCAGTCATGGAAAGGATTGGTATGTTGGTGCGATTACCGATGACTCAAAACGTACGCTAACCATTGCCTTAGACTTTCTTGATAAAAATACCCATTATCAAGCGCAAATCTACCGTGATGGACCTGATGCCAATTGGCAGAGCAATCCTTATGACTATATTATCAAAACTAAGAATGTCACTAACGCAGACAAGATTGAACTGCCCCTTGCTACCAGCGGTGGCGCGGCCATTCGTTTTAAAGCGTTATAATTACCGTTCAATTTAAGTCGGACAGTTTTAGACTTATTCTTTTAAAGCATTCGACGCGAGTTTCTGATGACTCGCGCCATTAATGCGCTTAGCCTACTCTCCCGCTTAGCCACTGACTTCACTTACCTAAATCCCCCCTTTTCCCAATAACGTTAGCGCCAAAAATTACTTTTGCATCGCTATACACTGTGCAACATTTCTTAACGTTTTTGATTAGCAAAATCTGGTGCATTTTGAATACTTTTTGGTAACGTTAATGGCGATTGCTCATTAACAACAAATAATTACAACAAAGAGGCATTATGAATCAGGCCGTTAAAAAATCTCTACTTAGCGTCAGTTTATGCTGCATTAGCAGCTTATCGTTCGCCAACACTAGCGCTTATCAAGCCCCTTCAGCTGAAGATCTACGTTTATATGATATCGCTCAAGCAACACAAGCTGAGCGGATTATGGGTGACGTGCAAACGTTAGTGGACTTCGGTACCCGACACACTTTGTCTAGCCAAGATCATCCTACTCAAGGCATAGGCGCAGCAAGAAACTGGATTAAAGCGGAATTTGAGCGTATCTCTTCGCAATGTGGCCAGTGCTTGGAGGTAATAGAAGTGGGGCAAACCGTGTCTGGTAAACGTATTCCCCAAGATACCAATGTTGTTAATATCATTGCGATCCAGCGTGGCAGTGCCAACCCCAATCGTATGGTGATCATGAGTGGTGATATCGACTCTCGGGTTACCGATGTCATGGACGCAACTAGCATATCGCCTGGTGCCAATGATAATGCCACTGGCGTTGCAGGGGCACTAGAAGCTGCACGTGTGCTTTCTCAATATCAATTCTCTGGTTCAATTGTTTATGCAGCGCTAAGTGGCGAAGAGCAAGGCCTTTATGGCGGAAAGATACTTGCAGACTATGCCAAATCGCAAAACTGGCACGTACAAGCCGTTCTTAATAACGACATGATAGGCAATATTGCCGGCATTAACGGCGTAGTCAGTAACCATACGGTAAGAGTGTTTTCCGAGGGAGTCCGCTATACCGAAACAGAAGAAGAAGCTAAAAAGCGCTATTTTGAAGGCGGTGAAAATGATTCTGCATCACGTAATTTGGCGCGCCATATTAAAGGCTTAGCAGATCAATATATGGTCAATCTTGATGTAGAGATGGTTTATCGACTCGATCGCTTCGGTCGTGGTGGACACCACCTGCCATTTAACCAAGCTGGCCTGCCCGCAGTGCGTATCATGGAAACCAACGAGCATTACCATCGACAACACCAAGATCTTAGGGTTGAAAATGGCATTGTATATGGCGATGTCATTGCAGGTGTTGACGGACCGTTTACCGCTAAACTGACTGCACTCAATGCCATTAGCCTAGCGTCAATGGCTTGGGCCCCTGCACCACCTAAACAGGTAACGATTGCCGGTAAAGTTTCACCCAGTACAACGTTAACATGGCAGCTTGAAGAGAATGCCCAAGTAGCGGGTTATCGAGTGTATTGGCGTAAAACAACTGAGCCACAATGGACCCACAGTCGTTATGTCGGCAAAGTAGACAGTTTTGCACTTCACAATCTAGTGATCGATAATTACATCTTTGGTGTCGCGGCAGTGGGCAGCAACAGTAATACCAGCCCAGTGGTGTTTCCAGGGCCAGCCGGCGCATTCTAAACCGACTGTTAATCTTAGTGCTAAACCTTAAGGCTACTCCCCTGCAGTTTGGGGGTAGCCTAATGCAGTAGCCGAAACCACGATGCATTGTACCGAATATCCCACGCCAATCTTGAGTTGATCATCAATGCTAATATTTGCCAATTGAATGGTATTAGGAATTTGTGCAAATGCGTTTGATATCGCTTCTTTTGTAGCGACTTGCTCACCGCTAGGCAATAGATACAGTATCGACGTTTGACAACTCTCACCCGTGACTTCACCGAATGTTGTCAGTGACGTTTCGTGACTACTATCCATATTAGAGCTCGCAATAAACGATCCATGGCTGGCAATATTGCAGCCACACAGCGACATAAGGCTAATTACCAGTAACGACTTTTTTAAGCTATTCATCATTTTTCTATAGTGGCCAAAGTTAACATTAAGATACGTAAAGGTTACCAAAGTAATATGAATACGTATGCATGGAGTTGTTAAAAAAAACCGCTCAAGGTTAACATGAACCTGTGCTTTATCGCGTTAAGTCATAGGAACTGACTGTAGCGAATGAGATTGTCGCAAGTTCTTCAGCAAGTGAACATTGAGTGAACACTTATAAGTAAGCTAGCTGTCGATTGAGGTCTTATTGATGTACATCTTGTCTATTACTTGAGCTAGACAGTACATTTGGGCGAATACCGTGTGAGGGACACGTGTATTCGCTGTTTTTTTAGGGCAATTATCGGCACAACATCCGCACATCAGCGTCTATGGCATAGTGTCATAATAACAATAAGAGAACAGGCTATGTCGAAACCAACATCTAACAGCAAACCATTACTGAGTTTTTGGCAAATATTTAATATGTGCTTTGGCTTTTTGGGTATTCAGTTTGGTTTTGCCCTTCAAAATGCCAATGTTAGCCGCATTTTTCAGACCTTAGGTGCATCGATAGACGAGATCCCCATCCTGTGGATTGCCGCGCCACTAACAGGCCTGCTCGTGCAACCTATTATCGGTTATATGAGTGACAAAACCTGGACTCGTTTAGGCCGTCGTCGCCCTTATTTTCTAATTGGCGCTGTCTGCACCACATTAGCCTTGTTCATCATGCCGCACTCCCCCGTTTTATGGGTAGCCGCAGGTATGTTATGGATAATGGATGCATCAATTAATATCGCCATGGAGCCGTTTCGCGCATTTGTCGGAGATAACCTACCCAAGCGGCAACGACCACTGGGTTATGCGATGCAAAGTTTCTTTATTGGTATCGGCGCAGTTATCGCCTCTGCACTGCCGTACATCTTAACCAACTACTTCCAAGTCAGTAATACTGCCCCTGCTGGTGAGATATCCGATGCCGTTCGTTATGCATTCTATTTTGGCGGTGTAGTATTATTTGCCGCGGTGTTTTGGGCCATTATTAGTTCACGAGAATACAGCCCAGAGCAGTTAGCTGCGTTCGAGGAACATGACAACCAGCACAATAGCACTGCAGTGAGAAGCCAGCGCACTGCCACGCAATACCATCAAGGCGCAATGCTGTGGAGCGGTGTTGGGTTAATATTCACCCTGATCATTTATGCTGCTGATTTAGATAAGCAGTTATACCTACTATCCGCAGGTATCTTCGCCTTTGGGCCGCTACAATGGTTTTGCAGCCATTATCTTAAGCAGGGTAAAACCACACCCAGTATGGCTTTTGCGATCACCGATGCCCTATTTGCCATGCCTAAAGCGATGAAGCAATTGGCCTGGGTACAATTTTTCTCCTGGTTCGCTTTATTTTCAATGTGGATATATACCACCTCTGCGGTCACTTCATATCACTACGGCACTGATGATGTGCTGTCACAAGCCTACAATGATGGCGCAGACTGGGTGGGCATATTGTTCGCGTCATATAATGGTTTTGCAGCCCTCGCCGCCGTGATCATTCCGTTGTTAGCTATGTCGGTAGGGCTTAAGTGGTCGCATTTAATTAACCTATTTTGTGGCGGGATAGGTCTGATGAGTTTCTATTTTATAAAGGATCCTAGTTTACTTTGGCTACCTATGATTGGCGTGGGTATTGCCTGGGCATCTATTTTATCTATCCCCTATGCGCTACTTGCCAATGCCTTACCCGCGAAGCAAATGGGGATCTATATGGGCATCTTTAACTTTTTCATTGTCATTCCGCAACTATTGGCGGCCAGCGTGCTAGGGCTAATTGTCAATCATGTTTTTGATGGGCAGCCGATTTTTGCTTTAGTCCTGGGTGGCTCGCTCATGATGCTTGCGGGTATTAGCGTATTGTTTGTTTCTCCGCCTCAAGCAGAAAAATAACTCACACCTTAAATCAAAACAAATGAATAAATGTAAGGGATAACCATATGGCTCGCAGACCTCTATTTTCAGCAAGTAGGATCGCAGTGGCATTAAGCTGCACATTGGCATTAAGTGCATGTGCTCCTAACGAGCAACAGCCCAATGATGTACATAGTCAAATGGTTGCCCCCGGTGCACCAGGAATAGAGCCTGTGTGGGCATTTTCTGGCAAAACAGGCATAGGCACATCCTACACTCCCTACCAAAATGGTGAGTCGGAGCAGGTTAGCAAAGTCTGGTTCTCACTTGCTCAAGGCATTGTCACTGAAACCATGTACGGTCTTATCCACAATGCTCAGTTAAAAGAGATGCAGTTCATCATTTGCGGCGATGGCTTTACCGACACCGAGCAAGCGGACACCATCTCTAGCATTGATTACTTGCATAAAGACGACAGTGGCCGCCCGTTATCGCTGGCCTACAAGGTGGTCAACAAAGATAAACAAGGTAAGTACGAAATAGAAAAACACATCTTTACTGACCCCAATAGTCAATCATTAATGATGAAGGTATTTTTTACCGCACATGAAGCCGGCATTACCCCCTACCTTTACGTGAACCCCCATGTGGACAATAGTGGCAGTAACGATATCGCACGGGTAAGTGAAGACGGTCAAAGTTTAATCGCCTACACAGATCAATCTTCTAGTAGCGTAGTCTCTGTTATCAGTGACCAAGCATTTGCGCAGGCCAGTGTCGGCTTTGTCGGCCAATCCGATGGCCTCACTGATTTACAAAATAACGGTGAGTTTAATTGGCAGTATACCACCACTGCGCAGGTAACAGACCAGCTTGGTGGAAATGTAGCCATGACGGCGCAACTGCCTACCATTAATGTGAATCCGGGGCAATCAAACACCCTAGAAGCCACTATTGTTGTTGGCTTTGGCGACGATAAACAACAGAGCCTGCAGCATGCGCAGCGCACATTAACCCAGGGCTATCAGCAGGTGCTCGCCAATTACAATGGCATCGACGAGGCTGTGGGTTGGCAAGACTATCTTTATAGCCTAGATGCCCTGCCCGCGATGATAAAAAGTACCACAGATGATGGCCAGCTCTTGTATGCCAGTGCATTAGTACTCAAGGCACAGGAGGATAAAACCCATCCTGGTGCACTTATCGCTTCGCTATCTAACCCATGGGGTGACACCGTGTCAGCTAAAGTTGGCAGTACTGGCTACAAAGCTGTCTGGCCGCGGGATTTTTATCAATGTGCAATGGCATTTTTGGCCATGGGAGACCACCAAACGCCTAAGGTCGCGTTTGAATACCTACAAAAAGTACAAGTGACAGCCCAAACACCGGGCTACGAAGGTGTACCGGGTTGGTTTTTACAGAAAACTCATGTTGACGGTCAAATCGAATGGGTTGGCGTTCAGTTAGATCAAACGGCTATGCCCCTGATGCTAGGCTGGCAGTTGTGGCAAGCTGGCGTGCTATCGGACAGTGAAATAAACCACTGGTACAGTGTGATGCTAAAAAGTGCGGCTGACTTTCTCGTTACCGGTGGTAAGGTGAAATTGGATTGGAACAACACCCACATTACGCCGCTAAAAACACAACAAGAGCGCTGGGAAGAGCAAGCAGGTTACTCACCTTCAACAGCAGCAGCCGTTATAGCAGGGTTAATCAGTGCCAGTGATATCGCCAAGCACAGTGGCGATGAGCAAAGCGCTAAACGTTATCTTGATACCGCGATTGCAATGGAGCATAAACTGACTGCTTTAGTAGTCACTGAAAACGGATTACTGTCACTGCAAAATGATCAAACCCAGCCTTACTACGTCAGGCTGTCTCCTAACGGCAATCCAAATAACACCGATAAACTCGGTGATAATAATGGCCGTAAAGGCCTTGATCAGCGACTGATCTTAGATGCTGGATTTTTGGAGTTAGTCCGTTACGGGGTTAAGCCAGCCAATGATAAAACCATCGTTGACAGCATTAAGCTGGTAGACAATACCGCTTTAGCAGAGAACCTAAGGGTAAAATACCTCTTTGATGCCGGTGATGGTCAACAAACTCCAGGTTATCGTCGCTATGGCAATGATGGTTACGGTGAAGATGAGCAAACAGGCGGCAGCTACGCTGAAAGTGGCGCGAATACGCCAGGACAACGCGGTAGAGTCTGGCCGTTTTTCACTGGTGAGCGTGGTCACTATGAATTAGCAAAGCTCACTCAAACTAAGCAACTTACCTCAGAAACTAAGCAGGACTTAATTAACACCTATGTTAAAGGCATGGAAATATTTGCCAACGAAGGATTAATGTTGCCTGAGCAAGTTTGGGATGGTGTGGGAAATCCAACTCGATATAAATATCACAAGGGCCAAGGAACCAACTCCGCTACGCCACTTGCGTGGACCCATGCCGAATACGTCAAACTACTGCGCTCTATCAGTGACGAGAAAGTGTGGGACTACTATCCTAATGTCACTGAGAAACTCAACCCGTAAAACGCTAACCCCCTGAATCCTTAATTCGGTAAGTTAACGCCACGACCACATGTGATCGTGGCGTTTTTGATTATAAACGGTATTGCCACATTAAGCCGAAGGTATCAAAGTCATTACCATAGCGTGTCAGCACGCCGGTGCTGAAACTCAGCTTGATACTTTGTTGCCTCGATAAAGCGAATGAATAGGTCAAGCCAAACCGTGAGTTTTCTTGATCATCATTAGAAGCAACACCGTTTTTCTCTGTTTCACCACCAAAGAAAAAATTACCGTTTAGTGACAGCCAATGGCCGCGATTAAAATAATATATCAGGTGGCCTTGTAAATTAACCTGGGGCTGCTGCGACAGTTGACCGCTGCCTAAATACTCATTGTTATCGCTATAAAAACGCACTGAAGCAATCAAGTCATAGTACCAGCTACCCAATTGATGCGACATGCCAATGCCGGGTCGATATACCCACCTATTGGCACCACTATTGAGCAGTTTATCTGCTTGATAACTCCCAGTCGGTGCCGTAACTTGCAGACTGGTACCAACCACAACCCCCTGCTGCCACTTAGCGTAGGATGCAATATCCATTGCTGGCGCCCCGTAGAAGTTCCAAGTAAGTCGCACTGTTGGGTCAGTATAACCACAGCGATCAACACTGACTTGGTCGCCGTTAAGCCTTGCACTGCCGCTAAAACAGGTTCGACTGATTGCGGTATCAAACTTGGCACTACTGCCTAACAACCCAAAAGTAGTGGCATAACCCAATATATAAGCATCTATGTCGAGTTTGGCATCTTCCACAGGTGAGCTTGGCGACGGCGACACCTCTCCTGATGAGTTGGCATAACCCGCTGCCAGAAAGTGCTGGCCCGTTGGCAGATTTGTATAGCTTCGAGGCTCCAATTCTTGGGCTACAAGCTGGGGAGACAGACAAGCATTTAGCCCAAGGCAAATCAATGTAGGCCTCACAAATAATTGACAGCGTCCTAGCATAAATACCACTTATTCACGTTACTTTAATCACAACAATGTAACCACCAAGGTAACACTAACAGCCTGAAAATCTACTGTTTTCTACCTACGTATTCGTACATATTTATAACGGATTTTAAAATCAGTGCAGTTTGACTCTCGCTAAGGGAGTGGCGCCTCAACCCCTCTTTAGCGGACTAAACATCCGCTTTTCTTCATGCTTTGGTTGTAAATAAGTAAATTGTGCCGTTAACTGGCTCACAATTAGCAAAATGATATAAGCAATTAATCTTTGGTTACGCTTTAAGGTTAATCGGCTGAAAACGCTGATAAACATTAGGTTTTTCTGCAATATCAATGTGAGTATTCGCCACGAATTTATGTGGTTTTAAGGTTATTTAAGCAAAATTCACAAAAATCTATAAAAATATCGTGAAAGTATTGATATACTTCCCCCCCGAATTTTAGAACGTAACTCAAACAGAGTAGAAAAATGACTGATTTATCAAAGTACAGAAACATTGGTATCTTTGCTCACGTTGACGCGGGTAAGACTACTACAACTGAGCGTATCCTTAAGCTTACCGGTAAGATCCATAAGATCGGTGAAGTTCATGATGGCGAATCAACAACTGACTTCATGGAACAGGAAGCTGAGCGTGGTATTACCATTCAGTCTGCTGCTGTTAGTTGTTTTTGGAACGACCACCGCTTTAACGTAATTGACACCCCTGGTCACGTTGACTTCACCGTTGAAGTTTATCGTTCTCTTAAAGTACTAGACGGCGGTGTTGGTGTATTCTGTGGTTCTGGTGGTGTTGAGCCACAATCAGAAACCAACTGGCGTTATGCTAACGAATCAGAAGTTGCTCGTATCATCTTCGTAAACAAGTTAGACCGTATGGGTGCTGACTTCTTACGCGTAGTTAAGCAAACTAAAGATGTACTAGCTGCTAACCCTCTAGTTATGGTTCTACCTATCGGTATCGAAGACGAGTTCAAAGGTGTTGTTGACCTACTAACTCGTAAAGCATGGGTATGGGACGAAACTGGACAAGCTGAAAACTACAAGATTGAAGACGTTCCAGCTGACATGGTTGACATGGTTGAAGAATACCGTGAGCAACTTATCGAGTCTGCTGTTGAGATGGACGACGATCTAATGGAAGCTTACATGGAAGGCGAAGAGCCATCTATGGAAGACGTTAAGCGTTGTATCCGTGCTGGTACTCGTACTATGCACTTCTTCCCTACATACTGTGGTTCTGCTTTCAAGAACAAAGGTATGCAGTTGCTTCTTGACGCTGTTGTTGATTACCTACCAAACCCAGTTGAAGTTGATCCACAACCTCTAACTGATGAAGAAGGTAACGAAACTGGCGAACACGCTCTTGTTGATACTGAAGAGCCATTCAAAGCGTTAGCGTTCAAGATCATGGATGACCGTTTTGGTGCCCTAACTTTCGTACGTATCTACTCAGGTAAGATCAAGAAAGGTGACACCATCCTTAACTCTGCTACAGGTAAAACTGAGCGTGTTGGTCGTATGGTTGAGATGCAAGCTGATGAGCGTAACGAACTAGATTCTGCTCAAGCTGGTGACATCATCGCGATTGTTGGTATGAAGAACGTGCAAACTGGTCACACTCTATGTGATGTTAAGCACCCTTGTACTCTTGAAGCAATGGTATTCCCAGAGCCAGTAATCTCTATCGCTGTAGCGCCAAAAGATAAAGGCGGAAGCGAGAAAATGGGTATCGCTATCGGTAAGATGATTGCTGAAGATCCATCTTTCCGCGTTGAAACTGATGAAGATTCAGGTGAAACCATCCTTAAAGGTATGGGTGAGCTTCACTTAGACATTAAGGTTGATATCCTTAAGCGTACATACGGTGTTGACCTGGTTGTTGGTGAGCCTCAAGTTGCTTACCGTGAAACTATCACTCAAGTTATTGAAGATAGCTACACGCATAAGAAACAATCTGGTGGTTCTGGTCAGTTCGGTAAGATCGACTATGTTATCCGTCCAGGTGAGCAAAACTCTGGTTTCACTTTCAGCTCTTCAGTTGTTGGTGGTAACGTACCTAAGGAATTCTGGCCTGCTGTTGAGAAAGGTTTCGCATCTATGATGGAAACTGGTACTGTTGCTGGCTTCCCAGTACTTGACGTTGAACTAGAACTTACCGATGGTGCTTTCCACGCAGTTGACTCGTCAGCTATCGCGTTCGAAATCGCAGCTAAAGGTGCGTTCCGTCAATCTATGCCAAAAGCAGGTGCTCAACTTCTTGAGCCTGTGATGAAAGTTGACGTATTCAGCCCAGAAGACAACGTTGGTGACGTAATTGGTGACCTTAACCGTCGTCGTGGTATGATCAAAGACCAACAAGCTGGCGTAACTGGCGTACGTATTAAGGGTGATGTACCTCTTTCAGAAATGTTCGGTTACATCGGTTCTCTACGTACTATGACATCTGGTCGTGGTCAGTTCTCTATGGAGTTCTCACACTACAGCCCATGTCCAAACAGTGTTGCTGAAAAAGTTATCGCTGAAGTTAAAGAAAGAGAAGCTAAGAAGTAATTTAGCTGCTTAATCTTTGATAAAAGCCGCGATTTTTATCGCGGCTTTTTTGTATCTGCCAAAGCATAATACCAATCAGTATAAACATTTAGTCACTCAGCGAGAGTTTAGCGCTTCTGAGGCAAGGCAACGAGTGAAGAGCATAGTTGTTCTACGGTTAAACTCGTTAACACAGCATCAGAACCGCTAAAAATCGCCATTCTGGCGCGTTTTAGGCTGCCTACTTCTGCGTTGAATAATCTCACAAGGGAGCAACCATTGTTTCAGTTATTCGCCTTGAACTAGTTTGCCAAAAGCGCGCTGAGTTGATCAAATTCTTATACTGATTGGTATAAAACCTTAAGGAACATATTTTGTCACTGTACGCTCCAGCAGACTCGGTCGTGGTGTTTGATTTTGAAACCACCGGGCTTTCACCAGCGCAAGGTGATCGTGCGATAGAAATTGGTGCGGTTTTATTGCAAAGCGGTGTAGTTGTTGACCGATTCCAAGCGCTGATGAACCCAGGTTTCGCTGTTAGTCGGTTTATTGCTGACTACACAGGTATCGACAACCACATGTTAGCGTCTGCGCCACCATGCAGCGAAGTAATGCAACAATTTGCAGACTTCATACAAAACTATAATTTGGTTGCGCACAATGCCAGTTTTGATTGGCGGTTTTTACAACATGAGCTGGCTGCAATTGATC
Organism: Shewanella waksmanii ATCC BAA-643; assembly: GCF_000518805.1. GTDB lineage: Bacteria > Pseudomonadota > Gammaproteobacteria > Enterobacterales > Shewanellaceae > Shewanella > Shewanella waksmanii. Next base: position 15,628 of record NZ_JAEH01000036.1, read on the forward strand.
GAACGCCGCACAATCAGATCACCCGCTCTATGCTTATTGCAAGACGATTGGTGCAAACGGCGCCAAAACATAGTTTAGGTGAACTTGTCGAGTATTTGGATATTGAAAGCGATGGCGTGTTTCACCGCGCGTTAGATGATGCAGAGATGACCGCCAGACTATGGCTAAAGTTAGTGCAAAAATTACAACAACACTATCAAGTCACTCAACCTGACTTTAAGCTAATGCAGCAGATAGCATAAACGCCAAAGGCTAAACTTAAGCAATTGTTCAGTAACCGATAGATATAAGCTCACCGACTAGGCAGATCCGCGGACCACTAGGCTAGTTTTAATTAATTGGCTATCTACTGGCTCACCGCGAATTTGCTTAAGTAAACACTCAACCAAAATCTCACCAGCCAATTTAGTGTCTTGCTTGACCGTGGTTAAAGGGGGATTCGCAAAACTTGCCACCGGTAAATCATCATAACCGACCACTTTAACTTGCTCTGGAACGTTAATCCCCTGCTCTTTAAGGGCGCGTATTGCACCAATGGCAATGAGGTCGCTAGCGCAAAAGATTGAATCAAACTGCTGTTTGGCGTTGATTAATGCCATGGCAGCGTCATAGCCTGAAGATTCCGTGCTAATGGCGCTGTACTGTAGAGCGCGATTAACGGGTAGCTTTTTGGCACTTAGTGCCTGGCTGTATCCTAAATAACGAGACTTAAACTCTGGGCTATGCTCACTGGCATCGCCTAAAAATGCGATATCCTTTGCACCAAGTTGCAGTAAATGTTGTGTCGCAATGAAACCTCCTTGCTGATTATCACAACCCACACTCAAACGACCATCACTATGTTGCTCCGGCCCCCAAATAACAAAGTGAGTATGCTGCTCAATCAGTTTAGCCAGTTTCTCTTGGTAATCTTTAAAGTCACCATAACCGAGTAATATGATGCCATCGGCTTTATTACTGTCTTCATAATCAGCATGCCAGTCAGAGCTAAGCTGTTGAAAAGAAACTAATAGGTCATACCCTTGACGTGCAGTTGCACGGGTAATAGAACCCAACATCGTTAAAAAGAAAGGGTTAATATGCGAGTCGTCATTGGTGGGATCTTCGCACAACAAAAGTGCCAAAGTTAATGAACTTTGAGTTCTCAAATTACTGGCATTTTTATCCACTTTATAATTGAGCTCTTTGGCTATAGCGTGGATTTTTTGTTTAGTTTCTTCATTAACCAGAGGGCTATTGCGCAACGCACGCGATACCGTAGACTGAGAAACCCCAGCACGGTATGCGATGTCAATAGAGGTGGCTTTAATACTCATCGTTGAACGGCCTATTATTGTATTTGTTGGCGATCGATTAGTCTGAGATTATCATGCAAGCTATTAGGATTAAATGCCTAATTCATCGAAAAGATCATCGGCAATATCTTTACTTTTTGTATCATCCGCCGCTTTTGACCAAGGTGACTTTTCATTGTTGTCGTTGGTTTTTGTCTGGCCATGTTGAGCTAACAACTCATCAGGATCATGCTCTTCTTCGGCAAACTCATCCAGTTTAATAAATTCCGTTTTATCCATGGCAAATTCTAAATAGAAGATATGATTGTTGGCAGTTTTAAACGACACTCTTCGCGCAACCGCATCATCTAAATTGGTATCAATAGAGATAGTCAGCTCTTTATTAATGGTCAGCATTTTAGGTTGAGACTGGTTAATAGAGGTCTGTAACTGCTTGTTCACTTTATTGATGAAATCGCCAAGGATTTGATTCATTAACTCCCCCATCACATCACCCACTTCGTCTGAAGTATGTGAGAAGGCCAGTTCACTCTCAGGCATGCCCATTTGCTGCATATAAGCCCGGTATATCTCTATAGCGGCAGGTGCTGAGAAGTTGATGACAACCAATCCTGAAAAACCACCATCAAAAATAGAAAAGCAACCTAAATCAGGCTTTAAGCAGGTACGAGTAATACTTTGCACCATGGCCGCGTGGGAAACCTGGCTAGCAGTGGTACTGGATAATACATGGGAGACTGAATGGCAAAGTTTAAGCAAGATATCGTCTGAACTAATTACTTGTGGAGAAGTAGTCATGGAACGTAGCCTTTATTGAGTAATGATTAATTCTGCGCTGAAAATACAAAAAAATCAAAACCATTACATAACATTAACTATAACTGGGCAAATATCGTTCAGTTTTAAGACGGCAAGCTCGGTATCTATGCAGTTAAAGCGCTTTAATACTTTTGTCTATTAAGTGTTATCTGTTAGGTATTTTTGGCCAAAAGGCCGATTTTTCAGCCACTAAAAGGTGAGCAAGATCAACAAATTCAAAAACAAATTGTAAACATGATTAAGTTAATATTATTCATTCCGATGCATAGGTATATTCACTTGCATAACAAAAATATTTGCCTTGAATTTCATTAAAGGGGACATCATGGGACTTTTGCGCCAGTTGACCATCTTACAGCGACTAATTTTAATGTTAGTGCTAGCCGCGATCGGCACCTTTGTATTTGCTAGCTTTTCTATCAATGAACAGCGAAACAATCTTATTACACAGAAGTGGGTACAAAATGATGCGCAGCTGAACACTGTACTCAGTGTGATTGAAGCCCATCGTCAGCAAGTCAACCAGCAAGCCATTAGCCTTGATCAAGCCAAAAGTGAAGTCGCTGAGCTTGTTAATCAAATACACTCTAGCCAAGATGGCTACTTTGTCTTAATTGATGACAATCAAACTATCATTGCTCACGGCGCCAATTCTCAGTTAATTGGCCAGCCTGCCAGCGCCATCCGCTCTCAAGATGGCCGCTCCCCCATGACAAAGTTGATCAGTGATGCACGCAGTAACCAGATAGGTAAAGCGGAATTTGCCATTGCTAACCCATCGACTGGCATTGTAGAAACTAAACTGGTAGAAGCAAGAGCCTATGCCCCTTGGCAATGGACCTTAGTGACGGGTTCATACATGAGCGATATAAACGATGCAACATGGGGTGTGGTAATGAATTATCTCATTATCATGGTATTGATATCTGCACCGATTTTTGGCTTTTTCTTGGTGCTTAACCACTCTATTAGCTCGCCACTTAAAGAAGCCATCGCCGCCATGCGTGATATCGCAGAAGGCGAAGGTGACTTAACAAAGAGACTGCCCACTAAAGGTAAAGACGAAGTCGTCGACCTAGCGATTGCGTTTAATCTGTTTGTTAACAAAATCAACTTACTAGTTGCAGAGCTCAAGCCAGCCGGTGAAGAGATTAATCAAGACGCCCAACGCCTGCTCAATGCCGTTGGCGAGTCTAATGCCAGTGTGGACCACTTGCATCAAGAAACCAGCAGCGTTGCCACAGCGATCAATGAAATGCTGTCTACCACTCATGAAATGGCGAGCAACACCCAACAAGCCGCTGATGCTGCCAACAGTGTGAAAGACCAAGCGCAAAATAGTAAAGCGCAAATGGATAACACCGTACTGCATACCGAAAAGTTGGTCGAAGAGCTCCGCAGCTCTGAAGCGATCACGCATAACTTGGGGCAATCTTCTGACCAAATTGGTAGCATTCTTGACGTCATTCGTGGCATTGCCGACCAAACTAACCTCTTGGCTTTAAATGCCGCTATCGAAGCAGCTCGAGCTGGCACCCATGGACGTGGATTTGCAGTAGTGGCAGATGAAGTGAGAGCGCTAGCTAATCGCACCCAGGATTCTACCAACGAAATTCAAAAAATTATCGCTGATATTCAAGGTGGCGTTGCTTCGGTCATGACCAGCAATAGCGAAACGCAACAACAAAGTGAACAGTTGCAGGTTCAAGCCAAAGAAGTGGGCGATGCTTTAGGTGAGATATTAGGGCTGATAGGTCACATCAGTGACATGAATACCCAATTAGCCAGTGCCACTGAAGAACAGTCTTTGGTGACAGAGGAGATTAACCGCAATATCTGCAGTATTACTGAGCTATCAGAAGTCTCGGTGCAAACCAATGAGAGTAACCAGCGCGCAGCTGAGTCTTTGCAAAAGATCAGTAAAGACAGCGCCCGCCTACTAGGTCAATTTAAAGTAACCTAGCCTCCACCTACAATAGAGGCACTATCAAGTGCCTCTTTCACCTTCAAAAATATGTGTTAAGCTAGCCTACGATACGTGTGGACCTTCACTCAAATACGTTAAGGAACATTGATGGCCAGAATGACACTCGCGCTACATGAGCAGCTATACAGCATCCACAGCTTTGCGCCAGATACGCCGATTGACCCCATAGTGTTCAGCCAACCCATGTATTTCATTGGAAAAACCCAAGACGAATTATCGATAGTCACTCCTAGCGAAATACAATTAGACAGCTTAGAGCAAGAAGATGACTGGCGATGCTTTGAAGTCATGGGACCCCTAGGCTTTTCTATGACAGGGATACTTTCAAGAGTGTCAGGTGCGTTGTCCGATGCCAACATCAGCATCTTCGCAATATCAACCTTTGATACTGACTACATTTTGGTGAAGAAAGAAAAACTGCAAGACGCTATCAATGCCCTTTCTCGTAAGAGCTATAAGATTGTAGAATACGGCTCAGATAGTTAACTACGTCATTTAAGGTGTATTGATGACACAAACCGAACATTTCCATAAAAATGTGACCATTATTGCTGAGCATGGTATTCATACCCGACCTGCTGCATTGTTGGTAAAAGCCGCAAAAAGCTACCCCTGTGATGTCATAGTTGAATGTAACGGCAAACAAGCTAGTGCAAAGAGTCTATTTAAACTGCAGACTTTGGGGCTATATAAAGGGGTTAGCGTCAATGTCAGTGCGCAAGGAGAGCAAGCGAAAGTGGCGGTTGAACATGTATCCGAGCTACTGATAACGTTAAGTTAATTGAATTATATGAAGGTCTGACATGGCATTAAAAGGGATATCAGTATCTAAAGGCATTGCCATTGGTCGTGCAGTGACTTTTAAGCCACAAGCACAGCAGCTCAATTATCAACTGATTGCAAAATCAGCCATCGGCAAAGAACAAAACAAACTGGCATCAGCATTTGCGAAAATGATCGCTGTTTCCCAGCGTGCATTAAGTCATTGCCAACAACAAAGCGACTCATATGCGTTAGTTGAGTCAGACCTTTTACTACTTGAAGATGATGAGCTGCTTGCAGAAATAAGCGCGGCGATTAATAGCCAGCAGTTCAGTGCAGCAGTGGCAGTAGAGCGCACTTTTGCTAAGCAAATTCAAGCGCTAGAGAATTTAGACGACCCTTATTTATCAGCACGCGCTGACGATATTCGCTGCCTTAGCCAACGCATTATTAGTACCTTGATTTGTGGCCAATGCCAAAATATCGATACGCTACAAGACGATTCGATTGTTATCGCCAATGACCTGACCCCGGCAGAGTTTGCCTTACTACCTATAGAGAAAGTTAAAGGGTTAGTTTTGGTGACAGGCGGCCTTTCTAGTCACACAACTATCTTGGCAAAAAGCTGCAACCTACCGACTATCGTCAATTGTAAGGTGGATTTTTCCCTACTTGATGATTGCCCGATGGTGGCCATAGATTGCTTTGCTGGTGAGTTACACATTGCGCCTACCGCAGAGACGATTGCTGCCCTTAAAGCTGAGCAAGCAGCGTTAGCGCAATTGCAACAGCAGTTGGTTAAATATCAAGACTTGCCATTGCAGACTCAAGATGGTCAGCGAGTAGGACTACTTGCGAATGTGGGCTCAGTGACTGAGATTGCGCATCTTAGCCATATTGCTTATCAAGGTGTCGGTCTATTTCGAACCGAATTTTTATTTATGCACGCCCAAAGCGCGCCTACAGAGCAGCAACAGTTTCAGATGTACTGCGATGCTTTGTCGTTACTTGATGGTCAACCATTAACGATCCGAACCATTGATGTAGGGGCCGATAAAGATGTCCCATGCCTAAAAATAGCTAGCGAAGACAACCCAGCGCTTGGCCTACGTGGAATAAGGTACACCCTCGCCCACCCAACACTTTTTTGCCAGCAACTAAGGGCAATCCTGCGGGCAGCAAATCACGGTTCAATTCGATTGATGTTCCCCATGATCAACCAAGTTGAAGAACTTGAACAAACCATTGCGATCATTGAGTCTTGCCGCCAACAGCTTATTCAACAAGAAAAAGGCTTTGGGCAATTACAGCTGGGTATCGTGGTTGAAACGCCGGCTTGTGTTCTCAATCTAGAATCAATGTTGCCTTACATTGACTTCATCAGCATCGGCAGTAATGACTTGACGCAATACACAATGGCAGCCGATCGCGGAAACCCTAGCTTTATGGCTGACTACCCAAGTTTATCGCCCGCGGTAATTAAACTGATTGCAATGGCCATAAACCAAGCCAAGGCCGCCGATGTACATACCTCTGTGTGTGGTGAAATTGCCAGTTACCCGCCCGCATTGGCTTGCTTGGTAGGTTTAGGGGTTGATGAACTCAGTGTCAATCCAAGCGCCCTACTCGAAACAAAACAAAACTTAAATAAACTTTCATTAAATCAGTGTCAAAAGCTGGCGCAGTTAGCTATGAAAGCCACTAGAATAACAGAGCTCAATAAGCTCCTTACAAACTGTTACTAAAGCTATTTATTGCTGCATGCTAGTCATTAAAACAACAACTACAGCAATAGCTAGGATAAAGAGGCCATACAAATGGGATTTTTAAGCCGCATTCGTAGATTGGTATCCGGACAGACCAAAATTGCCGGGGGAATAGAGGTTTATGCACCAGTCTCAGGAGAGATTGTTGCCATAGAAAAGGTCCCAGATGTTGTATTTGCAGAAAAGATAGTCGGTGATGGTATCGCCATTGCCCCCAAAGGCCATCAAATATTGGCTCCTGTTGATGGAACCATAGGTAAAATATTTGAAACTAATCATGCATTTAGTATCGAGTCACCCCACGGTTTAGAATTGTTTGTCCATTTTGGTGTTGGTACCGTGGAACTGCGAGGGAATGGCTTCACACGCTTAGCCGAAGAGGGACAAACGGTTAAAGTTGGCGATCCCATTTTAGAATTCGATTTAAACTACCTAAAAGACCAAGTTGAAAGCCTGCTCACACCCGTTGTTTTAGCCAACATGGAAGACATCAAAGAACTCGAAAAACACCAAGGTACCATTGAAGCCGGCAAGGACGTTATTTTCTCCGTGCAATTGTAGTCCCCAATTTTACGTCAGGCCGTTTAATTGGCCTGGCGTTAATCACAAAAAATAACCACTTGGCAAAGTAAAGCGATTAATTTTAATTCTCAGCGGTATTGAGTCGCTTGCAAGCCAATGCCACAATAACAAACCCTCATAAACCAAGGCTCAAGGAGTTGACGTTTGACCTTATACGGCATAAAAAATTGCGACACAGTTCGCAAAGCAAAAAAATGGCTAGAAACTAACAATATTGAGGTTAAGTTTCATGACTTTCGTGCAGACGGTATTAGTGCTGACATCATCGAACAATGGTTGACTCAAGTTGACTGGGAAACCCTCTTTAATAAACGTAGCACCAGTTTTCGCGCATTAAGCGATACCGACAAAGCCGATATAGATCAACAAAAAGCAATCAGTTTAATGGTGAGCCACCCAACGCTAATTAAGCGCCCAGTATTGGTGCTCAACGACCAAGTACTCGTTGGCTTTAAGGCCGAACTCTATCAAGGAGCACTTAGCTAATGAAAGATGATGTCTTAAAGCTCGCTCAGGATCTCATCTCTCGCCCTTCAGTGACGCCTCTCGATGAAGGTTGCCAAGAATTAATGGCACAACGCTTAGCGCAAGCAGGTTTTAACATTGAGTCGATGGTTTTTGAAGATACAACCAATATGTGGGCCCGAAGAGGCAACGACGGCCCATTGTTTTGTTTTGCAGGCCACACCGATGTTGTTCCCGTCGGCGATCTCAACCGTTGGCATACCCCACCTTTTGATCCGGTGGTCATAGACGGCTATCTGCACGGTCGAGGCGCTGCCGACATGAAAGGCTCACTTGCTGCTATGTTAGTCGCCACCGAACGATTTGTGGCTAAAAACCCCGACCATCATGGCTCAATTGCGTTTCTTATCACCAGTGATGAAGAAGGACCTTTCATTAATGGCACAACCCGCGTCATCGATACCCTAGAAGCGCGTAATGAAAAGATCACTTGGTCACTAGTTGGCGAGCCTTCATCTACCCATAAACTCGGCGACATTGTTAAGAACGGCCGCCGTGGTAGCCTTACAGGTAACCTAACGGTTAAAGGCATTCAAGGCCATGTGGCTTACCCGCACTTAGCCGATAACCCCATTCATAAAGCAGCACCTGCCTTAGATGAATTAGCCCGCATGAAATGGGATAATGGCAATGAATTTTTCCCGCCAACCAGTTTTCAGATAGCTAATATCAATGGGGGAACGGGCGCATCAAATGTGATCCCCGGTAACCTAGAAGTGATGTTTAACTTCCGTTACTCAACTGAAGTCACTGCTGAAATTCTTATTCAAAGAGTTCTGAATATTCTCGATGCCCACGGTCTCGATTATGACATTAGTTGGATATTTAACGGCTTACCTTTCCTCACAGGTGAAGGGCCGCTATTAGAAGCAACTAAGCAAGCAATTCAAGAAATCACTGGTACTGAAACGGATCCGCAAACATCAGGTGGGACCTCAGACGGCCGATTTATCGCCCCAACAGGCGCGGATGTTATCGAACTTGGCCCCGTTAACGCGACTATCCACAAAGTGAATGAGTGCGTTAAAGTCGCCGATTTAGACTTACTGGCTTTATGCTATGAGCGCATACTGGAAAAACTGTTGTGCTCTCAATAAGCCAGATAAAAAATAAGTCACTTTATGGCCTCGAAGAGCAACATTTAGTTGCCTTTGAAGGCCAGTTGCTGGAGCAAAAAACCGCCATTGCATTAGCTAAGATGCAGCAAGCAGCCTTTGATGATGGCGTCACGATTAGCCTATGTAGCGGTTACCGTAGCTTTGAAAAGCAGATGCAGATATGGAATAACAAAGCTAGCGGCAAGCGCCAGTTACTCGACCAGCACAATCAGCCTGTCGCGTGGCAAGATTTGACTGCAAATAAATTGATCGACACCATTCTTATATGGTCAGCGCTGCCTGGGGCGTCGCGTCACCACTGGGGTACAGATGTCGATTTATTTGATGTTAGTGCAATTTCAAAGCAAGATTTACAACTTATCAGCGCAGAATATCAGCCTGGCGGCCCATGTAATGCACTATACCAGTGGTTAGAAAAAAACAGCCATCGCTTTGGGTTCTACCGGCCATTCCAGCAAGGACTCAGCGGCGTCAGTCCAGAGCCTTGGCATTATAGTTTTTACCCAGTTAGCCAGCCTTTAACTCAACTTTATCAAGCAGAAGACTTAGCTGTCATTTTGAACGCCAATAATGTTCAGTTAAAACAGCAGCTAGTTGCAAGATTGCCAGAACTCGTTAAGGAGTACGTGTTCACAGTGGCACCAGCGCCCAAAGCATTCGTACAGGAACAAGTTATATGAAACTCCCAAACCTAACACTGGATCTCGATTCGCACCGTAAGACCTTTACGCTACACGATAGCAGTATCAGCTATATCGACATTGGCGAAGGCCCTACCATTTTGTTAGGCCATAGTTTTTTATGGGATAGCAGCATGTGGTGGCCGCAAATAGCAGCATTAAGTGAACACTACCGTTGTATTGTGCCAGATTTATGGGGCCATGGTTTATCCAGTCCTGTCCCAGAAAATACCACCAATTTGAAAAATATTGCTGAGCAGTATTTGCAATTGATGGATAGCATTGGCATTGATAAATTCTCAGTAGTCGGTCTATCTGTAGGTGGCATGTGGGGCGCAGAGCTCGCCCTGTTAGCACCTAAACGCGTCAAGACCTTGGCGATGCTTGGCTGTTTTATCGGTTTTGAACCCGAAGTCAGTCGCGCTAAATACAATCAGATGCTTGACACCATGACCATGCTACAGCAGATCCCTGCTGAAATGGTTAATCAAATTGCCCCTTTGTTTTTTGCGTCAAGCTGCCAGACCGACAACCCAGAGCTGTATGCAGCTTTTGAAGCACATTTGTTAGGCTACGCTGGCGACAGCTTAGATAGCATAGATAAAATGGGCAAAATGATTTTTGGTCGCCGCGATTTAATGGAAGAGAGCGATAAGTTAACCTTGCCAGTGTTAATCATGAACGGCACCGAAGATAAACCCAGACCCATCATTGAAGGTTATTTGATGCATGATGCCATTGATGGCAGTGAGTTTGTCCATATCCCCAATGCCGGACACATCTCAACCCTGGAGCAAAGTCAGTTTATCAACCAGCAATTACTCAGCTTTTTAGGAAAATACCTTGCCTAAATATGCCGACTATTTAACTATGCAATTAGCGAATCAAGTCTGCCCTACCAAGCCAGGCTCGACAACACTCAGCCCAGCAATCTTATTAAAGGTATTTGCTAAAATATGAAATTACTCAAACCCTTATTTGATAATAATCGCCGTTGGGCCGGACGAATTCTTGAAGAAGATCCGACCTTCTTCAAACAACTTGCCGAACAACAAAGTCCCGAATACCTCTGGATTGGTTGCTCAGACAGTAGAGTACCGTCAAACCAGATCATCGATTTGATGCCTGGCGAAGTGTTCGTCCACCGCAACATTGCCAATATGGTTATTCATACTGACTTAAACTGTTTATCCGTTTTACAGTATGCCGTTGAGGTGCTTAAAGTTAAGCACATTATGGTTGTCGGCCATTATGGCTGCGGCGGAGTTAAAGCGTCCATGGGCACTGAGCGCCTTGGATTAATCGACAACTGGTTAGGCCATATTCGTGATATCTCACGGCTGCATGAAGTTGAATTGGCTGAACTCGACGAGAAAACCCGTTTTGACCGTTTGTGTGAGCTCAATGTCATTGAACAGGTCGGCAATGTTGCCAGTACAAACATCGTCCAAGATGCATGGCAAAACGGCCACAATGTCGCCATTCATGGTTGGATCTATAGCGTTGAAAACGGACTATTATCCGACCTTGATGTGACCGTCGATAACGACACATTGAAAAAGCCAACTTAAGCCTGCATGGCTGAAAACAACGCGTTTTCAGCCACTTTATTGATTAGGCTTTAAGCTAACAGACCCAATATTGGTATTTTTGTTTAAATATTGCTTAATAAACATCGCAGTCTTGCCCCCTTCCCAGTTATAATCTTTTAGTTATGTTTTATTTCTAGCGCACGTTGCGCAGCGAATTCTAAGGAAATCTCCATGCCTGGTTTTGAATTATTTGGTCCTGAAGAAAAACAGGAAGTTGCAGATGTAATGGAAAATGGTTTTACCTTCCGTTATAACTTTGATCACATGCGTAATGACCGTTGGAAAACGCGTGAGATGGAGCAACTGCTTTGTGAAAAAATGAACGCAAAGCACGCACACCTTGTATCGAGTGGTACCGCAGCATTGCAAACCGCGATGGCCGCAGCAGGTATCGGCGCGGGTGATGAAGTGATTGTGCCGCCATTTACTTTCGTAGCCTCAGTCGAAGCCGTATTTATGGCGGGTGCAATTCCTGTCTTTGCCGAGATTGATGAAACCTTATGTTTATCTCCAGAAGGTATTGAAGCGGCTATCACTCCACGTACTAAAGCCATCAATTTGGTTCACATGTGTGGTTCTATGGCTAAGATGGACGAAATCAAAGCCATTTGTGATAAACACAATATTCTTATCCTAGAAGATGCTTGCCAAGCAATTGGTGGCAGCTATAAAGGCCAAGCGCTGGGTACTATCGGCGATGTAGGTTGCTACTCTTTTGACTCAGTAAAAACCATCACTTGCGGTGAAGGTGGTGCCATTATGACCAATAATGAGACTATCTATAACCATGCCCATATGTTCTCTGATCATGGCCATGATCATGTTGGTAATGATCGCGGTGCCGAAGGCCACCCAATTATGGGGCTAAATTTCCGTATTTCAGAAATGAACTCAGCTATGGGATTAGCGCAACTACGTAAGCTGGACAAAATCATCGATATTCAGCGTACTAACAAAAAGCTGATTAAAGATGCCATGGCTGAAATTCCAGAGGTCACGTTCCGTGAAATCCCAGATCCAGAGGGTGATTCAGCCGGTTTCTTAACTTTCTTTATGCCAACTGAAGCGCGTACCATCGAGATCAACAAGAAGTTAGCTGAAAATGGCGTTGATGGCTGTTTCTACTGGTATATCAACAACTGGCATTACCTGTCTAACTGGAAGCACATTCAAGAGCTACAATCGCCAGCTGCTTTGCCGATCACATTAATCGAAGATAAGCCAGACTATACTCAGGTTTCTGTGCCTAAGTCAGACGCTATCATGAGCCGCACTATTTCTATGCTCATCAAGCTGTCTTGGACAGAAGACGAAATTAAGCAGCGTATTGAAAATATCAAACGCGCTTTCGCATAAAACCCATTCCTTTCCGCTACACCACGCGGTGTAGCGGTACTTTTTACAGTTAACGTCTCAATGGAGAAGGTTGTAATGAGTTTCAAAAATTTCAAATGCGTACCAAAAATGATTTTCGGTCGCGGTAGTTTCGCTCAGCTAGACCAAGTCCTTAGTGAAGAACGTCAATCAGACGATGATTTCGTGGTTTTTTTAGTTGATGATGTTCACCAAGACAAGCCATTAGGTGCACGTGTACCTGCTAAAGCGCAAGATTTAGTCATCTATGTTAACGTTGATGATGAGCCTACAACTAAGCAAGTCGATGATTTGACTGAACAAGTTCAAGCTTACAATGCTAAATTGCCAGTCAGTGTGATTGGTTTGGGTGGTGGTTCAACCCTAGATTTAGCTAAAGCCGTATCATTAATGCTAACCAACCCAGGCGGCAGCGCCATGTACCAAGGTTGGGATCTTATTAAGCATGCCGCTGTGCATCATATCGGTATTCCAACGGTGTCAGGCACCGGTGCTGAAGCGTCACGTACTGCGGTACTTTGCGGCCCAGTACGTAAACTCGGCCTCAACTCAGATTACACCGTATTTGATCAAATCATTATGGATTCTGAGCTCATTGATGGTGTGCCAACTGATCAATGGTTCTACACTGGTATGGATTGCTATATTCACTGTGTTGAGTCATTAGAAGGGACTTACCTTAACGAATTTGCTAAGGCCTTTGCAGAAAAATCTATGGATCTGTGCCGCGAAGTCTATTTAGACGATCACCCAGAAAAAGATGACAAGCTGATGATGGCATCTTACATGGGCGGCATGAGTATCGCCTACAGCCAAGTGGGCGCGTGCCACGCTGTATCTTACGGCTTAGGCTACGTTCTGGGTTATCACCATGGTATCGGTAACTGTTTAGCCTTTGATGTGTTAGAAGAGTTCTACCCTGAAGGCGTAGCAGAATTCCGTCAGATGATGAAGAAACACAACATCACGCTACCAAAGAACATCTGTAAAGACCTACCTGATGAAACGATCGCTAAAATGGTCGCGGTAACTAAGAGCATGGGCCCACTATGGGACAATGTTTACGGTGAAGGCTGGGAAGAGAAAGTGACCGACGAAATGCTCACTAAACTGTTCCGTCGTATCTAGTCTAGCTGGCTATCGGGTGGAGAAAGTGCTCCGCCCTTTTATTGTAATCACATAGGTAAATGTAATGAATGTTACTCTGTTAATCCCCGCTCGCTATGGTTCTAGCCGCTTCCCAGGGAAACCACTCGCGCCGATTAACGGTAAGCCAATGATTCAACATGTTGTTGAACGCGCTTCGTTAGCCAAAGGCTTAACCAATATCTATGTCGCAACAGATGATGAACGGATTAAAGAGTCTGTTGAATCATTTGGCGGCCAAGTCGTTATGACCGATCCTAACGCGGCATCGGGTACTGATCGCATTGAAGATGCCATAACCCAGTTAGGCTTAGCCGATGATGACTTAGTGATCAACCTTCAAGGTGATCAGCCATTAATCGATCCCATTTCAATAGAACAAATTATTAGTTTGTTTGAACGCCATCCAGGCGAATTTGGCATGGCAACCCTAGGCTTCGAAATCACTGAAGAGCATGAACTCAACGATCCTAAACATGTAAAAATGGTTTTTGATAATGATTTTTATGCCTTGTATTTTTCGCGTGCTCGTATCCCTTTTGGTCGTGACACAGATGATTACCCTGTGTACAAACACTTAGGTGTTTATGCATACACGCGCAAATTTGTATCGACCTTTTCCAAGTTGCCGCTTGGGCGCCTTGAAGACCTAGAGAAACTTGAGCAACTGCGCGCTCTAGAGCATGGGTACAAGATTAAAGTGGCCATTAGTGCCTTTGATTCTCCAGAAGTTGATACCCCAGAAGATATTCGTATTTGTGAAGCTAGACTCGCAGTCGATTAATCCACGCTTAAATAGGGAGTTACTATGTCAGATTTGGAAGTCGCTCTGCTGATTTTATTGGTCGTCGGTGTTATCGCCAGCAACCTGGCAGTACTTAAGTACAGCGCCAAATTTAAGATGACCCAGTTTGGTAAAGACCATGGCAAGATTAAAACCAGCCAAGATAAACAGGTAAAACCAAGCGATGGCGATAGCGATAGCGATAGCGATAGCGATAGCGATAGCGATAGCAAGCAGCAGTCAAACAAACCTGATTAGTGACCTAAAAGTATTAAAAAAGGCCAACTTTAACAAGTTGGCCTTTTTGTTTTGTTACCTGTAATGACAACAGCGACTAAGGCTGGTCAGTCCCCACTTTAACTAGGAACTGACTTTTTGCCAAAACGTTAGTCTTTTTGTAATTCGAGCTCTAGCTTACGAGCAATCTCCTCCGGAGAGCCGGTATTTCGCGCCAGCAGGCCATAAACAACCGGTATAACTAACAGAGTAAAGAATGTGGCTAGAATGATGCCCGACAGAACAACTACACCAATAACGAACCGAGTTTCAGCACCAGCCCCTTGAGCGAGTACTAGTGGCATGGCCCCCGCGGCCGTGGTGATACCTGTCATCAAAATCGGACGTAAACGCTGCGCCGCTGCTTGAACTATCGCTTGCTCAAACTCAACGCCTTTATCACGTAGTTGGTTAGCAAACTCAACGATCAAAATACCATTTTTAGCCGCTAGACCGACCAACATAATAATCCCGATCTGCGAGTAAATGTTGAGACTTTGACCAGTGAAGTACAGGCCAACTAACGCACCTAATGTCGCCAATGGCACCGTCAACATGATGACCAAAGGATGCACATAGCTTTCAAACTGCGCTGCCAATACCAAGAATACGATGCCGAGTGCTAACACAAAGACAAACAGCATCGAATTACCAGAGTCTTGATAATCCAATGATTGGCCTTTGTAGCTAATCACCGCCTCTGCTGGCAAATAGGTGTAGGCGATATCATTAAGGTAGTCCAGTGCTTCACCTAAGCTGTATCCGTCAGCCAAGTTGGCTTCAATCGTAATCGAGCGCATACGATTATAACGGTTTAACTGACTGGCATCGGCAAACTCTTCCACGCTCACTAAGTTTGCCAATGGGATCAGTTCACCACTACGGTCGGAGCGTACATAGATGTTACTTAAATCATTGGCCGTGTTTTGGTTATCACGATTACCTTCAATGATCACATCATACTCTTCACCGTCGCGCATAAAAGTGGTCACTAAGCGTGAGCCAAGCATTGATTCTAATGTCCGACCAATATGCGATATCGACACGCCTAAGTCAGCTGCCCTGTCTTTATCAATCACCACACGTAATTGCGGTTTGGTCTCTTTATAGTCATGGTCTACCCCGACCAAGTTAGGGTTTTCTTCGACTTTTTCCAGCATAATATCGCGCCACTGAGCAAGCGCTTCGTAGCTTGGACCGCCGAGTACAAATTGCACGGGTTTACCGACACCGCGGCCAAACGCTTGGCGCATGACTGGAAAGGCTCTAACTCCAGCTAAATCTGACAACCGGCCTCGAATATCGCCAATTATTTCATTGGCAGGACGACGCACAGACCAATCTTCTAACACGATAATCGCCATACCATTTGAAAAATCTGCGCCGCGACCGAAACCACGAGGTGCACGGATTAACAAACGCTTGATCTCACCCGCCTCAACCAATGGCATTAATCGATTTTCGATTTCATCCATATAAGGTTGAACATAGTCAAAACTGGCACCCTGTGGGCCATTAACAATCAAGAACATAGAACCGCGATCTTCTCGAGGAGCAAACTCTTGTGGTACTTCCTTCAGCAGATAGCCACTTGTACCTAAAGCCGCAAGAATGATTGAACTGACAATAATCGGGTGCTTCATTGCTCGAGTCAAAATGCGTTGGTACAGATTGGCAAGCGATGTCATGCCTTTATCAATTTGACGCACTAACCAAGGATCTTGCCCAGCTGGTTTGAGCAACTTGGAACACATCATCGGGCTTAGGGTGAGAGCAACAATGCTTGAAAATATCACCGCGGCGCTCATCGCCACAGCGAACTCTTTAAACAGTTTACCCAAATCACCTTCTAGGAAGGTAATAGGCATAAACACCGCCACAAGCACTAAAGTGGTCGCTACCACTGCAAAGGCGACTTCTCGTGCACCTAAATAGGCCGCTTTCAGGGGGCTATCGCCCTCCTCAATGCGTCGATGGATGTTCTCTAACACCACGATGGCATCATCTACCACCATACCAATGGCCAAAATCATTGCTAGCAAGGTTAATAAGTTGATGGTGTAACCTAAGGCGTATAACACGATAAACGTCGCCATAAGCGAAACTGGTACCGTTAACGCAGGTATTAACATTGCCCTGACACTGCCAAGGAACAAGTAAATCACAATGATCACCAGCCCCATAGCAATAAACAGGGTTTGGTATACCTCTTTCACCGATGCTTCAATAAACACCGAACTGTCGTAAGAGCGTTTGATTTCCATACCCGCGGGTAAAGTGGGATTGATCACATCGACCAATTGATTCGCAGCACGCGCAACATCTAAGGTATTAGCAGTAGATTGCTTAGATACACCAAGACCAATCATCGCCTCACGGTTACCTCTAAAGGTAATACGTTCCTCTTCTGAGCCAATTTCGACCCGAGCCACATCCCCTAACCTAACGAGGTAGCCATCTTCCCCTTCAGATAATACTAAGCTGGCAAAATCATCTTTGTTTTTGAAGCTACGTTCTAATCGAACAGTAAAATGACGTTCAGCAGATTCAACCGAACCTGCCGGTAGTTCAACGTTTTCTGAACGTAATACTCGCTCAATATCTGCCACCGTAAGATTTCGGGCAGCTAACGCCTGGCGGTCTATCCAAACTCGCATGGCATAAACTTTACCACCACCAATACGAATATTGGCTACGCCGTCTAAAACCGAAAATCGGTCGACTAAATAACGGCGAGCGTAATCAGTAAGCTGCAACGTGGTCATTTGATCTGAAACTAAGTTCAACCACATGATCACTTCGTCACCGCCGTTAGATTTTTGTACTTCTGGTGGATCCGCTTCTTCAGGTAAGTTATTCAGCAATCCCGAAACGCGATCACGTACATCATTAGCAGCCGCTTCAATATCTCTTTCAATATCAAACTCTAAAGTGACCGAAGAGCGGCCATCACGGCTCGAAGAGTTAATGTGGCGGATGCCTTCAACGCCACTAATTCTATCTTCAATCAATTGCGTAATACGGCTTTCAACTACTGCAGCGCTGGCGCCGCGATAATTGGTTTGAATCGATACCACGGGGGGATCAATATTCGGGTATTCTCGTAATGGCAGTTTCTCGAAAGCCACTAAACCAAAAGCAATTAATAGTATGCTGATCACCGAAGCAAATACGGGGCGTTTAACCGATAAGTCCGTTAAGATCATACTGTCGGTTCCACCTTAGCTCTGTCAAGAAAACTAAAGCGCTCACTAAACTGCACTTTCACTTCATCACCTGGTTTAACTTTCAATATGCCACGTATCATCACTTGTTCATTTAGCTCGACGCCATCAACAATCTCCACCCAGCCTCTTTTGCGTAAACCTAATTGCACCTGACGACGCTCAACAACATTGTCACTGTTAACTAGGTAAACAAAATGATTACTTTGAATAGGAATGATTGCAGACTCAGGGATAATCAAGGCTTCACGATTTTGCTTGATTAAATTAACCTTCATCAACATACCGGGTAATAAGCGTAAGTCTGGATTAACGATTTCTGCCCGTACGATCACCGCACGGGTTGTAGGGTTGATACGACTGTCAATCGATACTACTTTGCCAGTGAACACAGTATCGGGATACGCAACCGCTTTAGCCTCGACATCTTTGCCCACTTCTAAAGATTGCAAGAAACGCTCTGGCACTGAAAAATCCAGTTTGATAATTGAGATATCATCTAACGTTGTGATCACCGTGCCAGGTGTAACTAGACTACCGGCACTGACTTGTCTAAGCCCTAAACGGCCGCTAAATGGTGCAATGATGCGGCGATCTTTCAAAGCGGATTCAGCCTGCTCGAGTTCTGCTCTTGCTGTATCGATAAGCGTTTGCAACCTATCACGTTCAAGCTCAGCAACTGTTTGGCTGGTCACTAGGGTGCGAATACGGTCAAGTTCGCGACGGTGATCGTTCACCCGTACTTTTGCCACGGTGACCCGTGCAGCTTGCTCTCTGTCCTGTAGCTGCACCATCAGATCGCCTTTATTGACCAATTGACCATCTTTAAAGTTAATCAGTGTGATCACATCGCTCACTTTAGGCGTCACGGTAATCGACTCATACGCTTTGCTTGTACCAAGCGCTTCAACCTCATCTCGAACAGGAGACAGCATGGCTTTCGCAACGACAACATTAGGAGTCGGCCTTTCGCGGGTTTGTTGGGTAGAGTCGGTCGGTGCGAGCTGCATGTACACCGTGACGGCCAATGCTGCGAACACTAAAATTATTATTATTTTTTTCATTAATTTTCCGAGTACTGACAGGGTTTAGTGCAATTAGTTTACCTTTACGCTCAGTTGCTTCAAGGGGTTTTACCTTTGCTTACAAAGTTCACATTTTGATAACACGAAAGCGCTTACACAATGTATAAGTGCAAACGCAAAAACCAGATGATTTTGTAGTGAAATACTCGCTGTATGTGCAAGTTAGAAGGGTATTACGTTAGTCAGTCACAACTGGATCAAAATATGTGGCTAAATTTGATAATTGAACGCACCGTAATCTGGGGCGAGTTGTAATAATTCCAATAGGCTGTTTTGATTAATAGGTTTGGACATAAAATAACCTTGTGCATACTGACAATCCATATTCCGCAACGCCGTGTACTGATGTTGAGTTTCAACCCCTTCGGCTATGGTGGCAATATCCAATGTTTTAGCCAGGCTCAATATTGCATCTAAAATCGCTTGATTACCCTCACCCGCTTCCATGTGACTGATAAATGAGCGGTCAATTTTAAGCGAGTCAAAGGTATATTGTTGCAGATAACTTAACGATGAATAGCCTGTGCCAAAATCATCCAAGGAAATACTGATCCCCATTTGGCGTAATCGCTCTATGGTGTCTTTGGTTTCTTCTACTGAACTGACAATCGTCTGCTCGGTAATTTCAATTGCGAGATGTTTCAATAATTTGGGCGATTCAGCAAAATATTGATTTAAGCGTGCAATGAGTTTGCGTGAATTAAAGCCTTCACCAGATATATTGATACTGAGTTTGAAATCAGCGCCAAACTGCGCCTCTTGCTCTGATAAAAACGCCAAAGCCGCTTTTACCACATAATTATCTAGCTTGCCCATCAACTGCGCTCGCTCAAACTCTGGCAAAAAACGCGCTGGCGGGATCTCGCCAAGTTCCGGATGCTGCCAGCGAATTAGCGCTTCAGCGCCATAAATAGTGCCCGTATCTAAGTCGACCAAAGGCTGGTAAACCAGGAATAACTGCTTATCCTTAACCGCCTGATTAAACTCAGTTTCAAGCTTATAACTCGACGTTTGGCTACGCTTGCTGTCATCAAAACAATATACCTGACCACGCCCTTTGAGCTTAGCTTGATACATGGCTTCATCGGCAAACACCAACAGTTGCTCGGTGTTATCACCACCGTAAAAATGTTCAGCAATACCAATACTGACCGACACCACTATTTCAATGTCGCCCAACTTAATAGGCTTGTTTAATACCGTTAATATTTGCTCTGCAGTGCGTTTAACTTCATCGACACTAAAAATATCTTCAATCAGTATGGCGAACTCATCTCCGCCTAACCGGCATAAAGTATCTTGCTTGCGCAAACAGGCATTTATCCTGCGGCTCACCTCAACCAATAGCTGATCACCAATGTGATGACCATGATTGTCATTGATCTGTTTAAACCTATCTAAATCCAAATAGCAAACAGCAATACCTAAAATGCTCTCCGCTTCGATATTATCTATTGCATGACTTATTCTATCTGCAAAAAGTAACCGATTAGGTAACTTTGTGAGCGGATCATGCAGCGCAAGAAACTCCATTTTTGATTTGGCATTTTTACGTTCGATGGCGTTACGAATATGCTTAGCAACAAAAACAAGTAACTGCATATCTTTATCAGTAAACAGATAGGTGTCACTGTAGCTTTGTACCACGACAATACCGCTAAAACTGTCATCGCCAAAAGGGACACCTAACCAGGCTTTGGGCACGGTACCTTCTACGGTTAGCTCACCGGCTTCCACCAAATGACCAATTTGTGCTTCGGTCACTAACAGTGGCTTTTGCCGCTTAAGCACATAACTTGTAATGCTGACTATCTCATCATGCAGTGGGATGGTCCTGCCCTGTACATCAGTATCAAACTCATCGGCATAATAGGGAAGCGAAACAGTTTGAGAGGCGTTATCGAGTAAACCGACATAGAAATTTTTAGCAAAAGTCAGTTTACCAATACAACGATGTAATTTTTTGTAAAAGCCACTCATGCTGTCGGTTTCAAAGATGATTTCAGCAATTTCAAACAACGAATCTTGGATCTTACTGCTGTACTCTAATTCTTCTACGGTACGCTGTAGTTGCTGCAGGGTGAGTAGTTTTTGAATTTTAACGGCGGCTATTGATGCTAAGGCGAACACGGTGCGCTCGTGTTGTTTGGTGTAGAAATCCTGCTGGGGATGCTCAGAATCAATGACACCAATAACCTTACCGTCAGCTAACATAGGCACAGCAAGCTCTGATAAACGCACCTCATCATCAACAATATACTCGGGATGTAAACGTGTATCGCCAATACGGATTGGTACTCTTTCTCGAGCGGCTTTGCCGACAATACCGGTATTTAATGGGATCACAATGGGAGACAAAATGAGCTTGGCAACGGGATTTTTATTACCAAAAGTCGCCTTTTGTACCAAGTGCTGTTGGTCGCTATCTAAAAGATAAATAACAATGTCATCTAGGCCCAATTGCGACACAACATTTTGTGCAACGTGCCAAAGAATGTCATCAACACTTTTTGCAGTGAGTAAGTCGACCGCAAATTCACTGACAATTTTGAGATTTGTGGCTTCTATTTCTTGCAATTGAAGCGTTCGCTTCATAGAGTCGCTCCCTACTTCCTACAACGCAACTTTTATTATCATTATTGATTCAGATATCTTCCGTACCCAATACAGACGACAATATTTACTATATGGTACAGCCCGCCCAACCGCAACATTTTGTTAACAGCATCAATTTGGCAAATCTAATACCAATCAGTATAAATATTTAGTCACTCAGCGAGAGTTTAGCGGTACTGAGGCAAGGTCATTAAATGCTCCTGCATTAATGACATTCACCACATCCATGTGGCTTGCAACGAGTGAAGAGCATAGTTGTTCTACGGTTAAACTCGTTAACACAGCATCAGAACCGCTAAAACTCGCCATTGTGGCGCGTTTTTGGCTACCTATTTCTGCGTTGAATAACCTTACAAGGGAGCAACCATTGTTTCAATTATTCGCCTTGAACTAGGTAGCCAAAAGCGCGCTGAGTAGATCAAATTCTTATACTGATTGGTATAACCGCTCGATGGCGGCCTTGTCATCATCCCCTATAAACACCTAATAAAAAGGAGGCCATATAGGCCTCCTTCAAGTATGAATCATTTATTGCACTGCATAACTAGCGAACTTTTCGATCTTCACTCATTAGCTCAGCAAGACCATCATAGACAGCTTCTACAACTTCATTGCTTAATGGTTCGTCGTCAACGTTATTCAAATCAATACGAGTTTGGTTTTCAGAGTCGCCATCTTGTAATAACAAGCGATATGAACCTTCATCGATTGGCAGCTTCTTCTCACTCCACAGTGAGCTCCAGAAACCAGAATCATCAGTGACGTTGATATAGTACAAGCCTTTATTGCTGTCCATATCGATAATTTCAAAGCCAAGCTCTGGTAACACGATACGCAGTCTATCCCAGGTACGTTTAAACGGCGCATCAGCAATCCAATAGCTTCGGCTTGCTTGGGAGTCAGCATCGTCATTCACTTCAGCTTTAACTAGGTCAACGTCAATACCCAAGCTTTCTTTGAGGCGTTTAGCCTTAATCGCTTGCGCACGTTTAACGCTAATATAAGCGACGGTGTTGTTAAGCATATCGATGGTATAACGACGTTTATCTTCGCCGCTTAGGAAAATCTCTTTCTGAGAACCATCAAAACTTTCTTCATGTTCGATGAGATCAATCAGCAGGCTACCACTGCGCCCATGGGGACGCACATCGACATCAAACTGGTAACGCTGACGTAATACATAGACTTCGTCACTGCCCCAAAAACTTGAATCAATTACTTGCTTATCTTCAATCCAGCCAGTCTCGATAATACCAGCTTCGTAATCTTCATTGACGATTTCGACCGATTTACTGTTTAAGTACTCTTTAAGTACATTAAAGAGCTCTTCTTTTAGATCGACGTCATTGTCAATTGATTCGACAACAATCTTGATATTGTCACTGCCTTCTTCAACATGCGTACCTTCAGCCATTGGCAGAACCTGCAACGGCGGACGAATATCGAGTGTTTTACCCACTAAACTTGCGTCAGCATTATTGCCTAACTCAGGGATAGCATACTCTTTGCTGTAAGTCGGCTCGTTTAAACCTTCAGGAATAACCAACAAAGGCGCAGACTCAACTTTTGCGTATTCATCAGAACCATTCGCTTGGCGTCGATCCACGGGGGTACTACAAGCTGTCGTGACGGCAAGTAATAGTAATACAGGGGTGACTTGCTTTAGCATTTATCTTTTAACCTCTATTCGGGCATTTTTCATCGCTTCTAGCAACAGACCATGATTTGGGGTAGAAAGTTCCGTTAATGGCAAACGAATAAAGCCATTATCAATCAATCCCATCTGTTTCGCTGCCCACTTTACAGGAATAGGGTTTGCTTCACAAAATAGTGCGCTGAATAATCCGCCGATCTGGCTCTCAATCTCTTTTGCTGTAGCAGTGTCGCCAGTTAAAGCGGCATCGCACATCAATTTAAATTCACGCGGCACGATATTATTCGCTACAGAGATAACGCCATTACCGCCCAAAGCTAAAAACTCTCGTGCTGTGGCATCATCACCGCTGTACAAAAGGAAATCGTCCCCGCACAGCGCTCTTAAACGTGCAACTCGACTCACATCACCTGTGGCTTCTTTCACACCAATGATGTTGCTGACATCAACCAGTTGAGCGACTGTTTCAGGCAACATATCAACGGCCGTTCTTCCCGGTACATTGTATAGGATCTGCGGTACATCAGTTGCTGCAGCCACGGCTTTATAATGAGCCACTAAGCCCGCTGGAGAAGGTTTATTGTAATAAGGAGTAACGCCTAACATGGCGGCAACGCCCACTTTAGACTGCGCCTTTGTTAACTCAATGGCTTCGGCAGTGGCATTGGCGCCATTACCACCAATAACGGGAATACGACCCGCTGCAAATTTCACCGTCTGCGACACAACTTCAATGTGTTCTTTCATAGGTAACGTGGCAGACTCGCCTGTGGTACCAACTGCGACTATGGCATCGGTACCTTGGGAGATATGGTACTCTACTAACTTTTCAAGACTTGCATAATCGACTGCGCCATCACTATTCATTGGTGTGATTAAGGCTACGATGCTTCCGTTTATCATGATACTTCCCCAAGGATTCAGGACTGGCTATGGTACTTATGCTCTTAAGTAAAAACAAGCACTACGACATAATGTTGAAACTTATCGTTGTTGTGGCCAATATACTGTTGATATATGGAAGAGATTACTTAGACGGGGGTCTCAAAACTGGCAAGTTGTGGTAACATTGCGCCCTCTAAAAATTAACCCTTCTTAATTGATGAGTTAATGAACAAATTACCGTACTAATTGAGGGAAGTTTCATGTCCAATCATCTAGTCATTACTGCTCTGGGTGGCGATCGTCCAGGTATTGTCAGTAGGTTTGCAAGGCTAGCCAGTGAGTGTGACTGCGATATTGTTGATAGCCGCATGGCGCTATTTGGCAATGAATTTACGCTCATCATGATGATGTCGGGTTCTTGGGCTTCAATTACAAAAATGGAAACCAGCTTGCCCGCCTTAAGTGTTGAGCTGGAACTAATGACCGTAACCAAGCGGACTTCTAAACATACCCCTCTTAATTATGTCAGCCGGCTAGAAGTTACCTTTAATGGTAAAGATCAGCGCGGAACCATGAAACGAATCACCCAGTTCTTAGCAGACCGCTCACTTGATTTAGCCGCAGTTCGCTCACACGCTGAAGAAGATAGCGACGGCAACCCAACACAAAACGTTTTTCTAACCATTAATGTTCCCGAAAAAGTCGATATTGATAAGTTAGAAGTCTCAATAGCAGAGTTGGCAACCGATATGTCATTAAGCTGCCATATTGAAAGAATGCAAGGCATAGATAACAACTAATAAAAGTGAGTATTCAACGATGAAAACATTAACCGTAGGTGACACCGCCCCCGCATTTGCATTGCAAAACCAGTTCGACAAAAGCTGTGAGCTACAAGCGGCGCTTAAAGATGGACCCGTGTTAGTTTATTTCTACCCTAAAGCACTTACCCCTGGCTGTACTGTGCAAGCATGCGGCCTGCGAGACAGTTCAAGTGAGCTCAATGATCTCAACGTTACCGTTTTTGGCATTAGTCCAGATCCAGTTAAGAAGTTAGCCCGTTTTGCTGAAAAACATGAACTAAACTTTTCGCTACTTAGTGATGAAGACCATGCCATCGCTGATGCTTTTGGCGTTTGGGGCGAAAAGAAGTTTATGGGTAAAATCTATGATGGCATTCATCGCCTCAGTTTCCTTATCGGCCAAGATGGTAAGGTTGCCCATGTATTCAACAAATTTAAAACCAAAGAGCACCATACTGTGGTGCTTGAACATTTAAAAACCGCTTAATATTAAAAGCCCTCAATTGAGGGCTTTTTATTAGTTACTTTATGTTCACTACTTTCGTTTAACTCATGTAGGGATAAATAAGCCCTAATCCTATCGCCCACATCGTCAGCCAAATAAAGCGGTCCAAATAACACCAAGCTTTGGGATTTTGAAATAACGGACTTAGGAATCTCGCCCCAAAACTCAGGCTAAAGAACCAGAGAAATGATGCCAGTACCGCGCCGGCTCCAAACATAGAGCGATCACTCCCAACAAATTGGGTGCTGATACTCCCAAGCAACACTACCGTATCTAAATAAAGGTGTGGGTTTAATAAGCTAATTCCCAGCGTGGTGAGTATCGCGGCCTTTAACGTTTGCCCTTGCAGTTGGCTAGCTTGTTCAATAGTGTGCGCCACAAACGATGACTTCAGCGCAGCAGTGCCATAGGCAAATAAAAACACCGCGCCACCAATGCTAGCGATATCTTTTAGCAGCGGGAACGCTTGAATCAAATGGCCAAATCCAGCGACGCCGGCCAAAATCATGACCGCATCAATGAATGAACATAACGCTGCTATTGGCATTGAATGTTGCTGCTTTAACCCTTGCTTTAGTACAAAGGCGTTTTGCGCGCCAACGGCCATAATGAGGCTCGCGCCAATCCCTACACCTTGAACAAATGCGTGCACAGCTAATACTCCTTTCAAATGAAAAATTTTAGTCGATTCATAGGACTAAATTTACTGGTGATATTTCAATGAGTGCAGTGTAGTTCTAAGCTAAAATTAAATAAAACTAATTATTTTAATGCACCATAAGTTATACTAATACATCGAAAGTAAGGAGATAACAGATGTTGGACTATGGACAATTACACGCGCTTTACGTAGTAGCAAACCAAGGTAGTTTTGAGCGAGCCGCCAAAATATTGTGTGTGACACAGTCAGCGGTATCTCAACGTATCAAGCAATTAGAAGAGCGAGTGGGTCAAGCGCTACTGATCCGTTCTAGCCCTGTGACGGTAACGGAACTTGGCAAGCGGCTATTGCGTCACTTTAATCATGTGCAGCTGTTGGAAGATGAACTTAACCATGAAATTGGTTATCAAGACAGCCACCTACCGGTTAAGGTCAGTATTGCTGTTAATGCCGATACACTAGCAACTTGGTTTTTACCGGCACTTGCTGGTGTCTTTAGTCGCCATGGTTGGATTCTTGAATTAATCATTGATGACGAGTCTTATACTCATCACCTATTAAAAAACGGAGAAGCTGTCGGCTGTGTGACCACCACAGCAAAGGCATTGGCAGGATGCAGCAGCGATCACCTTGGTGACATGCGCTATCTTTGCCTAGCAACCCCAGAGTTTTATCAGCAGTACTTTGCAAACGGCATCAATCAAGACAGCCTATCTAAAGCACCGGCAGTGGTCTTTAATACAAAAGATCTGTTGCATCAGAAGTTTTTGGCTGAACATTTTCAAATGCAAGCCGGCCAATGGGCTGAGCACCAAATCCCCTCTTCTGAGAGTTTTCTAGAAGCCATTAAACTAGGCATGGGTTATGGGTTAGTGAGTCACCTGCAAGCTCAAACATTGCTCGACAGCGGCAGTCTGGTTGAAGTGACTCCCGATATTCACATTGATGTGGCGCTATATTGGCAACACTGGAATATTAAAGCGCAGCATACCAGTATCATCTACCGCGCTCTAGCCTCAGTAGCTAAAGACCAACTTAAGTAGCTCCTCACAGCCAAGACACAGCATGAGGAGCGCCCTATTGTTAAGAACTGACTTGTTGCTCGGCTGATTGTTGCTCCTGAGCTTGATCTTGCGCGCTTTGCTCTTCAGGTAGTTGCGGCCACGCATTAATGACTGCCTTAACCAATGACGCCAAAGGAATGGCAAAGAATACGCCCCACACCCCCCATAAGCCGCCAAATACCAATACGGCAGCAATAATAAACACTGGGTGCAGATCGACAGCATCTGAAAACAGAATAGGAACCAACAAGTTACCATCTAAAGCCTGAATGATACCGTAACCCAGCATCAAATAACCAAACTCAGGACTGATCCCCCATTGGAAAAAGGCCACTAACGCAATCGGCAGTGTAACTAACGTGGCGCCAACATACGGAATAAGTACAGATAGGCCCGTCAATACACCCAGTAGCGCGGCATAACGTAGATCCATGATTGCAAAAAACAGATAGCTCACTACACCAATGATCACGATTTCAATAATTTTACCGCGAATATAATTGAATATCTGTTGATGCATTTCGTACCAAACTTTACGGGCGAGATCACGATTGGTCGGAATGAAACGCTTACTACCTTTAATCAGGCTGTCTTTATCCTTAAGGAAGAAAAACACCAATAACGGCACCAAAATCGCGTATACCATCAACACCAAAAGCGAGGCAGAATAGCCTATGAGTTGTTTACCAAAATCCAGTAGATGCTGAGTGTCTAGCATTTTTTTAAGCTGATTAACCATGCTATCTAGCTGATCTGCAGCAATAAATTGTGGGTATTGATTGATATAACCCTGCGCGGTGATTAGGCCTTTGTCTATCATACTTGGTAAATCAGATATCAAGGCTAAGCCTTGTCGCCAAATACTGGGCATCAATACTAAGACGATGAGCAACATCAACCCCACAAACAGCACCAACACCAATGATGCGGCGGTTGAACGGTTCATCCCCAACCGCAGCATTTGGGCTACCGGCCACTCCAGCAAAAATGCTAGCACCAATGCCACAAGTAACGGCGCTAACAATCCACCTGCAAAATATAGTATTAACGCTAAGCCGATGATAATCATCACTAAGGTGACGGCTTGGGGATCGCTGAAGCGGGCTTTATACCATTTATTTAAAAGGCTTAACATTCACTCTTCCTAAAAATTAAGTGGCAGAACCACAAACATGATTTTTTGCGCCAACTAAAGAAAACATAAATTTACTGCACATTATTTTCAACTTCTACCACACAGCATTGTGGCGTATCGCTGACTATACGGTAGCGATATTGCGCTTTTTGTAAAAACCGGGGAACATCTTGCCTAGTTCCAGAGTCTGACAAAGTAACAGACAAGACTTGTTGATGTGATAACTGTTTTAACGCAAGCTTCAACTTTACCAAGGCTAATGGACATTTGTACGGAGTTAAATCAAGAAAAATCATAATCAACTTGCTAAAGACAAACTAAGGCCATTATCCTTAGTCTCCGATAAAAGCTCAAGCAGTGAGTTAATGCCATCGCCCGCTTTTAACGATAATAACGATTAAAACGGTATTATAGCTAATTTGAGTTGTAGGTTTTTGTATCAACAACGAAATTTTTTGCTGACGAAAACGAGTAAAACTGTAAGGATTCGCTTGATTAATATCAAAACCAAAAAGCAAGTGTTGGCTGGCATCGTCTCTTTGATGTTTACCGTAACCGCACCATTGGCAGTGGCTAATAATGATTTACCTGATCTTGGTACTGCAGCGGTCAACACATTTAGTTTAGAAAAAGAAACCGAATATGGCGACGCTTATATGCGCGTTATTCGATCTTCTGCACCTATGGTCAATGACCCGGTTTTAAATCAATATCTAACTGAGTTAGGCAATAAACTTGTCGCCCATGCCACCGGCGTTAAGACCCCGTTTTATTTTTTCTTGCTGCGCAATGATGAAATCAACGCATTCGCATTTTTTGGTGGCCATGTCGGGGTTCATACCGGGCTGTTTCTCAATGCCGATAACGAAAGTCAGTTAGCTTCGGTACTCGGTCACGAAATTACCCACGTTACCCAACGCCATCTAGCACGCTCAATCGAAGCACAACAAAAAAGCTCGACGGCAACTATCGCCGGTATGCTAGGTGCTATCTTACTTACCATTGCCGCGCCACAAGCGGGCATGGCAGCTTTGGCCACCACCCAAGCATTGGCAACCCAGGCACAAATTAACTACACACGTCTACATGAAAAAGAAGCTGACCGTATTGGCATGCAAATCTTGGTTGATGCCGGATTTGACCCTAATGGCGCTGCAGACTTTTTCGCAAAGTTAGCCACTCGCTATCGCTTTACCAGCAAGCCGCCGCAAATGTTGCTGACTCACCCATTGCCAGAATCGCGTATTACTGAGGCTCGCAACCGCGCTGCACAATACCCGCACCGCTACATTCCCGATAACTTAGACTTCCAGTTGGCTAAAGCTCGTATTCAAGTACGTTTCAGTAGTTTTAGTGATGAAGCCGCTATCATGTTGTTCGATAGACAATTGCAGCGCCGCACTTATGAGTTCAGAGAAGCAGCTCTTTATGGTAAAGCACTGGCATTGTTTAGAACCAAGGATTTTGTCAACGCAGAAAAAATTATTGATGACCTATTGGCCAACGACAAAAATAACCTTTTCTACATTGATACCAAAACAGATCTGCTGATTGAGAAAGAGGACTATGAAGGCGCACTTGCGCTGCTCGAGCGCCATAGACGCTTAAAACCCACTTCTGCTGTGATCAACACAAACCTTGCACATGCCTATATCGAAAGCGGCAAAGCCAGCAAAGCGATTCCTTTATTAGAAGAGATGATTTTTCTGGATAGACAAAACCAGCTGCCCTTGTACCTACTTAGCGACGCCTACAAAAAGACTGGTGATAAAGCCATGGAGCACTTTGTTAAGGCCGAGACCATGGCACTCGGGGCTGATTATAGCGGTGCAATAGATCAATTAAACTTTGCCTATCGCCTGTCAGAGAAGAATCCATTACAACTTGCTAGGATTGAAGCCAGAATAAGGCAGTTTAAACAATCCAAGCGCGCTATTGAGGCGCTTCAATAGCGTGAATAGTGAGCGGTAGTTTTGTGACTCCGCTCAACTTTTCAAGTATTATAGTCACATCGTTTCTATCGAGAATAACTCAATGACTCAAGTTAGTATTATTCACAACCCTCGCTGTTCAAAAAGCCGTCAAACATTGGCCTTGCTTGAAGAAAACAATTGTGAGATCACCACAATAGAATACTTAAAAAATCCGCTAAGCGTCACTGAAATCAAAGACATATTAGCCAAGCTAGCCATTGATGCACGCCAGCTAATGCGCACCAAAGAAACTGAATACAAAGAGTTAGGTCTCGCCAATGTCACCGATGAGCAAGCACTTATCAGCGCGATGGCCAGCACACCTAAGCTGATTGAACGCCCGATAGTACTGGCTAACGGTAAAGCAGCAATTGGTCGTCCTCCAGAAAACGTTTTATCAATTATATAAAGAGTTAACCATGACAACATCAGCCTTATTTCAGTGGTGCCGCGCAGGCTACATCATCTTGGTGCTGCTGCTAAGCGGATGGTTTATCAATAAGGGCTTAAGCGGTCAATACTCCATGGCATTTAGCTTACTGTGGGTACTACCCTTGTTAGCACCTTTAAAAGGCGTGTTACAGGGTAAACCCTATACCTACGCTTGGGCCAGTTTCATATTATGTTTGTACATGTTGCATGGCCTAACCTTACTTTGGGTAACAGAAACACACCTATTGTTCGCCATTGCCGAAGTACTGTTACTAGGCTTATTAATGCTGGGATTCCCCTTTTATGCACGGTTACGCGGCCGCGAATTGGGCTTAGGGTTGAAAAAGAACAAAAACAAAAGCGCTTAATAGCGCTTTTTTTATCTGTCGCCCCTACCGGAAAGTCCTGCCACCTGAAAGTCCAGCCTTGTGCCTGATTGTGATGACATTTTTATAACGAGCGTGTAATGTGTTCACAACCAAACAAAGCACACTCATACACGCTAAATCTAACTTTTCGATCGTGTAACGCTTTAAAAACGTATAACTATAAATAGCAAATTTAACACCAATATCATGCTGATTGAGCTGATATTTGATGGAGGTTTACATGCGCAAGCTTAGCCTACTTACGCTAACTATGGCACTCACCATGACCGCATGCGGTGGTGGCAGTGACAGTGGCGATTCGGGTGAACCCACCACGCCGCCGCTACCCGATCTTAGCCGCTGCGACACATCGACTGAATTGTTGCTGCTTGATACCGACTCAGATATCAGCTTTTTGACCGAACAAAACTACTATCAAGGCCAACCGGCTAGTATCATTGCACAGTTAGCCAATACGCCAAGCTACCAGTTAAGCTATCAATGGCAACAGATCACCGGCGCACCATTAAGCCTTACCAGCGTGCGCTCTCCGGTACTAAATTTTGAAGCTCCGCAAAATGGCAGTTATCAATTTAGCGTCACAATTAATAGTCAAAATACCAGCCTAACCGAGCTGGTTACTATCGATGTTGGCCAGTCAGGCTCGGCACTTAAAGTTAACGCCGATCATCAAGTCGTATCAGGTAATGGGGTCAGTATCAGAGCCCAAAGAATTGCAGGACAAGTCATTAACGATTTGTCTTGGTGTATTGCTCAAGGGCCGACAGTTGGTTTGGATTTATCTAATCCTGAAAGACCACTATTCACTGCCCCGCAAGTCAATGACGATACTATTATCACGTTAAGAGCCAGCGGCACTATTGCAGGAGTAAACTACAGCGACGATGTCAATGTGTTGGTCACCCAACAACCAGCGATTACCTCCCCTTACTTCGATGAGCCCGTCGCGACAACCTTTGCTTATAAACCAAACTCACCCTACGCAGCAGTACTTGATACGTGCGTATACTCCAATCAACTTAATGAGCCCTGTAATATCGCAACCTTGCCACTAATTGGTCAACAAAGTAGCCGGATTGATAAACAGGCAATCATGGATAGATTGTTGGTTTCTCATCAATGGATGGGAGAGAATTTTGAACGTTTCCTAACAGAGCTCGATCCCCATAGTGATTTTGCTACCTTATTACAATCGGTCACAGCGATAGTGATCAGTTATGACGTACGCCCCTCTTTTTACTGGGTGGTAACCGGTGCCATCTATCTTGACCCCAATGATTTATGGCTAACGCCAGAGCAACGAGATAGTATCAACGAGGCGCCAGATTATCGTTCTGGTTTTAGCAATGAGTTAGCCTTTTTTAATGCCCTGGCGCTATGTGAAAGATAATAAATATGTCTCTTATATTGATGACATTACGCAGCGAAATAGCCGCGATATGCAGCAATTGTCTGGCGATCTTGCCTCTTTGTTATACCATGAGCTAGCCCACGCTAATGACTTCTTTCCTCGAAGTATCCATGGCGAGCTTACCGGGCCGACGCTGTACGACGATTACGTCAGGCGCAATAATGATAAAGCGCTCATTTCAGATATGTTGACATCACAATACCCACTCAACAGCCAAGAACTGTTTGACTTAGCCGATGTACTCTTTAGAGGCAAAAGTGCCACGGAAACCCAAAAAGGCTATACCCCAGCCGACATTACTGGCTTCTTTAGCGCCGATAGAGCGTCTGATTCCTATGCCTATTCAACACCGCGGGAAGATGCCGCAATGTTGTTTGAAGAAGCCATGATGAGCTACCGCTATGGCATTTTGCGTGATGTGGGTGTCACTGATAGCCCCGAAAACCCAAACAAATATAATATCATCGTCGATTGGGGCCAAAGAGGCAGAATTGGTGAAGCAGCACTAGAAAACCGCTCGGCATTGGTCATAAACCAAATGATGCCAGAATTAGATGGCAATGCCTTAGTTAGCTCACTGCCCGCGCCAATTGCTATGGAAGCAGGAAAAAGCTGGGCTGATAATTTAGTTTTAATCAATCCGCAGCAAGCAGGAGTACAAAGTTATCAGCGGACACCAGCTGTGAGCGCTCAAATGGAGCCGCCGCTGCAGTTAAGTGGCAATCGCCACTAAATATGATGTGAGAAACCAAGATGCTTAGGCTATAGCCTAAGCATCTCTTTTACAAATGGGATTGTTAGCTTACGCTGATGGACCAATGAATCTTTATCAAGACGATCAAGCACATCAAACAATGTCCTTAGATCCCTCGCCAGTCGATTAAGTAGAAAACGCCCGACATCTTCAGGGAGTTGTAAGCCTCGCATTGCTGCTCGGCGCTGCAGTGCTGCAAGCTTTTCTTCATCAGCCATAGGTTGTAACTGATAAGTGAGCCCCCATTGCATTCTGGATACTAAATCAGGCAAAGTGAAACCAGCTTCAGTGGCGGCACTGCTGGCACTCACCACTAAGGTGTTGCCATGCTGCTCTGCCATTCGATTATACAAATCAAACAAAGCTTCTTCCCATAACGGGTGCCCTGCGATGGCATCGATATCGTCGATGCACACTAGATCAAGTTGCTCAAGGCCTTCTAACAGCTCGGTAGAAATACTAGCATGGATGCCCAACGGCAAATAAAAACTACTTTTTCCTGCTTCATTGGCTTGTGCACAGGTTGCGTGCATCAGATGGGTGCGGCCCGATTTAATGGGTCCCCATAGGTAAACCGAACTTTCTGAAGTGCCAAGGGCACATGCCTGCAAGCTTTGGATCAATTGATCATTGCCTGCAGCGGGGTAATAACTACTAAATGTCTCATCATCCGGTAAGTGAACCGGCAGCGACAATTGTCTTGGTGAGTTAAAATTCACTCAATAAAATCTCTATCTATTTATATATTTACAAATGGATGAGCAAACTAGCCCTGCCAAATGTACTCAGGAACGCTCAAACTTTGTTGATCAAGCTCGAGTTCCAATTGTGGCAATTCATCAATTCTTGACTCTAATTTCATTAACCGATGTAAATCTTCTTCGGTACCAAATAAGTTAAGCTGATACTCTACCGATAAGCCATTAAGTGAGACCAACCTCACGGCGCTCACCGCACTGAGTTGTAGCAAGTACTTTTCAATATCGACCAACTGTTTGCGATTGGCGATATCGACAAAGCGTATATTAGTGGTGTTCGCTTCACCACTATCTGCAATCGCATAGCGGCCCGCATAATATTCGCTAACAGCAGAAAGAATTTGTGCCGCAGCGTCATCGGCACTGGTAACCTCAGCACGTTTGGATACTAACGGCGTTAAGAGTGCATCATCAGTCTGAGTTTGGTAAAGCGAAAAAGCATAACGGGTTTGCTCATTCACCGTATCGATAGAAGCCAAGACAAAATAATCAGGTTGGTATCTAGCACTGGCTAAGGCCACTGGCTCGACAAACAATCCTCGGACGTCATTGACCGAAATGTTCATCGAATCATCAAGATCCATTAAAGGAAAAACTGACGGGATAGCCCTTGCTTGGGTGAAGTCATTAAAAACTTGTCTTAACTCGCTATCAGAAGAGTCACTGATAATCATTCTGTCAGTCATATCTGACTGCGCCAGCCAAAATAACGTTGTTGGCCGCTGTTTACCCCAAACGGGTAGTTGTGCTTGACGTAACAGCGCAATAATTTTGCTGTGATCAAAACTGACATTAAGCAGCAACTCGCCATCGGCTTCTTGGTAACCAAACTGTGTCGTCAGACTACTGGGGTTCTTGAGGCTCTCGAGGATAACGGGGTGAGATAAAGCGGCTTCACTGCCAGAGTTCTTTAAAATCACATCCTGCAATGCAGTCTTAAGTGCCTTGCTACGTAGTGTACGAGAACGGTCTTCAACAGCAACAGTGCTCTCATCTAAAGCACTGCTCACAGCAGCAAGTAGGGGTGATGTAATGAATAAGCTGCTGAATATGACTAGTGATGCAGTAATTAGGCGTATAAACATCCGTATCAAAATCTATCTCGATGAATAATGAAAAGAGTGTAACACATTAATCTGTTAGCGATGCACATTCAGTCCTATAGAAACAGCCTTTTGCTGGTTCTTTATTCATAAAAAAGAGGGATATGTGAGCAAAGATAATGAAAAAGTATCCAATGGTGGTTACTATTGTTAAGTTTATCCAAAAATGAGAATAACAATGAAAAATTTAGCTTTGCCACTTCAAGGTGCGCAGATGTTATTTGTGGCTTTTGGTGCGCTCGTACTGATGCCATTGTTAACCGGCCTTGACACTAACGTTGCCTTGTTCACCGCTGGTATCGGTACCCTACTCTTTCAGTTAATCACTAAACGTCAAATACCCATTTTTTTGGCCTCCTCTTTTGCTTTCATCGCCCCCATCATGTACGGGGTTCAAACTTGGGGGATCCCCTCAACCATGGGCGGGTTAATGGCAGCTGGTTTAGTTTATATCTGTTTGGCGTCGCTGGTAAAAGTACGAGGAGATGGCTTTATTAAACGTCTATTGCCTCCCGTTGTTGTTGGGCCCGTTATTATCGTTATTGGCCTCGGACTTGCGCCTGTTGCGGTCAATATGGCGCTAGGTAAAACGGGAGATGGCAGCGCGGTATTAGTCGACTATAACACGGCAATAATCATCTCTTTAGCTTCGTTACTCACCACAATTACCGTAGCGATATTTGCTAAAGGCTTATTAAAATTAATGCCCATTTTAGCGGGTATTATTGTCGGCTACAGTTTGAGTCTGCTTTATGGAATTGTAGATTTTTCTGTTGTCGAGCAAGCCGCCTGGTTGGCAATGCCAAACTTTGTCGCACCTGAGTTTAACTGGCATGCAATCGCCTTTATGATCCCTGTCGCAATCGCCCCTGCTGTAGAGCATATAGGAGATATTTTAGCGATCTCCAATGTTACCGGTAAGGACTATATGAAAAAACCTGGTTTACATCGTACTTTAGCCGGTGATGGTGTCGCGACAATTGCAGCGTCAGCATTTGGTGGGCCACCTAATACCACCTACTCAGAAGTCACCGGTGCGGTAACCTTAACCAAGAATTTCAATCCAGTCATCATGACCTGGACAGCCATCACAGCCATCGTGTTGGCCTTTGTCGGTAAACTCGGTGCGTTAATGCAAACCATTCCAGTGCCCGTTATGGGCGGCATTATGTGCTTGTTATTTGGCTCTATTGCTGCAGTTGGTTTAAATGCACTGATTAAGAATCAAGTCGATTTAAGCGAGCCAAGAAACTTATGTATTGTTGGCGTGACATTGGTGTTTGGCATAGGCGGCATGGCATTTGGTATCGGCTCTTTCAGCCTAACGGGAATTAGCTTGTGTGGCATTGTCGCCATTACAATGAACTTGCTACTTCCTTTGCCTGAAAAACCAGCGCAAGTGTAAATAAAAAAGCCCGCGAAAGCGGGCTTTTTTAAGTAATATTTAGGCTGTAATTAGCTTTCTTGCGCTGGGTATTTAGCCGCAGTTTCAGCAATCAGCGTCTGTAGCTCACCTTTTTGATACATTTCAACCAAAATATCACAGCCACCAACCAATTCACCCTCTACCCATAATTGTGGGAATGTCGGCCAATTAGCGTATTTTGGTAACTCAGAACGAATATCAGGGTGCTGCAGAATATCAACATAAGCAAACTGAGCGCCACAGTTGATCATAATTTGGCCTACCTGAGAAGAGAAACCACAGCTTGGTAATTTAGGTGAACCCTTCATGTAAAGAATGATTGGGTTTTCTGCGATTTGCTGCTTAATCTTTTCTACTGTTTCATTGGTTTCCATATAAATTCCTAATACTCACATCATAAGGTAATCGTTGGTTTAGGCTATTGTACGTCAGGAAGGGGCATAACTAAAACCTACTTTTTTTAGGGGCTTTAGCTACAAGGTAAAAACCGATTAAAATAATCTATAAAATGCCAAAAACAATGATTCACATCACGTTATTATCAGGTAGAATGTGGCGCAGTGAGCAAAACTAATAAAGACAATTGAATGTCAATGGAGAATACAAATGGCTTTTGAATTACCCGCATTACCTTATGCTAAGAACGCACTTGAGCCCCATATTTCTCAAGAAACTATTGAGTTTCACTACGGCAAGCATCACAACACCTACGTAGTAAAGCTTAACGGTTTAGTTGAAGGTACTGAACTTGCAGAAAAGAGCCTAGAAGAGATTATTAAGACCTCTACTGGTGGTATCTTTAATAACGCAGCCCAAATTTGGAACCACACTTTCTATTGGAACTGCCTATCACCAAATGGTGGCGGTGCAGCAACCGGTGATATCGCTGCAGCAATCGATGCAGCGTTCGGTTCTTTTGATGAGTTTAAGGCTAAATTTACCGATGCAGCTGTAAACAACTTCGGTAGTGCTTGGACTTGGCTAGTTAAAAATGCTGACGGTAGCGTAGCAATTGTTAACACTAGCAATGCAGCAACCCCGTTAACAGATGAAGGTGTTACACCTTTAATGACTGTTGATGTTTGGGAGCACGCATACTACATCGATTACCGTAACGTTCGCCCTGACTATCTAGCTCACTTCTGGGAACTAGTTAACTGGGAATTCGTTAACCAAAACTTCGCTGGCTAAACTATGCCACAAGTTCAAAAGGAGCCTTAAGGCTCCTTTTTTTATGGTTTTTTCACTCAACCTTTAACACGCCACTAATTGCAACTGTTGCAATTGCAACGTTTTCTTATTGTTTTTATTAGACTTTTTCTCTGCAAGTTTTTAAAAGCCAACTATATTTAAATATAGGTGGCTTGGTTTAGTCACCCCAATTTATCTTATTTGAGCGTCTCAGGGGGTGGAAAATGGGTATATTTGAGCATTACCAACAGCGCTACGAAAAAAAGCTAGATGAAGAGTATTCATTGCAAGAATTTCTGCAGATTTGTAAGGAAGATCGCATCGCTTATGACTCGGCAGCAGAGCGGCTTTTGATTGCAATCGGTGAGCCTGAAGTTGTCGATACCTCAAAAGATCCGATATTAAGCCGAATTTTTTCCAATAGACTCATTTCACGCTATCCCGCATTCAAAGACTTCTATGGCATGGAAGAAGCCATCGAGCAAATTGTCGCCTATTTGAAGCATTCTGCTCAAGGGCTGGAAGAGTCCAAGCAGATCCTCTATTTGTTGGGTCCTGTGGGTGGCGGTAAATCCTCTTTAGCAGAGAAGCTCAAAGCACTTATGCAGCATGTGCCTATTTATGTGCTGAGCGCCGACGGGGTGAGAAGTCCAGTTAACGATCACCCTTTTAGCCTATTTGACCCAGAAGAAGATGGCGAGTTATTAAAAAGCGAATATGGTATCCCAGAGCGCTATATCAAATGCATTATGTCGCCGTGGGCGGTGAAACGCTTGCATGAATATGGCGGCGATATTTCTAAGTTCCGCGTTGTTAAAGTCTATCCATCAATCCTCGACCAGATGGCAATAGCAAAAACAGAACCAGGGGACGAAAATAACCAAGACATCTCCTCATTGGTCGGCAAGGTGGATATTAGGCAGCTGGAACATTTTGCCCAGCATGATGCTGATGCCTACTCCTATTCAGGCGCACTATGCCGCGCTAACCAAGGTTTAATGGAGTTTGTGGAGATGTTTAAGGCGCCGATAAAGGTGTTACATCCGCTGCTTACAGCCACTCAAGAGGGTAACTTTAATGGCACTGAGGGATTATCTGCTATTCCCTATAGCGGCATCATCTTGGCACATTCTAATGAATCGGAATGGACGACATTTAGAAACAACAAAACCAACGAGGCTTTCTTAGATCGTGTTTACATTGTTAAAGTCCCCTACTGTCTCCGGGTATCTGAAGAGATCCAAATATATGACAAATTGCTGGCTCATTCTGAGCTCAGTACCGCTCCTTGTGCGCCAGGAACGCTGGAAACATTAGCGCAATTTAGCGTGTTATCTCGCATAAAAACACCGGAAAACTCCTCTGTTTACTCCAAAATGCGTGTGTATGATGGTGAAAGCCTCAAAGACACCGACCCTAAAGCTAAGTCCTATCAAGAATACCGTGACTACGCTGGTGTAGATGAAGGGATGGAGGGGTTATCTACCCGATTTGCGTTTAAGATTTTGTCAAAAGTGTTTAATTTCGACCACAGTGAAATCGCAGCGAATCCCGTTCACCTGTTTTATGTTTTAGAAAGGCAAATAGAACAAGAGCAGTTCCCATCGGAGATGGCCGAGCGTTACTTGGAGTTTTTAAAAGGCTACTTAATCCCCAAATATGTGGAGTTCATCGGCAAAGAAATCCAAACTGCGTATTTAGAGTCTTATTCTGAATACGGGCAAAACATCTTTGATAGGTATGTCACCTATGCCGATTTTTGGATTCAAGATCAAGAATACCGCGATCCTGAAACCGGACAATTATTCGATAGATCGGCATTGAACGCCGAACTGGAGAAAATAGAGAAGCCCGCAGGCATTAGCAATCCCAAAGATTTCCGCAATGAGATTGTAAATTTTGTACTGCGTGCCCGCGCCAACAACGAAGGTACTAACCCATTATGGACTAGCTACGAAAAACTCAGGACGGTGATAGAGAAGAAAATGTTCTCCAACACGGAAGACCTATTACCGGTTATTTCATTCAACGCAAAAACATCGACGGATGATCAGCGAAAACACGATGATTTCGTCAACAGAATGATGGAAAAAGGCTACACCAAAAAGCAAGTAAGATTGCTATCTGAGTGGTATTTACGAGTGAGAAAGTCGTCTTAAACTTTGTCATGGGGAGGCAACTCCCCGCTTGACTAGCGAGGTGTATATGGCCAATTTCATAGACCGCAGGCTTAATGCCAAAGGAAAAAGCACCGTAAATCGACAGCGCTTTATTAATCGTTATAAGAAGCAAATCAAAAAAGCTGTCAGTGACGCCGTCACTCGTCGTAGTGTTACTGACGTTGATAAAGGTGAGAAGATCAGTATTCCAACTCGCGATATTAGCGAGCCAACTTTTCATCAAGGACAAGGTGGTGTCAGAGAACGAGTTCACCCCGGTAATGACCAATTTACCAAAGGAGATCAAATAGAAAGACCACCTCAAGGCGGTGGGCAAGGCGCCGGGCAAGGCGAAGCATCAGATTCCGGTGAAGGACAAGATGATTTTGTGTTTCAAATTTCAAAAGACGAATATTTGGAGCTGTTATTTGAAGACTTAGAGCTGCCAAACCTGCAAAACAACCGCCTCAATAAACTGGTTGAGTATCAAACCTATCGCGCTGGATTTACCAATGACGGCGTACCGGCCAACATCAATATTGTACGTTCACTACGATCTTCATTAGCTAGACGAACGGCGATGACCAGTAATAAACGCAAACAACTTGCTGCAC
Source organism: Shewanella waksmanii ATCC BAA-643 (assembly GCF_000518805.1). Taxonomy (GTDB): domain Bacteria; phylum Pseudomonadota; class Gammaproteobacteria; order Enterobacterales; family Shewanellaceae; genus Shewanella; species Shewanella waksmanii. The sequence goes on from NZ_JAEH01000036.1 coordinate 56,176, forward strand.
TTGAGGAGACACTAGCGGACTTGGAAAACACCCCAGGTTCCAGCAGTGATGAGATTTTGGCGACTAAAGCAGAGATATTGCAGCTTAAAGAGCGCATCGCCAAAGTGCCATTTATTGATACCTTTGACCTTAGGTACAACAACTTTGCTAAAAAGGAGGTCCCTTCTAGTCAAGCAGTGATGTTTTGTTTAATGGATGTGTCTGGTTCGATGGATCAAGCGACTAAAGATATGGCGAAACGTTTTTACATTTTGCTGTACCTTTTCCTGACCCGGACGTACAAAAATTTAGAAGTGGTCTACATTCGTCATCACACTCAGGCTAAAGAAGTCGATGAACACGAATTTTTCTACTCTCAAGAAACCGGTGGCACCATAGTCTCAAGTGCGTTGAAATTAATGCATGAGATCCAACAAAAACGTTATCCAGAGAGCGAATGGAACATATACGCTGCGCAGGCCTCCGATGGAGATAACTGGGCCGATGATTCTCCTGCGTGTCGCCAATTACTGCAAAAACAGTTACTACCAGTAGTTCGCTACTTTAGCTATATCGAAATCACCAACCGGGCGCATCAAACCTTGTGGCGAGAGTATGAAGCTTTACAAAGTGCCTACGACAATATTGCCGTACAACACATAAAACAAGCCGAAGATATTTACCCTGTGTTTAGGGAGCTATTTAAAAAGCAATCGGTCTAGTAGGAGGCGCTATGGAAAGTCCTAAAAAACAGCCATTAAGTGACGGTCCAGATTGGACATTCGAGCTATTACAACAATATTTAGGGGAAATTGAGCGAGTAGCCAATCACTACAAGCTTGATGCTTACCCGAATCAAATTGAAGTGATCACTGCTGAGCAGATGATGGATGCCTATGCTGGAATTGGGATGCCCATTGGTTATACCCATTGGTCATTTGGCAAAAAGTTTATTGAAACAGAACAAGGTTACAAGCGCGGGCAAATGGGCTTAGCCTATGAAATTGTTATCAACTCTGACCCTTGCATCGCTTATTTAATGGAAGAAAACACCATCACGATGCAGGCATTAGTGATGGCCCACGCCTCTTTTGGCCACAACAGCTTTTTTAAAAATAACTACCTATTTAAAACCTGGACCGACGCCAGTTCTATTATCGACTACCTCGTATTTGCTAAAAACTATATCAGTGATTGTGAAGAGCGCCATGGTACCGAGCAAGTTGAGCTAATTATCGATTCTTGCCATGCCTTGATGAATTACGGGGTTGACCGTTATAAACGCCCTAGCGAAATATCATTTAAAGAAGAAAAGGTTCGCCAAAAACAACGAGAAGAGTATCTACAAAGCCAAGTGAATGATCTTTGGCGCACGGTGCCATTAAGTCAAACAGCAGCGCCTGAAGAGTTACAGCCCACCTTCCCCACTGAACCACAAGAAAATGTTTTGTACTTTATAGAAAAACACGCGCCATTACTTGAACCATGGCAGCGCGAGATCGTGCGTATCGTACGAAAAATGGGCCAATACTTTTACCCACAAAAGCAGACCCAAGTGATGAACGAAGGCTGGGCTACCTTCTGGCACTATACGATATTAAACCACCTGTACGATGATGGATTAGTTACCGATAGGTTTATGATGGAGTTCCTGCAAAGCCATACTAATGTCGTTGCTCAGCCCAGTTACAATAGCCCTTATTACAGCGGCATTAATCCCTATGCGCTGGGCTTTAATATGTTTGTGGATATTCGCCGGATATGTGAAAACCCCACCGAAGAGGACAAGCAGTGGTTTCCAGATATGGCAGGTAGCAACTGGTTAGAAACCGTTCATTTTGCTATGCAGAATTTTAAAGACGAGAGTTTTATCAGTCAGTATTTATCACCCAATATCATTAGGCAATTCAAACTATTTGGTATTTTAGATGACGATCAAAAACAAAACCTTAGTGTCTCAGCGATACATGATGAACAAGGGTATCGCGATATTCGTCAAATGCTGTCGCAGCAATACAACTTGTCAAACTTAGAGCCCAATATCCAAGTGTAAAATGTCGCCATTAGCGGTGATAGGTCGTTAACACTAAGGTATGTCCCCAACAACCGCATACCATTAGCGGAAAGCCGTCATGAGGTCGTAAAGCACTTGCATCGGCTTTGGGGGTTTGACGTCATGCTAGAAGAACAAAGCCCTACCGGAGAAACACAAATAATCGCACGCTGCCCAGAGAAAACCGACGAATAGCAGCCATAAAAAAAGCGCCTTAAAGGCGCTTTTTCGTTGTTAAACTCAGCAATTAAGCGTAAGTGAAATCAACGTGCTCGATTAGAGGCTTGAATGCGTGACGTTGCATAGCTTGTGCACGTACAGTGATATCTTTACCGTCTAAAGTAATAGTGATATCGCTGGTGTAGAAATCAGCATTCTCTTGAATGTTGATGATATCTTTGTGAGCAAATTCGATAGAAACTGCTTCTTTACCTGCGCCATAGATAACTGCAGGTACTTTACCAGCATGACGTAGGCGGCGGCTCGAACCTTTCCCACTTGTAGTACGTGTTTGTGCAACGATTGTATAAGACATGTTTTTCTCACTTATAATAACAAATTTAGGTTGGTTGCCATTTTCGACCAATGACAACCGCTTTTTAAGCGCGGCAATACTAGCACAGCCGCCCCACAACAACAAATACTTTCAGCCTCTAGCGCAATAGGTGGCTTACCAGGTTCTTACTGGGCCTGTATCGACATGAATAAAGCCCGAACGTGGGTAATAGCCCACACCACCGAGCTTGAGTTCTATCGCAGCTTCGCGCAAGGTTTTAAGATCAATCCCTGGCACCGCAATATCCATCGCCATGCCTTTCATATGATAACTTTTCTTGGCTACGCCATTGCTCTTAGCCGCAAGCATTGCATTGGTTTTAGGCGAACGATAACCAGAAATCACATGAAACTCTTCATCAAAGTTCACTGATTGCTGCAAGTTGAATAAAAAGTCATACAAGCGCTTATCCATCGGCGCAGATTCATTACGACGATGATCACGCAAAACATGGCTAAACTCGGTCAAGGTTTTATGCTGATAATCACCATCAACCCAGTAACGCCCTTGAGTCTGCTCACCAGTATGTCTGTTATAAAAGCTTAGCTGTCGAATTCCTTTCGTTGAACGACTTGCGTGTGCCTTACTCGGTAACACTGAATACATCGCCACGCCACTTAATCCTAATAACACTTGTCTACGAGAGGTACAAACTATCGACACATTAACCACCAAAGCCTATTTTTTAACCAAAACAGGCGACAAATTAGCCGTTTTAATCAATGAAAGCAAGTTTAATGCGGATAAAGTTGACTTGGGGTTATTGCCTACAACCCTTATTGGCTGGCGAGTTCAAGGCTAAGCTTTTGATGACGTTTATATATATCTGTTCTAAATTGGAGTTTATTTTGTTTTCCGACCCAAGAGGTCCAATATACTAAATGAACGGGTAAGGTTTGATGCAATGAAAACCACTGAGTCGTGTTTCTATCATCCTGCATCTCTACCCATGTTTGCTTATCTTTGACAAGATTCGCCGCCATCCAGTTGGCAAGTTGCTCGATTTTTTCAACCCGAATACATCCAGACGATAACGCTCTATCACTGCGCTCAAACAGCTCTGTGTCTAATGTGTCGTGTAAATATACATTGTAGGAGTTTTCAAAAAAGAACTTATAACGCCCAAGCGTATTCGACTCACCAGCTTGCTGAACTAACCGGTAAGGGAAGTCACCAAAAGCGAGGTCTTGCCACTCTTGATCAGATTTAACCACCAGATCACCTGCGCGATTGTAAACTTGAAATTTACCTTCACTGATATAGCTACCATCTGCACCGACTTTCGGTAACAAATCGCGTTTAAGCAATTTACGTGGCACACGCCAGGTAGGGTTAAGCACCATATTACTGATCTGACTCTGCAGCAACGGCGTTTTACGGTACGGTTTACCGACAATAACCCTAGAATTCAACACTACCTGATCGCTGTCGACTAACACCATTTCGTATGCAGGAATATTAATCAGTAAATACCGCTGCCCGACGGAAGCTAAATAACGACTTCTATTAACAAAATCTTCAGCAATGATTGTCGCCCGTTGATAGGCTGTCGTATTAAGCCAACGTAATGTTGCGGGGCCTACCACGCCATCAGGTTCTAACCCATGGCGCCTTTGAAAGTTTAATACTGTCTGCTCTAAAGCGTCATCGAACACGACATTATTGAGATCTTGCACTGAGTTATCGCTTAAATGCGCTAATCGAGTGCGTAGCTTTGGAATACTGCGGTGCGCATCGCCTAATTTTAACCAGCCTCCAGGGCTAATAGCTTGCCAATCGTATTGGGCACTAGCAAAACTTAAATAGCGAATTCGATTACTGACTGCTAAATAGTCTTCTAACGCTGGCTCACTGCCAAGCACTTGGCTGAGTATGGTATCAGTTGATGGTTCATCAAAGTTAGTTGATCGATCACGTAGGGGAATTTGCTGACTTTGCCAGAACATACGCACATCGTTAATAATTGGCTGCAACTGGCCAATAGCGGGCTCATTATCAAGCGTATCTAAATGGCTGGCGAACAGTTCATCATGAGTGGCAAAATGAATGATGTTAACTTGGTGCCTTAAACTGCTAATCGCGAGGTTGAGATTATCCCCAGCTTGAAGCGTCAAACTGCTGAGTAACACCAATATACATAGAGCACGAACCAAGCTGACCATTGCCATACCTCCAGTATAAATTATGGCAAAAAGTCAGCAAATTGGTACTATCAACTGGAAATGAAATAAAAACTTAATTTAACTCGGTGTTTAACCTAAACAATTAACCTAATGTCGCGCGCGTTACGACTGTTTTACCCTCTCCAGGGTAATAGCGTAATTGCCAATTCTCTTGTCCCTTGCGCTGATCATCGGCTATGTAGTTGAAATAGCAGTAGGTGTTAGGGCTACTGACAGCACCACCGGCATACCAATAGACAATATCTGTGTCGCCACCAAATGCAGCATCGTGATGATAGCTCAATACAAACTCATTGTTGTCTAGCAATCCTTGCCAGAGTTCGCGACAGTATTCACCATTAAGTTGAGTACCGTTGTTGCCGCCAGCTAAGGTGTCTTGTCCTAAAGGATAACCAGTGTTCGTGGAGTCAATACTCCCATCACCATAGCAGGCTAAGTTGAACTCATTGCGGTTACTGCCTTCGACTTGCCAACACTGATGATATAACCCAACCGCAGAGCTAAACGCACCAAATGCTGCTTTAGCAACTGATTCATGGGCATCTTGACTTAGGTTAATAAATCGCGGCGCGGCCACAACGGCAAGCACACCCAATATAATGATAACCACCACTAATTCAATTAGTGTAAAACCTTGATTTGATTTCATAATACGACCACTACAGAAACTTGCATACATTATACCTATCTATTGCAGATAAGAAAATTGAAATTAGATTGAGCAAACAAAAAAGCCCCAACAAATGTTGAGGCTTTTTGTCATCGAATGATGGTACCCGAGGCCGGACTTGAACCGGCACGCTTATTCAGCGAGGGATTTTAAATCCCTTGTGTCTACCAATTCCACCACTCGGGCAAAGTGTGTTTTACCGCTTACGCACTAAAACATTAAAGTGGAGGCGCGACCCGGAGTCGAACCGAGATCGACGGATTTGCAATCCGCAGCATAGCCATTCTGCCATCGCGCCTTAGTAGATTGGAGCGACATATCGGGTTCGAACCGATGACCTATACCTTGGCAAGGTATCGCTCTACCAACTGAGCTAATGTCGCA